>NZ_VAJL01000001.1:0-669375 GCF_006175945.1 Chryseobacterium mulctrae | reverse complement strand
CTTAGATTAAAACTCAAGAAGCTTTAATTTAAACTGTACCGCAAAATTCTGCTTAAAATTGGTTGTCGTGTAGTAACCAATCCTGTAAAATAATCCTAAGTTGAAGTAAGAAGATAAAAAGTTATTCCATTCTAATCCAACTTCCTGATACAAATGATCCAGCTTTTCGAATCTGTAATCATGATATTCGGGATGTTTCATATCACCAATTGTACCTCTAAGAACAAAATCAAAGCTTGTTACATTCTGACCAATACTTTTAAAGTAGAAAGGTAATTTATGAGTGAAATAATACGCAATAAATTTATCATTGTAATATTTTCCACCTTCCAAAGTGGCAAAACCGAGATAAGAAGTAAGGTTAAAATTAATATCACGACTTGGAGAAGCCAATCCATTTGTTGTGAAATTTTTCCAAATCGGTGCTTCACCCAAAAGAAAACCTCCGTATAAACGAACGCCTGTAGTTCCCAGTCTTGTTTTGAAATTGTGCACAAACAAGGCATCAAAACGAGTATAATTAAAATCTCCGCCAAAAACTTTCATACTCTGTTCATAATTAAAATATAGCTCAGGATACTTCTGATCGATCAGCGATTTTCCCTGTGGAGTCATAATATTGGTTGAATTTGGGGAATATTTTAACGTCACCAAAGTATTGAAGTTTTCAAAAGAACCACCTTTTCCGCGGAAATTATAATCAAATAGAGCTTCCTCAGAATTTCTTCTTGTAGCGAAAGCGAGCGTTAAACCGTTGGTAACGTCATTTAAATAAGACAAAGAAGCGCCCTTATAACGGTAATATTTATCGTTGTTGATGTTATTTCCATAATTCATCATTCGCATTCTGAAGGTCCAAAGTCGGCGATAAAATTCACCTGAAGAATTTACATCGTCATAATATTCAAGCCTAAAATAAGAGTTTTTTTCGAGTGTAGTTTTCATGTCGACTCCAATTCCGTATTTGAATTTGTCGTCACCCAAACCGTAAGCAAAATAATAATCCGGAGAAAAATAAGGATCAAAATTTTCATTCAGTTTTCCTTTTAAGCCCAACCTGAAGCCTTCATACAAGTTATAATTGACTATTTCACCAATATCAAAATCAAAACTTCCTACACGAACCTGTCCGTTAATCAAACCTGTTAAAATTCTCGCTGTTCGGTCGATTTTATAAACTTTTCCTAAACTGTCAATGGTTTTGTAGGTATGACTTTCTCTCGGCGATAAAGGTTCTGGACGATAAAGATGAAGGGTGTTTCCGCTTGTATTTTTTACCGAAAAAGTATAGCCTTTAAAATCTTTCGGATCTTCTTCAATAGGAGAGATGTAATTGAAATATTTTGAATTGAGATAGGCATACGTTCCGAAACTTTTCTTTTTTTCTTTCTCTTTTTCAGGATTTTCACTGTCCTGTCCCATCATCATTCGGCTCATACGTAGTTTTACACGTTCTTCAGATAAAAACCATTTGTTGTTGAAGTAAATCCAAATGCTCGTAATATTTCCTTCGTTTTTCTCTTTGCTTACGCTTTCGATTTTTTTGATGCCATACGTTTCTGTATCAATATAAATAGTACCGCTGAATTTTCTTTTTTTTACCGGTTTTTTATAATTGGCTTCACGAAAACGGATTACATAATTTTGTCTTCCATCAATTTCGATGCTGTCTGTAAGAAAGAAACGGTACAAACCACGATTTTCCTGTTTGATCTGATTAGGAATTTTATTTCTATTGCTTTGCAGCGCGATCATTTCGTAAATAGGCTGTTTCAGTCCGGAAATTCGGTTGTCAAGAATATTTATCTTTTCGCCATATTTTTTAGAATACAAAAATTCCTGAGCTCTTTCCCAAAGAAATAATTTACTATTGGCAAAAATTTTTCTTGCAGAAATATCCTGTAAAGAATCTTCTTTTTTATTGTTTTTAAATAATCCTAAATTGTTTGTGAATACATTATTAAATGCAGTAATACTGTCTTGGTCAATATCGAGGGAAACCTTTTCGTAAGATTTGTATGAATAAGAATCTAGACTTTCGGGAGAGTTGCTTTTAAAAAGCTGATCTACTTTTCTGAGAATTTCCAAAGCTCTGGGATCACTTTTATCTTCAAGAATTACCGTTTCTATCGCAAAGGTCTTAGAGGAAGTCGACGTAAGAGAAATCTGAATATTACTTTCTACTAAAGCAGTTTCTTTATGAAAACCTGATGCTTCAATCTGAATGTTTTTACATTTAGTTTTAAATTCCAGAAACCCTGCAGCGTTAGTTTTGCCTAAAACCTTATCATTGCATGATACATTTGCGTTGGCAATCGGAGTTTTATCAGTTTCATTAAATACAGTGATTTTTGATTGCGAAAAACCAAAAATAAATGCCCACAAAAAAATAAAACTCAGAAGCCTTTTCATACCATTATGCTCGTTCAAAATTACTGATATTTCTTATTGTGAGAAAGTTTTTAAAGTTAACTTATTTCACATCAAAAACGATTCCGAAGATTTCAAAAAAATGATGACTCATTTACATTAATTATATACTCTTGAAATAATCATTATTGAAGATATCATTCTCTCTGAAATTTTCAGGGATATTTTTTATCATATATATAATATAGATGGATTTCAAAAAATGATAATCTATATAAATAAGTAATTGTATTTTTTCATGAGCTTAATCCGGCTTTCACTACTCGCTTTTTTGCGCCCTGCTTTTTCTTTGCAGCAAAAAGAGCTCAAACAAGCCGTTCAATCCGGGCTATTTTAGAATGCGAGTAAATACAAGATAATAGATGATAGACTTACTATGAGAATGTTGAGTTTTTAAAAAAAATATCACTAAATATTTAATATGAGCTAGTCTTAGTTAATGTATTTAGAAGCAAAGATCTTCAAAAGCCACGGAGTGGCGTCCTGTTAATAGGATAAGATGTTACCAAAATACGAGATAGCGCTCCATCGGAGCACCACCTTTGTAGCAAAGCATATGAATTTAGAATCAAAGTTCCATGGGAGCGACACATAGATCACCAATCCGTTATTTTCTGATTTGTTTTTCTTAGCTAAGTAGAACGCCTTAGTTTATCCTATATAAGAACACAACTAAAAACTCTTAGTTTGCCTTTGCGATAAAGCGCTTCTCTATATTATCATAGATATTTCCGTCTGAAACCTTTTCTTTCTTCTCTCTTATACTTTCAGAACTTAACCCTTTCCTATAATCTTCACTCTCAAACGTTCCAACACTATTACTCTCCAACTCTCCGACACAACCTGCGACCAGCCACTGATAACCTAAGTCCTAACTCCTGCTACCTATAACTCTCAAAATTTTGAATCATAAAACCAGCTAGTTACCATGGAATATTGATTAAATATGAATTTTATGTTAAATAAATTAGGATTGTGTGGTAATAAAGTACTACTTTTGCCCCACTGAAAAACGAGAGTTGATTGGTAGCGCAGAAGAGCTTTGAATAAGGCGAAAACGATAAGACTAGTGTTATCTACGGATAGATAAAGATCTTAGAAAAAACTTTTAAATTTTTTGAAATAAAAATTTGCGAGAAATAAAAAGATTCTTATCTTTGCAGTCCGGTAAAACGGGAGCGGAGTAGAATAAATCAAGTGTGGGAAATAAGGATTTAGGGTCATCAAAAAACTTTAAAATTTCTTTTAAAAACATTTGGTCAGTTAGAAATAAAGTTTTACTTTTGCACACGCAAATCGGTACTGAAAACGACAGAAAATGTAGGTATCGTAAAAAGCGAGAGAGAAGAGATCATTGAAAAATAATATACAACCAAGTAAGGAAAAACTAAAGCGTCAAAACTTTGAGTGAGTCAGACAAACATACAATGGAGAGTTTGATCCTGGCTCAGGATGAACGCTAGCGGGAGGCCTAACACATGCAAGCCGAGCGGTAGAGATCTTTCGGGATCTTGAGAGCGGCGTACGGGTGCGGAACACGTGTGCAACCTGCCTTTATCAGGGGGATAGCCTTTCGAAAGGAAGATTAATACCCCATAATATATTGAATGGCATCATTTGATATTGAAAACTCCGGTGGATAGAGATGGGCACGCGCAAGATTAGATAGTTGGTAGGGTAACGGCCTACCAAGTCAGTGATCTTTAGGGGGCCTGAGAGGGTGATCCCCCACACTGGTACTGAGACACGGACCAGACTCCTACGGGAGGCAGCAGTGAGGAATATTGGACAATGGGTGAGAGCCTGATCCAGCCATCCCGCGTGAAGGACGACGGCCCTATGGGTTGTAAACTTCTTTTGTATAGGGATAAACCTTTCCACGTGTGGAAAGCTGAAGGTACTATACGAATAAGCACCGGCTAACTCCGTGCCAGCAGCCGCGGTAATACGGAGGGTGCAAGCGTTATCCGGATTTATTGGGTTTAAAGGGTCCGTAGGCGGATCTGTAAGTCAGTGGTGAAATCTCATAGCTTAACTATGAAACTGCCATTGATACTGCAGGTCTTGAGTAAAGTAGAAGTGGCTGGAATAAGTAGTGTAGCGGTGAAATGCATAGATATTACTTAGAACACCAATTGCGAAGGCAGGTCACTATGTTTTAACTGACGCTGATGGACGAAAGCGTGGGGAGCGAACAGGATTAGATACCCTGGTAGTCCACGCCGTAAACGATGCTAACTCGTTTTTGGGTTTTCGGATTCAGAGACTAAGCGAAAGTGATAAGTTAGCCACCTGGGGAGTACGTTCGCAAGAATGAAACTCAAAGGAATTGACGGGGGCCCGCACAAGCGGTGGATTATGTGGTTTAATTCGATGATACGCGAGGAACCTTACCAAGGCTTAAATGGGAATTGACAGGTTTAGAAATAGACTTTTCTTCGGACAATTTTCAAGGTGCTGCATGGTTGTCGTCAGCTCGTGCCGTGAGGTGTTAGGTTAAGTCCTGCAACGAGCGCAACCCCTGTCACTAGTTGCCATCATTCAGTTGGGGACTCTAGTGAGACTGCCTACGCAAGTAGAGAGGAAGGTGGGGATGACGTCAAATCATCACGGCCCTTACGCCTTGGGCCACACACGTAATACAATGGCCGGTACAGAGGGCAGCTACCTAGCGATAGGATGCGAATCTCGAAAGCCGGTCTCAGTTCGGATTGGAGTCTGCAACTCGACTCTATGAAGCTGGAATCGCTAGTAATCGCATATCAGCCATGATGCGGTGAATACGTTCCCGGGCCTTGTACACACCGCCCGTCAAGCCATGGAAGTTTGGGGTACCTGAAGTCGGTGACCGTAACAGGAGCTGCCTAGGGTAAAACAAGTAACTAGGGCTAAGTCGTAACAAGGTAGCCGTACCGGAAGGTGCGGCTGGAACATCTCATTTTAGAGCGTCTTTAGACGATAAACAAAATTAGTATCGTAAGATACATAAGTACTTACTTAAAGAGAAGCTTTAGTTTTTTATTTGGTTGATATATAATATAAAAATACAAAACCCACTAGAAATTAGTAAACGGGAACAGAGATAATTAACAATTATTAATTAATAATTATTAATTAGAGAGAGTCTCGTAGCTCAGCTGGTTAGAGCGCTACACTGATAATGTAGAGGTCGGCAGTTCGAGCCTGCCCGAGACTACTAATTGAAATAGAGGTTAGAAATTAGAATTTAGAAGTTAGTTTTTTACTAATATCTAATTACTAACATCTAACATCTTACCTAGAGGGGGAATTAGCTCAGCTGGCTAGAGCGCCTGCCTTGCACGCAGGAGGTCAAGGGTTCGACTCCCTTATTCTCCACAGTTTTGGAAAACTGATTTAAAAGTTACGAATAGAGCCAAAAACAATATTTGTTCATCAGAATTTCTGAAAAGAATTAAAGATCATTGACATTAACGGTAAAGATATCACAAAGAGATAACCGAGCACTTTCGAGTGCCGAGTTTATAAAAATATCGATAGACGAAAGTTTATCAAAAAATACTGAACTAATATAATATTAGGAAAGAAATCGTTAAGGGCGTATGGCGGATGCCTAGGCTTTCAGAGGCGACGAAGGACGTGGTAAGCTGCGAAAAGCTCGGGGGATTGGCACACACGAATTGATCCCGAGATGTCCGAATGGGGCAACCCGGCATGTTGAAGACATGTCACTCCGCAAGGAGAGCAAACCCGGAGAACTGAAACATCTAAGTACCCGGAGGAAAAGAAATCGAAGAGATTCCGTAAGTAGTGGCGAGCGAACGCGGATTAGCCCAAAAGCTTTTATATGTTTAATAGAATGTTCTGGAAAGAACAGCCGTAGAGGGTGATAGCCCCGTATATGAAAGGCATATTTAAGTGATAAATGAGTAGGGCGGGACACGTGAAATCCTGTCTGAATATGGGGGGACCATCCTCCAAGGCTAAATACTCCTGAAAGACCGATAGTGAACAAGTACTGTGAAGGAAAGGTGAAAAGCACTTCGAATAGAAGGGTGAAATAGAACCTGAAACCGTACGCCTACAAGCGGTCGGAGCCCACAAGTTGGGTGACGGCGTGCCTTTTGCATAATGAGCCTACGAGTTAATGTTACTAGCGAGGTTAAGGACTTCAGGTCCGGAGCCGGAGCGAAAGCGAGTCTGAATAGGGCGCTTAGTTAGTAGTATTAGACGCGAAACCTTGTGATCTACCCATGGGCAGGTTGAAGCTTTGGTAACACAAAGTGGAGGACCGAACCGGTTGACGTTGAAAAGTCTTCGGATGACCTGTGGGTAGGGGTGAAAGGCCAATCAAACTGGGAGATAGCTCGTACTCCCCGAAATGCATTTAGGTGCAGCGTCGTGTATAAGTTTATTAGAGGTAGAGCTACTGATTGGATGCGGGGGAGTCAAATCCTACCAATTCCTGACAAACTCCGAATGCTAATAAATGTTCCACGGCAGTGAGGGCGCGGGTGCTAAGGTCCGTGTCCGAGAGGGAAAGAACCCAGACCAACAGCTAAGGTCCCCAAATCTCTATTAAGTTGAAGCAACGCGGTTGGACTGCATTGACAGCTAGGATGTTGGCTTGGAAGCAGCCATTCATTTAAAGAGTGCGTAACAGCTCACTAGTCGAGCGGTCCGGCATGGATAATAATCGGGCATAAATAGAGTACCGAAGCTATGGATTTATATCATTAGATATATCTGGTAGGGGAGCATTCTGTTTGCACAGAAGCTGAGTCGTGAGGCTTGGTGGAGCGGACAGAAAAGAAAATGTAGGCATAAGTAACGATAAAGCGGGCGAGAAACCCGCTCACCGAAAGACTAAGGTTTCCTCAGCCATGCTAATCAGCTGAGGGTTAGTCGGGACCTAACGCGAACCCGAAAGGGGTAGTGGATGGACAATGGGTTAATATTCCCATACTTGCTCACACTAAAAAGGGGACGGAGTGCCGTACTTACTGGAGACTGACGGAATAGTCAAGACCTAGCCTTCGGGCGAAGTTGTTGTAGGGAAAGTGCTTCCAAGAAAAGCCGAAGTGAAGCAACCCGTACCAAAACCGACACAGGTAGTCGAGGAGAGAATCCTAAGGTGCTAGAGTGAATCATGGTTAAGGAACTAGGCAAAATAGTCTCGTAACTTCGGGAGAAGAGACGCCATCAGCAATGGTGGCCGCAGTAAAAAGGCCCAGGCGACTGTTTATCAAAAACACAGGACTCTGCAAAATCGAAAGATGCAGTATAGGGTCTGACACCTGCCCGGTGCTGGAAGGTTAAGGAAGGGCGTTAGCAGCAATGCGAAGCGTTTGACTGAAGCCCCAGTAAACGGCGGCCGTAACTATAACGGTCCTAAGGTAGCGAAATTCCTTGTCGGGTAAGTTCCGACCTGCACGAATGGTGTAACGATCTGGGCACTGTCTCAACCATGAGCTCTGTGAAATTGTAGTCTCGGTGAAGATGCCGAGTACCCGCAATGGGACGAAAAGACCCTGTGAACCTTTACTATAACTTCGTATTGACTTTGAGTAAGTAATGTGTAGGATAGGTGGGAGACTTTGAAGCAGGCACGCTAGTGTTTGTGGAGTCAACGTTGAAATACCACCCTTTACTTACTTGGAGCCTAACTTCTGTATTGAAGGACACTGCGTGGTGGGTAGTTTGACTGGGGTGGTCGCCTCCAAAAGAGTAACGGAGGCTTTCAAAGGTACCCTCAGCACGCTTGGTAACCGTGCGTAGAGTGTAATGGCATAAGGGTGCTTGACTGTGAGACCTACAAGTCGATCAGGTGCGAAAGCAGGACATAGTGATCCGGTGGTTCCGTATGGAAGGGCCATCGCTCATAGGATAAAAGGTACTCCGGGGATAACAGGCTAGTCTCCCCCAAGAGCTCATATCGACGGGGAGGTTCGGCACCTCGATGTCGGCTCGTCACATCCTGGGGCTGGAGAAGGTCCCAAGGGTTGGGCTGTTCGCCCATTAAAGTGGCACGCGAGCTGGGTTCAGAACGTCGTGAGACAGTTCGGTCTCTATCTATTGCGGGCGTTAGATGTTTGAGAGGGCTTGAATCTAGTACGAGAGGACCGATTTGAACAAACCTCTGGTGTATCAGTTGTTCCGCCAGGAGCACCGCTGAGTAGCTACGTTTGGAAGAGATAAGCACTGAAAGCATATAAGTGCGAAACTCGCCTCAAGATGAGACATCTTTTAAGGGTCGTTGGAGATGACAACGTTGATAGGCTATAGGTGTAAAGGCAGTAATGTCATAGCCGAGTAGTACTAATTACCCGTAGATTTATAGCCTGATATGGTGCTACGAAAGTGCAGCAAGGTTACCTCTTTGTGAATGTTTTTATCGATAAAATCAGAAGTTAGAAATTAGAGATTAGAAGTTAGTATATCACTAACCTCTAACTACTAAACTCTACCCTCTTATATACAACCTTTAGGGTGGTTTTAGCAGAGGGGCTCACCTGTTCCCATTCCGAACACAGAAGTTAAGCCCTCTAGCGCCGATGGTACTGCGAAAGCGGGAGAGTAGGTCGCCGCCAGTTTTTTTAAAAGTCTCATAGATTTGTTTCTATGAGACTTTTTTTTTTGTTATAAACTCAGAAATCAACAATATATATCAATGATAATTTATAATGGATAAATGATCATGGATCAGTAATTAGCAATAGACAATAAGTAATTTTATCTATTATCTATTGCTAATTGCTAATTATTAGTTGTGTCGCTCCTCCGGAGCTTATGAAAATGAGTCTGTAATGTTTTAGAAAGGTTGCACTCCTCAGGAGCTGCTTTTGGGAAAGGGTAGATTCTAAATAATCTCATCAATTAATTTTTTATCATGAAATTTTCTCTAATATATTTCTGTTGAAATATTTATCTTCTTTCTAATAGAATGTTCAGTTTAAAAGTGGAAATATTTAATGAACATTCTAATGAATAATCGCTAATTTTTAAAATCTTCAATCTATTTTTATGCCGACTTTCCTAGCCCGTATAGAAGCGGTTACCCCGCAACATGAGTAGGAGAGTTGGTGGGATATAGAAATGAAAAAGCAACGGCGTGAGGAGTAATAGCGAATAGCCGGAAATAGCTCCTGAAAAAACTTTAATATCATCATATAAATAATTCGGGTATAAATTTTATGAGATTCTTTTTTCTAAAACAAACCGTCATCAACTTTTAAAGTTGATGACGGTTTGTTTTAGATCTCCTTTGTAATGAGCTTGTTTTATTAATTTAGAACATTGAACCTCAATTTAATTCCGAAATTATCTTTGAATTGAGAGGTTTGGTAGTGTCCTAATCTATATGAGAAGCCTACACCGAAGTTTCTGCCTAAAAATCTATTCCAGATTACACCAACTTCCTGATAATAATGGTCGAGTACCTGAAAATCGAACTGATGATCGCCTCTGTTTTTGAAATCTCCGATAGCAGATTGGTATTCCAGTTCGATGTTTGAATATCGTGAACCAAAGGTTTTAAACCTGAACGGTAAATATTGTGAAACTTTAAATGCGATAAATTTATCTGCAAAGAAAGTTCCTGAAGGCATTGTTGCAAATGCTAAATTGTTTGGAGTATTGATATTAGAATACCAATGATCAGGATTTCTGTCGTTTTGACCTGCAATTTCAAAGTTTTTCCAGATTGGAGCAGTTCCTGATGAAATTCCTCCAAAAAGTTTAAGATTGGTGTAGCCTAATTTTGATCTGAACTGATGAATGATCAATGCATCTGCCCTGTAATAATCCAATTCTCCGCCCAATCCGTCAATTCCTTTTTCAAAATTCATATAAACTTGCGGAAAGCCTTTTTCATAGGTATATTTTCCGCTTGGCGTCATAATATTTTTATCGTTTGGTGAGAATTTTAGAGATAATGTTGTGCTTACATTATCGAAACGGTTTCCTAGATTTTTGTATTGATAATCAAAAAGTGCTTCCTGTTTCTCTTTATTCACCGCGATTTTCATACTCAATGAGTTCGAAATGTCATACAAATACGATGCTCCCCATTTTTGATTTTTATAAAAATTAGCATTGTGCAGATCTAGATTCAGGTCATTCACTTTCATCATCATATCCCACATAGTATTGCTGAATCTTCCTGCTGCAAAGACGTCATCTACATAATCAACGCGGAAAACAGAAGTTCTTTTATCGGATAATTTCATGTCAAGACCAAGACCATATTTCCAGGTGTGGTCTTTAAAACCATAACCGAAATATCCATCCGGAGAAAATGTTTTGCTAAATTTTTCATTCAGTTTTAATCCTGCTCCCAAACGAATACCTTGGTATTTATCGTAGCTGAAAAGCTTAGTAATATCAAAATCAATCATTTTATAACGCAGATTTCCTCTCATTAATTGGGTTAAAAAACTCAGTTTCTTTTCAAAATCATGCTTCTGTACAAAACTGTCGATTTGAGTATAGGTTGCGCTTTCTCTTGCGGTCAAACTGTCGGTTCTGTATTGATCAAGCAAACTTCCGTCAGAGTTTTTCATTTCCAGAGAATACCCTTTAAATTCAGATGCTTTCTGTGCTTCATTCAGTTGGAAATCAAAGAAACGATTTGTTACATACAGATAATTTCCAAAGGTTTTCTGATGGTATTTTCGCTTGTCGCTGATGTATGCGCCTTTCTTTAAACTATCGGTCTTTACACTGTCTCTCTTTGCAATATTGAAGGTCTGGTCGCCCATTTTCAGTTTAATATCTTCATGATCCAAAAACCATTTTCCGTCAATTGGTTTCCATACAGAGATAATGTCGCCTTCATTTCTTTTTTTGTTGGCACTTTCAAATTTTTTCAGTGCATACGTTTCAGAGTCAATGTAAATTTTACCATTAAATTTTCTCGGATTTTGCTTCTTTTTGTCAGTAATTTCCTTGAATTTGATAACGTAAGTTTTCCTTCCGTCTAACTGCAAAGTATCCGACATATAAAAGTTGAAAAGCTTTCTATTCTCAGGACGTAACTGTCTTGGAGTTCTGTTTAAATTGGAAATATTAATGGCTAAAGCTTCATAAATAGGATTTTTAAAACCCGACATTCTGTTATCGATGATATTGGTTTTTTCTCCAAATTTTTGTGAATATTTGTATTCCGTTGCCTTTTCCCAAAGAAACATCTGGCTTTCCTGTGAAGCGTTGATGAAATCTTCATTAATTAACGAATCTTTCTTCTCGCTTTCTTTTTGTTTAAATTCTTTTTTATCGACTTTTGAAAGAGAATCTTTTCTCGAAGCCAAGAAATTTTTAAAAGTATCAATTGAATCTTTGTCTACATCGATCGAAAACTTTGAATATGATTTAAAGTTATAGGTATCTAAAGACTTTGGTGAATTTTCTTTTTCCCTTTTATTGACTTCATCTAAAATTCTCAAAGCTTTCGGGTCACTTTTATCGGTGATGATAATCTTATCGATGTTACTTTGTTTTTCTGACAAAGGCTGCATGGCAACATCCATCGACTTTTTTACATCAATCAAAGCATCTTCAAAATTGCTGGCAAGAATTTCTACTTTTTTACATTTTGTTTTAAATGATAAAACGCCTTCATAATTGGTTTTTCCCAAAAGATTGTCGTCACAGTAAACGGCTGCATTTTCAATCGGTTTCTTATTGGTTTTATTGAAAACTTTCAATTGAGTTTGCCCAAAAATAAGTACCGTACAAAGTAAAAGTAGAGTAGATAAAAGTTTTGTCATTGAGTTTTTATTAATGAGACAAAACTATTGATAAGAAAGTTACAAAACCATAAGAGAAAATATAATCTTTTGTTAAAAATAAAATCTACTGAATTTCAATTTAATACGTTTTGTTTTTATATTAATCAATTCCCAAATGAATGATAAATTAGATTTTATTTAAAAGTTTTTAAGGCTTTTATAATGAAATACTATTTCTATTGTTGAACTTCCGTCAGTTCGAGTAGAAATTATTTGAAGAATAATTTTGTATCGAGAATACGGGGTTTTTATATTTTTTCATTTAGGGTTGAAATAAAATTGGTTTACTTAAAATAATTATTTAGTTTTAATGAAATTATATAATGGATTAACGCTTTGCGTAAAACCAAATTTTTAATGTAATACTATAACCATTCTATCTTTAATTATGCCATTCAAAGAAATATTGATTAAAACACTAATTACTCAATTTGTTAAGGAAGGAATTTCATCCGTAAAAAAAATACTGGAAAATTCAAGAGTTGAACTTATTGTTAATCAAACTGATTTAGAAAATGCTATTTATGAGCACAATCAATTTATATTGAACACAACTAAATCAATTTCCTTTAAAGATTTAAAAGGTAATAAAAGTTTAACAGATGTATATATCGATTTAGATATTGAATTAGAAGCTGGAGTTGCTAACTTTGTTAGGACACAATTCTTATACTCTTTATCTTTAAGAGTATGAAAAAGATCAGAAAAAATTACAGTCTAGAGTTTAAGATCCAAGCAGTATCTTTAAGTGAGCAGCGAGGCAATGTATCCTCGGTAGCTGAAGAATTGGGGATCTGTAAAGAAAGTCTCGTTAATTGGCGAAAACTTCACAAAGAAGGTAAACTTAGCAAGGAAAAACAAATATCCTCTGATCCAATAAGGGAAGAGTTATTGAGACTTCGCAAAGAACTAGAAGAAACAAAGCTTGAACGTGATATCTTAAAAAAGGCGGTAGGCATCTTCTCCAAGAGAGACGGGTAAGATATAAATTTATCAAAGAACACGCTGATGTGTTTCCTGTCGGGAAGATGTGCGAAGTATTAAAGGTAAGCAGGAGCAGTTTTTATCATTGGAAGAAAAGAAAACCGAGTAAGCAATCAGAAAGAAGAGCCATTTTATCAGCAGAAATCTTTAGTATTTATCATTGGAGCCGTGGGAGATATGGAAGCCCTCGTATTGCCCGAGAACTGGAAGCAAAAGGAATGAGAGCTTCACGTCCTTTGGTGGCCAGACTAATGAGAGAACGCAACCTGAGAAGTATTGTAAAGAAAAAATTTAAGAAAACTACCAACTCATCCCATCGATACCCTGTTGCTGAAAATTATTTGAATCAAAATTTTCAGGTTACAAGCAGTAAAGAGGTCTGGGTGTCTGATATTACGTATATCCGCACAGGTCAGGGTTGGTTGTATCTTACTACAGTCATTGATTTGTTTGACAGAAAGGTTATCGGCTGGTCATTAAGTGAGACGATGAAGGCTCAGGACACCAGTATTGCTGCCTTGAAAATGGCAAGGCTCCATCGTCCTTTACAGGATCATGATAGCTTGATTTTCCATTCAGATAGAGGGATACAATATGCGTGTACAGAATTTACATCAATAGTCGGAAAAAACATTACTCGAAGCATGAGCGGAAAAGGAAATTGTTATGACAATGCTGTAGCTGAGAGCTTTTTCAAAACTCTGAAAACCGAACTTGTCTATCAAAATAAATATGAAACTAGAGATCATGCTAAAAACTCTGTGTTTGAATATATAGAAACATTTTACAACACTCACAGAAGGCATTCGGCTTTAGGAAATTTAACCATAAAAGAGTATCAAAATTTAATGTCTAATCAATCTAAAAATGTAGCATAAAGAGTATATAAATTTTGTCTCAAAAATAGTTGCAAGTTCAGTATTTATAGTGTTTTAAAAACTACACTTGCAATTGAAATTTTCACTAGGGAAAAAGATAAAACTTTCGCACTTGAAAATATAGGCTTAAGAAATAAATATATTAATAGTTATTTAAATTCTTTAAAAACGGTTTTAATTCTTGACGGTTTTGATGAAATAAAACCTACAAGAGTAGATACTTTTTTTCAAGAGGTTAAATCTCTAATGTCAAATCTTACCACTAGCATGGTAATACTTACATCAAGAAGCCCATCATATAACTACTCTATTGACAACTCAATAGAATATGAAATTTGTGATTTAAATCTTATACAGACTGAAGAATTTGCAGTTAAATGGTTTAATGATAAAGTTAAATCCGATTCTTTTCTTTTTGAATTAAAAAATTCAAAATTTTTTGATTTATCTCTTCGTCCATTAACTTTGGCTCACTTGTGTGCCATTTACGAAAGAACAGGTAAATTTTATGATAAACCTAAATCTATTTATAAAAAATTAGTAAGAATATTAATCGAAGAATGGGATGAGCAACGTAACATAATTAGAGAATCAGAATATGCAAATTTTGATAATGAACAAAAATTTGAATTTCTATCGCAGTTTGCATTTGACTTAACTGTAAATTATTCTCATAAAATATATTCTGAAGATGCTTTTCTAGCAACGTACGAAAGAATATACGAAGATTATAATTTACCATATAATGAAAGGGAAAAAGTTATAAAAGAGATTGAAAGTCACAATGGAATCATTGTAAAATCAGCATATGATCAATATGAATTTGTTCATAAATCTATGCAAGAATATTTATCAGCGGAATATATAGTTAAACTACCAGAGATCCCGGTAAAGCTTTTTTATGATACGAATATATCAAATGAATTGGCAGTAGCAGTATCTCTATCGTCTAAGCCCAATCAATATTATTACAAGTTAATATTTGAAATTTTTTCAATGAAAAATTTAGGTAATCAATTTGCTTTAGAGTTTCTAAGTAGATTAGTTTACGAGAAACCAAACTTTAAAGAAAATATTTTACTCCCATTTAGTTTCGTTTATATTTTACACTTGTTGTCACATAAAATATTTGATGAAAAAAATGTTGTAAATATTGAGTTTATAAATTCATACAATAATATTATTAATTCTTTTTATAATGATTCAGAGTTAAAGAATTCATTTAAACGGTTGTTATTATTTGTTCAAAATAATGATGATATTGAAATTCACGATGACGATGATGATTTCTTCATTACCGAAGATAATGATTTATATTATGTAATATTTAATTCTGAATTCGAGAAAGAATTTAATAGCGAAACAACATACTTTATTGATGTTAACCAGGCTTTTAAAATACCAAAACAGTATTTTAATGAATTTATTAACTATTAAATGTATAACTACTGTATCTAAGATTGAGCTATGGCGAAAAGAAAGAAAATTACGTTAAAATTGAAGTGGAATTTTTGTTAATAGTAGTGTAAACAAATCCTTTATCCTTTCATTATAAAATAACTTTTCAATATAAAAACCTCGCCCTTCCGCGAGGTTTTCTAATTTCAAAAAAAATAAAATTCAAATCCCATACTAATCAAAAATATTTTTATATTTGTTTTAAGAACAACAAAAAACAAAATGATGATATTTAAAAATAATCCCGCATTTCATGCGCAGGCTTCCGGCACCATCGGATTCCACAAAAACACACATTATAACCAACAACTTACTTATCTCAAAAACCGATAAAGTAGTACGTTTGATCGCTGAAGTAGTTCGAAGACCGCTTCAACCGTTTAGAAATAGTATTCAAGCACTTGGTTGAGCCAATCAACCCCTTCGAAGGGGCGTTCAAGTGTTTCGTTTAGGCAATCAACTGTTTCGAAGAAGTAATCAAGCAGTTCGAAGAGCCGTTCAAGTAGTTCGAAATGCCCATCAACCAGTTCGAAGAGGCAATCAAGTACAATTTGTTATTTATCAGTGCTTTGCAGACTTTTGCTGAAAGTTGATGAATGAATACAAAAGATAAATTAGATTTTCAAACCTTTATTTAAAACACAAAAACAAATCCATTATGAAAAAAGAACAGGTAACCCGTAGCTTCAGATTGGCAGATTCTGTACTGAAACAAAAAGCTGATGAATTAATCGCTTTAATCGACAGAGACCTCACCGAATTTATAGACCGTGGCTACAACCCCACAAAAAAGTCTGAACTGACGACTGCCCGAAATACGGTAGACAGTTTCCCAAGCGATGAACAGCTGGAAGCCATCAAAATAGATCTCACCGAACAAAAAGACGCCGCCAGAAAAGCACTGGAAAAATCGATGCGCAGTATTTTCAATGCGGCAGAAAATGTTTTCGGACAGCACAGTGCCAAATATAAGGAATTCGGCAATGCATTAATCAGTCAGCAAAGTGATGCCGAGCTCGTGCGCATCGCCAAGATCATGAACCTCACCGCAGAGAAATACCTTCCCGAACTTTCCGATGAAGGTCTTACGGTAGACAAGATCAATACACTGATTACACAACGTGATACTTTAGACATCGCTATCGACGCACAGGCTCAAGGTATTTCAGACCGTGATGTTACCACCGAAGGTAGAGTGGAAGCGCTCAATAAACTCTACCAACTCCTCACAAAATATGCAGGCATCGGTCAGGATATTTTCTACGAAACCAACGAAGCCAAATACAACGACTACATCATCCACGACACCTCAAGTGGACTTCCGGAAGCCCCACCGGTAGATCCTGTATAAAAAATGTAATTCCGTCAATTCCCTCGTCAGTTCGAGTGTTTTTCGTAGCGCAGCGCAGAAAAATGTATCGAGAACCCGTGAACCGAAGCACAAAATCTGTCTTCCCATCAAAAACTTCTCGATACAATTTTTTAACAAAAATCTACTCGAAGTGACGATACCCTCTACACGATGACACTAAAGTCGCTTCGTCAGTTCGAGTGTTTTTCGTAGCGCAGCGTAGAAAAATGTATCGAGAACCAGTGAACCGAAGCACAAATTTTGTCTTCCCATCACAAACTTCTCGAGTAGATTTTTGAAAAAAAATCTACTCGAAGTGACGTTCGTTGAATCAAATCTTATTAATACAATTGATCATGCAAACATCATTCGTCTACATATTACTTTGTTCCGATAAAACCTACTACACTGGAGTCACCGAAAATGTGTACAAACGTTTTGACGAACATCAAGACGGTAAATATTTTGGCTCTTACACGTTCTCAAGACGACCGTTACAATTAGTATATTTTTGTCAGTTTATGGATATCGAACAAGCGATTGCATTTGAGAAAAAGATTAAGAAATGGTCACAGGCAAAAAAATTAGCATTGATTGAAGGAAGATATGAAGACCTGCCTAATCTCGCGAAAAAGAATTTTGGGAGGTAATTTATTTATCTTATCAATTAACCTACGTCAGTCGCTCGTCAGTTCAAGTGTTTTTCGTAGCGCAGCGCAGAAAAATGTATCGAGAACCTATGAACCGAAGACAACACATAAATCAAAAACTTCTCGATACACTTCGCTTTGCTACGTTACTCGAAGTGACGACATCGATACTAAAGTCCTTCGAAGTGAAGACGTACGATTGGCGTTGTAAAGCATAAAAAATCCCTTTCAAAAAATTGAAAGGGATTGTGTATAGAAACCGCAAAAACGGTAATATTCATTAATAATTTAAATATTCAAAGCTTTCTGATAAGCATTTTCCAGACCATCAAGATTTTTTCCTCCGGCTGTAGCGAAACCTGGGTTTCCACCACCACCACCTTGGATTTCTTTTGCCAAATCTTTAATAAGTGCTCCAGCCTGATAAATTCCTGCTAAGTCATCAGAAACACCAACGGTAATCATTGGTTTTCCGTCTGCGTCGGACAAAATAATCGTTATAGAAGTTGGGATCTCTTTCTTTAACTGGAAGACGATATCTTTTACAGAACCTGCGTCCAGAGAAGTTTTCTTCACTAAAAGTAATTTATCGCCTTTTTGCTCATAAGCACCTTTCCAGTCGCCGATCTCGCCTTTTGCTTTTTCTTTCTTGAAAGCTTCTACTTCAGACTTCAACGATGCATTTTCTTCGATTAATTTCTCGATAGAACGTACAACATCTTTAGATTTCAGCAATTGAGAAAGTTCGGTAATTTGCTTTTCTAAACCTTTGAAATATTCTTCAGATTTGTCTCCCGAAATCGCTTCAATCCTTCTGATTCCCGCTGCTGCAGAACTTTCAGAATTGATTTTGAAATGACCGATCTCGCTGGTGCTTTTCACGTGAGTTCCACCGCAAAGTTCTTTCGAACTTTCAAACTGGATCATTCTCACACTGTCGCCATATTTTTCACCGAATAAAGCCATTGCACCTTTGTCAATCGCTTCCTGAATCGGAATATTTCTGAATTCCTGAAGAGCGATATTTTCTTTGATCTTTGCATTGACTTTTTCTTCGATCAAAGCCAATTCTTCGTCCGTCATTTTATTGAAATGCGAGAAATCGAAACGCAAATAATCCGGACCAACGTAAGAACCTTTTTGCTCAACGTGAGTTCCCAAAACGTCTCTCAAAGCTTCGTGCAACAAGTGCGTTGCAGAGTGGTTTGCCTGAGAATTTTTTCTTTCGTTGGCATTCACTTTAGCATAGAAAACAGCACCTGCATCTTTCGGAAGTCCGTTGATTAAAGAAATAATCAATCCGTTTTCCTTTTTAGTTTCAAGAACTTCGAAACTTTCAACCGCATTTTCAAGAACGCCTTTATCACCGATTTGTCCACCACCTTCAGGATAGAAAGGGGAGTTGCTTAACACAACCTGATAAAATTCACCGTCTTTATTTTCTACTTTTCTGTATCTTGTAATGTAGGTTTCAGCTTCAATTTGGTCATAACCAACGAAGTTTTCTTCTCTTTCTTCTAAAGTTACCCAATCGTAAACTTTCTGAGCTGAGTCTGCTTTTGAACGTTGTTTTTGTTCGCTTAACGCTAATTTAAAACCTTCTTCATCAATCGTTAAACCTTTTTCCTCAGCGATAATTCTTGTTAAATCATCCGGGAACCCATAAGTATCGTATAATTCGAAAACTTCCTGAGTTGGCAACACTTTTTTATCTTCTGAAATCGTTTGCTGAATCAATTTTTCAACTCGGATTAATCCTGTTTCAATCGTTCTTAAGAAAGATTCTTCCTCACTTTTAATCACTTCAGAAACCAATTTTCCTTGCTTCTCCAGTTCAGGGAAGAATGCTCCCATTTGTTCCTGAAGAACAGCAACCAATTTATAAAGGAAAGCTTCTTTCATATCCAGGAATCTGTAAGAATAAGAAATTCCTCTTCTCAAAATTCTTCTGATAACGTAGCCAGCTCCTCCATTTGAAGGCAATTGTCCGTCTGCAATCGCAAAAGAAACAGCTCTGATGTGGTCAACCACAACACGGATGGCAATATCTTTTTCGTCCTCTAAAATTCCAGTATATTTTTTGCCTGAAAGTTCTTCAACTTTAGCGATCAAAGGCGTGAAAACATCGGTATCATAATTGGAAGACTTACCTTGAAGCGCCATACAAAGACGCTCGAAGCCCATTCCTGTATCTACGTGTTGAGCAGGTAATTTTTCCAGAGAACCGTCAGCTTTTCTGTTGAATTCCATAAAAACGAGATTCCAAACTTCCACCACTTGAGGATGGTCATTGTTCACCAATTCAAGACCGGAAACTTTAGCTTTTTCTTCCGGAGTTCTTAGGTCAATATGAATTTCAGAACAAGGTCCGCAAGGTCCGCTTGCGCCCATTTCCCAGAAATTATCTTTTTTGTTTCCGTTGATAATTCGGTCTTCAGAAATCACCGCTTTCCAGTAATCATAAGCATCTTGGTCTCTGTCGAGATTCTCAGAAGCGTCTCCTTCAAAAATCGTTACATAAAGATTCTCTTTCGGAATTCCGTAAACTTCCGTCAACAATTCCCAGGCAAAAGCAATAGCATCTTTTTTGAAATAATCACCAAAAGACCAGTTCCCCAACATTTCAAACATGGTGTGGTGATACGTATCTCTACCAACATCATCCAAATCATTATGTTTCCCGGAAACTCTCAAACACTTCTGTGTATCGGCAATTCTCGGTGCAGTCGGCGTTTTGTAGCCTAAGAAAAAATCTTTGAACTGCGTCATTCCAGAGTTGGAAAACATTAAAGTAGGGTCATCTTTCAGCACGATCGGTGCAGAAGGAACGATAAGGTGGTCTTTGCTTTTAAAATAATCTAAAAATTTCTGACGAATCTCTTGTGATGTCATAATTATATATTGCTTTGCTTTTTACAAATTTTTGATAAGATGCAAATTTAATGTTTTTAAAGCAATAGAAAAATATAGTTTTGTGTTTTAATCTATTTGTAAAATATTATTTGAGTTTGTCATTTCGACAAAGGAGAAATCTATTATTCTCAATCTTGTAAACTTCCATCATCCAGCTTCTAACTTCCTTTCTTTTTGGTAGCTATTTGACTACGTCGATTGCTTTTAGAAGCAATTCCCGCTTTCACTACTCGCTTTTTTGAGAGTTTCAGCATCTGCATTCCCACCGCTAAAACTCTCAAAAAGAGCTCAGACAGGCCGTTCAATCGGGGCTATTGACAACGCTTCGTAATAAACAAAACCTAACGGGTTTCAAAAATCCGTTAGGTTTGCAGACATTTTCAAAAGAGTAATACTTGAAAGGGATTTATAAATATCAATAGAAATGGGCTTTAGCCCGTTTTCAAAAAGAATAATCAAATTGGCTTTAGCCAAAACTTAATATCAATTTCGGCTAAAGCCAATTCGTTGTTAATTTTCGTCATCGGGCTAAAGCCCGATGCTATTGAAAAACACAATATTCTAATTTTTAAATAGCTAGAATTCATAACAATAAAATTTAGGCTTCCAAATTTTTTTAAAAAACATTTAATTAAAACTAATACGTTTATATAATTCAACCAAAAACTTTGCACTTCTGCGTTTAACTTATTACCTTCGTTAGTATCTGAAAAGATACAATCAAAAAAATGACGAAAAACGAAGCTTTAAAAAACTGGATAGAACAGTATTCTGAATCCTTGCTGAGAAGAGCAATTTTTCTGCTTTCGGATACCGTTGAAGCGGAAGATATCGTTCAGGAAGTTTTCATTGCTGCTTTTTCGTCCTACGATTCTTTTGAAGGAAAAAGCACGCCTAAAACTTGGCTCAATACGATTCTCAACAATAAAGTCGCTGATTTTTACCGTAAAAAATACAAATCGGAACCGCAGATTAAACTCGACCATTTTTTTGACGAAACAGGCTCCTGGAAAAACGATACGGTCTTAAATGATTGGAATGTTTCTAACTCGGAAACTGAACTTCTGGACAATCAGGATTTTAATAAAAGTTTAGAAGATTGCATCGAAGATTTGCCTTCCCGATGGAAGATCCCGATGAAATTGTATTATCTCGAAGAAAAAAAAGCACCCGAAGTAAGTCAGGAATTGGATATCTCTACGACTAACCTTTGGAAGATTTTACAACGAACCAGAATGCAGCTGAGAGAATGTCTGGAAATTAACTGGTTTTCAAAATCATAAGGAATAAAACATGTTTAGAAAAATAATACATATTTTCTTTTTACCATGCAGTACAGCAACTTTACTGATGGAAAAACGCAATGCAAAGAATATTTCGCCAAAAGAAAACTGGCAGCTTTCGATGCATGTAATGATTTGCAAATGGTGCAAAGCGCATGAAGAAAAACTGAAAATTTTAGATTCTATTTTAAAAAAGAAATGGTTCGGGGAAGAAAAAAACGATTTGAATGATGCAGATATTCAGGAATTTAAAGATAAAATATTTAGAAAGTTAGATTTTTAAGTATAACAACTGTCAGGATTTTGTAATTGTTGCGACTATAGTTTTGAAAATAATAAATATTAATTCAAAAATCTAAGAACAATGCAACAGACATCACAACACAAAGGCTTACCAACGTACAAAATCGGTTATTATATTTCGCTTTTCGGGGCAGCAATTATTTTACTTTGGATTGGGGCTTTCAAATTTACACCTACCGAAGCAGCAGCAATAAAACCTTTGGTAGAAAACCATTTTCTCACGTTCTTCGTATATGATATTATGAGCGCCCAAGCGGTTTCTAATATAATCGGAGTGATAGAAATTATCATTGCCTTGTTATTAATCTTTAGCGTGAAATTTGCATCTCTTAAAAAGTTTGCAGGTATTGGAATGGTGGTTACTTTTTTGGTGACATTGAGTTATCTCTTTACAACGCCTAATGTTTGGCATATTGTTGAAGGCGTTCCTGTTACAGATTTTTTTATTCTTAAAGATCTGATGCTTTTAGGATTTGGTTTAATGCTTTTAAATGGAAAAAATGGACACACATAATAAAACAAAAATGAAAAATATATTCACATTTCTCGGAATGGTTCTGGGAATTGCAGTCTTTGCGACAAGTTGCGGAGATGCAAAACAACAATCTTCATCAATTAAAAAAGAGAATGAGACCACTATGAATGCTAAAAATGTAAAAGAAGTTTATTTTGCAGGCGGTTGCTTTTGGGGAACTGAGCATTTTTTTCAACAAATCAGAGGAGTTGTAGGAACTGAAGTTGGGTATGCCAACGGAAATAAGAAAAATCCTACTTATGAGGAAGTTATAAGTCATACTACAGGTTTTGCCGAAACCGTGAAAGTAAAATACGACCCGGAACAGGTTGACCTTAAACTTCTGATTGATCTTTATTTTAAAACGATAGACCCTACGAGTTTAAACAAGCAGGGAAATGACAGAGGTGATCAGTACAGAACGGGAATTTATTCTACCGACAAAGAAACAGAAGCGATTATTAAAGAAGAAGTTCAGAAATTAGCGAAAAATTACAGCAAACCTGTGGTTGTAGAAACAATTCCGTTGAAAAACTTCTACAGTGCAGAAACGTATCATCAGGATTATTTAGATAAAAATCCGGGAGGTTATTGTCACATTGAGCCGGGATTATTTGAAATGGCAAGAAATGCAAACCCTCTTCCAAAAGCTAAATATCAAAAACAGGATAAGGATGTTCTAAAGAAAAAATTAACGGCAGAACAATATGCAGTTACGCAGGAAAATGCTACAGAAAGACCTCACACCAATGAATACGACAAAGAATTTCGTGAAGGAATTTATGTAGATATTACAACGGGAGAACCGTTATTTATCTCAACCGATAAATTTGAATCAGGTTGTGGATGGCCAAGTTTCTCAAAGCCAATTTCTAAAAATGTTATCGACGAAAAAACTGATAATTCAATCGGAATGACGAGAACTGAAGTAAGAAGTAAAACAGGAGATGCTCATTTGGGACACGTTTTTGATGACGGACCGAAAGATAAAGGTGGTTTGAGATATTGTATCAATTCTGCATCATTGAAGTTTATTCCTAAAGCAGAAATGAAAGCAAAAGGTTACGGAGAATATATTTCTCTTCTTAATAAAAAGTAAAAAATATTTCAGGAATAGTAATGATGGTCGGAAGAAATTCCGATCATTTTTTATGTTATCTATTTCAAATCGACTAATTTAAAAACTCAGAAGTAGTAATCCTTACACAATATTCACTCCCAAGATACAATGGATCACCGTGTTTCTCTGACCAGAAACCATCCAACACATTTTTATTAATACAACGGTAAACAGCAACTCCTTTATAAAGATGAGAATCTTCACCTTGATAATTAAAATTGATAACTAAAATATCATTTTTAAAAAATCCAGTTCCGTTCTGTTCGTGGTCGCCAATCAACCACTGTGCAGTAATGCGGTTATTTTCATCGAGAGATAATGTTAATATACCGTGATAACTGATATTTTCACTCGCCTCCTGATTGCTTCCCTGAATAGAATAATTACCTACTAAATCCTCTATTGTCATTGATCTACTTTTAAGGATAACAAATGTAGAAACTTTTTATCTTGTTAAGATCAGAAGGTAAACCGTTTGATATTTATTTTTGTTTTAGATTTGCCGTTATGTTGTATGTATTTTTGATAATGAATCTCATCGCTTTCACAGTTTTCGGAGTAGATAAATGGAAGGCAACCCAACACAAAAGAAGGATCTCAGAGTTTTCTTTGCTGATTCTCACGTTTTTTGGAGGAACGGTTGGCGCTATTTTAGCCATGATGATTTTCAGACATAAAGTGTCCAAAAAAAGTTTTTTGTGGAAATTTGGAATTATTATTTTAGTACAAATCTTTTTGGTGTTATTTTTTAAATTTAAAATATTGAATATTAAAATGGGTTGATATTTTAACATTTTTTAAATACCACATCACCCTTTCACGGCATTATATTTTCTTAGTTGTTAGCATATAACACCAAAAATAAAATATTATGTCAAAGAAAATTGCAATCTTAGCAACCCACGGATTTGAAGAAAGCGAATTAAGATCTCCAAAAGAACATTTAGAACAACAGGGTTGGACGGCTCATATCGTCAGTCCAAGATCTGGAACTATCAAAGCTTGGGCAGAAAAAGACTGGGGAAAGGAATATAATGTTGATAAGACCTTAGATGAAGTTTCCGCCTCAGAATATGATGCATTGGTACTTCCGGGCGGAGTTATTAATCCTGATCAATTAAGAACAAACGAAAAAGCTTTGTCTTTCGTTCAGGATTTTTTCAAACAACATAAACCTGTTGCTGCAATTTGTCACGGTCCACAAATTCTGATCAACGCAGGTGCTGTTGAAGGGAGAAATTTAACTTCTGTCAATTCCATTAGTATCGACCTGAAAAATGCAGGAGCAGTTTGGGAAGACAGTGAAGTTGTTGTAGACAATGGTCTGGTTACAAGCCGTACTCCGGAAGATCTTCCAGCTTTTAATGCTAAAATGGTTGAGGAGATCAATGAAGGGAAGCACGAAGATCAGGATTTTTAATTATTTTGTCCATTTGACTCCTTATAGTCGTCGAACCACTTCGTTAGGTTTTGGTTTGAAAAAAATCAAGACTGCAAGGATTAGCTAAAATTTAAATTATTATTAGAAGCTTTTTCCCGCTTTCCACTATATCTTTTGTTCCGCTTTGCTGCACAAAAGGATGTCGTTGCAATCGGGGCTAAGATTTTCGTTGTTCCTTCAATGTTTTAGAATTAAATCAACTTTGTCATCTTGTAGACATCTTGGTTCAAATATTCTTTACTTTAAAAATATATCTTTGAAAATATTATTTTTTCGATATATATTTATGGCTATTTATTAAAAAAAATAACCATGAAAAAACTAACATTCAAACTAATCGTTGGAGCCGGATTAGTTCTAGGAACGGCTACCTTATTTGGACAAAAATCTTTAAACAAAATTACACCAGCTGAAAAAAAACAGGATGCCAGTGTTGAGGGTACTTGGAAACTCTATAAAGCAGATGGAAATGTCATGAAGGAGAACGTAACAAAAACATTTGCAGCTAATGGTGTAATCACTACAAAATATCCACAGAGAACAACAAAAACGAAATGGAAAATCGAAAACGGGCAACTTTGTACAGACGATTTTGGTGGTGAGTTTAAATGCAGCGACTATAAAGTCACAAAAACCACTTTAACTTATAATGTTTTGAATTCAGAAATTATTTACACTCGTAAATAATAGATTCTGATAGATAACTTTTGAAAATAAAGATGCCCGAAAAAATTCGGGCATTTGTTTTAGAAATATATAAGTAAGATTACTTCAAAGTAAACTTCACCTTAGTTTTAACTGCATCAGAAGAATTTCCGATTTGCGCTTCAAAATCTCCAGGTTCTGCAACCCAGTCGTGTTTCTGAGCGTCAAAATAACTTAAAGCAGTTTTATCAATTGTAAAGGTTACTTCTTTCTGTTCACCAGGATTTAAAAATACTTTTTCAAAACCTTTCAGTTCTTTTGCAGGACGTTCAACTGATGATTTTACGTCGGTAATGTATAACTGAGCTACTTCTGCACCAGCTTTTTTACCTGTATTTTTTACAGTTACCGTAAAGGTAATTTTATCATCCTGATTCATGCTCGTTTTGTCGGCTTTTGCTTTTCCAAACTCGAAAGTGGTGTAGCTTAAACCATGACCAAAGCTGAATAAAGGCTTGATTTTTTTGGTGTCGTGCCAACGATAACCTACAAATATTCCTTCGTTATATGTAATGTTGATCGGGTTTTTCTGATCTTTACCTTTTCCTGCAGCCAATTCTTCTTTGTTTCCAGGATATTCACCCATTGTGTGAGCCGAATTGTCTTCCAGTTTCACAGGGAATGTAAACGGTAATTTTCCTGAAGGATTGGCATCACCTGCCAAAATAGAAGCGATAGAATTTCCTGCTTCAGAACCCAAATACCAACCTTGAACTACAGAAGGCACGTCTTTAATCCAAGGCATTGCTACTGCATTTCCTGTGATCAAAACAACGGTGAAATTTTTGTTAGCTTTTGCTAAAGCCGAGATCACATTATCCTGATTGTAAGGAAGTCCGTAACTTTTTCTGTCGTTTCCTTCGCTATCCTGAAAGTCGGCTTTGTTTAATCCACCTACGAAAATTACGTAATCAGATTTTTTTGCCAGCTCAACAGCTTCTTTCAGTAATTCTTCCGGAGAACGGGTGTCTTTCAAATCCTGACCAGATTTTACACCGTTGTATTCTCCACCGATATCTCCTACATAACCTCTTGCATATTGTACATCTGAATTTTTACCGAATTTAGCTTTAATTCCGTCTAAAGGTAAGGTTTCATATTTTACTTTTAATGAAGAAGAACCACCACCAACTGTCATTACTTTGATCGCATTCTCACCAATTACCGCAATTTTCTTAGCCTTACTGATGTCGATTGGAAGTACGTTGTTTTGGTTTTTCAACAAAACAATTCCTTCTTCACCGATTTCTTTTGCTACCGCTTTATGCTCTTCAGAAGCGATGTTTCCAAAAGGTTTTTTGGTGTTCATCGTAGTTTTATAAGCTAAACGTAAAAGTCTCGTCACTTTATCGTCAAGCTCTGCAGTTCCTACTTTTCCTGATTTAATAAGGTCTAAATAAGGTTTTGCTAAATAATAATTGTCGTATGCATTTCTTGTTCCTGCTGAAAGACCGTTGGTCCAGCTTCCGAATTCTACATCCAATCCGTTATGAATAGCTTGTTCAGTATTGTTTACCGCACCCCAATCTGAAACAACAACTCCTTTATATTTCCATTCTCCTTTAAGAATATCATTTAAAAGATATTGGTTTTGGCTTGCATACTGATTTTTATACATATCGTAAGCGCCCATGATCGTCCAGGAATCTCCTTCAGTTACTGCTGCTTTGAAAGGCGGAAGGTAAATTTCATACAGAGTTCTGTCATCAACAATAACGTTGCTTGTATGACGGAACATTTCCTGATTGTTTAATGCGAAATGTTTTACAGAAGTTGCCACTCCGTTAGATTGTACTCCCTGAATATAAGGAACGACCATCTTAGAAGTCAGATACGGATCTTCACCCATGTATTCGAAGTTTCTTCCGTTTAAAGGAGTTCTGTAAATATTTACTCCAGGTCCTAAAAGAATGTCTTTTTTTCTGTATCTTGCTTCTTCGCCCAATGCTTTACCATAGTTCCAAGACATTTTCTTGTTCCATGTTGCTGATAAAGCGGTTAAAGCAGGGTAGGCGATAATAGAGTCATTTGTCCATCCGGCCTGATCCCATTCGTCCCACATTACTTCGGGGCGAACTCCGTGTGGTCCGTCGGTTGTCCAAAATTCAGGAATTCCCAATCTTGGAACACCGGGAGAACTGAATTTTGATTGTGCATGAAGCATTGCTATTTTTTCTTCCAGAGTCATTCTGGAAAGTGCGTCCTGAATTCGCTGTTCAACAGGTTTAGATTCGTCTAAATAAACAGGAGTCGTATTGTTTTGAGCCATTGCAGAGGCAGATATTAACGTAAACAAACTTAGAAGTACAGTTTTCTTCAACATAAAAAACTTTTTATTGATTGTTTACAAAAATAGGTAAAATATTTATTATCTCAAATTGAGAAAATGTGTTTTTTGAGAAATGATTAATTTTTAAGTTTAGCCTTGAGAAAATTGATAACAATATTCTGAATAATTTTGTCTTTTCTCGTAGATCATAGAAATTTAGTGGATAGAAAAAATCTGCCTGATTTGCTTGATCAGCGAAATGAATTTTAATTCCATAGCAACGGGAAAGTGATATTAAAAGAAAAAATACCGCTCCGGAGGCAAAGGTTTTTCCGAAGCGGCATCGCATATAATAATAGAATTTTTTGTAGGAATAGGAGATCTGAACTACCCCGTCTTTTTGCTGGCGCAAAAATTCACCCCTTCAAGAAAGGGGAATTTAACCATCAACTGGCAACTATCAACTATCAACCAACTGCTCCATTAATTCCAGCCTTTCACAGCACCACCTTTGAAGATTTCTTTAGCTTTATCTTCAACTTCTTTCGACTGATAAGCTTTCAGGAAATTTTTCACTTTATCTGTATTTTTATTGTCTTCTCTTGAAACTACAACATTCATGTAAGGAGAATCTTTATCTTCTTTGAAAATCCCATTTTTATCGGCATCCAATCCGGCTTGAGCAGCAAAATTATTATTGATGATGGCAATTACCACTTCTTTATCGTCCAAAACTCTTGGCAATTGTGGGGCTTCAATTTCTAGAATTTTCAGTTGTTTAGGGTTATCTGCAATATCGGTTACTTTGGGTAGTAAGCCAATTCCGTCTTTTAATTTTAATAAACCGTTTTTTTGTAAAAGTAGGAGAGAACGACCTCCATTAGTTGGATCATTTGGAATTACAACTGTGCTTCCATTTTGAAGTTCACTGATGCTTTTTATTTTTTTTGAATAGGCTACAATCGGATAAACAAAAGTTTTTCCAATCACAGCTAATTTATAACCACGCTGTTTCGACTGCTCGTTTAGGTAAGGAACATGCTGAAAAGCATTCGCGTCAATATCGCCATTATTTAAAGCTTCGTTAGGAATAACGTAATCGTTGAAAGAAACGAGTTCTACTTCGAGATTATATTTTTCTTTAGCTACTTTTTTAGCGGTTTCGGCAATCTGCTGTTCAGGTCCGGAAGTGATTCCTACTTTGATGAAATTTGGATCATCTTTTTTTGGAGAATTACACGCTCCGAATAACAATAAACCTGCTGCTAATCCTAAAATTTTTATTTTTTTCATTGTAAATTTTTTTTTATTTTTAAAAGGTTGGGTGCTGGATGATGGAAGCTGGATGTTCATTTAGTAATATTGAATGGTGAGAAGTTATAAATTAGATATCTCCCTATTGTTGAAACCTTATAAATCTGTTCTCGTTGATACAAACTCTAAAGCGCTAAAACTCTCAAACCCTCCCACTCAACTCACCTATGATCAAATCTTTTCGCCAATCGATCACCTGAAAACTGAATGATAAATACCAAAGCGACCAACAAGCCAAGAACAAGATTCATGATCAATGCATCGTAACCGATATACCCGTACTGATAACCAATTTGTCCCAATCCACCAGCTCCGACAGCGCCACCCATTGCAGAATATCCTACAAGAGTTATTAAAGTAATCGTCGCATTGTTGATCAATGATGGTAAAGCTTCGGGCAACAAAACTTTTTTGATAATCTGAAACGGAGTTGCTCCTAAAGCTCTTGCAGTTTCAATCAAACCATTCGGAATTTCCAAAAGACTGTTTTCAACCAATCTTGCAATAAATGGTGCTGCTCCAATGCTTAAAGGAACTAATGCCGCATTCATTCCGATGGAAGTTCCTACCAAAGATCTTGTGAAAGGAATCATCCAGACAATCAAAATAATGAAAGGAATCGACCTGAAAATATTTACTAAAATTGACAGAACTCTGTTATAAATTGTGTTTTCTAAAAGCTGTCCTTTTCGGGTTACAAAAAGAAGAACTCCAACAGGAAGACCCAAAACAAAACCGAAAAAACCTGAAACAAATGTCATGTAAACTGTCTCCCAAATTCCTTTTGACAGAAGCGAAATTACCGTGTCACTAAGCATAACCTTTTACTGTATTTTGAATGTTATTCTGATTGAAATAATAGATTGCTTTCTGGTTTTCATCAGCTTCTCCCTGTAACTGTAAAAGAAGTTTTCCGAAATTGGAATCTCCCAAATATTCTACATCAGCTTTCAGAAGTTTGTACGGGATTTTATATTGATCGTAGATTACAGAAAGCAGTTTTTCTACGCTGATACTTTCGTTCAGTTCGATTTCAACCAACGGAAACAAACCATCTTGTGGCTCTCTCTGTAGTTTTTTGTTGAGTTCTTGCGGTATAGTCATAACACCTGATTTTAAAAATTGTTTGATGATAGGATTTTCTTTGTTGGAGATAATTTCACTCAAAGTTCCTTTTAATATTAATTGTCCTTTATCGATGACAGCAACGTGATTACAATCGGTTTTAATAACATCCATTTCGTGGGTGATCAATAAAATCGTTATTCCTAGGCGATTATTAATGTCTCTCAATAATTCTAAAATAGATTGCGTTGTTGCCGGATCGAGCGCGCTTGTCGCTTCATCACAAAGCAGGAGATAAGGATCATTGGCTAAAGCTCTCGCAATCGCAACTCTTTGTTTTTGACCACCGGAAAGGCTTTTAGGATAATCGTGAGCTTTATCTTCAAGACCTACGATTTTTAAAAGTTCATTTACTTTTTCTCTGATTTCATCTTTACTAAAATTATCCAATTCAAGCGGAAGTGCAATGTTTTCAAAGACAGTTCGTGATGAAAGAAGATTAAAATGCTGAAAGATCATTCCTATTTTTTTCCTTTCATGGGCTAATTGTTTGGAATTTAATTTTGTAAAATCTTTCCCGTTAATAATAATTTGTCCTTCATCCGGTCTTTCCAACAAATTAACGGTTCGGATTAAAGTGCTTTTTCCGGCTCCCGAAAAACCGATAATTCCGACAATATCACCTTTTTCAATAGTTAAATTGATATTATGTAAAGCTTTAAAAGCTTGTTTTTTCTGATGAAATGTTTTGAAATATTCTTTATTTCTATCATTTTTCTCTAATTTTTAATAAAAAAAGGCTCTACAACGTGGTAAAGCCTTTAAAAATATGTTATAATAAAAGTAAGGTCAGCCACTAAAATTCCCACACAAAGGCGTACAGCAATACATCATCATATAATTGATGTTAATCTTCGACATACAATTATAGGTGAATTTTGATTTCATTTCCATTTCCTAACTTGAATACGGATGCAAATATAAAACATATATTTTTACTAGTCTACTAAAATAATAGACTTTTTTGAATATTAATTTTAAATATGCGTTTAAATAATTGTAAATCAGTGTTTTATTTTTGTTTCCTAATTTGATTAAATTGAAAAATATTTTAATTCTTAGAATAATCTTATTTTAGCCCTCATGAAAATTCAAATCATCAGCGATTTGCACCAGGAATTCGGATTGTCTGATTTATCTTTCGATAGAGCAGATATTATTGTATTGGCAGGAGATATTAATTTAGGGACAAAAGGAATTGAGTGGATCAAAGCTAAAATTCCCAATAAACCAGTTATTTATGTTTTAGGAAATCATGAATACTACAAAGGTTCTTATCCGAAAACTTTAAACAAAATAAAAGAAGCCTCAAAAAACACCAATGTACATGTACTGGAAGATTTTTTCGTTGATATTGAAAATATAAGATTTCACGGTGCTACTTTATGGACAGATTTTTCAATTTTTGGTGATCCGAGATATTACGGAATGACTTGTCAATCTGTGATGAATGATTATAAGAAAATCACTCGTGATCCTTCCTATTCAAAAATGCGAAGTATTGATACTTTTAAGATTCATCAGTTTTCAAAACAATGGCTCAAAGAAAGTTTGGAAAATTCAAAAGGAATGAAAAACATTGTGGTTACCCATCACGCCCCAAGTTTGCAATCGGTTCCTGAGCACTTTAAAAAAGATCCGGTTACTTCAGCGTATGCTTCCAATCTTGAAGATTTCATTTCCGAACATCAACCTCTTTATTGGATTCACGGTCATATTCACACGCCTACGAGATATAAAATAGGAGAGACCGAAATTATCTGTAATCCGCACGGTTACATTACCGAAAAATATAATGGGTATGAGAAAGAATTGATTATTGAAATTTAATTTTAAACAGAAAATCACAGAATTTTTAAAGTAAAAGAAAGTCTTCTCCGTCTAGAAAAGTAAAGGTTTTCAAAACCAAAAAATTATGGAGAATACAAACATCAACAGCGGAATTATTTTAATTCCAGATTTCAGTGGATTTACTGAATTTGTGTTCAATACAAAACTTTATACCGGCGAATATATTGTAAAACAACTACTTTCTATTTTGATTGATGTAAACAATCAGTATTTTAATATTTCGGAAATTGAGGGCGATGCGATTTTATTTTATCGTTACGACAATCAACCTTCGTACAAAAAGATTTCCGGAATGCTGAGAAATATGAGAAAGACTTTCAATATGAAAATTCAGGAATTAAGCGAAATGTTGAATACCACCATCGAATTATCATTAAAATTTATTGTTCACTACGGAAAATTTTCACAGTACAATATCGGAAGTTTCAAAAAACTTTATGGAAAACCTATTGTAGAAGCGCATCAAATGCTGAAAAATGGTTTTGCTGAACAGCCTTCTTATGCTTTGTATAGTCATTCTTTTCTGGAAAATTCTCAGAATAAAGAATATGTTTTAAACGAAGATGAAATGCATGTTTCAGATGTTGGTGCAATTCAATATTTTGGAAATATAGATTAGCAAATTTATTATTAATTCCCTGTTATTTGTTTTTGTTAGCGTCTTGATAAATTCGGGTGTTTTTTATTTAAATATCAGTCACTTGCTTTAAATGTAAAGTTATAGAAATTTACTTCTACCTTTCCTTTTATTGACACTGAGTATGCAATTAATAAAGTCATTAAAATACTAATTGTTATGATAACAAGCGAGGAAGATTTAAATTTTTTATTTAAGTTATTCATTTTACTTATTTTTATTTGTTAGCATGTACCAAAAAAAATCGCCCCGCTTGTGCGAGACGACTGGAGTAAAGGTATGGATATTGAGAATACGATTAATTAATGTCAAAATTATTTCATATTATAACTATATATTTTTTGGTTTAAAAACCGTTTTTATTACCAATATATTTAATTTATATTTTGATACTAATATGATGAGATATAATAATCACCATTAGTATTATTTGTTAAATTAAATTGCAGAAGTTTTAATATGAACTAAATTTGGATGAATCCAAAAAAAATCCCGACTTTTGCAACCCTCCCAATAATCCCGATTATTCATGAAACTTTGTATTGCCGAAAAACCCAGTGTTGCCAGAGATATTGCCAAAGTATTGGGCGCAACCATGCCTAAACAAGGATATATGGAAGGAAACGGCTATTGTGTAACATGGACTTTCGGACATTTGTGCACCTTAAAAGAACCTCACGATTATGGTCCGCAATACAAATCCTGGAATTTGTTTTTGCTACCGATTATTCCTCAAAGTTTCGGGATCAAATTAATTCCAAACAAAGGCGTTGAAAATCAGTTTAAAGTAATCGAAAGATTGGTAGCTGAATGTGATGAGGTTATCAATTGCGGGGACGCCGGTCAAGAGGGAGAACTTATTCAGCGTTGGGTTTTACAAAAAGCAAAATGCGACAAACCTGTACAACGTTTGTGGATCTCGTCTTTGACAGAAGAAGCGATCAAGGAAGGTTTTGAAAAATTAAAACCAGCCGAAGATTACAAAAACCTCTACCTCGCAGGAAATGCAAGAGCGATAGGAGACTGGTTATTGGGAATCAATGCAACGCGACTTTTCACTAAAAAGTTTGGTGGAAATAAAGCTGTTTTATCGATTGGAAGAGTGCAGACTCCGACTTTGGCGATGTTGGTTCAGCGTCAGAAAGAAATTGATGCGTTCACAACCGAAGAATATTGGGAACTGAAAACCAAATACCGTGACGTTATTTTCAACGCAGCGATTGACCGTCTGAAAACTTTAGACCGAGCCGAAAAAGGTTTGGAGTATCTGAAGCTCAATGCTTTTGAAATTCTTTCATTTGAAATTAAAGAAGGAAAAGAAAAAAATCCAAGATTGTTTGATTTGACCGGACTTCAGGTGGAAGCTAATAAAAAGTTTGGGTATTCTGCAGACAGTACTTTAAAATATATTCAGAGTCTTTACGAGAAGAAACATGTGACTTATCCGCGTGTTGATACGACGTATTTATCAGAAAGTTTATACCCGAAAATTGGAGGGATTCTTCAAAGTATGGTTATTTATAAAGATTTGATTTCACCTTTGCTGGAACAGCCGATTCCAAAATCGAAAGCGGTGTTTGATGATGCAAAAGTGACCGATCACCACGCAATTATTCCAACTGAAATTCCGCCTTCTTCCAATTTAACGAGAGAAGAAAAAATGATTTATGACTTAATTGCGAAGCGTTTTATCGCCGTTTTTTATCCTGAATGTAAAATTTCAAATACGTTGGTTGAAGCTCAGGTTGGAACAATTCCTTTTAAAACAAGCGGAAGACAGATCCTCGAACCGGGTTGGAGAGCGGTTTATGCTAAAGATGCCAAAGAAGAACCGACCGATAAAGAAAAAGATAAGGAAGAAGAACAGACGATCCCCGAATTTAAAGTAGGGGAAACAGGATCACACGAACCGATGATCCATCAGGGAAAAACTTCGCCACCAAAACCCTACACCGAAGCAACTTTGCTTCGAGCGATGGAAACTGCCGGAAAGCAAGTGGATGACGAAGAACTTCGTGAAATGCTCAAGAATAACGGAATCGGAAGACCTTCAACCCGGGCAAATATTATCGAAACACTTTTCAAAAGAAAATATATTGAAAAGAAAAGAAAAAATCTGATTGCTACTCAAACCGGAATTCAATTAATTGATACTATTGAAGATGAATTGCTGAAAAGCCCGGAATTGACAGGGGAATGGGAGTTAAAACTTCGTAAAATTGAAAGTGGTGAATACGAAGCCAATCAGTTCAAGGATGAATTGATACAAATGGTGACCGAATTGACTAAAAAAGTGGTCGACGGAAAAGCAAAAGTTTTTACTTTACATGAAGAAAAAGAAGAAGTTAAGGAAAAGAAAAAACGTGAACCAGCCGTAAAAAAAGAATTACAGTCTTGGGAAGAAACACGATGCCCAAAATGTAAAACCCATAATTTGATGAAAGGTAAAACCGCAGTCGGATGTTCCGATTTTAAAAACTGCGGCTTCAAGGTTTCATTTGATATTTTCGGCAAAAAAATTTCTGACAAACAGTTAATGGATTTAGTTTTAAAAGGAAAAACCTCAAAACTAAAAGGATTCACAACACATCCTGAGAGGTTAACGGAAGGAGTTGTTACGCTATCACCTGAATTTCTAACAGTTTTACTATAATTAAGGCTGGAAGATGGATGTCTGAAGCTGGAGGTTTATTTAGCTATCAAATCAGGAATTGTTCAACTAGTGAAAATTTGGACTATCTATGAAAATAATCCTTATTAAACATCCATCATCAAGCTTCCATCATCCTACTTTAAATAAAGCCTCATCCTCGCTTCATATTCAGGCTTGGTTTTCAATAACTTCCAGATTTTTTTATCATCAGGATTGCTGATTCTGTAATAAATAATTTTATCTGCGGAATATTTAAAATACGGATGGTTTTTCAGCCATTCTTCGGGTGCATCAACCAAAGTATATCGTTCAACTTTTGAATTATTGAGTGGAGCAATGCTTAATAATTTTTGAACCAATTCTTTATCAATATTGTAGGTTTCCAAAATTTGTTCTTTGGTCATAAATCCGCCTAATTTTTTTCTGAAACCGATCATTGAACCTGCGCTTTTGTCATCCAAACCAAACTCTAAAAGCTGTTTAAACGTAATTGAATTCATATCTGTTTTTGAAAAGTCAGTTTTCTCTTGTTTAAGTTCTGGCTTTTTCTCTTCAGAGGTTTTCGCTATTATTGATGGATTTAATTTAATGAAAGGTTTTAATTCTTCGAACTTTTCTGCTGAAATAACAAAGCAATTTTTAATATCTTCTAAAGTTTTAAAACTTCCTTTCAGGTTTCTGTCACGGTAATTTACAATGACATTGGCTTGTTTTTCTGAAAATCCTAAAGCCGTCCAACCATTCACATCCAAAGTATTCGGATCAAAAGAAGTTTGCAGAGTTTTAGATTTAAATGAATTGGATTTTCCAGCATAAGCATTAAAATTCGCTGGTGTTTTTACAGGAAGAATTAAATAAGGTTCGAGTTTCGTATAATTTTCTTCATTAATGATAAAACATTCTTTGAATTTCTCTTTACTGACAAAACTTCCGCCTAAATAATTTTTATATTTTAAAATTGCAGAAGCCTGTTTCTCAGAGAACCCCATATTTTCCCAATCATTTTGTGAAAGTTGATCAGGATTAAATTTTCTTGTGATGTTTAAAGATCTCTTTTCATAAGTTTTAAAACCTGAATTTCCGGATCTTACTTCCAGATTGGTTTCAGGTAATAAAATAAAAGAACTTAATTGAGAATATTTTTCTTCAGAAATAGCATAACATTTTTTGAGTTGCTCTTTTGAAAGGAATTTTCCGCCAACAATTTTTTTGTATTTTAAAATCGTTGCTGTTTGTTTTTCAGAGAATCCGAGCTTTTGCCATTGATTTTCATCTAAATCGTTGGGATCAAATTCAGATAAAGATTCTACAGGTAAACTTTCAGAAATGAATGTGACTTCGGGAAAAGGCTTGTCGGATTTGTCTGTATATTTTTGAAATCCAAGTAGAACAAGCAATAACATTCCGAGAAATGCCATCTTTTGATAGTAATTTTTTTTCATCGTTGTCTATTTATGTTTGGTTGACTTCGATTTACCGAAATCAGAATACAATAAAGTTATGAATTAATTTAATTCACAAGCTTATAAAATGAAAAAAAATAATTAAATAATTGTTTTATAGGGAAATGTAAGGGATGGTTAATGTTTGGGAGAAATGGATTTTTTTTAGATTTTTCTACTAAAGAGTCAATTAACTTTAATATAATAAAGCCAATATCTCGAAAGTTTTTGAATTGATTGTAAGTGTATTTATACCGGAAAAAATAACCTTAAGAATCGCTTTTTTTGTGAATGAAAATTTGGACAAGTGAAACGACAAAGATTCCAATCAAAGCAGCCATTAAGTAGGTGTTCACATTAAAAACAGCTCCGACAATTATAAGAAATAATGAGACTCCGGCCAGAGTTTTTAAATGCTTTCGGTGTTTTACTTTAATCATTTGATATTACGTTTTTATTCAGAATCTTTTTCTACCAAAGAATCTTTTAGCTTAAGCAATTCTGCTTTTACGAATTCTAAGCGGTCGATTAGTGTTACCGTTTCAGAAATTTTTGAGTTGGTTGTTAACGCAATTCTTGCTCCATCAAGCGTATAACCTTTTTCTTTCACCAAATGATAGATGATTTTCAGATTTTTAATGTCTTCGGGAGTGAAGTAACGGTTTCCTTTTTTGTTTTTTTTAGGTTTAATAATTGGGAATTCTTGTTCCCAATATCTTATCAATGAAGCGTTTACATCGAATGCTTTCGCAACTTCTCCTATCGAATAATACAGTTTGTCGGGTAAATTTGTCTTCATTATAAAATCCTGAAAAATCAAAGATAAATATTTTTTAAGCTTTACTACAAATACACGTTGTAAAATGTGCAGTTTAAGCGTATTTTTGTTCTCTTTCACACATAATCAATCAGGATGAATTCTATCTCGGTATTGCATATCAATCTTTTTCAGTCAGAGAAAAACGCTCCGGATTTTTATTTCAATACGCTGAAAAATCATTTGATTTCCAGCCATAAACATATCGAGAAACCACATCGTCATGATTTTTATGTCACTGTTATTTTCACTAAAGGAAGCGGAATTCATGAAATAGATTTTCAAAAATATGATGTTTCTGAAGGGAGTCTGTTTTTTCTTTCTCCGGGACAGGTTCACAGTTGGGAACTTTCTCCGGATACCGATGGTTATATTTTCTTTTTTTCTCAGCCTTATTACGAAATACATTACGTTAATCAAAAGCTGAAAAATTTCCCGTTTTTTAATTCTCCGAGTTTTTCAAGAAAACTTCAGCTTGAATCTGATGAATTGATAAATATGATTCGCCTTTTTGAGGCTATTGGAAGCGAGCATGAGTCTCAGAATGTAATGAAACAGGGATTTATTCTTTCACTTATTTCTCAAATTTATATTCAGTCGGTAAGAGAGTTTGCTAAAGATGATGAAAAAACCTCAGCAACAAGTGTGTCTTATTTTAAACATTATCAGGATTTTGAAAACTTGCTGGAAGAATCTTTTACCTCTCAAAAATCAATTGCTTATTACGCATCACAAATGAATATCTCGGCAAAGCATCTTAACAGAATTACACAGACTGTTATGCAGAAAACTGCTTCTGAGATTATTACTGAAAGAGTGATTCTGGAAGCTAAAAGAATGCTCATCTATCTTGATGAAGGTCTTGTGGAAATTGCTTTCAGATTGGGTTATGAGGAGTATTCTTATTTTGCGAGGATGTTCCGTAAAAACTCAGGGATTACACCCTCGCAATTTATTAAAAATCATAAAAACTAATCTTTTACAATGCGAGTTTAAAAGGTCCTTCAAAGGTTGTTTCGAAAGTATCTAAAACTTCATTTTTTTCATCTAAAACAACGATGGTTAAATTTTGTTTTGAAGATTTAATTTCATTTTCCGGAAAAGCAATTCCAATAGATCCTTTCAGAATTTGGTCACCTTTTAATGTGATTTTGCTCGGTCCTGAAGAAATAATTTCGGCATGAGTAGGGTGCGTCACTTTTATGGTAATTACTTTTTTCTCATTGGTTTTATTCAGAAAAGTATAGGTGAAATTATTGATGATTTTTCCGTCTCTCACAAAAAATGTAGAGCCTGCAGGTTTTATAAATTTTGCTTCCATAGAACCTCTGTCGTTTAATAAGAATCCTAAAAATCCTATCAATAACGCCAGAAAAATTGTGGTAATAATCATTCTTGAAGTTATTCCAAGTTTTTTTCCGGTTTCAATTTCTGATTCTGTCGCATATCGTACCAATCCGGTTGGTAAACCTACTTTTACCATTACCTCATCACAAGCGTCGATACAGGCAGTACAGTTAACACATTCTAATTGCTGACCGTTTCTGATATCAATTCCTGTTGGACAAACCACGACACATTGTCCGCAATCAATACAATCACCTTTTCCTGAAGATTTTCTGTCTTCTCCGTTTCTCCATTTGGCGCGACCTTCTCCTCTTTTTGTATCGTAATATACATTGATGGTCTGCTTGTCGATTAACACACCCTGTAATCTTCCATAAGGACAAATCAAGGTGCAAACCTGTTCACGCAACCAAGTGAAAACAAAATAAAAAGCCAATGAAAAAGACAGCATTGCTGTAAAATGTAAAGGATTTTCTAACGGACCTTCCTGAATGATTTTGAAAATATTTTCGTACCCGACAATGTACATAAACATAAAATGAGAGATAATCAATGAAATAATAAAGAAAACAGACCATTTTAAAAGTCTTTTTCTTATTTTTTCGGAATCCCAACTCTGCCTGTCGAGTTTCATTTGTTTGTTACGGTCGCCTTCGATCCAATATTCTATTTTTCGGAAAACCATTTCCATAAAAACGGTTTGTGGGCATAGCCATCCACAAAATATTCTCCCGAAAACCACGGTGAATAACATCACAAAAATGACAGAGATCACTGCTCCTAACGCCAAAATAAAAAAATCCTGCAGGTAAAATGACTGACCTAAAATAAAGAATTTTCTATCGATAAGATTGATTAAAAGAAACGGGTTGTTGTTAATTTTTAAAAATGGAATTCCAAAAAATAAAGCTAATAAAACATAACTTGTATAATCTCTGTAATTGGTAAACTTACCTTTTGGCTTTCTTGGAAAAACCCATTTCCGTTTTCCTGTGTCGTCCATTGTTCCTACAGAATCTCTGAAAGCCTCACCATCACTTCCTGGAATTTTTATATTGCCTTGCTGAATGCTCATCTTTTGAATTTTATTGAATTAAAAGGACTTTTTTAGATAATTAATAAATCATTTCTGAAATAATAATGAGTCTAAATTCCCCTCATTAAAGATGATACAAAGCTCTTGATTTTAAGGTTCAATAAATAATATTAAACACTTACAAAATAGTACAAAAAGGACATTTTGTTATTTGTAGTTAAACTAAATAAATAGTTATATAAAATTGGCTAAGCTTTTTACAAATCGTAAATTGTATGCCTTAAATTTATAGAAATGAAAAATATTTTGAATGCGGGTCTTGTTGGTTTGGTTTTGGCATTTCTCAGTTGCAAATCACCAAATTACAATGCAATGCTTGAAAATACCGAACCAAAATTAATATCAGATCAGTTTTCATTTACTGAAGGTCCGGCAACAGATAAAACCGGAAATGTTTATTTTACTGATCAGCCCAACGATAAAATTTATTTCTGGGACTGGAAAACCGATAAAGTGTCTTTGTTTTTAGACAAAACCGGAAGAGCCAATGGAACGTATTTCGATGAGAACGATAATTTAATTACCTGTTCAGACAACGAAGGTGAAATCTGGAAAATTGGCCAAGACAAATCGATTGAGGTTTTATCAAAAGGTTTTGAAGGGAAAAGATTAAACGGACCAAACGATCTTTGGCTCGACGGAAATGGAGGAATTTATTTCACAGATCCTTTGTATAAAAGAGATTACTGGCAAAATTTTAAAGTAGAAATTCCTGAAAAAAATCTATACTACATAAGCAAAGACGACAAAATTTCAAAACTTGAAACTTTTGTGCAGCCGAATGGAATTATTGGAAGTATAAAGTTGAAAAAGCTGTATGTTTCAGATATTGATGCCGGAAAAACCTATGTTTATGATATTCTGGGCGACGGAAAATTGTCTGAAAAGAAACTTTTCTGTGAAATGGGATCAGACGGAATGACGCTTGATCAGGATGGAAATCTTTATATTACAGGAGACGGTGTGACGGTTTTTAATACCAAAGGTGAAAAAGTTCATCACATTAAAATTCCTGAAGACTGGACGGGGAATGTAACTTTTGGAGGGGAGAAAAACGATATTCTGTTTATTACCGCTTCAAGATCAGTTTATACTTTGAAGACGAATACAAGAGGGGTAGAGTAGGTTAAGGTCAAGGTTAAGGTTGATCTTTATTAGTATCAACCTTAGCCTCAGCCTCAAAATTAATAAGCAACTTCTATTTTTACTTTCTTGCCTTTCAGTTTTTCAGTGCTTAGTTTTTTAAGTAATTCTCTTACTTTATTTCTGGAAACCGCTACGTAAGAAGTGGTGTCTTTTACTTCGATCAAACCTACATCTTCTTTTTGCAACTCGCCTTTCTTTATTAAATATCCTACGATATCTACTTTATTGACCTTGTCTTTTTTTCCGGCGCTAATGTAGATCGTCTGGAACGGTGAGTTTCTAGGAACAGTAGAAAATTCTGTTACAGACTCTTCAGGAGTGTCTTTTTTGATAAACGGAAACTTTTCACTTTCAGTCATGATTAAATAAACAGAACCTTTTGCATTCATTCTTGCCGTTCTTCCGTTTCTGTGGATAAAAGCATCTTCCATTGTTGGAAGTTGATAATGTACAATCGATTCTATTTCCGGGATGTCGAGACCTCTTGCCGCCAAATCTGTGGTGATCAATACTCTTGCGGTATCGTTTCTGAATTTCAGTAAGGCGCGTTCTCTTTCGTCCTGTTCCATTCCGCCGTGGAAAGTTTCACGGTCAATGCCTTTTTCGCGTAAAAGCTCAGAAATACGGTCTACCGCTTCTCTGTGATTACAGAAAATAAGCATCCTTTTATTTCCTATTTTGCAGATAAGATGAAATAAGGTGTCAAGTTTATCCTCAGAAGTCGTTATTACTTTTCTTAATTGAATGTCGGGTTTATTATCTCCTAGCTTTAAGAAATCAATTACTTTTTCATCTTTCAAACCTGTGAACTTAGGAATTTCATCCATTGATGTTGCAGAAGTAAGCATTCTTTGGTAAAGATTGTACATGTTTTCGATAATGTATTCCATATCATCATGAAAACCAAGCTCTAAAGCTTTGTCAAACTCATCCAGAACCAAGTTTTTTATGGTTTTTACATCAAGATTTTTATTTCTCATATGATAGGCAACTCTTCCCGGAGTACCTATTAAAACTGCCGGAGCTTCTTTAAGATTGTTTACTTCAATTTTTTTATCGTGTCCACCGTAGCAAACAGTCACTTTAAAATCTGTTCCCATCGATTTGAAAACCTGCTCAATCTGTAAAGCCAACTCTCTTGCCGGAACCAAAATCAAAGCCTGAATTCCTGTAGATTCTTTCTTTAAACTTCTAAGAACAGGAAATAAAAAAGCAAGTGTCTTTCCTGAACCGGTTGGTGAAAGTAAAACAACATCGGTGTTGTTTTCTGTAGTTTTGTATGTAGATTTCTGCATCTGATTCATATCCTGAATCTGCAGTTTTTTATAAATAGATTCTAATTCCATTTTGCAAAGGTAGGGGATTTAGGTGTAAATAGTAAAACCTCTACTAAATCACTTTAAAAGAAACCACTTTTTAGAATAATTTAGAAATGAAAATGAGCATAATTGGTAATAAATATTGTTGATGGGAATTTTCACTATTTAAAATACTCAATTTCATAGTAAGTTTCATATTCTTTCTCGGAAACATTATTAGAACTCAACTCGTAAGTTATATTTTGTAAACTATCAAATTCATATTTGTAGGTCGTTATTTCTTTGTGATTTTTTAAATGATTGGTGAAAATTTTCTCAGTAACATTGCCTTTGTTATCATGTTTATAAAAATCAGTACAGCAATATTCGTTATCTCTATATGTCATGCAGTTAATTAACCTGCCTGATTCATCATATTTATTTATTGTAATGTAATTTTGATTCTCTTCTTTCAATAGTTTGTATTTACTTGAATATATATGAATTTCTTTGTCTTCTATATTCTTTGATTTGTAAACAATGGTTACCTTATTATCTTTGTAAGATATTTCTTTTGTGTATTTTCTTTTTGGATTGTTGTTTGTGATATTTGTAGGCCTTCCTTCACCATCATATGTTATTAAGACATCTAAATTAAATTCGTAATCTTTTTTTTCTTTTAGATTATTCTCTATTATTTTTTCAATCTTTCCATTGGTGTTATAGTAGATATTTTTAACATTAACTGTATCTCCATTTTTAATTTTAATTTCCTTAATCAAATTATCGTTTTTATCATAAGTATAATAAAAATTACCACCAGAGGAATATTCAGATTCAATTAAGTATCCTTTATCATTAAACTTATCTATCCTAAATGAATCGTTCCTTTTTTTTAAGGTTTTAATTTGCTTTACCTTACCCTGATAAGAGCTTTTATAAACATTATAGAAGTCATATTTATTAGGAAAAAATTTAAGGTCACTTGTTACGATAGAATTTTTAAAATCTAAATCAGAGATATAATCAACTTTTTGTTTATTAATATCATATTCAGTTAAATCAATATATAAAGAGTTTTTAGAATCGATTATGTCTGTATTGGTTGTTTTTTCTTGTCCGAAACTGTAAAAACAAGTTGTAAGTAAATAAAGTAAAATAATTCGTGTCATATTTTTGAAAATCTCTTCTTGATATAGCTATTTATGCAGGTAGTAGCTCTAGTTGTAATTCGTTTTTTATCTCTCAAATATAAAGAAAATCACCTCGCAAGGAATCAAAAAGATAAAATAAACTTGATTTTTATACAAGCGATATCTTTCCCAAACCCAGTAATTACTTTAAGATTTTCCTAACTTCGCAAAAGATATTTTATAATTAAACGACTAATCGTCAACATTCAAACATGACCCCTGAAAAAACAAAACTTATGACCGATAGTTTCAATCGCTCTGAAACTTTAAAATTCTATAAAGCCGAATTATTGGAAATAGAAACGGATTATGTATCCATCAAAATCCCAAAAATGGAATTGATGACGAGAAAAGCAGGAATGTTCAACGGAGCAATGATTGCTTCTTTGGTTGATGTTTCTTCAGGATATGCTGCGGTAAGCCATTATGAGCAAGATTGCTATGTGGTAACAGTGGAACTGAAAGTGAATTATTTAAGGCCCGCAATGGGAGACGCCTTAGTTTCAAAATCTTATGTAGTAAAAGGAGGCTCCAAAATCAGTGTTATCAGAACTGAAATTTATACAATTGACGAAAACCGTACTTCGGAAAGCCATGTAGCAACCTCTTTGGTGACAATGATGAAAATTAAATAGATTAAAACAAAAAAACTTAGTATTCATCATTGATTGTACGTGATTGGAATAAGTTTTGTTTGTAAAAACCAATAATATAAAAAATTAAATACTATGAACTTAATTATTCGACTGCTGGTGACAGCTATTGTAGCTTTTGTACTGACTAAGATTTTACCGGGTGTACATTTTGAAGGCTTTTCAACGGCAATTATTTTTGCAATTGTTTTAGGAGTTTTAAATATTATTGTGAAGCCTATTTTAAGTCTTTTTGGCTTGCCTCTTACCATTATTACTTTGGGCTTTTTTGCTTTGGTAATTAATGCAATTATTATTCTTATAGCAGATTACTTTATCGATAGCATGGTAGTAGACGGTTTTTGGTGGGCATTTATTTTCAGTATTGCACTGTCTATAGTGACGTCACTTGCCAATTCTATGTTTTCAGATGGAGATTAATTGAAGTAAATTATTAAAGATAAAGAAAAGTGGAAATTCAAAGGATTTCCACTTTTTTTTATGAATGGGTTGCTCTTTGGTGTTTCAAAAGAATGAATATTTTGAAGTTTTTTTGAAGTTTCTAAATAAATATAATGCTTGGATATCCCATTATTATTGTGATGTTAATATATTTTTAATAAATTATAAATAATTATTTATTATTGTGTATTTTGTAATTTAAAAGTATTATTTTTAAAGTATATTTATTATTAAGTTATTTTTAATTAATTAATAATTTATTTACACCAAATTTACATGACAAAATATTTACAAACTTTCTTGTTGTTTGTCAGTTGTTGTGCTTATTCTCAAATTCCCATAAGTGTGAAGGTGAAAGACGCTCTGGGAAATGAGAATTTTCATGTAACCTGTACAAATGATCTCGATGCTAATGGTTGTATTCCGCTTCATGTAGAATACCCGGAGCTGAAACAAGCTACAACGTACCAACTCACCCAAGGAACGTATAATCCGCCAATTCCACTGAATCAATGAACGGCGCTGAATGCCAATTTTGACGATTTATTTACGCCAAAAATAGATTTACCATTTAAGTTTTGCTTTTTTAATCAATATTTTGAATCTGTCGTCATCGGTTCAAACGGAATGGTCACTTTCGACCTGAATCAGCAGGGAAATATCAATTATCCCAATGTTCTTTGGCAAAATCCTAATCAGGGTTTACCCAAGAATTCTATTTTCGGAGTGTATCATGATATGGTCTTTTCTGCCGCAGACGCTTCTGAAATTTATTATTCTACAATAGGAACTGCGCCTTACCGCAAATTTGTCATCAGTTATTATGACGGAAGAGTCGCTGGTTGTACAGATCGGTCTTCATCACAAATTGTTTTACATGAAACAACAAATATTGTAGAAGTTTTTGTTGATAAAAAACTCACACCCTGCCCAACCAGAAAGTTTGAAAATGCTCTGATTGGAATTATAAATGATACGGGAACTTTAGGATATTCTCCGGCTTCAAGAAATACAGGGAATTGGCAAGCTATGCAGGAAGCATGGAAATTTACTCCCACTGGAAGTACGATTCAGCCAACGGTAACGTGGACTAATTCTGCAGGACAAACTGTAGCATCAGGAATTCAGGCTACTTTATGCCCTACACAGAATGAAGTTTATACCGCCAATGTTGTTTTTAATATTTGTGGAAATAGCAATCTGACGTTAACTGATGATTTTACCCTTGATTTTAATCCTTCTTATCCAATTTCAAGAAATTATACCCAGAATTTTTGTGGAAATGCTCCGATTCAGCTTAATCTGAATGATTTTAAACCTAATGTAACTTCACAAAATCCAGCGAGTTTTAATTTTACTTTTCATCAGTCTTTAGCTGATGCGCAAAATAATCAGAATAGTATTTCTACAAGTTATTCGCTCAATTCTAATAAGGTTTTATATGTAAGAATTCAAAACCCCAATGTTCCCGGATGTTTCAGAGTGGCAGTTCTTACTTTGAATTTCATCACCAAAAATCTTTTGACAGATAGTATTTTGCTTTGTGACACCAATAATGACGGAATCGAGCAGAACTATGATTTAAGTTTCTTAAACAGCCAGCTTTTTCCTGCAGGAACATCTGGATTTTCATATTATCTGTCTCAATCGGATGCTCAAAATAATACCAATACGGTAACAACTGCAAATATTACAGTGAACACAAAAGTTTGGGTAAGATTACAGGATGCCGCATGTACTTATATTCTCGGACCTGTAAATTTTACTTTCCAACCGGGAGTTAATGCCAATTCTCCTATTAATTTTTCGTACACGATGTGCGACATTAATGCAGATAATAATGAACCTTTTGATTTTGCTTTAAATATTGGACCTTTGATTACAACACAACCGGGAGTTACTTTTACTGTTTATCAGACTTTTGCAGAAGCATATAATAATTCAGGAACCGTAGTAGGAACGATAAAAGAAGGGCAGTACACGGTTTACATCAGAGTTCAGATTCCGGGAGGATGTTTTGCAGTGGTTACTGTTAATCTAAATATCACTTTTACCAAGATTTTAGTCAACGATAAAAATGAATATATCTGCTTCAATGGAACCGATGATATTACTGTGAATCTACAAACGCTTTCTGCAAATATGCTTGTTGCTCCGTCAACGGTTCCTGTTGTAGAATTTTATGATAATTATTTAGCTGCATTAGACGGAATAAATCCTATTTCACCAACCCAAACTATTACAGAAAACGGAAATTTTGTAAGCAAAACATTTTATGTCCGGTTTGAGCAAAGTGATACGTGTTATACAATTAAAGCGATTAATGTTAATCTGGTTCATCCAGTGATTGTAGATTCCAATTTTAGTGTTTGCGATTTTAATAATGATAATACAGAAGTTGTTCCGCTCGCTCAGTTTTCTGGGGCAATTATCGGAAATCAGAACGCAACTACAACTTTTTATCTAACACAAGCTGATGCTCAGAATGGAACCAATCCTGTAACCAGTGTAAATGTTGTTGGTACAAGACAGATTTTTGTGAAAATTAATTCTTACAATTGTACTCAGATTTATCCGGTGACCATCAGTTTGTTATCAACTCCGGCTGTAAATTCTGTTGTAAATATTAATCTGACCAATATTTGTGATAACAATAATGATGGAGTAGAACTGTACAATCTTTTGTCGGCTCAGCCTCAGATTTATAGTGGTTCGAATGTTACATTTACATATTATACTTCTTACGATCCTGCAACGCATGTTTTTTCGGGACCAATCGCAAACCCGAATGAACTTCCTGTTCCTGGAAATGCAACAGTTTTTGTAAAAGTGCAGTTTAATAACAATGAATGCTTTTCTGCATCACAATTGAATATTCAGATGACATTTTTACCTGTGATTGTATTAAAGAATGCTGTTTTAAATACGTGTGACGAAGATTTTAATCTGAATGAAACCTTCCAGCTGAATGATGCAATTCAGCAGATGTTTTTAGCTTCTCAGAACACATATCCACTTTCTGATATGACGATTACTTATTACAATACTTTAGCAGAAGCCAATGCAGGAGTTCCTTCTACTCAGATTGGAAACAGTATTGTAACAACGGTTTCTACGGTGAAGGTTTGGGCAAGATTTCAATCAAAAACGAACGGCTGCTTTTCAGTCGCGCCGATTGAGTTGAATACATATTTTCCTCCAAAAGCAATTAATTCAACCATAACAGTTTGTGATGATAATCTTGATGGCGTTTATGAAGTCAATCTGATGAATTATACCAATCTTTATGTTGATATTCCGAATACAATCAATACTTTCACTTTTTATCTTACTCAAAGTGATGCACAAAACGGAGTAAATCCAATTGCAAATCCACAAAACTTTACGGCAAATCCTTTTCCACAGCAGATTTGGGTAAAAGTGATGAATATTCCTGGATGTGATGATATTGCAACAATTAATTTTATTATTGGAACTAAAGTGGTACTTCAAAATTCAGGACCGTTCCTTCTAAATAATGTCTGCGATACCTTAAATGACGGAATAGAAAATGTAAACCTTACTCAATATGAATCACAGATTTTCTCAGGCGGCACGGCTACCTTTACTTATTACACTTCTTTAGCTGATTTAAATTCAGGAACAAATGCTATTACCAATCCTGCAAGTTATTCTTTCAATCAAAACTTAGGATTAGATACAATTTATGTAAAAGTAAGTGTTCCCGGATTATGTCCTGAAATAGCAACCATTAAAATTTCTCTTAAAAAAGTTCCTATTTTTGAAATCCCAACCCAGTATTTCTGTCCGGATGCGACATTCAGCTATACTTTAAAAGTTGAAGGACATACGATTGTAAGTTATGTATGGACGAATCCTGCCGGACAAATAGTTTCTACTACAGATACTCTCATTAATGCTGGAATGGTAGGAACCTATACCGTAACGGTAACATCAGATAACGGATGTTCTTACACTACGACTTTTGAAGCTAAATATTACGATGTTCCGGTCATTCAGAATATGATTGCGAGCGGTAATACCTATACGATTATTGCTACCGGTTCGCAGCCAATTCTCTATTCAATTGACGGAATTAATTGGCAGGCAACGAATGTTTTCTATAATTTACCGACAGGAATTACAACATTTTATGTAAAATATGTGGAAGGAAAATGTATTGTAAAACAGGACGGTGTTATTTTAGATATTAAAAATGCAATTACACCAAACGGAGACGGGCATAATGATAAATGGATCATCAGGAACCTTCATGTTTTCGGAGCCAAAATGACCAATGTAAAAGTATTTGACCGTTATCAATATCTGATTTTTGAGCAAAATACAAATACCCAAATCGTCTGGGACGGAACCATCGCGGGAAGAGCAATACCAACTTCGAGCTATTGGTATGTGATTACACTTCCGGATGGAAGAACATTTACGGGCTGGGTACTTGTGAAGAATAATAATTAAAATATTTTGAATAAGAATAACTACCTCATTGAAATTCAATGAGGTAGTTTCTTTTTGCAGAAATATTGATTAGATAAGTACCTTGTTTATCATTCCGTAGGAATCTCAACAATAATTTAGAAATAGCGCTTAGATTCCTACGGAATGACAAACTTTGAGTAAAGTTTGAAAAGGAATTCCATTAGGCTGTATATTTTCTCATTTGATTTGCACGAGTTTTCTAATTTGAATATCTTTAAAACCACAAAAAAACCATCAACGATCAACAAAAAAACATTAACTATATAATGACTTTCCAAGAACAGATACAACAGGGTATTCCAAATCAATTACCTCAGCCAAAACCATACGAAACCAATATCAATCACGCTCCGAAACGTAAAGAAATTTTAACGGATGAAGAGAAAAAACTCGCTCTGAAAAACGCTTTACGTTATTTCGAACCTCAGTTTCATGCAGAATTAATTCAAGAGTTTAAAAAAGAACTCGATGAGTTCGGAAGAATTTATATGTACCGTTTCCGTCCGGATTATGAGATGAAAGCGAGAGATATTGCAGAATATCCAGGAAAATCTGAGCAGGCAAAAGCGATTATGCTGATGATCCAGAACAACCTGGACTATGCAGTGGCACAACATCCACACGAATTGATTACATATGGTGGAAATGGTGCGGTATTCTCCAATTGGGCACAGTATCTTTTGACGATGAAATATTTGTCTGAAATGACGGACGAACAAACATTAACAATGTATTCAGGGCATCCGATGGGATTGTTTCCTTCTCATAAAGATGCACCAAGAGTGGTTGTGACCAACGGAATGATGATTCCTAATTATTCTAAACCGGATGATTGGGAAAAATTTAATGCTTTAGGTGTGACGCAGTACGGACAAATGACGGCAGGATCTTATATGTACATTGGACCGCAAGGAATTGTTCATGGAACAACGATTACGGTGTTAAATGCCTTCAGAAAAATAAATAAAGAACCAAAAGGCGGATTGTTCGTAACCTCAGGTTTAGGCGGAATGAGTGGAGCACAGCCAAAAGCAGGAAATATTGCAGGTTGTGTTACGGTAATTGCAGAAGTCAATCCAAAGATCACCAAGATCCGTCATGATCAAGGATGGGTGAATGAAATCCATGAAAACCTTGATGAATTAGTAGAAAGAGTAAGAAAAGCTCAGGAAACTCAAGAAGTTGTTTCTCTGGCTTATCTTGGAAATATTGTTGAGGTTTGGGAAAAATTTGATCAGGAAAATTTAAGAATTGATATCGGTTCAGACCAGACTTCGCTTCACAATCCTTGGGCGGGAGGTTATTATCCGGTTGGACAAAGTTTTGAGGAATCTAACACGATGATGGCAGAAAACCCTGAATTATTTAAAGAAAAAGTTCAGGAAACATTAAGAAGACACGCTGCAGCGATTAATAAACATACAGAAAAAGGAACGTATTTCTTCGATTACGGAAACGCATTTTTATTGGAAGCTTCAAGAGCCGGAGCCGATGTAATGTCTGAAAATCCAACGTTGGGAAGAGAGTTTAAATTCCCTTCTTATGTTCAGGATATTATGGGGCCAATGTGTTTTGATTATGGTTTCGGACCGTTCCGTTGGGTTTGTACAAGCGGAAAACCTGAAGATTTGCAGAAAACAGACGAAATTGCGTGCCAAGTTTTAGAGGAAATGATCCAAAATTCTCCTAAAGAAATCCAACAGCAAATGAAGGATAATATTCAGTGGATCAAAGGGGCACAGGAAAATAAATTGGTGGTTGGTTCACAGGCGAGAATTTTGTACGCCGATGCGGAAGGAAGAATGAAAATTGCAGAAGCCTTCAACACAGCCATTAAAAATGGAGAAATTGGAGCGATAGTTTTGGGAAGAGATCATCACGATGTTTCGGGAACAGATTCGCCGTACAGAGAGACTTCCAATATTTATGACGGTTCGAGATTTACGGCAGATATGGCGATTCATAATGTGATTGGTGACAGTTTCCGTGGAGCGACTTGGGTTTCCATTCACAATGGAGGCGGCGTTGGTTGGGGCGAAGTGATCAACGGTGGTTTTGGAATGCTATTGGATGGAAGCGACGATGCCGACAGAAGATTAAAATCAATGCTTTTCTGGGATGTCAACAACGGAATCTCCAGAAGAAGCTGGGCAAGAAATGAAGGCGCTGTTTTCGCTATCAAAAGAGCAATGGAAGTGGAACCAAATTTGAAAGTGACGTTGCCAAATTTTGTGGATGAGAGTCTTTTTTAATTTTAGAATTTGAAAATGATAAAGCAATCCGTCACTTCGAGTAGCTTTTGAAAAAAGCGTATCGAGAAGTTATTGTATTGAAATATAAAAACCTGCCTCACAGCAGGTTTTTATATTTATGATAGCGCGGATCTTTAATCCGTGCTTTGATTTTTTGCTCGCGGAATGCAAATCCGCGAGATCGGGAAAAAATTATCCATACTTTATTCCGACACTTAAAAATAATTCCTACTTTTGGGAGCAATTAATTTTTAACCAAAAATGGTCAACTTATTTTGGAATATGACCCAAAAATAGAAATGAAAATAAAAAAAATAGTATTCAGCATATTAACCGCTCTTGTTTTAATTATATCAATATTCCTTTATATGAATAGGAATAAATTTGTCTATGTAGGTTCAGTAGATATTATTGAAGTCGATTGTAGCAAAAAACGTCAAATCCTGAGCGAAGTTTTAGAAAGTGACCAAAGGATTAGAAAAGCAAATAAACCCATCAAATACGCTAAAGAAGATCATAGGAATCAGGAATTAGTGATCAGCATTATTGAAAAGTGTGGTATGCCAACATTAAAGGAGGTGGATCAAAAACATATGGATGCAATCTGGTTGGGATTGCAACATAGTACCGAAGAAATCAGAAAAAAATATTTTCCGAAAATAGAGAAAGCGGTTAAAAATGGAGACTTATCTAAAGGACAGTACGCATTGATGAAAGACAGGATTTTAATGGACGAAGGAAAACCTCAAATATATGGTTCACAAATAAAAAATGGTAAATTGTATAAATTAGAAAATCCTGCAACGGTGAACGAAAGAAGAAAAGAAATGGGAATGGAGCCAATAGAGGATTATTTAAAGAATTTCAATATTCAGTTCAATCCGAATTAACAACACAACATATAATCACGTATACGACTCCGGTCAAAATTGAATGGAGTGTGTCTCTCCGCATTGGTGCGAACATCTTCCTCGCACTCATTCAATTTAGTTTAAGACACGAGCTTGAAGCTCGCACCAGCGAAGTATAACGCAGAAATATTCATTTTCAAAAAACCTTAGAAAGTATGGAAAAACCTGCTGTGAGGCAGGTTTTTGCTTTTATTTGTATAGATTAATTAAGTTTTTTAGTTTTTCTAAAATTTCCAAACTTTGGATCCGATGCAGATAACCCAGTTTTTTCATAAATTTCTCTTCTCCTTTCTTCTTCTGTTTTTTCTTTTGGTAAGTTATGAGGACCTTTTTTCTTTTTAATAGGGAGTGCTGTGGTGATTCTTTCATTCGAAACACCAGTTGATTTATTAGGTAGCCACTTATTTCCACAATTTAAACAATGTATTTGAATTTTATTTGCTCCAACAGTACCGGCTACTAATCCTAATGGTCCAGCAACAAAAATTCCTGCTATGGCTTTTCCGAATCCAAATCCTTTTTTTTGTGAAGTGATTTGCTCTGAATTACATTTTGGACATCTTATCATTGTTTTTATATTTATTAGTTTAATACATAAAATTTAATCTAGTAACTAAAAAAATCTTCTGTGAAGTTGATCTTCATAATTTATTAATTATTTAATAATCTTTACGGCAGAGCGTATTGTTCCTGAGTAGCCTCCTAAATCTATCGTTATATACCATCTTCCAAAATTTGGAACTGAAACTCGATAAGGAGAATGCTTTATATATCCTCCATAATATTTATGATTTTTTCCATATTTATAATTTGAAAAGTTTGAGATGTCCATGAGTTTAACATTTGCAGCAGTTCCTGCTAAAGTCACTTCAACTATTTCTCCACCACTTAATTGACCTAAATCGTGTACTTGATATTTCATTTTTTTTTTAATTTAAAAATTAGTTCTTGTCAATAGATGAAAATTTCTTAGGAAAGTTTACAAAAATTAGTTCGCAAAATCGTCCAAGATAATAACCTTCAAAATCTTCAACTTTCCCAGTGTAACTATCAAACTTAAAAACTTGTGATGTCAGATATTTATTGTCATTATCTTTTGTTAGTTTTATAGCTCCCTTCTCTCCCCACTGCCCAGTATGTTTCAAATATTCTGTACTATTTATTGTTAATATTTCCCATGTTGACAACTTTCCTTCGTTAATAAGTTTTATAATTTCATTTTTGAAATCATTTGCATTTGATGTTTTGAACTTTAATGTCATAATGTTATTTTTCTCAAAAGTATATAGCTTAACTTAATAAAAATTACGGATTTCCGTAATCTAATAATTACGACTTACTTAAACTCTAACTCACACCTCCTAACATTATATCATCCTTAAAATAAACCTCCTGCATCTGCATTTTGTTTAAAACACCCCTGTTTATAACTTCATGCAATTGCATTTTATCTAAAACAAGCTTGTTTGTAACCTCGTGCAATTGCAGGAAGTCTCTCACAAGTTGCGGGGAACTTCTTGCAACTGCATTTTATTTCCCACAAAATGTTTTAAACAAAATGCAGAATTATTTATATTTGTTTTAGTTATTTCATGAATAATTAATAATTAAAACACATTTTAAAAGATGAAAATTTCATTAGTCAGACTGAGCACTAAAGATCTTGCAACTTTGGCTCAGAGAATTCTCAACAATATCCAATCAGGAAAATATCCTGTAATTTCCAATCATCCGCTTACCGCAAATTTGCAGACTCTATAACGATTAGTGCAGAATTAGGGGAAATTAGATTTGGTTGAGATCCTTTCAGGATGACAAACGGAATAAAAAAAATGATGACAAACTCAAAGATATTCAATGTTTTTGATATTCATTTCTATAATTTAGAATCATAAATTGATTATATTTGTATCAATAAAAGGTATTAAAAAACATAAAATAATGACAAAAGAAATAGAAGAATATATCGATATTCTTAATAACATTGATGAGATTTTGAAAAACTCTCCTTTCAAAATGTCTTATATTATTGAGAAATCAGGAATTAAGAAACCTACTTTTTTCAAGAAACTAAAAGAAAAAAGATTCACACCGGAAGAGCTTTTAGTGATTGCTAAAACGATTGAAATAAGAGAGTGGAATAATGAAACCTCCAACGAAAATAGCAAATCTTTAACCCCACAATAATACAATCTAATAAACTAAACATGAAAAAACTAGGAATTATTGGCTGTGGCTGGCTCGGAAATCATATTGCAGAAAGATTATCCAATCAATATGAAATTTTCGCAACAACGACGTCCGAATCTAAAATAAAAGAACTACAATCAAAAGGTTATCATCCAACATTGGTTGATTTTCCTGATCATCCATCTGAAGCAATATCAACTTGGGATGTTTTACCACAATTAGATGCGGTAATTATTACCGTTCCGTTTTCAGGAATTAGAGGAGCACAAGTCTCTATGAAAGAAAAACAGCAGAATCTTTTGGAATTTCTTGGAGATTATAAAGGTCAATTGTTTTTAATGAGCTCAACGGGAGTTTATCCTCAGATTGACAAAGATTTCACAGAAGATAATCAACCTGCAGAAAAGGTAGAAAGTGAGAATTTCATTTTGCATCAATTTCCAAAGGCGAATGTTCTGAGATTGGCCGGATTAATGGGAGATCAGCGACTTTTAAAGAATTATAATATTTCAAATTTAGAAAGGTTGGTGAATCATATTCATTATGCAGATATTTGTTCGGTAGTAGAAAAAATGCTGGACAATCATTCTGAATCTAAAGTGTACAATGTGGTTGCGCCAATTCATCCCAACAAAGAGGAAGTAATTAATGCTCAGAAAGATTTACCTTATTCTGGTGAAAGAATAGAGATTGGAAGAACGATTTCTCCAAACAAATTAATTGAAGAGTTGAATTTTGAGTTTCAATATCCTGATCCGAGGTATTTTCATTTGTAGAATTAATTAGTATCGCTTAAAAAAGTACTGAATAATCATTTCAAAATGAAGATTAATTATCCTAATCAATTTTCTCGTGTATTCTAAATTTAAATCGCTAAGTTTTTTATCATTATTTATTCTGATGGCATTTTACGGTCTTCAGGATTTGCAATTGATTTATCCGAATTATTTTCCGAAACCTGTTTATGATTTTAAGAAAAACCCTTTAAAAAAATCTACTGTCGACTTGGGAAGAAAGCTATTTTATGATCCTATTTTATCGAGAGATCATACAATTTCATGTTCTTCGTGTCATTTGTCGAATCAGGCTTTTTCACATGCCGGAAATCATTTAAGCAAAGGGATTGAAGACGGAATTGGAGACCGGAACTCTCCTGCGATTTTCAATTTGGCTTGGCAAAAAACATTTATGTGGGATGGTTCTGTTGTGAATATCGATGTTCAGGCTTTAGCGCCGATTAATCATCCAAAAGAAATGGGTGAAGATATTAATGTTGTTGTTCGCAAACTCAATCAGTCCAAAGAATACAAAACGCTTTTTTACAAAAGTTTTGGAGACAGTTTAGCAACTTCTGAACGTGTGATGAAAGCACTTTCACAATTCCAACTTACCATTGTTTCTGCGAATTCTAAATATGATAAAGTAAAACAAGGGAAAGCAAAATTTACTGCTTCCGAAAATAAAGGCTATCAATTGTTTAAGGGAAATTGCAGTTCATGCCATTCTGAACCTCTGTTTTCAACGTATGAATTTGCCAATAATGGACTATCCTATAATTCCGAACTAAAAGATTACGGAAAATGGAACAAAACTTTTGAATCGGCTGATAAGATGATGTTTAAAATCCCTAGTTTGAGAAATCTTGCTTACACTTATCCTTATATGCATGATGGCAGATTTAAAACATTAAATGAAGTTTTGGAACATTATGAAAAAGGAATCGTTAAAAGCCCAACTTTAGCGAAACAATTAGAAAAACCGATTGTTTTTAATTCTCAGGAAAAGGAGGATTTATTAGCTTTTTTAGCAACATTAAATGATTCTATGTTGGTTTCTAATGTGGAATTTCAGAAAAAATAATTTTTATTGATCAAAACGAAAGATCATTTTCCGATTAAACACATTCACCTTTTGAAAAATTATACCGCTCAATATCACAAAAACCATTTCGTTTTAAATTCTGAAAACCAACAGGAAATTGGTAGAATTACAGACGAAACCAGATCATTTATATTGCATCAATGCATAGAATATCAATCTCAAGTTTATGAGATAAAAAATGTAGGTTTTATGAAAAATGACGTTGAGTTGAGTCTCGCCAAACGCATTATTTATTTTACAGACTTTGGAAAAGACAGAATTATCAAGTCGGGACAGGATGTAAGAATTTATTATTTTAAATTTAGAAGAATCAGCACGATAATTGAAAAAGGAAAAGTTCTTGTCAAAATATGGAGGGTGAAAAAATGGTTTAAAGATCCGATTTTTCATATCGAAGCAGACGAATCTGTTGATGATCTGTTGATTTTACTGTTCCTGCATTATTCAACCAGAGAATTTAATGGAATAGATGGCGGAGATTAATAAACAAATTGCCGTAAAATAGGTTATTTATTCACTAAAATATTTTCTACAGATTCCAGAATTTCTTTTTCTATATCATCTTCATGAAGACTTTCAAGCGTGTAATTTTGCTCTTTTAAAGCAGCGGTTCCTGTACCATTTTGAAAAATGGTATCCTGATGTACAACGATTCTTTTTAGATTTTTATCGGTAACAAACATAATATGCGGAAACTTATCATTCGCATAAAAATTAGAATCTACATTTCTTGAAATCTGAAGTTTGATATTGGTTTGAGCATTAATCCCTAAACCATTTTTAATTTCTTCATTAAATGAAACTTTACAGCCAAATCCGTTTTGTCTGAGCATTCTTCTGAATTCCTGCATTTTAGGATCGATAAAGTTCTTGCACAGCGTTTTAAAACCTTCAATAAATAAATCGTCTTCACTTTTTTTCTTCTCAAGACTTTCTTTCAGCTTTTGATCTTCTGATTTTAAGTTTGAGAATAAAGAGTTTAGTTTATTGATATTTTCTTCTTTCATTTGTTTTATTTTTTTGACTGCTTTAATTTAGATTTTCAAATATAAATAAAATCATAAAATATAATGATAATGAAAAGCCAGTTCAAATTCCTTTTTATCAAACACTTTTACAGAATTTTCAAAGTTATTTTTTGTTAATTTCTTCAGCCAGCCCAATAAGAATTCCTTCAGGTCCACGAATGTAACAAAGCTTATAAACGTTTTGGTAATCAACAACTTCTTCTACAAGTTGGGCGCCATGTTTATAAAGTCTGTCGAGCGTGTCGTCTAAGTCTGCAACGGCAAACATAACACGCAAATAACCTAAAGCATTTACGGGAGCGTTGCGATGATCTTCAATTACTTTCGGATTAATAAATAGCGAAAGTTCCAGCCGGCTGTTTCCATCGGGTGTCACCATCATAGCAACTTCTACAGATTGATTGCCAAGTCCCGTAACACGACCTGCCCATTCGCCTTCAATCATTGATCTTCCTTCTAGCTTTAAACCAAGTTCAAGAAAAAAAGAAATCGTTTCGTCGAGGGATTCTACCACAATTCCGACATTGTCCATTCTAAGTAAATTCTGATTTTTCATAATTTAAAATTTATATTGAAGTGAAGTTAGCTTTAGAAATTTGATTATACAGTTTCAAATTCTTTTGGGTAAATTACGGTTCCCGAGATATTTTCAAGATTACCTTTTACCAATTCAATAGCCATAAATACATTTGAAGGTACGTCAAAAGGTGCTTTGATATTCCATTTTTCAGCAGGTTCAAATCCAAATTTTGGATAATAATGTTCATGTCCTAAAACAATTACCGATTGATAACCCAATTGTTTTGCCGTTTCAAGACCACGTCTGATTAATTGACCGCCAATTCCATTTTTTTGAAATTCGGGTAATACAGCCATTGGAGCAAGTGCTAAACTTTCATTTAAAGTTTTATCATCATTTTTTATATTGATTTTAGTAAACAAAATATGACCAATAATTGCGTTGTCTTTTATAGCAACAATAGAAAGTTCGGGAATAAAAACATTCAGATTATTTCTTAAAGCATTTACTAACTTCGCTTCATTCTGCTGTCCGAAAGCTTTACCGTTAAGTTCAAATACTTCTTGAAAATCATCCTGTGTTTCCTGTCTATAAATTACTTCTTCTGTCATGTTGTTTTTCTTTCTGTTGATTTCTTTAAGTGAAATTTCTTAATCAAAAGTTAAATTTATAACAAAAAACTGAGTTTTATATTTTGAATGGCTTGCTAAAAAAACGGTTAGTGCAAACTTATTTTTTTATCAAAAGGTAAAAAACAGTATTATTTTCATTTAAATATTAAACACTTTCCAACCTTTTTACTCAACACTGCATCTTTAATTAAAAAGAGACCATGAAAATCATTTTACCAAAGCCTTGTCATAAAAAATGGGAAACAATGACATCTCAAGAAAAAGGAAGATTCTGTGCGGTTTGCTCAAAAACTGTCAGAGATTTTACGAATGATTCTGATGATGAAATTTTAGATTTTTTTTCTGATCATTCGTCTCAAAATATCTGCGGAAACTTTTATGAATCACAACTTAATAGAAATATGCAGTATTCAATAATCAACTCGCTATTTTCAAAATTTGCTATTGGTTTTATCTTAACATCCGGCAGAATTGTTTCTGTAAATGCTCAGGAAAAAGATTCAATAAAGACTTCAGCTCTTGCCAATCTTCAAGGGCAAATAGCTTCTTTAGTAATTAATCAAAATAATGCATATTCTTCACCTCCAATAATGGGAAGAGGTGCACCTTCATCCATTCAGGGAAATAACGAACCTTTATGGGTAATTGATGGCGAAATTGTGGAAGCTAAAACCTTAAAAGATTTTGATCCTAATAAGATTAAGAAAATGAATAATCAAAGGAATTCAGGCAACTGCACTGTACGGAACTAAGGCGCGTAATGGAGTCGTCATTATTAAACTGAAAAAAGAATTTAGAAAGAAGAAATAAAATTTTAAGAAAAATAAATATCAGATTGGAATCATTCTTGACTTCATTATTGTATCACAAAATATACATTATGAAATCAGACACCATCAAAACCATCGCAAAATACGGTCTTGGAGCGATGTTAATTACCGCAGGAATAGGTCATCTTACATTTGCAAGAAAAGAATTCCAAGCACAGGTTCCCGATTGGGTTCCACTTGAAAAAGATGATACCGTTGTTTATTCAGGAGTTGCAGAGATTGCTTTAGGAACTGCTATTATTGCGACTCCTAAAAAATACGAATTGATAGTTGGTAAAATTGCAGGAACTTTTTTTACGGCAGTTTTTCCAGGAAATATTGCACAATATAAAAATGATCGAGACAGTTTCGGCTTAAATACCGACGGAAAGAGATTAGCCCGATTATTTATGCAGCCATTGCTTGTTTTCTGGGCATTAAAATCAACAGAAAAATAGAATTGAACTCAGCTTTTTTGCTGAGTTTTTTATTTTAAAAAATGTTCATTTTAATCGGTACACGAAACCTCTTCATTTCGAGTAGATTTTGAAAAAATCGTATCGAGAAATTTTTATGTAATTTCTTGATAAAATCCTTGAGCTGACGAAATGATTTTCAATATTAATTTTCATTCAAACACCCATCAAATAGAGTAAATCTATGAGTTGTTTCTTTTTAAAACAGATTTTTACGGCTAACTTTATTCTTTCAAATTTCCAAACTATTAAAATATACAATTTATGAGCTCAGTCAATGAAACTTCATTCCATAATCTGTTCAAATCTGAAAACGAAATTCCTGAAGAATATAAAGTTCCCGAAATCCATCAACGAGAATATCTCCTCAACGGAGAATTGGTAGAATGGAAGGGAGATGTCACCGAAATTTATTCACCGGTTTGCATTAAAACAGAAAATGGTTTAAAAAGAAAACTATTAGGAAGCATTCCGAATATTAGTCCGAAAGAAGCAATGGAAGTTTTGGAAGCTTCAGTAAAAGCTTATGATAACGGATTGGGAGAATGGCCAACAATGTCTGTGGAAGGAAGAATAAAATGCATGCAGAAATTTGTGTATTTTATGATTAAAGAGCGTGATTTGATTATCAAATTACTGATGTGGGAAATTGGAAAAACTTTGCCAGATTCCACCAAAGAATTTGACAGAACAGTAGATTACATCAACCAAACTATTGATGCCTTAAAAGATTTAGATAGAGAATCTTCACGTTTTCAACAAGCCGAAGGAACAATTGCTCAAATCAGAAGAGCACCTCTTGGTGTAGTTTTGAGTATGGGACCTTTCAATTATCCTTTAAACGAGATTTTCACCACATTAATTCCTGCTTTAATTATGGGGAATACAATTTTGTTTAAACTTCCGAAGCATGGTGTTTTAGCACATTATCCTTTATTAAAAGCATTTAAAGAAGCCTTTCCAAAAGGTACAGTCAATACTTTATACGGAAAAGGTTCAGAAATTATCACTCCAATAATGGAAAGCGGAAAAGTAAATGTTTTAGCATTTATTGGTTCAAGTAAAGTAGCAAATGGATTGAAAAAACTACATCCGAAAGTCAACCGTTTAAGAGCTATTTTAAGTTTAGATGCAAAAAACGCAGCAATTGTAACTAAAAATTCGAATCTTGACATTGCTGTAAGTGAAATTATTCTCGGGGCGCTTTCTTTCAACGGACAAAGATGTACCGCTTTGAAATTGATTTTCGTTCAAAAAGAGGTTGCTGAAGAATTTACTAAGAAATTAACGGCAGCTGTTTCTGCTTTAAAACCTGGACTTCCTTGGGAAAAAGAAGTGAAAATTACTCCGCTTCCAGAAGTCAATAAACCTTCTTATTTAAAAGAATGTATTGAGGATGCTTTAGCAAAAGGAGCAAAAGTTCTCAATGAAAATGGTGGATCTACCGAAAAATCTTTTGTTTTTCCAGCAGTTGTTTATCCTGTGAATAATGAGATGAAATTGTATCATGAGGAGCAGTTTGGTCCGGTAATTCCGGTAGTTCCGTTTGACAATATTGAAGAACCCATCGATTATCAGGTGAATGCAGACCACGGAATGCAAGTGAGTATTTTCAGCGAAGATGCTCTGGAAGTTTCGAAATTAATTGATTCTTTTGTAAACCTGGTGAGCCGAGTGAATATCAATTGCCAAGCTCAACGTGGACCAGATGTTTTCCCTTTCACAGGAAGAAAAGACAGCGCAGAAGGTACACTTTCTGTTTTTGATGCGCTTCGTTCGTTCTCCATCCGTTCTTTGGTGGCTGCAAAAATTACAGATTCTAATAAAGAATTGTTGAATACCATTGTGAGAGACCACGATTCTAATTTTTTGAGTACAGATTATATTTTTTAAGTTAGGTTTTTACTTTTAAAAGATCAGTTAATCCACAATGAATTTGTTTTATTCATTGTGGATTTTTAATTGAAATCGATTGATTTTGTTAAAAAATGTAACATTTGGCAGAAAATGATACTAACTGTTCAGAGTAATAAAATGGCATTACTGGAACAAGAGTTTTTAGAAAAAATTGAAAAGCATAAAGGAGTGATTTTCAAGATTTCTAAAATGTATATGGATAATTTTGATGACCAGAATGATCTTTATCAGGAGATCATCTATCAGGCATGGAAATCATATAGTGAATTCCTTGGGAAAAGCGATTTCTCTACTTGGCTATACAGAACTGCACTAAATACGGCCATCGTCTTCCTCAAAAGCGAGAAAAAGCGTAGTTTTATACATTATCAAAGTATAGAAAATCTCTCTGTATACCATGAAAGTTATAATGATGAAGACGACAGAAATATGAAATTGATGTATGATGCCATCCACCAACTCAGTTCTATTGATAAAGCACTTATTTTTTTCTTTCTGGAAGATTTTACGGGTAAAGAAATTGCTCGTCAATTGGGTATTACAGAAATAAATGTTAGGGTAAAACTTAACCGCGCTAAGGCAAAACTTAAAGAGATTATTGAAAAACAGAAATCTGTTTAATGTAAAAGTTTAGAAAATGGAATTAGATAATTTAAAAAAACTTTGGAATAAAGACAATAAAAATACTCCACCGGAAATTTCTTTGGAAAAACAAGATGAAATTCACTCTCCGCTGGAAATGATAAGAATCAATATGAAAACTGAATTCTGGATAATGATTGTCACATTACCGGGTATTTTATATGGTTTTCCATTTACAACAAACGATTCAAATATCAAAACGATTTCCGTTTTTGAAGTTATTTTGTCGTTTGGGTTTATTATTTATTTTTATTCCAGATTTATCAAGTTGTATAAATTGCTTACCAAAAATAGCATTAATACCAATTATGATCTATTCAATCTAAAAACTCAGCTTTTGGTTTCTAAGGAAATTTATCTTGCGTATTATATTTCTTATATTCCCTTGGCATTAATGATGTCTCTTATTAAGATCAGCTTTCATTTTGATACAGAATATCATGTTGCCATTTTTGGGATAAGCCTTTTGATAAGTATTTTGCTGATATTTTTCATTATAAAATATTGGATTTATTATATGTACGGAAAGTACATTCAGGATGTTATACACATTGTTGATGAACTAAATGGAGTGGAATTGAAACCTAGAAATAATAAAACCAATACATGGTTTGAAAGATCACAAAGATATTTAATTAAAAAATATGGTATTAAAGGAAATATTATTAATACTATAGTCTGGTTTTTTTCTTGTTATGTAGCAATCATTTTATTCCTTCTGATTATTCTCCTAATTATAATTATAATTGGAGCTAAACTCAATTTCATAGATTTAAATATTTTACTAAAGACTTTAAATAGATTGAATTAATTTGAAAATTTTTTGTAACATTTTTGTTTTTTTTATACTAACTGTTAGAATTAATCAAAAATATTATGAAAAAAACAGTTATACTTATTAAATCTTTGAGCTTTGTTTTTGTATTGGGTGGTTTAGCTCCGTCTTTCATAAACGCACAGGATCATAGCCTTAGAAACACAGAAAATTCTGTTCAAAATTTACCTAGAATATCTAGAACTTCAGGTATGGGTAATTTTCACGCCAGTTTTAGCGGAAAGAATATTTCATCTGATTTTTTGATTAATCATTTTGGTGAATGGTTAGGAACTAATAATGACCATACTTTTAAATTTGTTACAAGTTCAACTGATGATTTAGGATTTAAACGTTCTTCTTATCAGCATTATTATAAAGATGTAAAAGTTGCTGATGAATTAGTATTGATTCACGAAAAAGATAATAAAATAACTTTTGTTAATGGTGAACTCTCTGACGAGATAAGCTTTTCTATTAAACAGCCTCTTAGCCAATCTGAAGTAGAGAATATTGTAAATGCAGATATGAAGACCCCCAACGTAACTTTCGATGAATTTGACCAGGTAATTACGAAAGTATATTCAGGTAAAGGTGTTGAATTACATTTGGTTTCACAAATCAGTGCACTATCTTTAAAAACTTTACAAGGATTTATGTATTATGTAGATAATACTACAAAACAAGTTGTAAAAAAATTAGAAAAAATTCATAATCATAATATAGCGCCAAAAATTAACAATGTTTTTCCACTAAATAAAGTGTCTTCGATTAGCAAAACATTTTTTATTAGTCCGTTGGTAGATGCTCCATCTACAAGTGCAACTTATTATAAAGGTAATCAATCTATTACTGTAGATTCCTACAATGGAGCTTACCGTTTAAAAGATAATGCTAGAAATATTCATACATTAGATGGAACCGGATGGGATGGTAATGGAACCGCATCCACTGGTTTAACGGGAAATATTGCCGAATATACAAGCAATACAGCTAATTATATGGGTACGAATACTAAACCTGCTGTAGAAGTTCATTGGGCGATGGAAAAAGCAAAAGATTATTATATTGATAGACATAATAGAAACAGTTATGATGGTAATGGTTCCATCATCAGAAATTATTATAATATTAATTTTAATACGCCTAATACTCCCATTCAAGGAGATAATGCTGCTGCTTTAGATGTTCAAGGAATTGTTGCTATGATTTATGGAAACGGTTTAGTCGATGGGCAGTCAGGTATTTTTAATCCCTTTGTAGCATTAGATATTGCCGGACATGAATATTCCCACCTGATGGTGGGTAGAACTGCTAATTTGGCATATCAAGCAGAATCAGGAGCTTTAAATGAATCTTTTGCAGATATGTTTGGGACTGCAATAGAATTCTATTCAGGAATTTCTCCAAACTGGAATATTGGAGAGGGAATTCCTAACCACCCTCTTTTAGGTTTATTTATAAGAAGTATGTCTGATCCTAATTCCGGATCTTTTATCTTGGGGTCTCAACAACCAGATACTTATGGAGGAACTTATTGGATTACGCCAGTACCCCCATATGACAACAGTAATGATAAGGGCGGGGTACATACAAATAGTGGAGTAGGGAACCATTGGTTCTATTTATTATCTGTAGGAGGTTCTGGAACTAATGATCTAGGAACCGCGTTTAATGTAACAGGAATTACAATTCAGAAAGCAGAAAAAATAGCGTATAGAACTTTAGCAACTTATCTTACCGCAAATAGCGGTTATATTAATGCATATACTGCTTCGAAACAAGCTGCCATTGATCTTTATGGTGCAGGTTCCAATGAATTACAGCAGGTAGAAAATGCCTGGTGTGCGGTAGGGCTGGGCAATTGTGCTACCTTTTTAGCCGTGAATGAGGCAACTAAGTCTGATATACAAGATATTAAAATCTATCCAAATCCGGTTACTAATGGCCAATTTACCATTGAGTCTGGTCTCAAAGGAAATGTAACTTATGAAATATATGATTTTTCTGGTAAGTTGATTAAAACATCTGAAAAACTAGAAAAAGGAATAAACAAAATTAATATAAGCGGAGTACAGGCAGCTGCTTACATATTGAAAATTAACATAAATGGAAAAATTGTTTCGAAGAAAATAATTGTTGAGTAAATCTCTAATTTAGATGATAAATTTTATCTCATCAATTATTTAAATTTTTTTGTATTGTGAAACAGCAGCAATTATTTTGCTGCTGTTTTTCATATATGCTGTTATAAGCTTAATTATCCTTTAAGAAATCAGCTAAAGCATGGTTTAGATGATCTGCATGTGTTATATTAAGTCCGTGAGGGGCACCTTCGATTATGATGAAGTCATTATCAACAATCCCAGCAGCAGCTTGTTTTCCTGCCGTTTCTATTGGTACAATCTGGTCGTCATCACCATGTACGATCAGGGTTTTTACATTTATATTTACTAACTCTGGTCGGAAGTCTGTATTTGCCCAACTTTCAGCACATTTTATTGTTGCAATTGGGGACGCTTGAGAAGCAATACTCCAATCAAAATCTAGTTGTTTCTGACTTACTTTTTGAGAAAGTAATCCGTAATTGTAGAAGTTTTTATGGAAACTTTCCAAGAAAGTGACTCTGTCAGTTTTTAAACTGGTTAAAATTCCATACAATTCTTCTTCAGAAACTCCATGTGGATTATCATCTTTCTGTTTTACCAAAGGAATGATGGACGAAATCAAAGCTATTTTATCTACATTTTCTGAACCATAATTGGTTAAGTAACGTACAACTTCACCACCACCCATTGAAAATCCGAAAAGGATGACGTTTTTTAATTCTAATTGAGTGATAATCTCGTGTAAATCCGCAGCCAATCCGTCATAATTATAACCATCTAAAGTCGGAGACGATTTTCCGAAACCTTTTCGGTCGTAAGTGATCACTCTGTATCCTAGATCTAAAAGTACAGGAACCTGTAGTTCCCAAGATTTTCCGCTCAACGGCCAACCGTGAATTAAAATAATCGGTTGTCCGAAACCGAAATCTTCGTAATAAAGTTCAAAATTTTTGCTGTCTTGTTTTGTAAGGTAAGGCATATTTATATTTTTTTGGTGTTCAATATAAAACACAAATTTTGCGCCACGAAAGGTTTTGTTCTGAAAATGTGGTATCTGTTTTTTTTGATTAAATTTCCACTATTATTTTTTGCTTAAAACTGTAACAATTATTTCAATGATATACTAACTCCACAGAGAGTAAAGAAACCATGACCTCACAACAAGAATTTATTACCAAAATTGAAAAGCATAAAGGAATCATTTTTAAGATTTCTAAAATGTATATGGATGATAAAGATGACCGCGATGATCTTTTTCAGGAGATTACGTATCAGGTCTGGAAAGCGTATCCGAATTTTAAAGGTGAAAGTGAATTTTCAACCTGGCTGTACAGAATAGCGCTCAATACAGCGATTATTTTCCTGAAATCTGAAAAGAAAAGAAGTTTTATAGCCAATGAAGATTTTTCGAATTATAAAATTGCAGAGGATGAATATGATCACGAAAAAGAAGAGAAACTTGCTGAAATGTATAAAGCCATTCATCAGCTAAACCCTATCGATAAAGCATTTATTTTTTATTATCTCGAAGATTTTTCAGGAAGAGAGATTGCCGAACAGATGGGGATTTCTGAAGGAAATGTAAGAGTAAAAATGAATCGCGCAAAAAACAAACTGAAAGATATTTTAAATAATAATTAGGTTCGAGATGCGAGTTACGTGTTATAGAATGTGCTACGAATCACGAATCACGAAACTCGAAACCCGAAACCCAAAATAAAAAACAAACATTATGAATATAGATGACCTTAAAAACGCATGGAACGATGATGTTTCTGATGAAACACCTGAAATCAGCATTGAACATAAAAATAAAATCAATCTTCCGCTAGAAAAAATCAGGAAAAATATGCGAATGGAATTTTGGTCAACCTTAGGAATATTAATTTTCGGGTTTTTCATCGTTTGGGTTCCTATTCCCGAAGCTCCGTTTAAGTTTAAATTTTATATCACGGTATTGTTGTTTTCAATGGTAATCGTAGTATCATTTTTCTTCAGTAAGTTTTTTAAATTGTATAATAATATCGGCAATCCAATGATGAAAACTTTTGATTCACTGAAAGATTTAATGTACCAGTTTGACCTTAATAAGCAATATTATCTATCTTTTATGCTTTCATTTGTGCCGTTTTTGGTTTGCGAGTTGATTATCGTTATCGAGTTTCTTCCGCACCGAAAACCATTGAGCGATTTTCAGGCAGCTACAACGATTATTTCTACGCTTGCTGTTGGTCTTTTTGGTCTTTTCTTACTAGCAAAGTATTGGTACCAAATTTTTTATGGAAAATATGTTAACCAGATAGAAAATCTTTTGAGCGAATTGCAAAAGAAGCAATAAAGAACATCCTGAAAATGCATAACGAAGATGCAGCTTTTATTTAATATCAATTATAAGTTGTATCTTCGTGTCAATATCAATTAAATGACAACAAAGTATTTTTTTCCGGTAAAATATACCTCGATTACCCTTTCGTTGTCTTTGTCGTATCTGCATGATGACAAATTTTTAAAAAATTCTAAAGAGTTTATTTAATATCCCTGTCGAGACTCAGGACAGGGCATTATTAAGTGTTTTTTCACCCAATTTCATTTTTTCTGAATGTGTATTCTGCATACCTTATCACAATTTTTTTGTGCTTTATGGGCTATGTCTGAGTCTATTATTCGGCATTCGGAAATTCATTTTTTAAGAATAAAAATTATGTCAGAACAGATTATTTTAACCACAGGTGTATATGATTTAATAAAAGACCATTTAAGAAGAAAAAAAACAACGGCTGAAGAAGAGAAAGTACTTCTTGCGCAACTGAGAAATGCAAAACAGGTATTGCGTCGTGATTTACCAAAGGATATTGTAACGATCAACTGTGAAGTAAAAATAAAAGATTCTTCACATCCTCAAGCGCAAAAATTTACGATTGTTTCTGATGACAAGGCAAAAGTGAAGAAGGGAAAATATTCGGTATTATCTGATATTGCATTGGCCATTGTGGGAAATAAAGAAGGTGAAGTTATTGACTGGCCTTTTAAGGAGGGAGACAGAAAAATTGAAATCCTTAGTGTAGAACATATCAATTAATTGAAAAAAAATCATATTGAAAGCTCCCAATTTGGGAGCTTTTTTAGGTTTCGGCGGCACCTTCGGTGCCGCCGAAACCTAAAAAATACAATCACTCTTTTTTCAAAATACTTTTCGCAGAATCTGAAGCAATCACCAAACCTGCACCCAACATAATAATATCTTTTATAACCAGTCTTCCCACGCCAGATAAATAAGGAAAACCATGCTGACTTCCACCCAAATCCGGAACCCAGGTTTCTGGTGTTGTAATAAGAAAAGAAAGCGTGATTATCGACATTCCAGCTGTTAAAATTCCGCTTAAAACTCCAATTTTAGGATAGAAAATTCCTAAAAGCACCAAAATTCCGATGATGCAGATTACACTTCCTAAAGCATAAGAAAAAATATAAGTGCCGTTGGTTTTGTGCCATTGAATATTTTCAGGAATTACTTCACCTTCTTTATTTTTATGAAGTTTGTAATTATCAATATCGGAAACTTTTTTTTGAAGGAAAAAACTCATAAAAGGAGAATTCGCCACAAAAGGAATGATGCCTTCCGCTTCATATTGAAAAGCTTTGAGGCCTCCAATCCAAGCCATTACAATAAAAATGCTTATTCTTAAAAAGTGAATGAAGTTTTTCTGAGAATTTGCTAAAAGTTCCAACATAATTTATTTTTTCACAAAGTTATGCTGAACCAAAAGCCAATGAAATGGACGATTGTGGAAGTTATTTGTATAAATCTGCCACGATAGAGATTCCTGTTTCTTTTCTGAACTGTGTAGGTGAAATCCCCACATATTTTTTGAAATATTTGCTGAAATGGAATTCATCATTAAAATTGAGTTCCACAGCAATTTCTTTAATCGATTTCCGGGTAAGATGAATCTGTTTTTTGGCTTCAAGAATTACGCGTTCCTGAATAATCTGAGAAGGAGTTTTATTAAATTTAGATTTGATTTTCTTGCTTAAAGTATTTGAGGTTACATGCAGCAAATCCGCATAAAAAGAAAGGTTTTTTTCTAAAATAAAATGTTCTTCTACAAGATTTTGAAATGATTTCAGTTCATTAAAATCATCTTTGATAATTTCCTTATCTGGAAGCAATTTATTCTTTTCCCTGCTTGAAATAGCCAGAATTAACTGAAGATATGACTGCAAAACCGAATCCGAAAACTCTTCATGATAATCTACTTCTTGAATTTTTGAAAAATAATCTGAAATCTCCTGATAAACTTCTTCAGTTAACGAAAAATGCGGAAAAAGATAAATATTATTGAAAAGTAAACCGTTGCATGCGACTTCTTTTTTGTGAAACTCAATACAGTAAAAGTCACCGTGAAAATTTAAAACTTCAATTTCAATCTGTTCTTCATTTAAAATTTGAATATTCTGAAAAGGTGAAGAGAAAAATACAGTCTTTCCTGTAAAATTATATTCTGTAAAATCTACCATGATTTTTCCGTTTCCGCTAAACAGGAAAATATGATACATCGAATCACTGAGTATATTTTTAAAATGCTCTGAACTCTTTTTCTGAACGGAAAAAAATGTACTTTTCATATCCTAAAACTACAGAATTTTATTTTAAGATTTTTGAATCTCTACTGAGTATAATAAGCCGGAAATTCCCTCAAAATAGAATACAAATCCCGCCATTCAAAATATCTCGGACTTACACTTGAAACAATTTCAAAACCCTGATCTTTAAATAATTTCTTCGTTCGGGTCACATGAAAATATTGCGAAACAACGATGATGCTTTTAAACTTATATTTTTGTTGAAATTTCAAACTGTTTTCAACGGTCAATCTTGTGTTATTGCCGTAATTATCCACAAAAATTGCAGAGTCAGGAATTGCATTACTGATTAGAAATTCTTTCATTTTATCCCCTTCATAAAAACCTTCTTTACCTAAACCACCACTTACAAGAATTTTTTTAACACGATGATTTTTGTAGAGTTCAATTCCGGTTTCCAAACGTTTTTCAAGTCTTGCAGATAAAGTTCCGTCTTCGTTTACTTTATTTCCGAGGATGATGGCAATGTCTGCTTTTTCGCCGTTATCAGCCAATCCATCAGTTACGATATAAACGGTGTGGATTACAAACCAAGAAATGATTAAAACGACAATAAATTTTAAATATTTAATTAACTTCTTCATCAATCTGCAATTTTGAAGCTTTTTTCTTTTTCAATTTCTGCTTTCACCCAATCCAGTTGCGAATCTTTTTGATCAATAATATCCTGCATGCTTTGCTCAATTTTCACATCGGGAGTAACACCTTTTTTTGTATTTTCAAATGTGATATTAGGCTGTATTAAAAGCAATCCAATCGGTAAATCTATTTTAGAATTAGGGAGTTTTTGGTAAGAGTAAAATCCTGCAACTGTTCCGTCATTCGCACCGCCGGTTTCTTCGCCAACCAAGGTTACCCGTTTGTCAAATTTTAATTTAGAAGAAATAACAGATGATGCCGAAAAACTTCCGCCATTAATCAAAACATACACTTTTCCTTTGAAAGCATTTTCTTTAGGTTTTGTCGGTTTGTTTTCCTTCATTTTATAATAGGCAACGCCGTCTTTTCCTTTGTAAACATTCAAAGCCTGATAAAAGAAATAACCGGGATAAGCCAGACTTTTAAGAGTGTATTCTAACGGATTTGATTTTCTGAAATAGTTAGTTCTAAGCGGAGTTACTCTCGATGTAAGCTGAGAAGGTTTTATCAAAACAAACGGTTCAGGAGTGAGATAAGAATAGAGCTGATTGATTTCGTACAGCGAGCCGCCGTAGTTTTCACGAATGTCGATGATGAGATAAGAAGATTCTGCATTCTTAATCTTAGCAAAAGATTCTTTGTAAAATTTATCTGAAAATGTTCTCGAAAAACTTTTGATTTTCATGTAAGCAATGGTGCTGTCTTTATCTAAAAATTTTAAATTTCTATTGTAAGAATTTGTTGAAATAACATAATCGTTGATCTTTTTTTCGGGAGTCCGTTTTTTATCAAGCTTGTCTTTTTCAATCTCTTGCTTGTTTTTGCTTTCCCGTTTTAAGACCAGAGTTTGTTTTTTGTCATCGTAAAGAGTTTCAATTTTTGCGCTGTCCATTATTCCTTTTTCGGCAACAAAAAAGTTAAAGAAAACATCCTTAAGATAATAAGAATAAAAAGTGGTGTTGTAACCGTCACTGCTTATTAACTCACGGTATTTTTTTAGATAATTTGAAACAGGAACATCATTAATACTTAAAAGTTCAGTTCCGGGTTTAATGTTCTGAATAGAATCTTTATTTTCAATAAAATACAAATGATCATCTTCTACATGATATTCAAATCTTCCGAAGAGGCCTTTCTTGTTTTTTAAAGCTTTAATTTCTTTTTTTGAAAACCTTTTTGCCGGAATCTTCAATGATAAATGACCTTCGCGGATTTGGGCGATAACAGGTTGTAATTTAAAATAAAACTGAGTGGGAGTTAAAGGTTTGTTGATGGTCGACTTTAAACTGTCAAATTTAAAATCAAGTTCTTTTTTTGAAATATACCAGTTTAAATTTGGATGCATTTCCTGAAGTTTTTGATAGGCAAAATCTACATCCTGACGCAGTTTTTCAGGAGGAATTATGCTTAATCTCTGTTCGTTATACTTTTTTACTGAAGTACACGAAGCAAAACTTAACATCATTAAAGTGAATATAAAATATTTCAAAGTAAGTAGTTTTTTTAACAAACGAATTTAAAAACTTTTAAATATAATTAATGAAAAAAAAGTAAAATTCATTTTCGTGCGTCAATGATGAAAGAGTAGTAAACTTAAAGAAAGTTTTTTACATTTGAATTTCAAATTTTAATAATGATTTATTTAATTATATTGATCGCTGTACTTGTTGCGGCCACTTATTTTGTAATGTCTCAGGAAGTTTTTGGCGCAGCACCAAAAGGGAAACGTCTGGAAAAAATACTCAATTCTAAGAATTATAAGGATAAGCAGTTTCAGAATCAAAGTTTTACACCGCAGATTGCTGAAGGTTTTTCTATGCCAAAAGTAATGCTTGAGTTTTTATTTGGCAAAAAAGATCCGTTGCTGAAACCTTTACAGGCAATTCCTGCGATTCATACAGATTTAAATAAAATTTCTGAAGATGAAGATGTTTTCATTTGGATGGGCCATTCTTCTTATTTCATAAAAATTGACGGCGTTTCTTTCCTGATAGATCCTGTTTTAAGCACTTTTGGTTCACCTTTTAAGTTTTTCAATAAAGCTTTCGAGGGTTCAGATTTGTTCAAACCTCAGGATATTCCAAATATTGATTATCTGGTAATTACACATGACCATTATGATCATTTAGATTTCCCAACGGTAAAAGCGATCCGTGAGAAAATAGGAAAAGCAATTATGCCTTTGGGAGTGGGAGCTCACCTTGAAAGATGGGGATATTCTGAAGATCAGATTATTGAAGAAGATTGGGACGCAACTGTCGCTTTAAAAGATGGTTTTAAAATAACGTTTACTCCTGCAAGACATTTTTCGGGAAGAAAATTCCAAAGAAATACAACGTTGTGGACCTCTTATGTTCTCGAAACGCCTACGAAAAAGATATTTTTGGGTGGTGATAGTGGTTATGACACCCATTTTAAAACAATTGGTGAAAAATACGGACCATTTGATTTTGCAATCATGGAAAACGGACAGTACAATCCAGCTTGGAAATATATTCACGCTTTGCCGGAAGATGTCATTCAGGCAAGTTTAGATATTCAGGCAAAAAATATTATTCCTGTACATTCAGGGAAATTTGCTTTGGCTTTACATCCTTGGAATGAGCCACTACAAAAAGTGACGACGCTTGGAAAAGAGAAAAATTTACAGATTCTCACTCCAAAAATCGGCGAAAAAGTAGATTTAAACAATACATCGTATCATTTTCAGAATTGGTGGGAATAGTTTATTCGTGCCAAATTCCTTTATATCTTTTCGGATGATTTTCTAGCTGTTGTCTTACAAAATCGCATTCAGGGTCAATCATGAGATCTTTTTCTTCGGCAAAACTTACCAATCTATCTAAAAGAAGTTTGGCGTAACCATGACCTTCCAGATTTTCATCAATTTTGGTGTAATAAACATTGAGCAGTCTTCCATCAACGGAAATCGACATATAACCGACTTTTTTTCCATCAATTAATAACTGCAATTCATCTTGGTAAGGTGTAATTTCAAACTTTATACTTTCCATAATTTCTGATGCTTTTGGTGAAACTCTTCCTTAAAATTACAAATTTATATTTTAAAATGAGATTATTTTAAGAAAATGAAACTAATTTATAATGATTTAAATTAAATCTTCAATCAAATATTTTCTTGCAAATTGAGTGAAACTATAATTATAGATACAGAAATTTTATGAAGAAAGAGATTGGTTTCGATTGAATTTAATTATATACTATTTCAGAATTATTGATCTAAACAAATACGCTTGAACAAATAAAAAGTCGGACTTTTGTCGCTTGAAAATTTCATGCGGATGTTAAAAGAGAAAAATAAATTTATTGCAACGATTCTTGCTTTTGCAATGATTCCGATGTCAGGTTTGGCAACAGACATTTACCTGCCTTCAATGCCGAGTATGGCGACCGAACTTCATCAACCTGAAAGCAATATTCAGCTTACTTTATCGATATTTTTAATCAGTTATGGTTTGACGCAGTTTTTTGCGGGAAGTATTGTTGATTCTTTTGGAAGGTATAAAATTTCAATGGCTTCTTTGGCTCTGTTTGTTGTTTCTTTTCTGATTACCGCAACCACTCAGAATATTTTTGTAATCTATGCAATGCGTGTATTGCAGGGAATTTTGTCGGGATTTGCTGTAGTTTCCAAACGTGCTTTTTTTGTGGATGTTTATGAAGGTGATGAGCGGAAACATTATCTGAGCATTATGACGATTGTCTGGTCAGTCGGGCCGATTATTGCGCCTTTTATCGGAGGTTATTTGCAGAAAATCTTCGGATGGCAGTCTAATTTTTATGTTTTAGCTGGATATAGTTTGGTTCTTTTAATTCTTGAATTGATTTTTTCTGGTGAAACTTTAAAGAAGAGAAATCCTTTCAATGTTGAGTTCTTGCTGAAAGAATACGATTCGATGTTTAAAGCTAAAGATTTTTTCTATGGAATGGTCATGTGCGGAATCAGCTATTCGATGATTATGTTTTTTAATCTGTGTGGATCTTTCATCATCGAACATAAAATGGGTTATTCTGAAGTCATTGCGGGTTATGTTTCTTTAATTCTTGGATTTGCTTGGATGGCGGGTGGATTTTTAGGAAAAGCATTGATTAATAAAGCATTTCTGCCTAAAATTCGTTATGCTAACTTCATTCAATTATCTTTAATTGTTTTGATGTTTATTGCTTCTTATTTTTCAAATAATATTTACAGTCTGGTTGCTTTTGCATTCGTGATTCACGTAACTGCCGGATTTATTTTTAACAATTATTTCTCATATTGTATCGGAAGGTTCCCCAATTCTGCAGGACTTGCAGGCGGAATGACCGGTGGAGTAGTGTTTATCCTCACTTCTGCAATCAGTTACGGAATTGTAACACTCATTAGACCTCAGATTCAACTGGAAGTTGCGGAAGGATATTTTATAATGGGAGTTTTAGGACTGTTTATTTTAAGTATGATTAAATGGAGAAAGGCGCATGTTTGATTAATTAGGAATTAGGAATTAGGAATTAGGAATTAGGAATTAGTTTTTTGATAAATTTCAAATTTTGTACTAAGCAATATCAATAGGAGCGGGCTTTAGCCCGCTTTATTTTTGTAATATAACGATCGGCTTTAGCCAAAACTTAAAAATATTTCGCTATTACTACGCTTAAACTTCTTCGAGATGCCAAACTACACGCATATTTTTGTGTAGTTTGTGAAAAATATTAGCGCAATTCGTGTTTAACAAAACAAAAAAAGCTCCTTAAAAAAGGAGCTTTCAATTTATATTAAATTCGAAAATTAGATTCCGTCAATAATTTCATTTAAAACAGTACTTGGTCTCATTGCCTCATACGTTTTGTAAGTATCTGTTTTGAAGTAACCATCAATGTTTTGAGGCTTACCTTGAGCACCGATCAATTCAGCATTGATAACTTCTTCATTTTCCTGCATTGCTTCTGCAACCGGAGCAAATTGTTCAGCTAATTCAGCGTCTGCAGTTTGGTTTGCCAAAGCTTCTGCCCAATACATTGCCAAATAGAAGTGAGAACCTCTGTTATCGATTTGTCCAACTTTTCTTGCAGGAGATTTGTCAGTTGCTAAGAATTTAGCATTTGCTTCGTCTAATGCATCAGCAAGAACCTGAGATTTTGTATTTCCTTGAGTTTGTGCTAAATGCTCTAAAGAAGCCTGTAAAGCTAAGAATTCACCTAAAGAATCCCATCTCAAATACCCTTCTTCCAAGAATTGCTCAACGTGTTTTGGAGCAGAACCTCCAGCTCCTGTTTCGAATAAACCACCACCGTTCATCAATGGAACGATAGAAAGCATTTTTGCAGAAGTTCCAAGCTCAAGAATTGGGAAAAGGTCAGTTAAATAATCTCTCAATACGTTTCCTGAAACAGAAATAGTATCTTTTCCTTCTCTTGCTCTTTTCAACGTTTCCGTCATTGCGTCTTTTACATCAAGAATTTTAATGTCAAGTCCGTTTGTATCGTGATCAGCTAAATATTTTTCAACTTTTTTGATCATTTCTCTGTCGTGAGCTCTTCCTTTATCTAACCAGAAAATAGCCGGAGTATCAGAAAGTCTTGCTCTGTTTACTGCTAATTTTACCCAGTCTTGGATTGGAGCATCTTTAGTTTGACACATTCTGAAAATATCACCAGCTTCAACTTTCTGAGAAAGAAGAACGTTTCCGTTTTCGTCCTGAACTTCAACTGTTCCTTCAGCAGAAGCTTGGAAAGTTTTGTCGTGAGAACCATATTCTTCAGCTTTTTGAGCCATCAAACCAACGTTAGGAACAGAACCCATTGTTGTTGGGTCTAATTTTCCGTGCGCTTTCATATCATCAATAACTGATTGATAAAAACCTGCGTAAGAACGGTCTGGAATGATACAAACTGTATCTTCTTCATTTCCGTCTTTGTTCCACATTTTTCCTCCGCCTCTTACCAAAGCAGCCATAGAAGCATCAACGATAATATCAGAAGGAACGTGGAAATTGGTAATTCCTTTGTCAGAATTTACCATTGCCACTCTTGGTCCGTTTGCTAAAGCAGTTTCAATATCAGCTTTAATATCCGCTTCCTGAGCGTTTCCTTTAATTTTATCGAAAAGATCAGCCAAACCGTTGTTTGGATTTACATCTAAAGATCTAAATGTTTCAGCATATTTAATGAAAACATCTTTAAAGAAAGTCTCAACAATAGCTCCAAATACAATTGGATCTGAGATTTTCATCATCGTCGCTTTCAGGTGAGCAGAAAGAAGTACGTTTCTGTTTTTAGCTTCTTCGATAGCTTCCTGAACGAAAGATTTCAAAGAATTTAAATTCATTACAGAAGAATCGATTACTTCTCCAGCCTGAAGACCTGCGAAATCTTTTAATAAAGTTTCAGCACCGTCATTTCCTTTGAAAACGATCTTATATTTTGTAGCATTCTCTAGAGTAGTAGAAGTTTCAGTTCCGTAGAAATCTCCACTGTTCATGTGAGCAACGTCAGTTTTGCTGTCTGAAGCCCAGCTACCCATTCTGTGAGGGTTTGCTTTTGCGTAGTTTTTAACAGCTTTTGGAGCACGTCTGTCAGAATTTCCTTCCCTTAATACAGGGTTTACAGCACTTCCTAAAACTTTAGCATACTTAGCTTTGATCGCTTTTTCCTCATCATTTTTAGGTTCAGCAGGATAATTTGGAACTGCGAAACCTTTAGCTTGCAATTCAGCAATAGCAGCATCTAATTGAGGAGCCGAAGCTGAAATATTTGGTAATTTGATAATGTTTGCATCCGGTTGAGTTGCTAATTCTCCTAATTGAGCTAAAGCATCAACGATTTTCTGATCATCTTTCAAAAATTCTGGGAAGTTTGCTAAAATTCTTCCTGCCAAAGAAATATCCGGAACTGCGATCTCAATGTTTGCTGATTTTGTAAAAGCTTTTACAATCGGTAAAAACGAGTGTGTTGCCAACATTGGAGCTTCATCCGTAAGGGTGTAATAGATTTTTGATTTGTCTGACATTATACTGTTATTTATTATTTAAAATTTTAGTTTCACAAATTTAGTAATTATCATTGTTTTATTAGGAGTATTTGCATAAAAAAAGAGGCTTTTGCCTCTTTAAATTTATATCTGGGTGATTGTATATGCTCCAGTGCCGTCAAAATTTATATTAAATTCAATTTTATAATTTTTAGGAGTAGAATTAAGATTTGGAAAACTAATATTTGGTCCGTCTATATCAAAAAATCCATCATTTAGATTGTCTCCTAATATTTCACCTGCAATTCCCTGTGAAGCTAACTTTATATGAAATGTACCTCCATTACTTGTAGTTACACCGTACACATTTATAGTAAATTTTCCTGTAGAACTATTGTACGACGTTGATGTCGTTGGCATAGAACCAGAATAGGCTGAAAATTGAATTTCTGGTGTGAAATTAGTGAAGTTTACTTGCATTTGAGGACCGTTCTGAAACAAAAGCATCTGATAGAAACCATTTGAAGAAACATTAAAATCACTTCCGTTTGCAACGATTCCTCCATTAGAATTCGCACCATAAGTCTGCGCTCCGTTAGCTTGTGAAGCTATGAATTTTACTTGTGTATTGGCAGGGAGATATTTGTATCCAATCTTAGATGGTCCGTTACCTCTCAACAGTTCCGCTGTAGAAGCATTAAAAGAATTATATGATCCGTATGCATAAAGATTTGATGGTAGAGTATTACCTGTAGAACTTGATGATGTTGGCAAACTCAAAGTTCCTGAGTCGCTTACATTCAAAGTATAAGCTGTTCCATTCGGAGAAGTAAGTGTAATTCCTTGTCCAGCTCCAGTCACAACTGTTTTACTTACCTGAGAATAAGGCACACTCATTAATTGATTTACTCCAACATTTGTATAGTTAGAACCTCCCGCAGGATCCATTTCCACTTTTACAAATTTCGTGTTTGTTCCCCAGTTAATTCCTCCGAAAGTTCCTGTAGTAGCCGTTCCTTGTCCAATATTAAGATTAACTAAACCTTTAGAGTTGGTTGTTTTATTGTGAGTTTCTGTATATAAAACTGTTCCTGTAGCAGAATTTTCTAAAATACTAATCTTTAAAGCTACGTTTCCGTTGGCAATTGGAGCTCCAGAAGCGTTGAATGCAATTGTTTGGTAACTAAAAGCTTGTGGAACTTGTGCGCTTAATAATGTTGCTAAAAATAATCCTATAGATGTGTAAAGTTTTTTCATTTCAAATGGGTTTTTAAGGTTTTTTAATAATTTTAATAGGCTTGATGTCAGAATTTTTAAAAACAATCATGTAAATACCTTGAGGAAGATTTCTAAGGTCAATTTTGTCTGATTCTAATTTTGTTTTCAAAACAAGTTTTCCCGAAAGATCATAAATTTCGGCTCCTTCAATCTTTGATTTTGAGTTTAATTTAACGTAAACAAAATCAGCAGTAGGATTGGGGTAGATTTTTACATTGTCTTTTTCTAGTTCGGAAACTCCTAAAACTTGTAAAACTGATTGGTAAAGCATTCCCATTGTTCCTGAATTTGCTTTGTCGGGGTCAGTTGGGATTACATAAATTTCACCCACAGAATGGTTGAAGTTATCTGCAGAGACCGCTCCCGAATTAATGCCTCCAATCACAGATTGAGCAAAACCGAAAAACGGAACTACAAATAACAAAAGAGTAATTTTTTTTCTCATTGTTATTTATTTAAGAATGCTAATATAAAAAAAATCACTAATACGAGTATAATTTTTTTGTTTTCCACTTTAAGAATTATTTAACCTTTATTTCAAACAAAATCATCTAGAATTTAAATAAATTTGATGAAAATTATAAATTTATCAACAATGTCTACAATCACGTTTAAAGGAAACCCAATCAATACAATCGGAAATCTTCCAGAGGTAGGAAGAGAAGCTCAGGAATTTACAATGGTATCTTCAGATTTATCTGAAAAAAATCTTGCAGATTACACAGGAAAAAGAGTAGTATTAAATATATTCCCAAGCATCGATACGGGAATTTGTGCTGCTTCAGCAAGAAAGTTTAACGAAGAAGCTTCAAACCTTGACAATACAGTTGTGATTAATGTTTCAAGAGATTTGCCATTTGCATTATCAAGATTTTGTGCAGCTGAAGGTTTAAATAATGTTGAAACGTTATCAGATTTCAGAGGAAATTTCGGGGAAGATTATGGTGTAACGCTTTCAGATTCACCTTTAAAGGGTCTTTTGAGCAGAGCTGTTGTTGTTTTAGATGAAAAAGCTAAAGTAATTTATACAGAGCAAGTTCCTGAAATCGGACAAGAGCCTAATTACGAAGCTGCTATCGCATCTTTGAAATAAATGAAAATATTTCTCATCAATTTGAATCATTCTGTTATTTAATAGAATGATTTTTTTATTTTTGTACATCAACGCAATAACCAGCCATTGAAGAATAAATTTACCTCTTTTGCAATTATCTGTTTTCTCTTTTGTGGGAACACAGTTTTTAAAGCACAGGAATCTCTTGAGATTAATAATCTTAAAAGTCAGCTGAAATTGACTAAGTCTGACAAAGAACGAGCAAAGATTTTTGGAGATTTAGGTAATATCTATTCTCAGAATAAAAATGCAGACAGTGCAATTTCATATTCGAAGTTATCATTACCTATTTATTTAAAAAATAATAATATTGAGCAAATCGGTAGATCAAATTTGTTTATAGGTAATTTATTTCTTCAAAAGAATGATTTAGTTACAGGTGAAAAATATTTGTTAGAAGCAGAAAAGTATCTCCATAAAACCGAAAATTATGAAAAGAGAGCTTTACTCAATTTCCTGTTGGCCCGACTAAATGCTGTTAATAAAAAAAGTGATATTGCTACAAAATATTACAATGAAATTTTAAAGTATAATAAAGAAGGCAGAAAAATAGACAAAAATCTTGTGATGGAATCATACCAAGGTCTTTTTGCCAACAATTTTATAAAGCAGGAATATGCAGACAGCTATACAGCTTTGTATACTTACATCGATTTTGTTAAAAAAAACTATCCTGAAAATTTATATCCTGCATACAGAAGTGCAGGAACATTTTTCTTAACCAGTAGAGATAATAAAAAAGCGCTGGAATATTTCCAAAAAGGGTTGGATGTTTCCCAAAAGAGCCGTAATGATTTGCAGATAGCAGAAGCGAAAATTTTTATGGCTAATGTTTATTCTGAAATGAATCAACTGGAAGTAGCGAAAAAATATCTGAATGAGGCTAAAGCTTATTATGAATCTCATAATTTGAAAAACAGTTTACCTCTGGTTTATTACTATTTCTCGGATATCTATTCTAAAGAAAAAGATTTTGTAAAAGCTGAAGACTACGCTGCTAAAGTGATGAAATTGAGTGATGAAAATGATCCGATGTATCAGTATTACAAAAATCATGAAGGATTTATCGGGCTAAAGAAAATCATGGAAGACAGTCTTTCGCTAAAAAATAGTCCTTCAAGGCTTTCTGAATTGGAAATTAAAACCAAAGAACAGGTAAAAAATCTTGAGTATTTTACTCAATTGAAAATTTACGTTTCTCCAGAAATTTTCATACAAAATTATGAGGTATTGCATCGTGCTTATGCTTTTTTGGGTGATTACAATCGGTCTTATTCATATTTAAAAAAGATGTATGATAAGAAAGAAGAAACGTACGGAATCGACAAAATGAAGGCACTTTCTTCTGTACAATCTGAGACCGAACTTGCCAACGAAAGAACCCGTATAAAACTAGAAGAAGAAACCAAAAGAATTCAGCTTCAGAAAGAAATAGAATTAAAAGCGCTTCGTTTTGAATATGAAAAAAAACAGGCGGCTGCAAAAACTGAAGAAGAGAAAAAAAGATTGGCACTTGAAGAAGATTTAAAAAGAAAAGAAATTCAGATTAAATTTGATGAAGAGCAAAAAGCTGTAGCTTTAAAATATTCTCAGGAAAAAAATATTGCCAAAATCAATCAGGAGAAAAAAGATGCCATTGCAAAAGCAGATTTAGAAAGTTCTAAAACTCAAAAAAATATGTGGGCAATCGGAGCTGGTTTATCTTTGCTGTTATTAGGTTTTGCTGGGTTTTCCTATAATCAGAAGCGAAAAGACAACAAAAAAATTGCTGAAGAAAAACAAAAATCAGATGATTTACTGCTTAATATTCTTCCGTATGAAGTTGCTGAAGAGTTAAAAGAAAAAGGAAAAACCAACGCCAAACATTTTGATGAGGTTTCGGTTTTGTTTACAGATTTTGTCAACTTTACAGCAAATTCCGAAAGAATTGGTGTGCAGGAAGTTTTGAATGAACTTAATATTTGCTTCACCGAATTCGACAGAATCATGGAGAAATACAATTTAGAAAAGATAAAAACCATTGGTGATGCGTATTTGGCGGTGAGTGGATTGCCTGTTTCTAACGACCAACATGCAAAAAATGCAGTGAATGCAAGTTTGGAAATTCTTTCTTATATTCAGCAAAGAAAAAAAGAAAACCCGAATGCTTTAAATATTAGAATCGGAATTCATTCCGGACCGGTGATTGCGGGAATCGTGGGTGTGAAAAAATTCGCTTACGATATTTGGGGAGACACGGTAAATACGGCAGCAAGAATGGAGCAGAACAGTTCATCGGGAAGAGTAAATGTTTCTGAAGCAACCTATCAATTAATAAAAGAAGACTTTACTTTTGAGCATCGCGGAAAAATCGAAACCAAAGGTAAAGGCAAAATGGAGATGTATTTTGTTAATCAAATTTAATTTTATCAGAGTGAAAAAAAATCTACTCCTTACATTTATATTTTTCTTGTTAATCGGATTGCAAAATTTATGTTTTGCACAAAATTCTTTTGAAAAACCTAGAGTTTTTACTGAAAAGGAAATCAAAAACGGCGCATCTATTGATGAAGATAGTAAATTTTTTGCTGGTGATAATCCTGCTTTTGCTTTGCCACAATTTGATGATTCTTCATGGAAACATGTCAATTTTAATTCTAGAAAAGTTTATTCATGGAATCCTATGAATTATGCCTCTAAAAAAGATGCTAAAAAAGATCAGATTTATTGGGTTCGGTACTATTTTAAGATAGATTCTGCATCGGTCAATAAATCTTTATGTTTTAAAATTCAGCAACTCGGTGCTTCCGAAATTTACCTGAACGGTAAAAAGATTGAAAGCATTGGCAAAATAGGAGACGAAAAATCAAGAGAATTCAGGATTAAAAACAGAATACCAGAATTGTTTACTTTAGATAATACCAAAGTAAATGTTTTAGCAATAAGATTTTTACCGATTGTTGCGGGCAAAAAGAAGACGATTACTTTGGTACCTTTTGCCATCGGTGTAGAACTCGCCTCGGCTAACGAATTTATCAGAGACAAAACTGAAGAAGTGCAATATTTCAATTTTTACACCATGCTGATTTGCGGAATATTTGGTGCATTAGGATTTATTCATCTTTTGTTATTTATTTTTTACAGAAAAGCAATTTATAATCTGTATTTTTCTACGTACAATTTTTCGATTTCTTTGATGAGCTATATGGTCTTGCTCTTGTCAGAAATAAGAAATCCTTTAGATATCGACACTTACACGTTTTTTGCATTTCTTTCGGTAATGGCATTCGGTACTTCGCTTACAGGATTTGTCAATACATTATTTGGAAGAACCAAAAAAAGACTGAAAGTAATGTTGATTATTTCAGCTTGTATTTTTATTCTCTATTATTTCAGCGCGGCTTCTGCTGCTAGTTTTGCCTTTTTTTACCTTTGTTTTGTTGCTTTCGAATCTTTTTATTTGATTGTAAGAGCAATGATAAGAAAAGAAAAATCTGCTTTCATTGTAGGAGGAGGAGTTTTGGTATTCTTTCTTTTTATTGTGATGTCTATCGTTTTCATGTTTTTAAATAAACTGAATACCATTGATTTAGGAAATGTTTTCGGAGATGATTTCATGGGATATGTTTTAGGATTTATTTTCATAAGTTTTCCAATTTCGATCTCTGCTTATTTAGGTTGGCAATTTGCATCAACCAATTTAAGTTTGGTAAAACAGCTGGATGAAGTAAAGCGACTTTCTGATATTAATTTAAAACAGGAACAGGAAAAACAGCAGATTCTTCAGGATCAGAATGATTTGCTTGAGAAACAGGTTGACGAACGTACGTTTGAGTTGCAAAAAGAAAAACAGAAAACAGAAAATTTACTTCTCAATATTCTACCACATGAAGTAGCGGAAGAATTAAAAGAAAATGGAAGCTCTGAAGCCAAATATTATGACGAAGTCACTGTTTTATTTACCGATTTTGTTAATTTTACCCAGAGTTCAGAGAAAATGGGCGCAGAAAAAATGTTGGTTGAGCTGAACGAATGTTTTACTGCTTTCGATATGATCATGGAAAAACATGGTTTAGAGAAAATAAAAACCATTGGAGATGCTTATTTGGCGGTTTGCGGTTTACCCATGAAAAATGAATGTCACGCTTATCAAACAGTTTTGGTAGCTTTGGATATTATAGATTTTATTGAAGAAAGAAAGAAAACTCATCCTGATGTTTTAGATATCAGAATCGGGATTAATTCAGGTTCTTTGATTGCCGGAATTGTCGGGGTGAAAAAATTCGCTTACGATATTTGGGGCGATACAGTAAATACAGCCGCAAGAATGGAACAAAACAGCGAAAAAGGAAAAATAAATATCTCAGAATCAACCTATCAATTGGTAAAAGAAAAAATAACTTGCGAATACAGAGGTAAAATTCACACCAAAGGAAAAGGCGATATGGATATGTATTTTGCGATTGAAACTAAAAAAGATTGATAAATAATTTAAATTATTAGTCTAAACTCTGAAATCTTTGCTAAGTAGAGGCATTTGCGAACTTAAAAACAGGTAGTAGTTTTAAAACTTTGCGAACTTTGCATTAAAAGTAACATTAAAACAAATTAAAAAACATTTTCTATTTTAAATATGGAATACGAAAAATTAAATAAACTCATATTAAAAAGACTCAAGGAAAATCTTCCTGAGCACCTTTCCTATCACAGCGTGATGCACGTAAAAGATGTAATTGATTCTGTAGAAAAAATTGCAAAATCTGAAAACGTGAATGATGAAGACTTATTATTGCTAAAAACGGCAGCATTATTTCACGACACCGGATTTTTATACGGATCAAAAAATCATGAGGAAAAATCGTGCGAAATCGCTGAAGAATATCTTTCTGATTACGGCTATTCAGAATCACAGAGCGAGAAAATCAAAGGAATGATTATGGCGACAAAAATTCCGCAGACGCCACATAATCATTTAGAGCAAATTTTGGCAGATGCAGATTTAGATTATTTGGGAAGAGATGATTTTTTTGTGATCGGGGATAAATTATTTGAAGAACTTTCGATGTTTGGAATTGTCAATTCTGAGCGAGACTGGAATCTTTTACAGGAAAAATTCCTCGAAAGTCATCATTATTTCACAGAAACAGCCATCAACAGCAGAAATCAAAAAAAACAGGATAACCTGAATATTATTAAAACAAAACTAAAAAATAACTGATCACTTTATGAGCTCTGCTTCAACTAAACATGGCCCGCTTTTTACTCTTTCAGATATTATTTATCTCGTTTTAGGAGTTATTTCTGCGAGTTTTGCTTTAAAATCTTTTCTGGTTCCCAATCACTTTTTAGATGGTGGTGTTACCGGTGTTTCACTTTTACTTCACGAAGTTTACCATTGGAATCTCGGAGTAGTTCTATTGGTTTTAAACTTACCATTTATCATTCTGGCGTATTTCCAAATCGGAAAACACTTTGCGATCAGAAGTTTTTTAACGATTTTACTAATCATCATCACCATTTTTTTCGTCCCTTTTCCCGAAGTGACCCATGACAAATTATTGGTCGCTGTATTTGGCGGATTTTTCATGGGAATTGGAATCGGTTTATCTATGCGAGGTGGCGGAACTTTCGACGGAATGGAAGTTTTAGCCTTATTAACATTCAAAAAAAGCAGTTTTAGCATTACCGAAATTATTTTAGGAATGAATGTGATTATCTTTATCATCGCAACCGTTTTTCTTAAATTTGAAACCGCTTTGTATGCAATTATGACGTATCTCGTGGCTAGTCAGATTACCAAATATGTAATTGAAGGAATTGAAGCGTACACAGGCGTAACCATCGTTTCTGCAAACAGTGAAGAAATCAAAAAAGCTTTGGTTTTAACGATGAACAGAGGGATCACGGTGTACAAAGGCGAAAGAGGTTTTATGAAAGAATCTTTTGAACAAAGTGCCGATGCAGATATTATTTTTACCATTGTCACCAGACTAGAAGTTCGAAAACTACAGAATATCGTTCGTTCTATCGATCCGAAAGCATTTATTTTTACACAGACCGTAAGAGAACCTCAAGGCGGAATTGTAAAAGAAATTATAAAGCATTAAAATTTAAAACCTTGAGAATATTTTCAAGGTTTTTTTATTTAAAAATTAATCTAATGAAAGACATTGAAAAATATATATTTACCTCTCAAAGATTAGGATTCAGAAATTGGAGATCAACTGATATTGAAGATTTGTATGAAATAAATTCAGACAAAAGAGTGATGGAATTCTTTCCAGATGTTGCTACGAAAAAACAGACCGTTGATTTTGTTGAACGAATGCAAGCTCAATTTGCAAACAAAGGATTTTGCTATTTTGCGGTTGATAAGCTTGAAAATAATGAGTTTATTGGTTTCATTGGTCTTTCTGAGCAAACATTCGATTCTGAATTTACACCTTGTATAGATATTGGTTGGAGAATAAAATTCAGTGAATGGAATAAAGGATTTGCTACAGAAGGAGCGAAAAGATGCCTCGATTATGCCTTCAATGATTTAAACATTAAAAATATATATTCAGTCGCTCCGAAAGTAAATCTAAGATCTGAGCAAGTAATGCTAAAAATAGGATTAAAAAAACAATATGAATTTGAACATTCTTTACTGATGAACGATTCTCGTTTGAAAAAATGTGTTTTATATTAAATAGAAAAAAGTAATTAAAAATTAACAAAAAAGCCTTACGAATTAAATTCAGAAGGCTTTTTTGTTAATTTTAAACTTAAATTTAATTAAATGGTAAAAAGAATCGTAGCTAACATAAAAACTGAAGATTTATCTAAAGCTGATATATTTTATAATGATATTTTGGGTCTCGAAATATTGATGAATCATGGCTGGATCAAAACTTTTGGCAATCACGAGGGAGCAAAAGTTCAGATCAGTTTTGCAACTCAAGGTGGAAATGAGACCGAAGTTCCCGATTTTTCTATAGAAGTTGACAATGTCGATGAAATATATAATAAAATGAAAAATTCAGGATTTGAAATTACTTACAAATTGACCGATGAAGATTGGGGTGTCCGAAGATTCTTTGTGATAGACCCGTTCGGAAAACTTGTTAATATTCTTTCACATCAATAAGTTTAATATCATTCGATTGATTTTAATAAATTAAAAATCTTTTCGTTAAAACATAAAAATGTTAAAGCCTTATGTATTTCAATTGTAAGGCTTTAATTTTGCCTATCAACTATCAACTATCAACTATCAACTATCAACTATCAACTATCAACTATCAACCAACCATAACAAATGAAACGTTCCGGAACCGCAACTTTACCACTTCACTACGGAAAAGTACCGCCTTGGCTTTATGAAAGAATGGCAGTACTTGGGCTTTCTATTGTTGAAGTAATGCTTGCAGATTACGGAAAAAATGAAGTTCTTCGAAGATTGGCAGATCCTTTTTGGTTTCAAAGTTTTGGTGCGGTCATGGGAATGGATTGGCATTCTTCAGGAATCACAACTTCGGTAATGGGAGCTTTAAAACGCAGCATCAACCCAAATTCCAAAGAGCTCGGAATTTATATTTGTGGCGGAAAAGGAAAGCTTTCCAAAGAGACACCAAACGAACTTCTCGTTATTGCCGATAAAACCGGATTAGATGGAAACGAATTAGTTCGTGCCAGTAAACTTTCAGCAAAAGTTGATAATACGGCGATTCAGGATGGTTATCAGTTATATCTTCACAATTTTATTTTGTCAGATGAAGGAAATTGGGCAGTTGTACAACAGGGAATGAATGATTCTGATGGTACAGCGCGCCGCTACCATTGGCATTCTGAAAATATGAAATCTTTTGTAGATGAACCTCACAAAGGAATTCAGGGAATCAACCGTGGAAATATTCTGAATCTTACAGCAAATGAAGCTAAGGAAAACCGCAAAGGAATTTTAGAAATCTCTCATACGAATTCTGAAAAAATCATGCAGGATTTTGCCAATCTCATTCTGCCGGCTCATCATGATGTTCGTGCTTCAGATGTAGATTTGAAGAAATTGGGTACACTTTTGTATATGACAAGAGAAAACCAGCCTGAAAATTTTGAAGAATTGCTTTTAATGAAAGGAGTGGGACCACGAACTTTACAGGGTCTTGCTTTGGTGAGCGAAGTCATTCATGGTGCACCGTCAAGATTCAGAGATCCTGCGAGATTTTCTTTTGCACACGGCGGAAAAGACGGGCATCCTTTTCCCGTTCCTATTAATGTTTATGATGAAACGATTTCCATTTTACAAAAAGGAATCGAAAGATCTAAATTGGGAAACTCCGATAAGCTGCAATCGATCAATAAACTTCACACGATTATTGCAGAAGCTGAGAAAAATTTCACTCCGGATTTTGATATTAATGAAGTCATTGAGGAAGAACGCCAAAATTCATGGAGATTTGGTGGGAAAACAGTATTCGGTGATGCAGAAAAGCCATCAAAACCTAAACCGATTCAACTCTCTTTGTTTTAAACTTGTGAATTTTAGTTTTTAGTCGGAATTTCCCGTCTTGAATTTTTGGTTCTTTTGTTTCAAGACAAAAGAACTAATGATAATTTATACAAAATATTTCACTTTTAATTCCAATAAAAATTTTAATTTTAAAATCTCAAAATATTAATTGGATGACCAGCAAAGCCTTCGACGTTTATCGTGATTTTCCTTTTTTCTTTCAAGAAGAACTTGATGAAATTATTCAGGCGCACGAAAAAGTAGTTTTCCAAAAAGGAGAAGCTATTCTTCAGGAAGGCAAAATGGCCAATGAATATTATATTTTAGAAAAAGGTTTGGCGCGTTCTTTTGTTAATGATTTCAACGGGAATGATGTGACAATAAACTTTTTTACAGAAAACGAAATTATCATCGATGTTTCTTCTCTGTTTCAAAGAATTCCAACTCAGGAAAATATGGTCTGCATTACAGATTGCGAATGTTGGAAGCTTGATTTTGATGTTTTTCAGGAGTTGTTTCATAAAATTCCGAACCTCAGAGAATGGGGAAGAGCATGGATGTCTCAACAACTTTTTTTATACAAACAGCGTTCGGTAGAGATGTTTACACTTTCTGCAACCAAACGTTATCTTCATCTTTTAGAGCAAAAATCTCAGGTGATACAATTTGCACCTTTAAAACAAATTGCTTCTTATCTGGGAATTACAGACACTTCATTAAGCAGAATCCGCAAAGAAATAGTATCTCATCCGAAGAAAAATTAAATCTTGTCTTATGGCAAGTTGATTTTCGCAATGACTTGGTAATTTTGGTTAAAAGTTTAACATCAAAAATTACAAAATGGAAATCAATCAAATTTACGTAAACCTTCCTGTAAAAAATGTTCAGAAAACGAGAGAATTCTGGACAAAACTGGGTTTTTCGATCAACGAACAATTTTCTGATGAAAAAGCAATCTGTGTAATCATGAAACAAGATCATATTTACACCATGTTTTTAAAAGAAGAGTTTTTCCAAACTTTCACAGACAGACCTGTTGCAAAAGGAGATACCACTCAAACGCTTCTTGCAATTGGCGTAAACAGTCGTGAAGAAGTTGATGAAATGGTGAAAACTGCTACGGAAAATGGAGGTTCCAAATACAGTGAACCAAGAGATTATGGCTGGATGTATCAGAAAACTTTTTCAGATTTAGACGGTCATCAATGGGAAGTACTTTTTTCAGATATGTCCCAGCTTCCTGCGGATTTTTAAATCCTCATATTTTAACCTAAAAAAAATTAAAAAAATGAAAGTCAATCAGATTTACGTGAATCTTCCCGTGAAAGATATTCAGAAAACAAAAGAGTTTTGGACTAAAGTCGGATTCTCCATCAACGAACAGTTTTCAGACGATAAAGCAGTTTGTGTGGTGATGAATGATAATATCTATGTGATGTTTTTAACGGAAGAATATTTTCAGACTTTTTCAGAAAGACCGGTTCCGAAAGGCGATACTACACAAGTTTTGGTTGCAATCGGTTTAAATAGCCGTGAAGAAGTTGATCAGGTTGTTAATGCTGCCGTAGCGAATGGAGCTTATCAACATGAAGAACCACAAGATTACGGATGGATGTATCAAAATTCTTTTTGGGACATCAACGGGCATGGTTGGAATGTCACTTTTGCAGATATGTCGCAAATGTCAACTGAGTAATTGAGGCTCTCGCAGATTTAGCTGATACCGAAGATTTTAAAGTGAAAAATCTGCGATAAAAATAATAATAAACCCACAAATGGTCTTCAAATATTCACAATCATCCGTGAAAATCTGAGAAATCCGTGGGTAAAAAAAAATCAAAATTATGGATACACCAAAATCATCAAAATTAGAAATTATAATTCCTGCATTTCGAGGACACAGTCAGAGTTTTCTGATGGTTCTTGATGGAATTTCAGAAGAAGACGCTCTGAAAAGAATTGAAGGCAGAACAAACCACATCGTTTGGATGGTTGGCAATTTTCTCGATATGCGTTATGCAATGGGAAGCGTACTCGGTTTAAATGAAGAATTTGAATTTAAAGATTTTTTCTTTCAGGGAAAAGCATTAGATGCAAACTTAGAATATCCATCTTTACAGCAATTGAAAGATTCTTTTCATAAAATTTCACCTCTTGTTTATCAGAAATTATTGGAAGCTTCAGACGAAGATTTAGCAAAAGCTTTTCCGATGGGAATGAATATCGAATTTTTCCCTGAAAACGTGCTCAATTTCGTTGGAATGTGCATCGGTCGTGAAGATTATCTCTGCGGACAGATCGGATTGATGCGTAGAATTCTCAATTATGAAGGAATGAAATACGACTTTGATGAGAATATGAAGTATTAAAATCAAATGTAGATTTAAATATATTTAAAACAGATTCTTCACTGCACTTCGTTTCGTTCAGAATGACAAAACGTATAAAAATATAACTTATTTTCTTTGCTGAATCAAACGCGTTTGCTGACGAAAAATATTCTCAATTAGATAAAAAAGTCTTTGTGCTCTTTGCATTTAAGTAAACATAAATGACACAAATATTTATACAAATTTCACGATAAATTTAATTGTGTTATTCGTGAAAACCATTAGCGGAACTCGTGTTTAAAAAAAACTAACTTTAAAAAAAATAAAAATCATGGCAAAATTAAATCCGTACCTGAATTTTGATGGTACAGCAGAAAAAGCATTTACATTTTATAAATCTGTTTTCGGCGGAGAATTTGTTGGAGAAATCCATAAAATGGGCAATGTTCCCGGAACTGAAAATTTATCAGACGAAGAAAAAAACAGAGTAATGCACATTGCGCTTCCGATTGGTGGAGATCTTTTGATGGCTTCAGACATTGTACCGTCATTCGGACAAAACTTAACGGTAGGAAATAATAATTATGTTTCAGTTTTTCCTGATTCCAGAGAAGACGCAGACAGAATTTTCAAAGGACTTTCTGAAGGTGGAAATATCGAAATGCCACTTGAAGACCAGTTTTGGGGTGATTATTTTGGTAGTTTTCAGGATCAGTTTGGCGTTCATTGGATGATTAATTATAACGAAGAATACACAAAATAGTTTTATATTTAATTAATGAAAGGGTAGATGTTGAGTTTACCCTTCTTTTTACACATTAAAAAACAAAATATTAAATGGATAAAGTTAAAATTGACATTACAATCTTGGCGCCGGTAGAAAAAGTTTGGGATTATTTTAATGCTCCAAAACATATTACCAAATGGAATTTCGCTCATGAAAGCTGGTTTTGCCCGAGTTCTGAAAACGATTTGAAAGTAGGTGGAAAATTCAATAATAGAATGGAAGCAAAAGACGGAAGTTTCGGCTTTGATTTTATAGGAGTTTATGACGAAGTAATTCTGAACGAAAGAATAAAATATCATATGGAAGACGGTAGAGAAGTAGAAGTGATTTTTGAGAAAATAGATGAGAATACAACCAAAGTAACCGAAATTTTTGATCCTGAAAAACAAAATTCAGTTGAGATGCAGCGTGAAGGTTGGTATGCGATTCTCAACAATTTTCATAAATATGTAGAAAACCATTAAACTTTAAAAGCTGTAATCATGATCAATTTAGTAATAATGGCAAGATGTTTAAAGCCTATTTATACTGAGAATCATGTTGTGGAAAACAAATTTTTGCAGGGTATTATAGCAATGCCTGCAAGAAGAGCGCTGGAAAAAAAACAAATAGATTCTCTCACAAAACTGTCAGATTATTCTGAAAATGAATTAATGAAATTTCATGGTTTCGGAAAAAATACGATTTCGAAACTGAAGAATTACATGAAAGAAAATAATTTTTCTTTTAAAAATAATTAGAACAAATGGTTTGTCATTCTGATGAAGGAAGAATCTCATGATTAAATTGAGATTCTGTATTTGATTATATTTCATACAGAATGAAAAACTTAAACGATACAATCAACCCTAAATTTTAAAACAATGAATAACAATATTTTCCCATGTCTTTGGTATGATGGTGATGCAAAAGAATCAGCTGACTTTTACTGTAAAATATTCGATGGAAAAATTACAGCAGATACGCCGATGGTTTTAAATATCGAACTTTTCGGACAAAAATTAATGCTTTTAAATGGAGGTCCACATTTTGAAAAAAATGCTTCCGTTTCGTTGATGGTGATGTGCGAAACTGAGGAAGAGGTTCAGAAATATTGGGATCAATTAGAAGACGGAGGGATTGTTTTGATGGCATTAGATTCTTATCCTTGGAGTAAAAAATACGGCTGGATTAGAGATAAATTTGGCGTAACATGGCAATTGTATTTAGGTGAAAAGAAAAGCGAGCAAAGAATTATTCCGACTTTAATGTTTATCCATCAAAATAACGGAAAAGCAATGGAAGCTATGAAATTGTATACAGAAGTTTTTCCTAATTCAAAAATAGAAGGCGTTCTGAAATATGGTGACGGAGTAGGAGATGAAAACCATGAAGTTCCAGAAAATGTACAGCACGCGCATTTCGAAATTAATGGTTATTCTTTATTCTGTATGGATAATTCTTACGATCACAAATTTGATTTTAATGAGGGAATTTCAATGGTTATTATGACAGAAAATCAGGAAGAAACAGATCATCTTTGGAATTCGTTAACTGCAGATGGAGGAAGAGAAAGTATGTGTGGCTGGCTGAAAGATAAATTTGGAATGAGTTGGCAAATTGTACCGAAAAGATTAATCGAACTGATGAATGATTCTGATCAGCTGAAAGCTCAAAAAGTAGTACAGGCAATGATGAAAATGCAGAAAATTGTGATAAAAGATTTAGAAGAAGCTTATGTTTCTTAGTTGGGTGATGGATGCTCGATGTTAGAAGTTATTTTGAGTCGTTAAAAACTTCCGGCTTCCAACATCAAACTTCCAGCTTTCGTTATTCGGCTTGCTGTTTGATGATATTCATAAAAAGATTTGCTTATGAAGACACAGAACAAGTCAAAATCACTTTCCAAAGTACCTAAAGATGGTTTGTATCCTGAGATTATCAGACAAAATTATTTGGGAAGTAAAAAACTACTTAATAAAAAAGCAATTATCTCAGGTGGCGACAGCGGAATAGGACAAGCTGTAGCAGTGCATTTTGCAAGAGAAGGAGCCGATGTTGCTGTCATTTATAAAGAAAGTGTAAAAGATGCTAAAGAAACCAAGAAACTGGTTGAAAAAGAAGGACAGAAATGTATTCTTCTAAAAGGGGATATTTCTAAAAAAACATTTAGAAAAAATACTTTAGAAAAGATTGCTAAAGAATGGAAAACCATTGATATTTTGGTTAATAATGCCGGAATTCAGTTCCCCAAAAGCGATGTTGAAAAAATTTCAGATGATCAGATTAATGAAACATTCAATGTCAATATCATTTCTATGATTTCATTTACAAGAGATTGTTTGAAATTAATGAATAAAGGCGGGCGAATAATTTGTACCACTTCGGTAACTGCTTATCGTGGCAGCGATCATCTCATAGATTATTCGTCAACAAAAGGCGCAATTGCAACATTCGTTCGTTCTCTGGCGACAAATCTTGCCGAGCAGAAAATTTTGGTTAACGGTATTGCTCCAGGTCCGATCTGGACTCCTTTAGTGAAAGAAACTTTTGAAGATATTGCTTCTTTCGGAAAAGATACACCTTTAAAAAGAGCCGGCCAACCTTCGGAAGTCGCACCTGCTTATGTTTTTCTGGCTTCGGAAGATTCCAGTTTTATTACGGGTGAAATCATTCACATCAATGGCGGAGATTTTGTCGGTGGATAAATAATTTTACCTAAACCTAAACCTAAACCTATACATTAAATTATGGAAATTTTAAAATTTGAAATAAAAATCAACGCAAGTCCCGAAAAAGTATGGACCGTTCTTTGGGACGATATGCATTACAGACAATGGACTTCAGCGTTTACAAAAGGTTCTTTTTATGTAGGAACTTGGGATGAAGGCAGCATCATTAAATTTTTTGATCCTAATAACAATGGAATGTACAGCCGGGTTTTAAAAAATGATCCCAATAAAGAGATGGTCTTTTTGCATTTGGGTGAAATATATGACGGTATAGAAACTCCACAAGATTGGGGTGATGCCACAGAATCTTATGTTTTGGAAGAAACTGAAGAGGAGACAATATTAAAAGCAACCATCAAATCTTCACCAGAATTTAAAGATTTTTTTGAAGAAAAATTTCCTGCAGCACTTCAGAATGTGAAGAATCTGGCTGAAAATCAGCTTTGATTTATTAGAAAGATACCATTTTACCAAAATTACATACAAAAATCATTATTATGGAAAATTTATCGTACGACATTATTATTAATGCTCCAAAACAAAAAATATGGGACGTTTTGTGGACTCCCGAAACGTACAGTGAATGGACAAAATTTTTTAATCCTAAATCAATTTCATTGATGAAATCGGATTGGAAAGTTGGCGGAAAAACCTACTTCACCAATTCAGATGGTGAGGGAATGGTTTCTACGATCGACAGTCTCGAAAAACCTGATCAGATTGTTTTCAAACATTTGGGAATGGTTGATAAAGACGGAAACGAAGATACTCAAAGCAAAGAAGTGATGGAGTGGAACGGTTCTTTCGAAAAATATTTCCTGATTTCGCTTGATAATGGAACAGTAAAACTTCAGGCAGAAGTTCAGGCTGAAAGCGAATGGAAAGACCACATGAATGAAGGTTTTACAAAAGGTTTACAGATTGTAAAGGATCTTGCAGAATCCAATTAATAAGATTTGAATAATTTATATCAAGAGGTTTTTACACGAAACCTCTTTTTTTATTTACCTTTAAACAAATATTCTCAATCATGTGTGTAAATCTGTGAGATTTGTGGGAATTTAGTATGAATTAGTTTTTAATCAAGCAACATGAAATTATTAACAATACTTTTTGTAACCTTTGCATTAGCTTTAATCGGCACAAAAATTTTCCAGGGAAATTGGAATCTTGTATTTTCAGGAAACCTCGGAATGGCAGTTTTTATGCTATTCACAGGCTTTGCTCATTTTAAATTCCAGAAAGGAATGGCTTTAATGATTCCTGAGTTTATTCCGGCAAAAATGTTTTGGGTATATTTTACAGGCTTAATCGAAATTGCCGCAGCAATTGGCTTAATGATTCCTTCAATTCGTGAGATTACTTCAATCTTGTTAATTATCTTTTTTGTGTTAATATTTATAGCAAATATCGATTCGTCAAGAAAAAAAGTCAATATTTTTAAAGCAAATTATTCAGGTCCCGGAATGGCTTATTTGTATAAAGAAAGAATTCCCATGCAGATTATTTTAATAGCTTGGACTTGGTTTTTTGGAATTTATCTGAACTGAAAATGAGTTTTAAATCGGTTAAAATAACTTTGATGTAAACAAAATTTAAAACCAACATCACAATTTTTCTCTCTCACCGAAAATCCTTATTTTTGCATATCTAAAAAGTAAAAGTAAAGAAATGAATTCCTACAAAAATCCATTGGAAGAGCGCTACTCCAGTGAAGAAATGTTATTTAACTTTTCTCATAACAACAAATTCCAGAATTGGAGAAAGCTTTGGATCGCCCTTGCTGAAATCGAAAAAGACCTTGGACTTGACATTACAGACGAGCAAATCGCTGAGTTAAAAGCCAATGCAGAAAACATCGATTATGAAGTAGCTGCAGCTTACGAGAAAAAATTCCGTCATGATGTAATGGCTCATGTTCACGCGTATGGTGACGTTGCGCCTTCTGCAAAAGGAATTATTCACTTGGGGGCAACTTCGGCGTTTGTAGGAGATAATACAGATTTAATTCAAATCCGTGACGGACTTTTAATTTTAAAGAAAAAGTTGGTTAACGTAATGAAAAATCTTTCTGATTTTGCTATTCAGTATAAAGATTTACCGACTTTAGGATTTACACACTTCCAACCGGCTCAGTTAACAACTGTTGGAAAAAGAGCAACACTTTGGTTACAAAGTTTGGTTCTAGACATCGAAGAGCTTGATTTCTTCCTAGAAACACTACGTTTTAGAGGGGTTAAAGGAACAACTGGAACTGCAGCAAGTTTCCTAGAGCTTTTCAACGGTGATTATTCTAAAGTAAAACATTTAGATAAAGAATTATCAAAAAGATTCGGTTTCGAAAAAGTTTTCGGAGTTTCAGGTCAGACTTACGATAGAAAAATCGATGCTAAAGTAGTGGCTTTATTAGGGAATATTGCTCAATCTGCACATAAATTCACCAACGATCTACGTCTTCTTCAAAATTTGAAAGAAATTGAAGAACCATTCGAGAAAAACCAAATCGGTTCATCTGCAATGGCTTACAAGCGTAATCCAATGAGAAGCGAAAGAATCGGAGCGTTGGCAAAATACGTTATGTCTTTAACGACAAGTTCTGCAATGGTGGCTTCAACACAATGGTTTGAAAGAACTTTAGATGATTCCGCAAACAAGAGATTAACAATTCCTCAGGCATTTTTGGCGGTTGATGCGATTCTATTGATTTGGAATAACATCATGAACGGAATCGTTGTTTATCCAAACAGAATCAATAAGCATATTATGGAAGAACTTCCTTTCATGGCGACAGAATACATCATCATGGAAGAAGTGAAAGCTGGTGGAGATCGTCAGGAAATCCACGAAGTGATTAGAGTTCATTCGATGGAAGCGTCTAAGAAAGTAAAAGAAGAAGGTAAAGAAAACGACCTTATTGAAAGAATCTTAAATGACGATTCATTAAAGCTAGACAAATCAAAATTAAAAGAAGTTCTTGATCCTAAAAATTTCATTGGTTTTGCACCAATTCAGACGGAAGAATTCATTACCAATGAAGTTCAGCCGATAATTGACGCAAACAAAGATCTGATAGGATTAGAAGCTGACCTTAAAGTATAAATGATATGCAGTCTTTTCGGCTGCATATTTTTTTGAATGGTTACTAAATTGAAAAACAAATTTTCATATAAGCTGTTTATAATAATTTACTCAGTAACTTTTATAATAGTTTTCGGAGAACTTTTGTACGCCTTAATCTCAGATGAAAATTCAGATTTTAAAAATGTTTTTTTTGAAAGCTTGGGCTTTATCATTGCACCGATTGTTTTTTTAGTACCATTAATACGATTCAGTAATGAGCTTGTTGTTTATATAATTTCAATATTATTAACTACATTTTTATATACTTCAATAATATATATAATTTTTAGTTTTTTGAAAGAAATCAAATCAAATAGCTCTACTATAAATAAGTCTAATAATATTTAAATATCTGACATCTAATGTCTAATAACAAAAGAATTTTCGTAGAAAAAAGAGGTATTTTCGATGTAGAAAGTCCAAAAATTTTTGATGAAGTAAAAGCGGTTGTTCCGTCTATCCAAAGCGTAAAAGTGTATAACGTATACGATATTTTTGGATTAAACGATGGTGAATTCGAAAAAGTGGTAAACAGCACTTTCGTAGATCCGGTTACTGATATTTTAATCGAAGAAAATCCTGCACAGGGAACTCATTTCGCATTAGAATTTTTACCGGGACAATACGATCAGCGTGCTGATTCTGCACAACAGTGTATTGCTTTATTGACTGAAAATGAAAAGTCTAAAGTAAGAAGCGGTAAACTTATCGAGTTCGAAGGAGTTTCTGAATCTGATTTGGTGAAAATCAAAGACCTTTTAATCAATAAAGTAGAATCTCAGGAGAAAGATCTATCAACTTTAAATATTCCTGCGGAAGAAACGCCGTCAAAAGTAATTGTTCACGAAGGTTTTATCAATTTTGATGATGCTCAGCTTGAAGAATTCTTTAACAATCACGGTTTTGCTTTAGGATTGGATGATTTGAAATTCATTCAGGAATATTTTAAAACAGAACAGAGAAATCCTACAGAAACGGAACTTAAAGTTTTAGACACATATTGGAGCGACCACTGTCGTCACACAACGTTTGAGACGGAATTGTCAAATATTGAGTTCGAAGGACAGTTTAAACATACATTGGAAACTATTTTCAATGATTATATCGACAAAAGAAAATTCTTAGGACGCGAATTGAAACCAATCTCTTTAATGGACTTGGCGACTGTTTGCGGAAGATATTTTAGCAAAACCGGAAAGCTTGATAACTTGGTGGTTTCAGACGAGATCAACGCTTGTACCATTCAAATCGAAGCTGAATACGATGGTAAAAAAGAACCTTGGTATTTATTATTCAAAAACGAAACACACAATCACCCAACAGAAATCGAACCTTTCGGAGGTGCTTCAACGTGTTTAGGTGGCGCAATCAGAGACCCTTTATCTGGACGTTCTTTTGTTTTCCAGGCAATGAGATTGACGGGTGCAGCTGATGTGTTGGAATCTGTTGATAAAACTTTACCAGGAAAATTACCTCAAAAAACTATTACAAAACAGGCTGCAAACGGATATTCTTCTTACGGTAACCAAATCGGTTTGGCAACTACAATGGTTTCTGAAATCTACGATGAAGGCTACAAAGCAAAAAGAATGGAAGTTGGTTTCGTTGCCGGAGCAGTCCCTGTGGATTGGGTAAGACGTGAAAAGCCTGAAGCTGGTGATTCTATCATCATTTTAGGTGGTGCAACGGGTCGTGACGGAGTTGGTGGAGCAAGCGGAAGTTCAAAAGAACAGGACGAAACTTCTATCCACACGATGAGTTCTGAAGTTCAGAAAGGAAATGCGGTTGAAGAACGTAAAATCCAGAGATTATTCAGAAATCCAGAAGTGACGAGATTGATTAAAAAATCAAATGATTTCGGAGCGGGTGGAGTTTCTGTAGCAATCGGTGAAATCGCTGATTCTTTGGAAGTTAACTTGGGTGTTTTACCATTAAAATACGAAGGTTTGAACGGAACCGAGCTTGCTATTTCTGAATCTCAGGAAAGAATGGCGGTTGTGGTTGAACCAAAAGATAAAGAGCAGTTCATCAAATTCTGTGAAGCTGAAAACATTGTGGCTGTTGAAGTTGCAAAAGTGACAGATTCAGGAAGAATGCAGATGTTCTGGAAAGGTGATAAGATTGTTGACCTATCAAGAGAGTTTTTGGATACAAACGGTTGTTCTAAAAGCCAAGAAGTTAAGATTACACATCTTAATGAATTGAAAGAAGAAGCACAGACTTTTAATGAAGAGAATTTCTTAAAAATATTAAGCGATAAAAATGTTGCTTCTCAAAAAGGTTTGTTGGAAATGTTCGATTCATCGATTGGTGCGACTACGGTTGCAATGCCTTTAGGTGGAAAATATCAGCAGACTTTGATGGAAGGAAGTGTTCAGACGTTACCAATTTTAGGAGCGAAAGACATCGAAACGGTTTCTTTGGCGAGTTGGGGATTTGATGCTGAAATTTCAAAGCAAAACTCATTGTTAGGGGCTTCTTATGCGGTCGTAGAAAGTGTTGCGAAAATCGTTGCGATGGGTGGCGGTTATAAAAATATCAGATTTAGTTTCCAGGAATATTTTGAAAAATTAGGACAAAATCCAGAAAAATGGGGGAAACCTTTGGCTTCACTTTTAGGAGCTTATGATGCTCAAATCAATTTCGGTTTAGCTGCGATTGGAGGTAAAGATTCAATGAGTGGAACATATCAGGATTTGAATGTTCCGCCAACGTTGATTTCTTTCGCTTGTGCTAATGGAGAAAAGAAAAATATCATCTCTCCGGAATTTAAACAGGCAGGAAATAAACTGTATTTCTTCAATCATATTCCACAGGAAAACGGACTTCCAAACTATGATAAATTGAAAGATGTTTACGAACTTATTTTCGAAAATATCAAGGCTGGAAAAGTGGTTTCTGTGAAGACAATCAAAGAAGGCGGAGTTGCAGTTGCTTTAGCAAAAATGAGTTTCGGAAACAGATTGGGAGCTGAGATAAATGTTGCTGATGAGAACGTTTTATTAGCTAAAAATATTGGAAGTTTAATCATCGAAGCAACAGAGGGATTAAGCTGTGTTGAACTTCAATTAATAGGTGAAGTTAAAAATTCAAATATTTTGAAAATCAGTAATTTGAGTTTTGAAATCGAAAAATTACTTGAAGCAAATACGAAAACTTTTGAAAACCTTTTCTCAACGGTTGAAAAAGAAAAAATCGTGGTTGAATTAGATTCAAAACTAAACTCAATCAACCCAAGAAATATTATCATTAAAAAACACGGAATCGCTCAACCAAGAGTTTTTGCACCGGTTTTCCCGGGGACAAATTGCGAGTACGATACACTAAATGCATTCCAAAAAGAAGGTGCAGTTGTAAGTAGTTTACCTTTAATAAATATCAATCATCAGTTGCTTGACGAAAGCATCGATGCGTGGGTGGAAGAAATTAAACAGTCACAAATTTTAGCATTCTCCGGAGGGTTTTCTGCGGGTGATGAACCGGACGGTTCTGCTAAGTTTATCGTGAATGTTTTGAAGAACGGAAAGATGAAAAATGCCGTTCACGAATTGCTTGACAGAGACGGAATGATCATCGGAATTTGCAACGGTTTCCAAGCATTGGTTAAGTCAGGATTGTTGCCTTATGGAAGAATAAAAGATTTGGATGAGAATTCTCCGACGTTAGCTCATAATGCGATCAGAAGACACATTTCTCAAATGGTCAATGTGAAAGTATTAAATGATGAATCGCCTTGGTTAAAAGGAATGAAAGATCAGGTTTTCACCATTCCAATTTCTCACGGTGAAGGTCGTTTTATGGCTTCGGAAGAAGAAATTCAGAAATTGTATGAGAACGGACAAATTGCTACTCAATATTTAGATTTAGATGGAAACATCGCTCACGGAATGCCGTTCAATCCAAATAACTCATTATTCGGAATTGAAGGGATCACAAGTCCGTGTGGTAAAATCTACGGTAGAATGGGGCATCCTGAACGTTTCGCAGAAGGATTAATGAAAAACATTCCAACAGCGAATTATCACAATATCTTTAAAAACGGAGTGGAATACTTTAAATAGATTATTGAGGCTCATTAAAGGCTAAAATATTTTTAAATAAATAACAAAAAAATGACTGTCATTAATGGCAGTCATTTTTTATTTGAAAACTTTCGATGTTTTTTAAATAAAATCGAAAAAAAATAAAATAAATTGCAACATTCACGATGTGATTGCGTCTATTAGATAGAAACGATAAACGACTAATAATTTTTGAAAACAAAAACAGTAAATATCAGTGACAGGGAATTGTTGGAGCTATGCGGTTCCGGAAACAATTCCGGATATTCTCTGCTTTATCAGCGCTATTCTAAGGCTGCTTTCAATTCAATATTTCGTATTGTAAATGATAGGGAAGATGCAGAAGACATTCTTCAGGAAGTTTTTGTAAAAGTATTTTCGGAGATAAGATCTTTAAAAAATACAGACAGTTTCGGAGGGTGGGTTAAGCGAATTGCAATCAATCATTCACTTAATTTCCTTAGAAAAAAGAAAGTCTATTTTTCTGAAATTGAAGACGATAAAATGTTGGATGATAAAGATGATGAACTGGAAGAGAAACTGGCTTTAGAATTCCGTATAGAAGAGCTTCAGAATGCTATTGCAGAGCTTCCGGTGCAAATCAGAACCATTGTGAATCTTCTTCTGTTTGAAGACATGCCACAGGAAGAAATAGCAAAAAGTTTAAATATTCCGGCAGGTACGGTAAGAAGCTATTATCACCGTGCTAAAAAGAAAATTTTTGAAAAACTAACTCAAAAAAGTCAAAATGAAAGATTCGCTTAAAAAATATATTCAAGACCACCGTGAGGAGTTTGATACGCTCGAAGTTCCGGAAGATACGTTTGATAAAATAATGTTAAGATTAAATGAGACAGCAGTTTCCGAAGAAAAAATCGTTCCCTTATTTTCGTGGAAAAAGTGGAGTGCCGCTGCTTCTGTAGCTATAATTTTTAGTGTTGGACTTTATGCTTTTTGGAATCAAAACGAAGGTGAAAGAACAAGGATCGCAGTTCATGAAAAACTTAAGGAAAATGGAAGTAAAGTTGATGTTTTAAATCAAAAAAATGATTTGGAAACTGTAAAAATAGAAACTGTAATACAACAAAATACAGGCAAAGCTTTCACAAAAAATAATGCAAATCATTCACAGAAAATAGTAGAAACTAAAAGTCTTGCTCAGAATGATGATCTTGAGAGTGAAAATAATTTTGACGAGCTGAAAGCTTTAGAATTGATAAATGATCAACATTCAGCAAGTTCAAGGCTACGAGGAATAGATCTGCTGAAGAATTTTTCAGCTTCTGATGAAAAAATTATCAATATTTTATCTGAAAAAGCACTTTCGGATGAAAATACAAATGTAAGATTGGCTGCTGTTGAAGCTTTATCTGTACATATTGAAAATACAGAGGTTAGTAAAAATATTCGACAGATCTTTCTCAATCAAGATGATCCTATCGTGCAAAAAGAACTTATTGCGATTTTAACTGAGAAAGATCCATCCCAACTTAACAGAGAAGTTAATGCAAAGTTGAAGGAACTTACTCTGGATCCTACAACGGCCGTATTCGTAAAAGACGAAGCATATGCGGTTTTAATGAGATATTAAAAGCTTTTATATATAAACAAGTAAATTATTTAACAAATTAAACATTATGAAATCGCCATTATTAGAAATTATAAACACGTGTGATGGTACAGCGATAACATATGACAATTAAAAAAAACAATAAAAATCTACATATGATAAAGATATATTTAATCTTATTTGCTTTGATGACACTTTCTGTGCATGCGCAAAATGATGCTGAGCAACCCAACGCTACACAAGAAAGTTCTAAAACGTATAAGATCAAAAAAAGTAAAGGCAAACTACTCCTTAATTTAGGTCAAGTAACTGTGGAAGGTTACAAGGGGAGCGAGATCATTTTTTCGGTGAAAGGCGAAGATCAGGATGAAGATAAACGTGCCGAAGGGCTGCAAATCGTTAATTCTTTAGGACTTGTAGATAATACAGGACTTGGAATTAATGTCAATGAAAAAGACGGCATATTGGAGGTTAATTCTTTGAAAAAAATGTCTTTTCCGGACGTGAAAATTTTAGTTCCTGAAAACGTTATTATTTCATTTAAACACCAGTCGCAATATGGAGGAGATATCGTTTTCAAAAATATTCAGAATGAAATTGAAATTGCGACCACTTATAACAATATCAAGCTGGAAAATATTACGGGTCCGGCAACGGTAAAATCTATTTACGGAAAAGTAGAAGCGGTTTTTAATCAAAATACAAAAGGACCTTTGTCGATTATTTCCGTATATGGTCTTGCTGATGTTACGCTTCCTAAATCGGTAAAAGCTGATTTGAAAACAACAACTTCTTATGGTGAGATCTACATGTCTCCGGATTTTAAAATTGATGTTGAGAAGAAAGATGGCTTGGTACGTCATGGCGATGAGCTGATTGGAAAAGTGAACGGCGGCGGTACTAATATTGAAGTTCGTTCCGATTACAGTAAAGTTTATTTAAGAGCGAAATGAGAACGTTACTAACTCTTGCAGTGAGTTTGGTTTTCGGTCTTACTGCAGCACAAACAACGATTAATAAAAGTTTTTCTACAGATAAAAATCAAAAAATATCGTTGAAGTTTGATTATCCCGAATTAATCAAGATTAGCACTTGGGATAAGCCTGAGGTTCAAATCTTGGGAACGGTTAATATTAATGAGAATGAAAGTAATGAAGCTTTTCAGATAAAAGAATCTAAAGAAGGAAATTCTCTGATTATTGAAGGTAAAATAGCTGAAATGAAAAGTATTCCTCGTCGGATAAAGGTTGAAAAAGATAATAAAAAACTGATTTTTAAAACCCTTGAAGAGTATCAAAAGTATTGTAAAGAAAACAATGTAACGTTTAATTCGATGAACAATGGCGTTGATGTGGATATCAAATTAGAAATAAAAGTTCCGAAAGCTTTAATGACTCAGATAGAATCTCAATATGGTTTGGTTGAAGTGAAAGATTTTGGCGGAACAATCAATGTGAATGCGATATATGGTGGAATTGATGCTACGGTTTTGGATAAAAATGTTGGAAAACTTTCTGCGGAAACCCATTTTGGACAAATTTATTCAAATTTAGATACCAAATTCACAGGAAAAGATTCGGATGATTTTCGTACTTTAGTTACGGCAACATTTGGAAACGGACCACAATATAATCTGGAATCCAAATACGGAAATATTTATCTAAGAAAATAATATTGGTAGTATTCAATGAAAAACGAAATTCATCATAAGAAAATGACTGTCATTAATGGCGGTCATTTTTCAGATTTAGAAGGCTTTTACGAAGAAATTTCTCAACTTTTTATGAAAGATGAAGATTGGAAAGTCGGAACTCTGGATGGTTTTGATGATATTCTGTACGGAGTTGAAACAGATATTGTTTGGAAGGATTCCCAAAAATCAAAAGAAGATTTAGGTTTTGATCTAACTAAAGAATTTTATGAAAATAAAATCAAACAAGGGAAACCTTTCAATGTACAATTGATTCAACAAAAATTGGATGAACTGATTGCCGGAAAAGGACAGACTTTATTTGAAATTTTAATTGAGATCATAGAATCGCATCAAAAAATAGAATTGATTTTAGATTGATTTTTAAACACAAATTACACGAATGTTTTTCGCAAATAACACAAGATATCTGTGAAATCTGAGTAATCTGTGGTGGTATTTTACATTAGATTTGTCATTCAGAGCGAAACAAAGTGGAGCGTGGAATCGAAGATATTTTATAAAAATATTTGCTGAGGTTGCTTCGTCGCTCTGCTCCTCGCAATGACGGTTTAGTTAAAGATATATTTCCAGTAAACTGAAATCCCCACAATTACCGAAAGTATCGCCATCAAAGTAACGGCTCCCGCAGAAACATCTTTTATAAAGCCAATTCTTTTATCAAATTCAGGTTGAATGATATCGCAAATTTTCTCGATTGCTGTATTGAAAATTTCAGCTGCTAAAACTCCAAAACAAACGATAAGGATGAGAATTGTATCAAAACTTGATAGTTTTAGATAAAAAATCAGAAAAATATTGATGAAAAAGGCGAAAACTTCAAGCTGAAAATTTCTTTCAGATCTAAGCATAAAGAAAATACCTCGAAAAGCATTCAGAAAACTTTTATAAATAGGAGGTTTGCGCATAGTTTTTGATTTTTAACAAAGATAAATTTATTTTGATGGTTGTTAATAACTCTCAGGATTATTCTTTTCTATCTGTTTTCTATTTATTATATTTGTAGAAACTTATTTTTAAATCTATGAAATTTATTATTTCAAGTGGTGAACTGCAGAAGGCTTTGCAAACTGTAAGTGGCGTAATATCAAGTTCTCAGTCGAGACCGATTTTAGAAAACTATCTTTTTGAACTAAACGAAAACAACGTTACCATTACTGCATCTGATGGCGAAACGACACTCATTACTTCTTTGGAGGTAAAGTCTGACGATTCTGGTAAGTTTGCGGTTCCAGCTAAGATTTTTCAAGATTTTATTAAAACCTATGGCGAACAGCCTCTTACTTTGGTAGTGAAAGACAATGCTGAAGGTACAGGAAGTTTGCTTGAAATTTTGGATGAAAAAGATAATTTTGCTGTGGCTTTAGATAATGCAGACGATTATCCTGAAATTCCTGAATTTGATGCTTCTCAAAGTGTCACAATGCCTGCAGGAGTTTTGTCTGAAGCTTTAACCAACACCCTTTTTGCAACAAGCAACGATTCTCTTCGTCCGGTAATGACAGGAGTTTTGTTCCAGTTTGGAGAAAACGAAACCAATTTTGTTTCTACAGATTCTCACAGATTGGTGGTGTACAAAAGAACAGATTTGATGAATGCCGAGCCAATGGAATTCATCATGCCTAAAAAGCCTTTGAATATTTTCAAAAATATTTTAGCAAGCTCAAACGAAGACATTAAAATCGACTTCAACGAGAATATGGCTAAATTTACTTTTGGTAAACATATTTGGATCTGTAGATTAATCGACGGAAAATATCCTAACTATACAGCGGTAATTCCTAAAGAGAACCCGAATGTTTTGACGATCAACAGAAACCTTTTATTAGGTGCAATTAAGAGAGCGTCGATCATGTCTAATAAATCAACCAATCAGGTAAGATTTAAATTATCTGCTAATATTCTTCACCTTCACGCAGAAGATACAGAATATGCAAACAAAGCAGATATGCAGATTCCTTGCGATTATAACGGTGAAGATATCAACATCGGTTTCAGTTCTAAGTTTTTAACAGAAATGTTGGGTATTTTAGGAGCGGACGATATTACAATGAAAATGTCTCAGCCAAACAGACCGGGAATCATTGAACCGCTTGATGGTCTTGAAGAAAACGAAAATATCTTAATGCTTTCAATGCCGGTAATCGGATTGTAAGATTAAAAAAAAATATAAGTGAAAAGGATCTCAATTTTTGAGATCCTTTTTTATTTAATGTAAAAAAAATATTAAAGCAGAGTAAGTTTTCGTTTTTTTGATGAAGTTTTATAGTGCATAAAATGTTGTATAACAGTCAACTCTATAAGTTTCTATTTTTAAGCTATATTCATCTATATTTTTGGATTCATTGATTATTTTATAAACCCGCCCATTATCTTTATCTAAAATATAAGAAGGTCTAATTCCTTTTTCTCTGTCTTCCAATATTTGTTTGTATAATTTGCTTGTTCTTTCAAGACAATCATTTCCTTCTTCGTCTTTATATTTCAATTTTCTAGGTGTAAATAATACAAAATCTTCGAAGATTTGAGGTTTCTTCTCCAGCATGTCCTCTGTATTTAAAATACTTGTAATTAATTGAATGAAAATTTGTTGTTTCTCCTTTGCGTTAAGATTTAGCTTAATGGCGGAATTTTTGAGTTCATTTTCAAAAGTTGTGTTGGTATTTGGGAATAGACTTTTTTCGGTTTCATTTCTAAAATCCCAAAAATCATAATACATATTTGAAAAAAAGGGAATTGCATAAAAACTATTTCCTTTTTGAAATACTAAAACGTCATCATAATTTATTTTGTCTGCATTTCGGTATAAGGAAATTGCTAAAGAATCAAATTCAAGTCTTTTTATTTTCTCTAATTTTTTGTCTATAAATGGAAACCTTTTAAGAACATTATTTATGCTTTTTTGCTCACTGTCAAAAGCTGTTTTAGGCTTTTCTTCTTTACATGAACAAGCAAAAATTAGAAATAAAATTAATATTATTCTGATTGATAATTTCATAATATAGTTTTAGAAAATAATTAAACAAAGTTCTTTGTTTTTGTGATTGTTAATGAAATTGTAACTAAGCTTTGTTTAATTGAATTAAAGCGAAATTATGAAATTTGCAGATACTTTCATTACTTAATATTGGATTGCACACTAAGAGCTCTATTGTAATGTTAAATTATTTTTTTTTTCCAGTTTCTCAAGCAAACTCCTTTTCACGAGAGTAAAAGTATAATCCTTCGCTTCTGCAAACGAGATCTCGTATTTTCTATCAATATTCCTCAACTCTTCAGGGAATTGAGATAAAAGATGGTCGTAATATTCATCAAGGAAATCTTTTGAAGGCATTTTGTAATTTATTTTTAACTGAAAACGTCTGATAATGGCGGTGTCAATAATTTCAGCGTGATTGGTAGCACACAATAAAAGCGCATTTTCGGGATAATAATCGATCAGCTGAATTAAGGTGTTGACCAATCGTCTCATTTCACCAACATCTTTATCATCACTTCCACGGGCTTTTCCGATTTGATCGAGTTCGTCGAGAAAAAGAACCGATCTTTCTCTTGCAGCTTTGTCGAAAATCATTTTTATGTTTTGGGAAGTTTCCCCGATTCTTGATGAAACAATATTGCTCAGATTTAAAATAATAATACTTTTTCCTAAAGCATTGGCAATTGCTTTTGCAGTCATTGTTTTTCCGCAACCTGAACTTCCTTCCAGAAGGATTTTATTATTGACGGGAAGCCCATATTCCTGAAGTTCTTTGATGTAAGTATGTTCTTTGATGAGCTGTACAAATTGTTCCTTATTTTGAGGCTCAAGATAAACTTCATCCAGCGTTACAGCTTCTTTATCCTGAATAATGAGATTGTACAGATTCATATTTCTTGAACATTTATATTAATCTGCAAAGATAATTGATTTAAAATTTTGAATCCTATTTAAATGAGTCTGAAAAACAATTTCTTCTTTTTATTTTTCAAATTCTTGCAAATTAAATTCATCTATTGTAAAGCATTTTAAATCTGCTCAATCCGTAAAATCTGCGAGAGAAAATTGTAATTTTTACTGAGCTTCAGATCTTAAAATAGATTCAAACTTCTCAATATAATTTTCATCAGCAAAATCTATAAAAAACTGATTCTGCCAGTTTTGAGTCTTTGTTGCCTGTTTATTTTGTGGAATATCCCAGTTCGGATAGACCCTGAAACCTCGTTTTCCGTCTTTTAAATTTGTACTGAGAATTTGATTTTTAATTAAAACATCTTTCGTAAAAAGGAAAAACCCGAAATTCTCAGATGTTTCAGTTAGAATTAAATACAAATCGGAAGTGTCTTCAGAAGTAAAAGGTTCTGTTTCTTTAGAAATAGGATTTCTTTTCCATAAAGTGACGAACTGACCAACTTTTGTGGGTGTTACTTTAGCTTTTCTGAATTTAATTTGAAAGGAATTGAGCTGAAAGTTGCATCCAAAATATTCTTTGGATTCCTGCTCTTGATGTAGATTGGAAATGACTAAACCGGGATTTGAAAAAAGTAATGTTTGAAGTTTCTCGAGTAGGGTAGTCATTGTTTTATGTTTTCGGCTCTTTTACTCCGGTTGAGTAAAAGAGCGGCAGTTTAGAACTGCAAACATAAAAAAATATTAATTGAAATTTGTTAAATAAAAGAACGTGTTTATTAAAAACTAGTTTCTTTCTTTTCTAGCTGTTACAAAATAAGAAGTAACAATAACTGCACATGTAGCGATACCAATATAAGCGATCATAATTTTTGAATTTTTAAATTATTTATTTATTATTGCGAATTTTATAATTGCAATATTACAACTTTCAAATGAAGTGTCAAATTGAATTGCTATGATGTATATCAGTGTTTAACGAGTGTGTAGGTGTGTTTTTGGATGAATTTAGTATTAATGAATTGATTGCTTTAGGTGTAAAATGTTTTTATTTTTAATTATTTAATTCATAAAAAATTAAGAATATGTTAATGTTTCTTTATTTGTTGTTTTCAGGTTGACAATACCAAGTAAATGAAATGCAAAGCATATTAAATGTTCGAAACATCAACAACTGACATCTTTGCATTAGAATTTTTATGTCATTTTGTTCTCGGTTTTCCAAAAGGATTGTAAGAAAGTCCTACATTGAAATAAAAAGAAGGCTTCGCATTTGATTTAAAAATATAATCTTTCTCAGATCCTTTCTTTTTAAAACTCTTGAACTTGGCGTTGTGAAATCCCTTTGGGTGAAGTCTACAGATCTGATTTTTTTTGCTGCTTATTCCGGAGGTTCACTGAATTTGGAGGTCTAAATTTTCAAAAAGAGTTTAATCTACAATGTTCTATTTTTTCTTTCCTAAAAATCGGATGACCGAACCTGTACCATTGTGAAAAATCCCTTCATTAAGTTCTATTTTTGTTTCCTCCAATTCAATAATTTCATATTCCGGAAAATCAGATTTCATTTCATCAATTGAGAATAGAGACTCAATATCTTTCGGGCCTCCAACTTTTTCGTTTTTTAACACAAGATCTAAATGCTTCTTGCTGAATGCTTCAAAAATAATATAACCTCCTTTACACAAATAGGTATCTAACATTTTATGGATTGAAGATTTAATACCCGCAGGAAAATGAGCATAAATTAAAGCAATGACATCAAACTGTTCTTTCTGGAAGTTCAAATTTTCCAATTCACCAACCTGATAATCAATTTCTACACTGTTGTTTTCTGCAAGTTGCAGCGCTTTATTTTTCCCTTCAGCACTGATGTCAAATGCAGAAACATTCCATCCTAGTTGAGCAGCAAAAACGGCATTTCGTCCTTCACCTTCTGCAGGAAAAAGAACAGAGCCTGTTTCCAGTTTTTGCAGTTGATCTTTTAAATAATTGTTGGGTTGTGTTCCGTAAGCAAATTCATCATTGCTATATCTTTCGTTCCATCTTTCAAGCCATTTGTTGTCGGTCATTTCATGTAATTAAGGTTTTATAAATTTAGAATATTTTTTGCTCTTAAAAACATGATTTTTAATACAATTTCTGATCGTTTTTGCAGAAGAAACTTGTACGTTTTCCTTTTCCTGTGTCTTTTTTAATTACCTCTTCACCACATTTTGGGCAGTTTTTCTGATGATAAATCTGAAAATGTTTACTCAAAACATTCGCTTTTTTCCATTTTTTGAAATCGAAACTATAATTTCTTGCTTCTGAAATGATTTCCTTTAATTTTTTCGGAGGTAAATTTCCAATCAGACTTTCCGGATGAATTCCAACTCTGAATAAAGCTTCATTCTTAATAATATTTCCAACTCCTGAAAAAATATCCTGATTCATCAACGCATCACAAATCATCATTTTAGGATTTTCTTTTAAAACTTTTTCAGTTTTTTCCGTACTCCATTTGTCGCTCATCACATCAGCTTCCCAATCTATTTTCTTAAGAAAACTTTCATCTACAGTTTTTACCGAACACGTATAAAAATACATTCCGCCATCTTTGAAAGTCAGTCCTAATCGGAGCGTATCGATATCTTTTCTTTTGTATAAACTGTAAGAACCAAACATCAATAAATGGATCTTGAAAATAATTGTATCAAAGATCAAATAAGTTTGTTTTCCAAAAGTTTTTATTTCACGCAGAATTTCTCCTTTTACTTCGGGAGTTTCAGGAATTTCGCTTCCATCAGCTTCAATTACCTTTTCACCTACAAATTTTTGTAGATCTTCTTTCATAAGAACAATTGTGGGACCTTCAGGCATAAGTTGGTTTTTAAAGAAAAACTCAAATATTATTCCTTTAAAAGTAAAATTTGAATTAATTTTGAAAAATGATGAATTTGAACCAAATTTTTACCAGTCAGCGTACCGGTAACAATCCAAATACTACTGCTTCAAGAACAGATTTTCAGAGAGATTTTGATAGAATTATCTTTTCTTCGGCTTTCAGAAGATTACAAAATAAAACGCAGGTTTTTCCACTTCCGGGAAGTGTTTTTGTGCATAATCGATTAACGCATTCATTAGAAGTTTCTTCTGTCGGAAGAAGTTTGGGAAGCGTGATCGGAGAGTTTATAGCTGAAAATTTTAAAAGTGATCTTACAGAAGAATCAAAGAATTTTTACAACCATAATTTAGGAAATGTAATTGCTGCAGCCTGTCTTTGTCATGATGTTGGAAATCCTGCTTTCGGACATTCAGGGGAAGATGCAATTGCCAGTTATTTTGACCGAAATGAAAATGATCTGAAACCTAAATTCAACAAAAAAGAATGGGCTGATCTGGTAAATTTTGAAGGAAATGCCAATGCAATTCGGGTTTTAGCACAACAGCAAAACGGAAAAGATGCAGGAGGAACTCAATTAACATTTGCAACTTTAGCAAGTATTGCAAAATATCCCTGTGAAGCCATTGCCAAGAAAAAAGGCATTATCCACAGAAAAAAATTCGGATTTTTTCAAAATGAAAAAGATATTTTCCTTGAAATTGCAAAAGGAACAAATTTAATCTCAGAAAGCGAAGAACCCTATATTTTCAAAAGGCATCCTTTTGTATGGTTGGTAGAAGCTGCCGATGATATTTGCTACAATATCATCGATATGGAAGATGCACACAGATTGGGTATCGTTTCAACGGCCGATTGTACAAACTTGTTTTTTGAGCTGGTAAAATCAGAAACTGATGATGTAGACCGAGTAAAAAGAAAGCTCGATTCTATAGGAAATGACAACGAAAAGATTTCCTATTTAAGAGCAAAGGTTATTAATGCTTTGATTAATAAATCGATTTCGATGTACAAGCAAAACTTTGATAAAATTCTTGAAGGAAACCTTGACAAAGCCTTGCTTGATATTTATAAAAGTGAAAATAAAGCTTTGCAGGATATCGAAAGCTTTTCAGTCGAAAAAATTTACAATCATAAAGCTGTCGTAGAAATTGAAAATGCAGGGTACAACGTAATGTACGAATTGCTTGATCATTTTATTCCGTCAATTTTAAAGTCTGAAGATAAAATTAAATCTTACGACACTAAAGCTTTAAAATTAATTCCAAAACAGTTTATTTACGAAGAAGGAAGCGATTACCAGAAAGTTCTTGGTGTGATTGATTTTGTTTCGGGAATGACTGATAATTATGCAACTGATCTTTATCGAAAAATAAAAGGAATCGATATCGGTATGACGATGTAGCAGCTTGTTTGATTGGTATGTAACTTTTTCGTATCTTCTCGACATATCAATTAAAATAAAACAAATATGGTGTATGTAGGTATTTTGGTCTTTTTTGGACTTGTCACATTATTCGCTTCTTTCTTTACAGTAAAGCAGGAATCTGCGGCTGTTGTAGAAAGATTAGGAAAATTTTTGAAAGTGAGCCACGCTGGTTTACATTTGAAAATTCCGTTTCTGGATCAGATTTCAAAGCGTCTGAACCTTAGAATTCAACAATTGGATGTTATTATTGATACTAAAACGTTAGATAATGTTTTTATCAAAATGAAAGTTTCTGTACAATATCAGGTCATTAGAGAAAATGTAAAAGATGCATATTATCGTTTAGAAAATCCTGAAAATCAGATTACATCTTACGTTTTTGACGTAGTTCGTGCAGAAGTTCCAAAAACGAAATTAGACGATGTTTTCGTAAGAAAAGATGATATTGCAATTGCTGTAAAAAGTGAATTACAGGAAGCGATGCAAAGTTATGGTTATGATATTATCAAAGCTTTGGTAACCGATATCGATCCGGATGAGCAGGTAAAACACGCGATGAACAGAATCAACGCTGCAGAACGTGAAAAAACCGCCGCAGAATACGAATCTGAAGCACAAAGAATCAGAATTGTTGCCGTAGCAAAAGCTGAAGCAGAATCTAAAAAACTTCAGGGACAAGGTATTGCAGACCAAAGAAGAGAAATCGCAAAAGGTCTGGAAGAATCTGTAAAAATGCTGAATGCAGCCAATATCAATGCACAGGAAGCTTCTGCATTAATCGTTGTTACTCAGCATTACGATACTTTACAGTCGATTGGTGCGAATAATAGAAGTAATTTAGTTTTACTGCCTAATTCTCCTACAGCTGCAAGTTCTATGCTGAATGATTTGGTCGTCTCTATGGCGGCAACCCAAAAAATGGAAGAATATTCTAAAGCTCAATTGCCCAATCCTCCTCAAAATAGAGGACATCAGGAATAAAATAGTTTAAAAAAATAAAAATCCCTTTCAAATTATTTTTGAAAGAGATTTTTTGTTATTTCTTGGTTTTAGAAACCTGCTTTATTAAAGTATATTTAATTGAAGAAGCATCCATTGGTGGATTTTCAATTTTCTCTGTTTTTACTTTTAAAACATATTCATATCCAGGTTCGTAAGTGAAACCTTCAATGTTGGTGTAGAAATTTTGCCAGCTATCAGATGCTTTTTCTTTTACCTGAAGACATTTCATAGGAGCTACTCCTGTGCAATCTGCTGTTTCGGGACCTACAATAAATGTTTTTTCATTGTCTGCAGTTGAGTTGGGCATCGGCTTACATTGTGATAAAACAAATAAAGACGATACTAGTAATGTTCCTTTTAGGAAGAGTTTCGCATTTTTCATAACTTCATATAATTTGGGGGTTGGTTTACAAGTTTTGTGCCAAAGAAAATTCAAGCCTGTTTTCCATTAAATTTCTGTTTCCCTATTAAAAGCTCAAAGAACAGCTTAAAATCAGACATTAAAGACCAAAGCGGATATTTGAAAGTGGCAGGTTTGTTTCTTTCAATAAAAGCGTGACTGAGCCAGGCAAAACCATATCCGAATATCGGAATATACCATAAGAACCTTTCTTTACCAGTATATATTACAAAACCGATGACGAGAAATACAAATAAAATTCCAAGAAAATGAAAAATTCTGGTTCCTAATTTTTTATGTTCCCCGAGGTAAAACTCATAGAACTCATCGTATGTTTTGATTCTTTCAGACATGGCATTATAGTTTAAAGTTCCTAAAGAACCTTAGCAATAATTTCGCCAATTATTTATTGCAATATAATGCTTGCTTTTGTATAGATGAATTATTCAATTTTTTTAAATCAAATGCCTTTATCTTTCATTGCGATAATTAAACATAAAGTTATACAAATGGTTGATTAGTATTGTTTTAAGTTAATGTATACAAAGTCGTTTCACTTATTTTCGAAAAACAAGGATTGAATTATCATGTCAATAGTTTAAAGTTCCAATCATAAAAGTTTTTGATGCATTCAAAGCTTGTGATGTTTGCGTTAATTCTTTTACGACTCCTTTGTTTTTGATGTAATTAGAATGAATAAAATACGTGTCTTTGTTTTCTCTTGTAATAAATCCTGTGTGAAAATCTAAGCCGACAATATATATCTGATTTTTATTTTTACTTAAAATATACTTATCTAAATCTTGTCTTTTACTGAAATATTTAATGTCTTTGCAAAGCTTTTTTATCATCACTGACGAAGCCTGTTGCGCTAAATAAGTTCTGTTAATATCAAAGCCAAAATCAGTCAGCGTGTTGGTTACAAAATATCCGCAAGCAATTGTTTCTTTCTTTGGCTCCCTCGATGTTCCGTTAAATGACCATGGAGTAGAAGCCCAATAATTTGGAACATCATAGTTGATAAATTGAAACAGATAATTCTTCTTTTCTTCTTTAGATTTTTTGTTGATTGAAATTAAAAACTCTTTGTAAGGAATTTTATTTTCTCCCGAATTTTCACTAATTGAATGATTATCAGATTCAACTTTAGTTTTGTTGCATCCGATAATGACTAAAAATAGTAAACAGAAAAGATATTTCATCAATCAATTACGCTTCTTTTCTCAGCTTACTGTTTTTATATCCGTAGCAGAAATAAATAATCAAACCAATGGCAAACCATATTCCGAAATAAAACCAGTTTTCATGGCTCATTCCGGTAAGAAGATATAAGCAAGAGCTTAAACCAATCAATGGAATTAGAGATAGATTTTTTATAAATGTCAAGACACAAAGCCCAAGATTGATTAAGATAAAAAAGAAAATAGAAGCTTTAAATTCACCTTCTTTAGGATCAGACCATTCCATTAAATGATCAAAAAAATCAGGCTGGAAATAATGGAATCCTACCAATGAACCAATGAAAATAACAGGGAAAATAATTTTTCCGTTAATATAAGGAAGGTGAAAACGTCCTTTAAGTTTTTCTTTTGGCGGAAGCATCAAAACTCCTGCACAAACCAATACAAATGCGAAAATAGTTCCGATACTTGTAAAATCTAAGATGAAACTTTTGTCGGTAAAAATAATTGGAACCCCCACTACAATACCTGTAACGATCGTTGCAAACGAAGGTGTCTTATATTTTGGGTGCACATCCTGAAACTTTTTCGGCATCAATCCGTCACGGCTCATTGCGTACCAGATTCTCGGCTGTCCCATCTGGAAAACCAATAAAACAGTAGTAATTGCCACAATCGCTACGAAAGAAACTGTTAATTCCATCCATGCAACATTGGCATTCGTTTTTTCAAATATAAATGATAGTGGATCTCCGATGCCATCAAATTTTCTGTAATCTACCATTCCGGTTAAGACTAAAGTCAGAGCAATATAAATTACAGTGCAAAGAACCAAGGAAATAATCATCCCTTTTGGTAAGGTTTTTTGTGGGTCTTTTGTTTCTTCAGAAAGTACGCTCAATGCGTCAAATCCTATGTAAGCAAAGAAAACTCCTGAAACGGCACTCATTACTCCGGCAAAACCATTTGGCATAAAAGAAGGAGTTCCTTCTATACTTACAGGTGTCCAGTTTTCAGTATTGATGTAAGAAAAACCAACCAAAATAACCAAAACGATTACAGCAAGTTTTAATATAACTAAAGAATTGTTGAAGTTCTTACTTTCTTTCACTCCGCGGTAACATAACCATGTAATCAACCCGTTAATAACCAATGCAGGAATATCGACGATGAATTTTAAACTTCCCAATAAAGGAGCATTTACCCATGCGTTAATCAGTTCTTTATTTTCAGAACCGTTTGTAAAAGCTTTTTTAGCTTCGGTATAACTGCAAGTCAGATAATCAGGAATGTGCATTCCAAGACGTTCTAGAAAACTGGTGAAATAATCTGACCAGGAAAAGGCAACATAAATATTTCCGAAAGAATATTCCATAATCAAAGCCCAACCGATCACCCATGCAATCAATTCACCAAAACTGGCGTAAGCATAGGTATAAGCAGAACCCGCAGTTGGAATTCTACTTGCAAATTCAGCGTAGCATAAAGCAGTAAAACCACAGGCAAAACCACAAATTAAATAAAGAAGAATCACACCGGGACCGCCTCTGAAAACAGCTTCGCCCAAACTACTGAAACTTCCTGCTCCAATAATAGCTGCAATACCAAAAAAAACAATGTCCCAAGTTCCTAGAACTCTTAAAAGATTAGTGGATGTGTCTGTCTCTGAATAGGTTTTCCTTCTGAAAAGTTGATTCATTCAATGTTTATATAAAGTTGAAAAAAACAAATGTAATTATTTCTGTGAAATAATTAAGATTTTCTTAATGTTTCTTATGTAAAAGTTAATAAGTGCTAAAAAAGAATTGAGATACTAACAATGTGCAAAAAGACTTGTTTATACAATATCTTTTCGATATTTTCGTTGATGGATTGTGGATAACTCTTATCTGAAAATTAAAATATTTGGTCTTGTTTTTGAAGGCTTATCCAATTTAAAATTTGATATTAATGAAATCAAAAAAAATACTTTTAGCGGCTGCTGTTTTCTATTTCGGAGTTTCCGAAGCGCAACAGTCTCAATATTTTACCCAAAAGGAAAACTACAGGTTTAACTTAGCTCAGAATCTTTATCAGACAAAAATATACAACGCTTCTCAATACGAATATGCACGCCAGTATTTCTATAATCAGAATCTGGAGCAGTCGAAAAAAGAAGCTGCGCAGTTTTTTGATAACGTCATTGGAGTTATTCTTCAGAAAAATCATGCGGAAGACGGTTTGACGGCTTTCATGAAAGAATACCCGAATTCTGCCTATTTTGCACAGGCAAATTTACCTTTGGCGGATTATTATTTAGCTAAAAAAGATTTTAAAGAGGCTTTAAAAACTTTAAAGAAAGTTAATCAATATCAATTAACCAAAGAAGAAAATACACAGTATATTCTGAAATTGGGGTATGCTAAATTTATGATGGGCGATTCTAAAGGTGCGATTGATGCATTGGAAGAAGCTCACAAAACAGCTGATGAATCTCAGAAAGGCGATATCGCTTATATGTTGGGACATTTGTATTATTCTAAAAGACAGAATGATCAGGCATTTCAGTATTTTGATTCGGTAAAAGATCAACCTAAATATTCAAAATTGGTGCGTCCGTATTATGTACAGATGTATTATAATGATAAAGATTATGATAAAGCAATTTCGGAAGGAAATGCTTTGTTGAATGAAGATATTTCAGCTTCTTATAAAGCGGAAGTTCACAAAATCATTGGTGAATCTTATTTCATGAAAAATGATTACAATTCTGCGTATCCACATTTGAAAGATTATTTAAATGTTCAGCAAAACCCTTCTGAAAACGATTTGTATGAAATGGGATTTGTTGCAGCGCAGCTTAAAAAATATGACGAAGCGGTTTCTTATTACAATCAGTTGTTAAACAGCAATTCGGCTCTGGCTCAGAATGCTTATTATCAATTAGGAAATTCTTATTTGGCGGTTGAGAAAAAGCAGGAAGCGCTTTCTGCATTCCGTTCGTCTTATCAGATGGATTATGATGCAAGTGTAAAAAAACTGGCGCACGAACAATATGCAAAACTGAGTTACGATATTGGTAACCCTTTTGAAAGCCCTACAACGGTTATTCAGAATTATATTACCATTAATAATACCGATGCGAAAACTGCAGAAATGAGATCACTTTTGGTGAAATCTTATCTGTATTCCGGGAACTTTAAAGAAACGTTGAATGCGATTGACAAATTGCCAAACTCAACTCCTGAAACCGATAAAGTAGATCAGGAAGTTTCTTATCTTTTGGGAACGGAAGAATTCAATAAAGGGAATTTCGACGAAGCCGAAAAATATTTTCTTAGAAGTTTAGAATTCGATTTAAATAAAGAATTCCACAGCAGAGCTTTGTATTGGTTGGGTCAGGTTTATTATCAGAAAGGAAATTATCCTTCTGCCATCGTTCGTTACGAAAAATTAACCAACGAAACTTTCCCTGAAAAACAACAGCTTTCTTACGATTTGGGTTATGCTTATTTTAAATCTAAAAAATTCGATCAGGCGGAACAATATTTTACGCAATATTTAAAAAATCCGAAACCTGAATTTAAAAATGATGCAGAACTTCGTTTAGCAGATATTAATTACGCCAACAACGATTTAGATCGTGCGATTGCGATTTATGATAAAAACGAAGACGCAACAGACTATACTTTTTACCAAAAAGCTTTGGCTTTAGGATTTAAAGACGACAATGTTGCTAAAATCACGAACCTAAAATCTTTAATTTCAAAATATCCTGCTTCAGAATATATTGATGATGCACAATATGAAATTGGAGTAGCTTATGCCGCTCAGAATGATTTTGCCAATTCAAATGATTTCTTCGGAAAAGTAATTAAATCTTCTTCAGATAAAGATCTGATAGCGAATGCATCAATTTACAGAGCGCAGAATTATATTGACCAAAACCAAAATGATAAAGCGTTATCTGAATTAAAATCTTTGGGTGAACAATATAAAAATACAGCTTACGCACAGAAAATTGTTCAGGCTGCGAAACCGATTTTTACTAAAAATGGGGATGTTTCAGGTTATGCTGATTTCGCAAGAAATATAGGCGTAAATATCGATGCATCTGAAATTGATGAAATCAACTTATCGACTGGAAAACAGTATTTCACAAAGAAAGATTATAAAAATGCAATCTCTTATTACGAGAAATATTTAACTCAAAATCCCACAGGAGAAGGTCTTTATCAGGCTAAATACGAGTTGGGTGAAAGTTATTATCAGACCAATAATCCAACGAAATCATTATTGGTTCTTCAGGAAGTTGCAAATGTTCAGAACGATTATCAGGATGATGCAGCAACTCGAGTTTCTCAAATTTATCTTGCTCAAGGAAATTCTGCTGAAGCTAAAAAGTATTTAGAAAATATTAAAAATTCATCCAATGTCAACGTTAAAAATTATGCTAATGTTGAGTTGATGAAAATGTATGCTGAAGAAAAGAATTTCTCGGAAGCTGAAAAATTAGCCAACGCTGTAATTGCCAACAATAAAAACTCTGCTGCAGTTATTGAAACAGCAAAAGTAATTAAGGCAAGAAGCTTAATGAATTCAGGAAAAGATAAAGACGCACAAACGGCTTATACAGCTCTTGAAAAATCTTCAAACACGGAAGTTGCAGCTGAAGCTTTCTATGCAAAAGCATTTTATCAAAACAAAGCGAAAGCTTATAAATCTTCCAATGAAACGATCTTTAAAATTGCTAATAATTACGCATCAGAAGATTATTGGGGAGCAAAAGCACTGGTATTAATGGCGAAAAACTATATAGGTCTGAAAGATAATTATCAGGCGAGTTATACTTGCGACCAGATCATCTCAAACTATGCAGATTTCCCTGAAATTGTTGCAGAAGCGAAGGAAGTTAAAAAGCAGATTAAAAAATAAAATGTACTGTCGTATTCATGTAAAATGTATTCATGTGATTTAATCATTAGTACTTTTTACTTTATACATTAATACAATATATATGAACAAGAAAATTCAAATACTATCTATATTATTTCTGGGAATCTCGTCTGTGGCGTTTTCTCAGATCAGAGAAGAAAAACTGATTCTTAACAAGAAAAGAGAACCGGAAGTAAAGAAAATTGAGAAGAAGAAAACTTCTGTAGCAATAGAGAAAAATTATCCGCCTGAAGAGAAGTCGGCAAATCCTGTAAAATATACGATTACTGATGTTCCGGCGGTTTCAGATTTTAAAACTTCTACCATTCAGGGTGAAGATGTTACTCCTAAATTTGACGGAACGGCTCAAAACAACTATTTCCAACTTGGAATGGGGAATTATGGGAAGATTTTAGCCGATGCTAATATTTCTACAACAGTTGAAAATAAGCTGGAAGTTGGGGCAGATGTTCATGTTTTATCCACAAACGGACTGAAAAAAGTCTATCCTTGGGATTCTAAACAAAGTTCTGCCACATTGGGAGCTTTTTTAAATTCTTATGGTGAAAAAGGAAAAATCAATGTGAACGCAGAATATGGCTTAAATAACTATAATTATTATGGAATTTATGCTGTAAATCCTTCTGCAGATGTAGATTTACAACAAAAAGTAAATCAGTTTAAGGTAAATGGTTACTATGATTTTTATTCTAATGAAATTCTGAATGATGTAAGAGTAAAATCTTCATTTTTGAGCGATCATTTTGATGCAAAAGAAAATCAGGCTTCCATTTTAGCCAACTTTTCAAAGCATGCTGTAAAGCTGTCAGAAAACGGAATTGTAATGAATGCTGACTTAGGATTAGGCTTGGAAACGGTAAAGACAGATTTTGCTTTATTAAACAAAAATTCTTCAACGTTTTTCAATGCAGATATTGCTCCAAAAGTAACCTTTGCTAAAGGTGAATCTTATTTAATGTTAGGTTCTTCATTTAACTTTTTAAATGCAAGAAATTCTAATTTGATTTTAGCAGAAGAACTTAAAAATAATAAAACATATTGGTTTCCACAGGCTGAATTTCAGGTGGCAGCTTCTAAAGAATTTAAATTCTATGGCGGAGTTGACGGTGGTTTAAAACTAAATACGTACGCTGAATTATTACAGGAAAATCCGTTTTTGGTTTCAGATCAAATGTTGAGACCTACAGAAACACAGTATCATTTTTATGCAGGTTTGAGAGGTGACATTGACGAAACTTTTAAATATGATGTTTCTGCAGGATTCGGGAAAATGAAAAATATTATGTTCTTCGGAGCAAATGATCTTTTCACTAATGAGTTTACTTTAGACAGACCCGGTTACGATTTTACCAATACTTTTTCTACAATTTATGATGACGGAAATGTGAGCGACATTAAAGGTAGCTTGCAATATTTCCCGTTAGAAAACCTGATTGTAGATGCTGATGTAAGATTTTTAAAGTACGATTTAAAAAATTACGAAAATATCTATAATGTACCTTTAGTTACAGGAAGCATCGGTGCAAAATATACAATGTTTGAGAAAAAATTGTCTTTAGGTTTCAAAGGAATTTTTGCAACAGATAGAACGACAAACTCGTATATGCTTGAAGGAGTGGGAAGTCCGTCGATGATTTTCCAGTCAACTCAAGATACCAATGATAAAGTTGGTGGCTATGCTGATCTAAACTTATCTGCAGAGTACAAAATTCACAAAAATTTCAGTATTTTCGCACTCGGAAACAATCTTCTAAGCTCAAAATACCAAACGTACAAAGGCTATAAAGTTCTTGGTGCGCAGGTTGTAGGAGGAGTGAAGATAACATTCTAAAATAATAATTGGTAAATGATAATTGATGAATGATTACAATATCACTTATAAATTATCATTTATCAATGATATAAAAACCGGCTTCGTAGTTCAACTGGATAGAATATCGGATTTCGGCTCCGAGGGTTGGGGGTTCGAACCCCTCCGAAGTCACTTGGCGGGAAAAATCACTTTTAGGAGTGATTTTTCCTTTTTTTTTCCTTTGTAATTGATTGTTAATAAGCAAGATAGAAGATAGAGCAGAATTGATCTGGGGTGTTCGAAAAGTTGTTTCGTAAAATTCGAGTTTTTCGGCAAAAATCGAACACATTACCGTTTTTTTAGTCTCAGAATCCCCTGTAGTATAGAGTTGCGAGAGATTCGGTAATACTTTTAGCACTTGATCAAGTTTTGTTCTAATATCGGTATTTTTACCAGTCAGCTTTTGATTCTGTAGTTCCATTTCTAATGCATCAATTTTCTTTTTACTTTCATTTTTTATCAATTGATAATCTTCAAAATCCAATTTGTCTTCTAAATATTTTTCTCTGGCACTATTTAGACGATTGTTTAAGTTGATAATTTTTGAAGAGATTTCTTTTCTCTTCACGTCAAGACCTTGATGAATATTTTTAAAATTGATTAAAAGTATTTCCTTAATAAGTTGACTAAATCCAATATGACACTCATATTTTTTTAACTCTTTTATAAATGCGTCATTAACCATTTCAGAGCCATATCTGTATCCACATCTGGATTTGCAGTGATAATAATAGTAGACATTCTTTTTACCTTTCGATCCGCTACCGCTAATATGACCTCCGCATTTTGGACATTTTAAAAAACCTCTTAATGGAAAATGATTATGAGCAATTATTTTTCCTTGTGGTCTTTCTTCCCAAGTTTTTCCACTTATTACTTTCTGTACTTTATTAAACAATGATTCCGAAATCAAACTTTCATGGGTAGCCTCAACAAGACAGGCTTCTTCGTCTTTATAAGCTTTAATAAATATTTTACCACAGTACATAGGATTTTTGATTGCCCGGTAGAATGATGTACTGCTAATGTTTGCACCCTCCATAGCATTCATCTTCAGCCTTATTTGATTGATGGCGTATTTGCCTTTAGCAATCTCATTAAATGCCCAGAGCATATTTGAAGCTTCCGGCTCTTTAAGACCAACATATTTTCTACCATCTTCGGTGCACTTATTAACATAACCATACGATGCTGTTCCCATGAGCCTGCCTTCTTTCTGAGCTCTTCTCATTCCATAAAAAGTATTCAAGGCTCTGCGATCATTTTCAACTTCCGGAGCTGCCAAATAGATTGCCAGCATCATCTTATTTTCAGGAATAGACATATCAAGAGGCTGCTCAATTGCTTGAGGGGAAATGTTGTTACCTAGCAGCAATTTAATCATCTGATAAGCGTCACCAGCGTTTCTGCTAAAGCGATCCCACTTTGTAAATAGAACTAAATTGGATTTTAGACTTCTTTTTTTAATATGATTGATATATTTTGTCCACTCCGGTCTATTGAAGTTTTTTGCAGAGTGGTCTTCAAAGATCACCTGACCGATCGTGATCTGGTTTTGATTACAATATCTTTCTAATCTTTCATGCTGATCCCTCTGTGAATAACCTTTGTCAGCTTGTTCATCTGTAGAAACTCTAATATATAAATCTGCTATTAGCATAGTGGTAGGTTTGATGTTAACATTGTGGCTATCAGGCTAATGTAGTAAAATTTATTTTAAAATATAGTTTTTAATTATAAGATCTGCCAACTGATGTGCAAAATCCATTATACTCCTGACTTCGTCATCTGTTGGATTTAACCCAGATTCCGTGAGAATCTTTTTAGATCTTTCGAAAGAAACTTTTTTTAAAGTATTCTGCGAAAAGTCTATAATTCTATCCTGCGATTCATTTTTCCGATCGCTTTTTTGTGAAGAAATCTTTTTCATAAGCACTCATCATATTTAATTTCTTGTCGTTGATTTAAATTAAATTATGATTGGCAATTATGAGGGAAGTAAGTTCGACGTATGTTCGTATTATTTGTCTTTTAATGTCTTTTTATTTTGAATCAGTTGCTGCACCAATGTTCATAAAAGCAAAAATTCTGTCGGTTATTTTAGTGAAAAATAATAGTTAACTATGTACATTTTTTTAAAACTAAATCATTTTTTTATGTAACATAAGCCATTTTATTAAGAGTGCATTTGAGGAAGAACTAAACTTTATGTTTAAAACTTTTCTTTCATCGTCCTCTATAAAATCTTCCATCTCTGAAGTGGGAGATATAGGTCATCAACATCATTCAATTAAAAAATTTGAATGATCAATGGTCAGTTCAATTTCCTCAAATATCTTTAAATTTGTTATAAATTTTTAATAATGGACAGTCTTCTTTTTTCCTCTGAATTCAGTTCTTCTCCTGATTTAAAGGATAAACTTTACCAGAATGGTATACTGAAAACCTATCACGAAGGCGATATCATTCTGGATGAAAATGCTTCTATACGTTCGATTCCGATTGTGATGAAAGGATTGTTAAAAGTCATCAGGACGGAAGAAGACGGCAGAGAGATTTTACTCTATTATATCAAAGCTGGTGAAAGCTGCATTATGTCGTTTTTGGGAGGTATGCACAATGAGAAAAGCATTGTAAAAGCCGAAGTGGAAGAGGATTCCGAAATCCTTTTTTTACCAATAGATAAGGTCACACTATTCATCAAAGAATATCCTGAATGGCTGGATTATATTTTCAGGCTTTATCACAAACGTTTTGAAGAATTGCTCGATATTATCAATGCAATCGCCTTCAAAAAAGTAGATGAAAGACTACTCAATCTGCTCCATAAAAAATATGAAATTTCCCGATCTAAAACCATTATCATTACCCACGAACAGCTTGCCAATGAGCTAGGAACGGCTAGAGTAGTGGTGTCAAGACTTCTGAAACAGCTGGAGGATTCCGGAAAATTGATGTTAGGAAGAAACAAAATTATCCTTTCAGATTCTATTTAAATTCCCTTGTGTAACAAAAGTAGCGGTGCAGCTTCAGAGATATTTCCATTTTTGCCTTATAAAGTTAAAGAATGGAAATTTACGGTTATATCGCATCGGTTTTTATAGGAGTTTCTTTAGGGTTAATAGGTGGTGGTGGAAGTATTCTTACCTTACCTGTCCTTGTTTATCTCTTTGGTGTAGATGCTTTTCTGGCAACAGAATATTCGCTTTTCATTGTCGGTGTAAGCAGTATGGTTGGCTCGGCTTCTTATTTCAAAAAAGGATTGGTCAATTTTAAAACGGCTTTTGTCTTTGGTCTTCCCTCCATCGTTTCTATTTTTCTGACCCGTAAATACCTTTTGCCATTGATTCCTGATGATATTTTCAGTCTTGGAAACCTCATAGTCACCAAGAATCTATTTCTGCTGTTGATTTTTGCAGGCCTAATGATCATTGCCTCTTATAAAATGATTCAAAAACAAGTTGAAATTACAACTGAAATCAATCATTCAGAAAACCACAAAACGCTTTTGGCCGCAGGAGAAGGTTCAATAGTCGGAGTTTTCACCGGTTTAGTTGGCGCAGGCGGCGGATTCATGATCATTCCGGCACTGGTCAACCTTCTGAAAATACCTATGAAAGTTGCGATAGGAACTTCTTTAGTGATCATTTCTTTTAATTCTCTGATCGGATTTTTTTCAACATTCAATGCAATGAAAATTCAATGGAATTTATTGGGAACCATCTCTGCCATTGCGATTGGAGGAATTCTCATCGGTACCCAATTATCAAAGAAGATTGACGGTAAAAAACTAAAGCCTGCTTTCGGATGGTTCATTTTGGTAATGGGGATTTACATCATCATCAAAGAACTTTTCCTTTAAAAATTCTTGTGTAACAAAAGTAGCTGTACAACAAAATTCAAACCCGGAAATTTATATCAAATTAAAATTTAAAAACAATATTAAAATGCAAATAGAACAGATCTATACAGGATGTCTCGCTCAGGGAGCTTATTACATTGTTTCAAACGGTGAAGCAGTGATCATTGATCCTTTAAGAGAAACCCAGCCATACATCGACAGATTGGAAAAAGACAATGTAAAACTCAAATACATTTTTGAAACGCATTTTCACGCAGATTTTGTGAGTGGCCACGTTGATCTGAGTAAGAAGACAAATGCACCAATCATATACGGACCAACTGCAAAGCCCGAGTTTGAAGCCATCATTGCTGAGGACGGGCAGATCTTTGAAATCGGGAAAATCAAAATCAAAGTTCTGCATACTCCGGGACACACAATGGAAAGCTCTTCTTTTTTATTAATTGATGAAAACGGAGAGGAAAAAGCACTTTTCAGTGGAGACACTTTGTTTCTTGGCGATGTAGGTCGCCCGGATCTGGCTCAGAAAGCGGCGAATATGACCCAGGAAGAATTGGCAGGACTTCTTTACGAAAGTTTATACAAAAAAATTCTGCCTCTGGACGATGAAATCATCGTTTATCCTGCGCACGGAGCGGGTTCTGCCTGCGGAAAAAATATGCAGAAAGAAACCGTTGATACGTTGGGTAATCAAAAGAAAACCAATTATGCGCTCAATCAAAAAGACAAAGAAAGCTTTATAAAAGCTGTTACAGACGGACTTCTTCCACCGCCTGCCTATTTTGGGATGAATGTAGCGATGAATAAAAAAGGCTACGACAGTTTTGATGAGGTTTTGTCTAAAGGTCTCCACGCTCTCTCTCCTGAAGAATTTGAGGAAATGGCAGAACATTCAGGAGCTTTGATTCTGGATGTAAGGAATAATGAAGATTTTGCAAAAGGTTTTGTTCCCCAATCAATTAATATTGGATTAGACGGAGATTTTGCACCTTGGGTCGGCGCTTTGATCGTAGATGTGAAGCAACCGATTCTTCTCATTACCAATGATAATGAAGAGCAGGAAACGGTCACAAGATTGAGCAGGGTAGGTTTTGATAATGTTATAGGTTTTCTGAAAGGTGGTTTTGCAGCCTGGAAAAACAGCGGAAAAGAAATTGACAAAGTTCATCGAATTTCTGCTACAGATTTTGAAAAGGAAATTGAAAATAAAGAGGTGAAAATTATTGATGTACGAAAAGAAAGTGAGTACGAAGCAGAACACGTCGATGAAGCCTATAACAAACCATTGGCTTACATCAATGAGTGGGTTAACCATCTTGAACCGACCGAACATTTTTATCTTCACTGTGCAGGCGGGTACCGAAGTATGATGGCGGCAAGTATCCTTCAGGCAAGAGGTTACAGAAATTTTACCGAAATTGAAGGTGGATTTAAAGCCATCGCACAAACTGATGTTCCCAAAAGCGATTTTGTATGTCAAAGTAAAGTTTTGAAGTAATTTTGAATTAAATAAGTAAATTAATGTTAGATATTATAAAAGAACCCTGGCCGTGGTATATTGCAGGTCCGCTAATTGGTCTTACTGTTCCAGCTTTGCTGATTTTAGGCAATAAATCTTTCGGAATCAGTTCATCATTGCGACATATTTGCGCAGCCTGTATTCCGGCAAACGTGAGTTTTTTCAAATACGACTGGAAAAAAGAATCCTGGAATTTGTTTTTTGTACTAGGAATTTTCTTCGGAGGAATGATCGCTGCTCATTTGCTGATGATTCCCGGAGAAATTACAGTCAATCCAAACCTTAAAGCAGAATTGGCAACCTATGGGATCACAGATTATAGCAATCTTGTCCCGACACAACTGATGAATTTTGAAAGTTTATTGACGTTAAAAGGATTCATTCTGATGGTTGTCGGTGGATTTTTGGTTGGCTTCGGAACGCGATATGCAGGAGGCTGCACCAGCGGACACGCGATAATGGGGCTTTCCAATCTGCAATGGCCGTCTTTAGTAGCAACGATTTGCTTTATGGTCGGCGGTTTTTTAATGGCCAATGTCATTCTTCCAATTATTTTATCTCTATAATATTATCAACTATGAAAAAAGAAACAGATATACGTCACCAGGACACCATTTGTACCAACGAAAGCCATCTTCAACACAAATGGTACCACGATTTGAAATATTTAATAGTTGGTGTTTTATTCGGGATCGTGTTTGTAAAAGCTGAGATCATCAGCTGGTTCAGAATCCAGGAAATGTTCCGTTTGCAGTCATTTCATATGTACGGCGTGATTGGAAGCGCAGTTGTGACTGGGATGATTTCCGTTTGGATCATCAAAAAATTCAAAATGAAAACCATTTATGGAGAAAAAATCTCCATCGCTCCTAAAACTTTTAACAAAGGACAAATTTACGGAGGTTTGATCTTCGGGTTTGGCTGGGCAATTACAGGAGCTTGTCCCGGACCTTTATTCGCACAGATTGGAACAGGATCTTTTGCGGTTATTATTACGTTGGTGAGTGCTGTTCTCGGAACTTGGGTCTATGGATATTTTAGAAATAATCTGCCCCATTGATTATGAGACCGTCACTCCAAAATAGTGTCCTACGACTGCAGTGATTCCCATGGCGACAGTTCCCCAGAAACATATCCTTAAAACAGCCACTCCTATTTTGGAACCTCCGGTCTTTGCAGAGATTGCTCCCAACACCATCAGAAAAACAATAGAAAATCCATACTGGAAATACACCATTTCTTTGATAGGTGCTAACATTGAAACTGCAAAAGGTAATAAAGCGCCCAAGGCAAATGAACCAAACGAAGCAAAAGCAGCCTGGAAAGGTTTGGCCTGAGTGATCTCATTTATTCCCAGCTCATCGTGTGCGTGAGCAGCCAAAGCATCGTGCTCTGAAAGTTCCGTTGCTACCCGTAAGGCAGTGTCTTTGCTGACGCCTCGTCTTTCATAGATCTTTGCCAATTCCTTCAGTTCAACTTCCGGCATTTCTTCGAGTTCTCTCTTTTCACGAAGCAGATCAGCCTTTTCAGTATCCTCCTGTGAACTGACCGAAACATATTCTCCGGCAGCCATAGACATAGCCCCGGCGATCATTCCTGCCAGTGCTGCAAGTACGATAGTGTGACGGTCCGGCTGTGCTGCAGCAACGCCGATCACGATACTTGTAGTGGACAACAATCCGTCATTGGCACCTAAAACCGAGGCACGGAGCCAACCCATTCTGTTGACATAATGTTTTTCTAATAGATGATGCATATCAAAAGTTTAAGACCAATCCTGCTCCAAGACTTTTAGGTTCTAGTACGGGATAGATCATTGTTATGGTATTGGATTCTTTTTTATTGAACAGCTTGTTTACGGTAGGAAAAAGCCAATAGGCCAGCTCAGTACTTAAAATACCAAATCCGGCTCCTGCGACCACATCGCCTACCCAGTGCTTATTATTGAGGGTTCTGTATACTCCCGTAAAAATGGCAATGGGGTAGCCTGAAATGGCGAGCCAGATGTTCTCATCCTGATATTCCCTGAACAGAAAATGTGCCGAAGAAAAAGCGGTCGTGGTATGTCCTGAAGGAAAAGAAAGATGATTGGTGCCATCCGGACGTTCCTCTTTTACCAGATGCTTTAAAGGCAAAACAATCGCAGCAGAAATCAGTTGTGAGGTTCCGTATATAATGGTCCGCTCCTTTAAATTATGCTTTCCTTTTATGCCTGTAAGATTATATCCGTAGACCATTGCTGCAGGCAAATATTGAGTATAGTTGTCCAGTTTGATGTGTTTAGGTTGATGTTCTCCGATCTCATACTTTGTGGAACTGTTCAGATTTTTGAGCGCATCAGAACTTAAACTGACCACTCCGAAGCCAATAAACACAGTCGGAATAATGAGTTTTTTGTAGCTTGGATGATATACTTTATCACCATAAGTCTCTATATCTTGTTTTTTCAGTTCGGCTGAATCAGATTTAACCTGTCCAAAACAAATATTGGAACAGGTTAAAACAATGATTGTTACTATTTTCATGGCTAGTTACTTAAACCTTAAATTTAAGGAAATAATATCTGATTTCATCCCTATTGATTTGGTATAATGTCCGTACCTTATCTCCAGCATATTGAGTCTTTCTATCCCGAACAGTCCATTTTTAGGATTGATGCGTATGCCCGCCCCGTAAAAGTTGCTGCTGAATTTTGAAAGGTCATAATTGCTGGTATAGAAATCATCAAACGCCGTGTGCTGCTGATAAGGTGAAAAATATTTGGCACCCGTCTGAGAATAATACCTGTAAAAAGGACTCACCGAAACAAAAGGTGATATCTTCACAGGCGTTTCCAGACTGATCGTATTGGATCTCAATCCCCAGTCATCGGTATAATAGCGGTAATAGGCTCTCAGGATCACCTTATCTCCGAAGAAATAATTTGCTCTAAGTCCCAAAGGAAGTTTGAATCTCTTATCCGGCAAAGCCTCCTGATGCACAGATCCATCCGTAAAATAAACCCTGTGGAAAGGTAAACTGAGATAACCTGTCTGCTGAACGGCATCTGTCATCAATTCCAATTGAAAATTCTTATTGATGATCTGAGAATAAGATAAGGAAAGCGCATAGGTATTTCTCCCGCTGGTTCCATAACCTTCGTGTTCTCCTCCGCCTGTAATTCCAGTCCGAAGTTCGATCGGAGCAATAAGCTTTACCTGATCCATAAAAGCCTGAAACTTGGCCGTGAATTCTCCCATTCTGTTGGGTGTTTTCTGTGAAAATCCAATATTGGCTCCGATAGACTGGTAATCAAACTCTCCCGAATAGGAAACGCCGGCCATTATCGTGCTCCCTTTGGCTTCGTTTTCACGGCTCCATCCCAAAGAAGGATAAATCCTTGTATCTGCGTGTGAAGCCGATGAGTTGGCCTTGAGATCGATCATATCTGATGAGGCTGACGTATAATGGTCTATCCCGACATCCAAAGTATATTTGTTCTTTCTTAGTTTCTTGTCATAATTCACAAGGACAACGTCTATGGAATTAGAAATATCGTTGAGTTTTTCTGATCCTACACCGCCCGTTACCGCAGAATTATTTCCGTCTTGTTTATAATAACTCGATACAAGATTGATCTCATCCAGACTTAATTTTTTGGAGGCTTCAGTATTGGTGTTTTCCTGTGCCTGAGCATTGAAGAATCCAAAAAGGGCGATAATGCTTATAATTACTTTTTTCATTTTAATTCATTTTAGGTTTTAGTAATTATTATGTTAATTACATCCGCATCCACCACCCACTTTACCGGCGTTAGCTCCTGAAGAGCCTTCGCGATAAGACTGGAAACTGAGTTCTGTCTTTTCAATTGTCCGGTTGCCAAGAACCATCTCAGCATCGTTGAGCTTGCTTTTTTCGTATTCTTTTACTGTTGTGCAGGAATGAACTGATGAAAGGGCAAAGAATATAAAAATGCCCATCATTATTTTTATTACACTATTTTTCATTAGGATTTTTTTACTTGTTTAATGTCAAAGATTCTCAAAGACATTATTTGAAATTGATGTTTTTTGATGAATGAATATTGTTTTGATCATCGATAATAATACACTCTAAGTGGTTGATCTGATCCACGAGACCAATTGCAGCCTCTATTCCCATAATCGTTACTGGCGTTGCCATGGCATCCGCAATCTCGGCGTTCGGACAGATCATCGTCACACTTTTGATTCCCGAAACCGGCATTCCCGTTTTGGGATTGATGGTATGGGAATATTTTTTACCGTCTATCGTTACGAATTTCTCGTAATTGCCGGAAGTTGCTACGGAAGTATTGGTGATGTTCATATAAGAAAACGGAAGCGCAGCATTGTCGGGATCTGCAATACCGATCGTCCACGGTTTTCCGTCTGCCTGTAATCCCCAAGTCGTAAGGTCTCCGGAAGCATTAACGACTCCGGAAGCAACCTCTCTTTGTTGGAGAATTCTTTTCGCCATTTCGGCAGCGTAACCTTTGCCAATACCGCCGAAACCGATCCGCATTCCTTTTTCTTTTAAAAAAACCGTTTGGCTTTCCCCATCTAAAAGAATATTTTTGTAATTGACGAGTTTCAGATGCTCTTTTACCAATTCGGGATCAGGAAGCTGCTTCATTTCACGGTCAAAATTCCAGAAGGTTTTATCGATTCCGCCATAAGAAATATCAAAATATCCATCTGTAATATGGCTGATCCTTAAGCTTCTTTCAATCAGCTGAAAAACTTCTGCATCTACTTTTACAGGTTGGATACCGGCATTTTTGTTGATAAGACTGGTCTGGCTGTCATCGCTGTAAGTCGTGAGCAATTTCTCGATCCTCTGGATTTCTGAAATTGCAGCTTCGATATGGTCAAAAGCAATTGCTTCACTGTCATCCACAACAGTGATCTCGAAGATATTTCCCATTAGTTTTTGGGATTTTCGAAACTCTTTCAGCATCATTTACTTCTTTTGATAAAAACTTTTTATTTCATTGCTAAAAGAAACTGCACTTTCCGACGGAAGACCTTCCCAGGTTTTCAGAATTTTTCCTTCAGAATTGAGCAAAAGGGTGAACGGAAAAAGACCTTTAGAATTGTATCGCTCGGCCAGAGAAGCATTTTCTTTTTTAATCTCTGCGGAAGGTTGATTTTTTTTACTTCTTGGAAAATCTGCATTGACATACTCCAAAATATGATCGGTTGTCAGCTGTTTGAATGTCTCGGTTTCAATAATATTCTTATGCAGCTTGATACACGGAATACACCAGTCTGAGCCGGAAAAGTTAAGAAGAATCAATTCGTTTTGTTCAGAAGCTGTTTTCTTTGCTTTTTCAAAACGTGTTTGTGCAATTGCTAGTACAGAGAATAGCGCCAAAAAGATGGCTGTAAATATTGTTTTCATAATGTGTATAAATTAGATTGTAGAACCAATTGTGTCTGAATGATGTTAAATTCATTCAGATCCAATATTTTGTAAAGTATTTTAAGACAGTCTTGGCGGCTGCCAGATAGAGTGCAAATAACCTTTAAAGAAAAAATCATTATCTGATGATGCTATTTTTTCACGTGTAATATTTCCAAAAAAAATATTTCTTTCTTCAAGTTTAAAGACCTGATTTATTGTAAAAATAAGATTTAGTGGGGTAGAATGTATTACAAACGGCAGTTTTCTGTCTGTTTTGTAATCTGCATCTTTTACCGGATTATCATAGTGGGTTTTAAGAAAAGCTTCAAATGTCATTTCTGAATTCAGCTTTTTGTGTTCCATAAAATGCTCGACAAGAATCGGAACTTTCAACAGCTGATAAAGTTCAGTTGTTGAAAATAGAAACAGTGCGAGTAAAACTACGGAAACCCATTTTTTCATATATCAAAATTATGTAATGTTTCGTTAAGAATGATTTTAAATAGTATGTAATCAGTTATTTCACTTCCTTTTTTATTTCATTGATCCACTTTTCTATTTCAGCCTGATCAGAAGCAGATAATTTTGCATCCTGATGAATAACCGTGTAAGAGGCAAGCGGCATTTCGCCTTCTTTGACGGTTTCTACGATCTCATCGAGTTTCTCAAGCTTTTTTTCACGGCTGTAAGAATTGAATTCATCAAAGTTCAAATGTCTTTTACCCGAATTGACGTGATCTGCCAACCACCATTTCACAGGCTGCAACTTGCTGTAAGAAGGATAAATAGTATTGTTGGAATGGCAGTCATAACAACTGGTTTTCAAAATAGATTTTACTTTTGGAGGTACATTATAATAATTTTCGATAGCATTGGCAGATTGATCTTCGCTGATATTTTTCTGGACATCAATAAACTGAATACCGATAAACAGCAACAACAGTACAGTTAAAATATTTTTTAAATTTAAAATTGACTTATTCATAATTTTTTATTTTTTTTTGGATTAATATTTATTTGAGTGGAATTATTCCTCTTCACTTGCCGTATTTTTTAGCTTCATCAAAAGCGTGTACGCATTCTTGGTAACGATTTTTCTGTTCTTAAAATCTTCAAAATTTTTGATTTGAATGAAACCGTTTTCAGCTTCTCCCAGCGTTACCGGAATCATTTTATAAGTTTGTTTTTTCCCCTCAACAAAAACATAATCTTTACCTTCAAAATTGACAATGCTTTCCTCTGGTAGCGCGTTGGAAAAGGATGTTTCAGTCTCGATCTCAGCGTTCATATACATCCCTGGAGTCAGATTGTGATCGTACTGCTCAAAATGGCAATGCACATCTGCCGTTCCGTCTGCATTGATATCTTTGCTGATCAGGATAATTTCGCCACCGTATTTTTTATCCGGCTGCGTATTGGTATTGGCGGTAAATCTTTGTCCTATTTTCAGCATTTGGAGGTCTTTTTCATACACTTTTAGGTTCAGGTGAATGTCATTGGGATTGATGAGTTCAAACAAAACATCAGAAGGATTCACAAATTTTCCGATATTCACATTCACTTTGCTCACAAAACCGTTGATCGTGCTGTAAACCGGAACACTTTTTCTGATATTTCCCGAAGTGAGACTGCCCGCGTTGATGTTCACGAGCTGAAGCTGCTCTGCCAAAGTATTCATCATAATTCTCTGGCTGTTCATCTCAGACTGCGCCATCTGCGTCACTTTATCACTACTTGCCTGGCTTTGGTTCAGTTTTTTTTGTCTATTATAGTCCAGTTCTGCGAAATGAAGTTTCGATTTTGCCATCAAATAATCCTGCTGAAGCTGTATAAACTGAGGATTTTCTATCACGGCGATCACCTGTCCTTTGCTTACTTTCATTCCCGGAAGCAGGTTGGTGTTTTTCAGGTAACCGCCCAACGGAACGCTTACGGAAACCAGATTCTGTGGCGGAACATCTATTTTTCCATTGATTCTGAGCACTGTAGAAATATTCTTCACAGAAAGCGACATTGTTTCGATAGTCGTATTTTTAAGCTGAGCATCGGTCAATGTAACCGTAGTTTCATCTTTAGGAGCTGTTGGCTTTGCAATAGTTTTTTCTTTTTGATTACACTGAACCGCAAAAAAGAGGACAAGCATTAATAAAACCGAATATTTATTTTGAATTGATTTTGACATAATTTATTGATTTAAAGTGATATATTCCAGCTCAACATTGCTTTCATTGAGATTCCACACGGCATCTGTATAATTATTTTTGATGCTGATCGCCTGATTGCCAAGCATTACAAATTCCAAGTAATTAATTTCTCCGTTGATGAACTGTTTTTGAGCGGTTTCCAGAATCGTATCGGCATTTTTCAGTTCATATTTCTCGTACTGAAAAACTATCTCCAGGTTTTTTTGCTGAATTTCTGATAGTTTTTTATACTGATTTTTTAATGTAAACTCCCCATTCTGAAAGTCATTTTCGCTGACAGATTCTGCAATTTTGAAAGCTTGAATCCTTGCTTTCTGTCCGCCAGAAAATATAGGAACCGAAACGCCAACCTGAACCGAATGAAACTGTGGTGAAGCATTGTACACTTTGTCATCTGCACCCATTCCACGGAAACTGTTAAGATTATAAGCTAATTGTAAACCGGGCAGTAATTTAGATTTTTCCAAAGCCGTTTGTTGTGCTGCAATGTTTTTTTGCTGTTCTAATATTTTTAATGAAGGATTACCGGAAACATCATTTTGAAGATGAGAAAGAGAAAAAATACGTTCTCCATCAGGAATTAATTCTGTTTCTGAATTAACAAGCCATTGCAATTGCAGCTGCAAAGTTCTGAGTTCCTGTTTTACCTGTTTGATCTGGATTTCAATAGCTGATTTTTGATTGGCAGCAGTTGCTTTTTCCAGAATATTGCTTTCACCGCTTTTTAATCTTAAAGTCGCCTTATCCAGAAATTGAGAATAAAAATCTAACGATTCATTCAGAAGTTTTTCCTTTTCCTGCCAATACAGAATATTGTAGAATGTAAGGGTTACTCCTTTTTTCAGCTGATATTCTTTCATTGAAATACTGAGTTGGCTTTTTTTCCATTCTTCAGTATATAAATTTTTCTGTCTTTTGTAAACCGTGGGAAATGCAATGTTTTGGGAAATCACGAATTTCATATCACGATACGCGCTGTTAATCTGTCCGTAATCCGCAGAAATTCCTGTCTGAGGAATGTCTGAAGAAGATTTGATCAGTGCTTTGGCATATTCTGATTTTAATTTTTCACTTTTCAGGCCTCTGTTATTTTTCAAAGCTATATCAACAGCTTCATTTAAAGTGACTTTGGTTTGAGATTTCATAACACTTCCTGTCAATACAAAAAAGATGATAAGAACGGGTGTTATTCTATTTTTGCGATTATTTTTCATTTTAAATCCTTTTTCAATAGTTACATAAAGCAGCGGAAGCACAAAAAGTGTGAGTAATGTGGCAATTAAAAGTCCGCCGATGACAACGGTTGCCAATGGTCTTTGGACTTCAGCTCCTGCACCGTTACTGAGTGCCATTGGAATAAATCCTAATGAAGCCACAAAAGCAGTCATCAACACAGGTCTTAATCTGGCTTCTCCACCGTCTACCACAATTCTGACAATATTTTGGATTCCACCTTTATACAGTCTGTTGAATTCTGAAATCAATACGATTCCATTAAGGACAGCCACACCGAAAAGCGCAATAAATCCTACACCAGCACTGATGCTGAAAGGCATTCCTCTTGCAGCCAGTAAGAATACACCTCCAATAATAGAAAGCGGAATCGCAGTATAAATTAAAAGACTTTCTTTCACCGAATTAAACGCGAGAAATAACAGCACAAAAATCAAAACCAAAGCAATTGGCACTGCAATCATCAGTCTGTTTTTTGCATTTTTAAGGTTTTCAAAAGAACCTCCGTATGTGACGTAATATCCTGTAGGAAGCTTCAATTGTTGGTCAACTTTAGCCTGAAGTTCTTCTACAATCCCCTGAACATCGCGGTTTTTGATATTAAAACCTACCACAATTCTGCGTTGTCCGTTCTCACGCTGGATTTGGTTCGGACCATCTTTAATCTCAACATTGGCAAGCTGAGAAAGCGGAATCTGATTACCAGACGGCGTGGGAATTAATAAATTCCTGACATCATCCAGATTCTTTCGGTCATTACTGTTTAATCTGACGACCATATCAAAACGTTTTTCGCCCTCGAAAACCAGACCTGTGCTTTGCCCTGCAAAAGCGGTATTGATCACTCTGTTGATGTCTCCGATAGACAAATGATATTGTGCAATCACCGGTCTGTTGTATTGGATAATCACCTGCGGAAGACCAGAAACAGGCTCGATATATAGATTTTGAGTTCCCTTTACGGTATTGATTATTTTACCAAGCTGATTGGCATTTTTCGCCAATATTTCCAGATCTTCTCCGAATATTTTCAAAACAACATCCTGTCTTGCGCCGGTCATCAATTCATTAAAACGCATCTGCACAGGATACTGAAAACCAACGGTAATTCCGGGAACATCTTCCAACGCTTTGCTCATTTTGTCTGAAAGCTCCGGAAAGGTTTTGGCGGAAGTCCATTCGCTTTTATCTTTCAGGATTACCATCATATCCGAAGCATCCATCGGCATCGGGTCGGTGGGAACTTCTCCGCTTCCTATTTTGGTAACTACTTTCTGAACTTCCGGAAAGCGGGTTTTCAGAATATGAGCTGCTTTCTGCGTACTTTCAATTGTGGTTTTGAGGTTGCTTCCGGGCAAAACTCTGGTATCAACAGCAAAATCTCCTTCTTCCAGGGATGGTATAAATTCGCCTCCCATTCTGCTTAGAACCACTACTGAAAGGACAAAAAGTACAATCACAATACTGAAAATGGTTTTCGGTATTCTTAAAACTTTTAGTAATGTTTTTCGGTAAAGATTTTCAGCCTTCGCCATTAACCGGTCTGAAAAGTTCATTTTGTGGCTTATTTTTTTGCTTAAAATAATAGAACTCATCATCGGAATGTAAGTCAGCGAAAGCAGAAACGCACCCAATAAAGCGAAGGCAACAGTTTGTGCCATTGGTTTAAACATTTTACCTTCAATCCCTTGCAGTGTTAAAATAGGCAGATACACAATGAGGATGATGATTTGCCCGAAAACCGCACTGTTCATCATCTTTCCAGCAGAATCTATGACAATAGTGTCCATTTCCTGTTTTGAAACTGATAGCGCCTTCCGGAATTTTGAATTGTGGGTAAACTGATGCATTACAGATTCTACAATAATCACGGCACCATCTATAATCAGCCCAAAATCCAGCGCACCAAGGCTCATCAGATTTCCGCTGACGCCGAAGAGATTCATCATACAAACCGCAAAAAGCATTGCCAATGGAATAACAGAAGCGACCAATAGACCTGCACGGAAATTCCCTAAAAATAAAACCAGTACAAAAACGACAATCAATGCGCCTTCCATCAGGTTTTTTTCAACAGTACCAATGGCGTTGTTCACCATTTTGGTTCGGTCTAAGAATGGCTCAATCACAACTCCTTCCGGCAAGGTTTTTTGAATCTGTGCGATTTTGGCTTTTACATTTTTGATCACCTCGCTGCTGTTTTCACCTTTCAGCATCATCACGATCGCACCGGAAACTTCGCCATTGTCATTATAAGTCATTGCCCCAAATCTTGTCGCATAACCGTAACGCACCTCTGCAATATCTCTTATAAACAGAGGAACATCATTGTTTTTGTTGGCGATCGCAATGTTTTTGATATCATACAGATTTCCGACCAATCCTTCGCTTCGTATGTATAGGACAGTAGGTCCTTTTTCTATATAAGAACCGCCTGTATTCTGGTTATTGGTTTTCAACGCATCGAAAACATCGGTAATGGTGATTCCGTAAGCATTGAGTTTATCCGGATTGACGGAAATTTCATATTGTTTCAGTTTACCACCAAAACTGCTGACTTCTGCAACGCCTTTTACACCAAGCAATTGTCTTCTGACAATCCAATCCTGAAGCGTTCTGAGTTCCGTAATATCGTATTTGCTTTCGTATCCTTTTTTCGGACGGACAACGTATTGATAGATTTCACCAAGTCCCGTAGAAATAGGTCCTAAAGAAGGTGTTCCGACGTCTTGCGGAATTTGATTTTGAACTTGTTGCAGTCTCTCTGCAACTTGTTGTCTTGCCCAATAAATATCAACATTGTCATCAAAAACAATGGTCACTAATGAAAGCCCGAACCTTGAAAAACTCCGGATCTCTTTCATCCCCGAAATATTACTGTTGGCTTGTTCTATTGGGAAAGTGACCAATCTTTCGATATCTGTCGCCCCAAATGATGGAGCAGTTGTGATCACCTGAACCTGATTATTGGTTATGTCAGGCACTGCATCTATTGGTAGTTGCGTGACCTGATAAGCACCTACGCCTATCAACCCGAATACCAATAATGCTATAATGAGTTTATTCTTTACAGAAAACTCAATGATTTTTGTTAGCATAAATAATTCTGTTAAATCTTAATTTTAAATAGATAGTTTTTGCTCCCTATTCCTGTCAATGATGTTCTACAAAATCGCTGTGCTTACCAGTAAGTACAGACCTGATTTTTCTTTTGTTGATGAATAATAGAAGCAGGGGAGAGCTCAACACAAGACGTGTTGTAACATAAAAATAAAAAGGCTGATTAACAGTTTTTTGGCGGCTGCCAGATAGAATTTACCGCGTCTTTATGATAGAAAACCGGGCTGTAAGAAAAAGTTACCTTCGGGTGATCACAGGGTATTTGCTTTTTTATTTCTACACTGAAATCAGGATTCACCGTAAAAACGAGAGCGAGTGGAAAAGAGTGATCTGCAAAAGGCAATTTTTGGTCTGTCTTATAATCCGAATCTTTAACAGGATGGTCGTAATGTATTTTCAGAAATTCAGTAAAGGTCATTTCCGGATTGAGCCCTTTATGCTCAATATAATGCTCTACAAGAATAGGCAGCTTCAATAACTGATTAAGCTCAGTTGTTGAAACCAGATATAAGGAAAGCAATAATATGGAAACCCACTTTTTCACAGATCAAAATTATGCAATGTTTCGTTAAGAATGATTTTAAATTAATGATAAGCACTTCATCTTTATAAATAGTAAAATGCTACCACATAGATTAAATTCTAATCAGACTGAATTTTTTAAATTTTCGTTGATAAACTGAGGAGGAGATCAAGAGTGACAGATCTATTCTGCTGTCACATTTACTTTTACAGTCACAGCATCGCCGGTTTTGATTCCCAAAAATCCAGGGCGTTACATTCCAAATTCTGAAAGTTTAATGGTCTCCGTGCCCTCAATCGTGTACGAACTTCCTTTTTTTACAATTGAGACGGGGAAGGAAACATTTTTAGAAGTTCCTGCTATGGTCAACTTTCCTGTAGCATTGCTTTTTCCAACCTTTAGAGAAGTTGCCGTAAAAGTTACATTTGGTGCTTTATCAGGTTTCAATGCTGCATAGGCTTTCTTTTCCATTGTTTTTCCTTTTTCTGCCTTGAGGCTTTTTACAGGAACCGTTAAAGTAACGTTGTTGATCACATTGCCTGCTGCAGTCCCGGAGAAGGTGGCTGTGGAACCTGTCATTTCCCAATCGTGCATCGGAGATGTTCCGGTGATTGTTACATCGACAGATTTCTGAATTAACTTTTGAGCGTTTGAGAATTGAGGTAATAAAATGGCACCGTATAATAAACCGATGCTGATCAATTGTTTTGTTGTTTTCATTTTTTTAAAATTTTAATTTTTTGGGATTCTTTATTGATAAGAATAAATTTTTGTAATAAAAAAGGATAGAGCTTCAATGCATCTATCCCTTACTCTCAACCTTTTGAAAATATATCAAATACTTTCTGATGGTTTAATTGGAAAAATGATTGATTTATAAGACGTGGATGACATCGCAAATAGAATGAATTACTACGAGCCAAAGGTGGTCATTTGTTAAATGACTGATGTTGTATTCTGATCATGAAAGTTTGCATCCTTCACAGATTAACATTTCATCGACTTACAGCAGACTAATGCCAATTAGCAGTCATTCGCAATCATCCATCCTTATTGGATCGGGAGAAGTAGGTAATTGATCCCATCGAATGTCAATAAGACACAGTGAAAAAAAGTATCCATATTTTTTGCAGAATGGAACAATTCTAAATTTCGTCTTATTCACTTTTAGTGTTGGGTGGTAGTAGTTTAATTGATGTACCTTACCCTTCACTTATTTCCGGATCAAGCCGTTTTTTAAAGGATCATTTTTAAAATTTGAATGATCGATTTGGAGACTATTGATGATTATTTTTTGAAACGAAGGTTAGATTAAGAAGCGATGACATCCGCCGATCCCAGTTTTAATATTACTCACTACAATATATTACACTTAGTTATGAAAAAATTATTCAATGGCAGATTTTCAACACTCTTTGGTGTTTTAAGTTTATATGTTTTTTTATCATTTGTGGTAAGGATCATATTGCTGATCTGGTCTGTAAATGATTTGGATCTCAACATTAGGCATATCCTGAGGGCTTTTTTCACAGGATTTGTCTTCGATCTTACAATGGGTTCGTTATTTTTGGCTTTGTATACCGTTTATCTATTGCTGATTCCAAGAAAATGGATCGGATCATTATTCGATAAGTGCTTTACCTATTTCTATTTAAGTTTACTATTATTCATTATTTACTTCAGTCTTTTGGCAGAAATTCCCTTTTGGGAAGAGTTCGGCGTGAGATTTAATTTTATTGCCATCGACTATCTGATCTACACCTATGAAGTCTTTGAAAACATCGATCAGTCTTATCCTTTACCTTTGATTGGAGCTGTTTTGATAGGATTGATTATCCTGACATTTTTTTTATTCAAAAAACTTGACATTTTCAAAAATACTTTTTCCGTTAAAAATCCCATACGACACCGTTTGATTTATGCAGTTCCGGTTTTGACGATTGCTGTGGTTTTAGGATTGGTGATGAAAAATAAACAGGCAGATTTCACTGACAATCTTGTGGTGAATGAGCTTGGAAAAAACGGGGCTTTTTCTTTTGTTTCTGCGTATCAGTCAAACGAACTGGATTATGAAATATTTTACCCGACACTTCCGGAAAAAGAAGCTTATTCGGTTTTGAAACAAGATCTTTTACAGGATAATCAAAAATATTTTACTGAAACAAATGATGGTATTTCAAGGGTAACACAAGGGAATAATGAGCATAGACCGAATATTATTTTAATCACCATAGAAAGTTTCAGTGGGGAATTTCTAAAAGCATTCGGCAATAAGGATAATATCACCCCTAATTACGACAGGCTTGCCGATCAGAGTATCTTTTTCACAAACCTTTATGCGACAGGCACAAGGACTGTCCGGGGAATGGAGGCTTTAATGCTTTCCGTGCCGCCAACTCCAGGAAACAGCATTGTAAGAAGACCGGATAATCAGGAGTTATTTTCCGTTTCCGCGATTGTGAAAGCAAAGAACTATCAGCCTTATTTTATTTATGGCGGGGATGGTTATTTTGATAATATGAATACTTTTTTCGGAGGTCAGGGCTTTGATATTGTCGACAGAGACAGAGGAAATCCTTTGCCAGACAACATTAAAACCGACAGATTTCAAATTAAAGACAACGAGGTCACTTTTGAAAATGCCTGGGGCATCTGTGACGAAGATCTTTATAAACAATCGATAAAATACGCCGACAAAAGCACTAAAGCAAATCAGCCGTTTTTTCAGTTTGTTATGACGACTTCCAACCATAAGCCTTTTACTTTTCCCAAAGGTAAAATCGATCTTCCGCAAGGTGACCGAAATGCTGCTGTAAAATATACAGATTATGCTTTAGGGAAATTTTTGGCTGATGCAAAAACAAAATCGTGGTTCAAGAATACAGTCTTTGTGATCGTTGCTGATCATTGTGCCAATAGTGCAGGGAGATGGGAAATCAACATTGCCAATCATCATATTCCTGCCATCATCTATAATCTTCCTCTGCAAAAAACTGAAAAGATCAATCGTCTGACATCACAGATCGATCTGATGCCGACATTATTCGGATATCTCGGCTGGTCTTACACGACATCTCTGTACGGAAAAGATATCAATCAAACCAAAGTGGGGGACGAACGTGCATTCCTGGGAAATTACAGGACATTAGGGATGTTGAAGGGCACTATATTCACTCAAATAGATGACAGAAGAAGAGTAGAACAGTTCATCGTTTCCGGGGCCAGCCAGTCCCTATCTGAAGTAAAATCAAAGAATGATACACTCATTTCACGGACTATTTCCTATTATCAAACCGCCAGTGAGAGATTCAAAAATGGAAAAATGAAAGAAAAATAGATTCTGTAAAAAGAATGAAATTCTAAATTTCTTCAAACTGGGATCTCAACTTTGAAGAAAAAATGATGAAAGTACTTAACAAGTAGCATCGGTAACCATCCTTTTTGGCTGATGAAAATTGTGGCAACTACTTTAGGGAAAACTTTGGGCGATTTTATTTCCATGACACTCAACCTCGGTTACACCGTGGGAATTGCGATTACGGTGTTACTTTTTCTAATCAGCATTTCCGTTCAGTTGAATGTAAAAAGGTATATTCCTTTTATTTACTGGATTGTTATCATTGCTACGACAACATTGGGAACTGAGATCTCGGATTATATAGACAGAACATTGAAGGCAGGTTATCTGTTGGGCAGCTTGATTTTGGGAGGCGGTCTAATAATGACCCTTCTTTTATGGTATAAAAAGTATAAAAATCTCGAAGTATATCCTGTTTTCGAAATCAATAAAGAAATCTATTATTGGGTTGCTATTCTTTTCTCCAACAGTTTGGGAACAGCTTTTGGAGATTTTATCAGTGATAATTTAGGTTTTAGTTATTGGGTCGGGGCTGTTATCACAGGAGCTGTCGTACTTATGGTAGTCCTTCTTCACTATTTCGCAAAGATCAACCGTATTGTATTATTTTGGATTGCATTTATTTTTACAAGACCATTCGGAGCAACTTTCGGTGATTTTCTGACAAAATCCATATCTAAGGGTGGTTTAAACCTCGGTACCTTTAATGCAAGCTTGGTATCTTTAATTCTGATGGTAATAATGATCATTATTTCACATCGAAATCAAAATAAAAATTAAAGTTTTAAATACAGAATTTAATATTTGCTAAACGTCGAAATGAAATCTCTTTGAAATTTGATGAAGTTGATTTTATTGTATCGATAGGGGAGTGAGTGTATAAACTATTATATTTGCCATTCAATTTAATTTTTATCATTACGTTATGAAAGAACTTATCGAAAAGATCAATGCAGAGTTTGAAGCATTTTCAAATGAAGCCAGCCAGCAATCTGAAAAAGGAAACAAGGCAGCGGGAACAAGAGCAAGGAAATCAGCTTTAGAGTTAAGCAAACTGTTCAAGGATTTCAGAAAAGTTTCTGTTGAAGAATCAAAGAAATAAATTCTGTTAAAGTTTAAACCCTGCATTTAGTGCAGGGTTTATTATTTAGAGTGTCTTCAAATTCTATCGTTTCAAAAGTACTGATTTTTGTCAACGCAAAACTAAAACAGTTAAGAACCTGACTCTATCAATTAAAAATGGCAAGATACATTTATATAAATGTTTTCATAGTTGGATCATAAACCAAAGTTCACAAACAAACTGAATCTTGATCTCGCTTCAATATCTCCACTTGCCAGATTGGTATAAGCGGGCAACATCAATTCGCTTCCCAAACTGAATTTCTTGTAGGACGCCTCAAATCCCAGCTTCCCGTATAGTGCACTTCCGGCCGTTCGAGGCATAACCTCTCCAAATTGTTTGTTCCAGTCATAGACCTCACCCTGTAGCCCCAGTTTTCCTGAAATATTGCTGTTTTCATTTTTCCAGATCCTGTGGAATCCTGTGACCACATAATTCCACTGGTTTCCGAACTGATAATGCTTCTTGTTCTCTGTTTTAAGGGTATAATCTGTATTGACCAGTAACGCAAACAGGCTTTTCTGATATTTGTAGCTTAAAGCCATCTGATAATCCCAACTTCCTGTTCCCAGCTGAAAACTTGGATTGACGCCTGTGATCCCTTTTTCATCAAATTTACCTAATGGGATCTTTACACCGATCCCACCATTGAGCTGATGGAAAGTGTTTTTTGATTTCATCAGTTCATAGATTCCCATTAAGCTGGCATCACCGATGCCACTTACTTTGATATCACCTTGAAGGGTTTTCTTCTCGTGGAAATTAAATGGGAGGCTCGCATATACGCTCAATTTATTGGTAACCGGAATTTTCCCCCAGATCTGGATCGTATTAAAATACTGGTCCTGGGTCAGATCATTCGTGAAAAGGTTTTCTTTCGCTTTATAATGCTGTGCAAAATATTTGATGCCGATGAACTGAGGATTCAATAAAGATTCAAAACCTGAAGATCCGTTTCCGGCAGCACATCCGCAAGCGTCACAGAAGAATTCCTGAGTTTTTAAAGAGGTGTAAGCCTGAGATTCATATCTTGGAATGTAAAGACTGTCTTTTTCAGCCGCTAAAATGGAAATATTAATAACTGAAAATATAATTAAAATGAATTTCTTCATTATTCTGCAAATTTTTTATTGGTTATAAAATTCTGGTCGCTCAAGGTTTTAAGGAAAGCGCTGATATTTTGTTTTTCCAAGCTGGTCATTGAGATTCCGACGTGCCCGTTTTGTTTTAAAAGTGGATCAAGATTCGGCTGGTCTTCGACATTGTCCGAATAGAAATTAAGAACCGCTTCCAACGTGTAAAAACGTCCGTCGTGCATATAGGGTGCTGTATGTTCTACATTTCTGAGACTCGGAACCCTGAATTTCATATTGTCGTTCCAGTCCAGTGTCACACGGTACCTTCCCCGGTCATCGTACTGAGCGTTGTAATACATTCCTGTATTCCTGTAACTTTCGTCTGTAAAGAGTTCTCCGCTGTGGCAACTTGAGCATTTATTCTGAAAAAGTGCCATTCCCTGAGATTCCTCGCTGGTGAAACTGGCTGTTCCTTTTTTGTGACGGTCATATTTGGAATCTGCGGAGATCATCGTTCTCATAAACTGAGAGATTGCTTTCAGCACACGTTCCCCGGTAATATTGTCGTCACCGTAAGCTGCCTTGAACATCTTTTTGTAGTTGGCATCTGCATTCAGTTTTCCTACCACTTCCGGTAAAGAGCTATCCATCTCGAAATCTGTCGTAATTGGAACGAGCGACCTCTCGTCCAGATTATGGCTTACTCCGTCCCAAGAAAAATTTTTGAGAAAAACCATATTCTGAATGGCCGGTGCATTTATGATCCCCAGTTTATCATCGATCCCGTGGCTCACAGGATGTCCGTGATGGGTGAAAGCATATTCCTGGATGTGGCAGAATCCACAGGATATAGTATTGTTTCGGGATAGTTTCCCTTCATAGAATAATTTCTTTCCTAAAGCAACGCCGTTTACAGTAATTGGATTTCCGGTGATGTCAAAGGTCATTTCAGGAAAACCGCTGGGTTTTTCCAGATCATACGCTTCGTCTTTATCAATGGGAATTCCTTCGTATTCATCTGAACAGGAATTTAGAATTGCCAATAGCAAAAAAAGAAAAATCAAAAGAGAGCCTGTTTGCTCTCTTTTGGATTGATAACAATGTTTAATCATTGTGAACGTGGTCTACTTTAAACATTTTTGTCAGGTTGTTGGTTACATTAACCAAATGCTGGTTAGAACCCATCGCCATATTATTGGTATTATCTAAAGTCAATGCTGTCTGTCCGCTTAAATATTGATTTAAGTCAGCAAGGATATGGATCGAAGGCGTAATGTCCTTGCTTACTCTTGCAGTGGTCGGAAGATCCAAGGTCACCTCCCTGTAAAGGTCAGCAGTCCCATTGGCCGTTGTATCACCCATATTTCCACAGTGGTTCATAAATTCCGTATCAGCTTTTAAAGATCCGTATTTACCTTCCAACTTCGTAAAGATATAGCCTGCAGCTCAAGACCACGCCATACCAGCTGTCTTGGCTTTTTGCCAGAAAATTCCCTGTCCGTCCTGTCCGATCAGATAAGCGTTTTGACTGATGCCCAATCCAATTCTGATTTTTTTGTAATTGTTCTTTGGAATTTCGGTAAGGTTGATGTAGTTGATCCCTGCAAGTGCCTCGGCCTGATCGATGATAAATGCCAATTTGTCAGGATTGTTGTAGTTGTATTTGAACTCACCGCCGTTCTCATCGATCAATACGATGTTGCTGATCACGTATTTAAGTGTAGAAAACTGGTGTTTTTGTCCGTTTGAAGAGGTCTGTGTCGTCTGATTAATAACAATGCCACCCAGATTGTTGAACCCATTTTCGAACTTTACCTGTAGTTTTCCAGGCGTTGAGTCCTGAACTTCGTCATCATCATTGTTTCTACAAGATGAAACAGTCAGTAAGGTCATTACAAAAAAGGCCATTGATAAGAATTTGTAAATTTTCTTTGTTTTATAGATTAAGATTTTAAATTATTTATTGTGATAAAGAGGGGAGCGGTGCATCGGACTTTTTGGAAACACATGATGTGACCGTCCATCCTCAGTTTTTTAGGAAAAGATATGGCTTGACAAAAAGATCTTGGAAAAAGGCTGTTACTAATCTGGAAAAACAAGTTGCATTTTTCCTGTAAAAGCTTCAGACAAAATAAAAGACAGTTTGATATAATAATTTTCTGTCATAACATTACAAGAACTATCTCTTCTCCAGAAACAGGTAAGATCTTTCCCATAGAAATATCATTTCCTTTGTTTAAAAAGAAAACGCTATTTTAAATATTTTTCCGGATTTTGTTTGAACCTGTCTTTGCAATGCGAGCTGCAGAATCCGTAGATCCTTTTCCTGTAAAGCGCCGTATCGGAAATCTGATCCTCGCTTTTCATTTTGCATACCGGATCATAAGTATTGATAACCTTTACTTTTCGGAGATCCGCTTTTTTTGAGATTTGCTTCTGGTCTCTACCAGTCTGCTGTGCATACACAAGACTTGCAAACATCACAAAAAAGGATGCTGCTGTTGATTTTAATTTCATTGCTTGATGACTAATTAATAGGTTTTATCTTCTTAAGAGGAAGTATCAATTAAGCCAGGGGCGGATGAAATATGTTTGTATAAAGTATGGAGTTGTAAAAATCGGTACAGAACGTACTGATAGAATGAGAATGAGCGAAACTAATGTCTGAGACAAAAAATTTAAATTCTTCTGTCGTCAGGAAGACATCGATTGTCGGAGCAGTAATCTTTTGAGAGTTTTGGGTCGACTGTTCCTGATTGGATCTTGCAAGTTGTTTGGAAACATAACATTTACCATTACACATTATTTCCGGCTTTGCTTTAATTAACCAACGGCAATATCGGTCGTATTGCAATCGTGAAAATAATAAATATGGAAATAAGATATTTCAAAATCTAATCTTCGCAAATATACAATTTGAAAATTAGTAATGAACTGATATTAATCACTTGAAGTAAATGGGTATAAAGGATCAGTTCATCTTGGTTCTCGGCAATCCTATCTCGAATTCCTGCGGATAAGGTTTACGGGAGGTCATACTCACGTCTTCCCTAAGGCTCCTTTCAATTGCCTGAGATTTTTCCTCATCCATGGAATATCGGGGGTCGGCAATGATCGGCATCTTTGCCATCTTGGTAATGGTGACCGTAGGAAAATGGTAATCGACCTCAACCGTTCCGAGCAACAAATAAATTCCCCCTTCTTTGAAAGGAAATTTTCTAAGACTATCCGGAAAATGAGCTGTGTCAAAATACTGACCATCAGCATCGATCCAGGTCCCGAAGTACATGTCGTCTTTCTTGCCGGGATGATCTTTCTTTTTGATAGGCACATGCTTTCTTGATATCAGATACGCCAGCATCTTGACTTGTCTTTTATGATATTTTAAAAGATCCTTTACTAAAACGTGACCCCTGTATCTTGTTTTCAGCAGATCAAATATAGAAAAGGAGACGGGAAAGCCCAATATCTCAATTTCATCAAAAGCATCTTCAAACCGGTCTCTCTGAATAACCGGTAACATATAATCCTTTTGAGGCTCGTCAAATAAAGAAATAATTTTAGTTCTGTACTGACCTTTAGAGAACAGGAATCTGGCCTCGATCAGCAGTTCATGTTTTTGTTTTCCTGTGAATCTGAAAGCTCCGATGAAAATAAGAGTCTGTAATGTTTCGATGCCTATAGAAACTCTTTTCACAAAATCTTCAAGCGACTTATAGTCTCGATTGTTTTTTCTTTCTTCAGGAATGAACTGCTTGACCGTAGCCTCTAATTTTTCGATGTGCATCAGGCCTAGGTATACTTCTGTTCCATAGACCGTCGTCTGGAATTCACTGAGGTTGACACAAGGATTATGAATGGTCGCTCCTGCCATTTTAGCTTCGTGCACATAAACTTCCGTTCTATAAAATCCACCGCCGTTGTTGATGGCAGAAACCATAAATTCAATAGGGTAGTAGGCTTTCAGATAAAGACTCTGATAACTTTCCACCGCATAGGAAGCCGAGTGGGCTTTACAGAATGAGTATCCTGCAAAGGATTCGATCTGGCGATACACTTCTTGGGACAATTTTTCAGGATGACCCTTTTTCTTGCACGATTCAAAAAAATCATCTTTTAATTTTTGCAGGGCGGATAATGAACGGCCCTTGCCGCTCATGGCTCTTCTTAGTACATCCCCATTTTCCGCAGAAACACCCCCAAAATGAAGTGCGATTTTTATCACGTCCTCCTGATACACCATAATACCATAGGTTTCACCCAATTCTTTTTCAAAGACCTCGTGAAAATATTCAAATTGATCAGGATGGTTATGCCGGAATATATATTCCCGCATCATACCACTCTGTGCTACACCGGGTCGGATGATAGATGAGGCGGCTACCAGGACTTTATAATTATCACATTTCAGTCTTCTCAATAAACCCCGCATCGCTGGGGATTCTATGTAAAAGCATCCGATGGTCTTTCCAATGCTCAGGAATTCATTGCACTTGGTCTCACCTTTGGAAATCCTTGTATCTTCAATGTCAACAATAATCCCTCTTTTTTCTTCGATCAGTTTGACCGTATCTTTGATGGTTCCCAATCCTCTCTGAGACAGAATGTCAAACTTTTCCAGTCCGATATCTTCAGCCGTATGCATATCGAACTGCACGATAGGGAATTCCTTTGGAGGAAACTCCAAAGCAGAGTAATTGGTGATCGGATCCTCGGATATAAGGATGCCGCAGGAATGCATGCTTCTCTGATTGGGAAAGCCGACCAATAGTTTTTCATATTTATAAATTTCCTGAACGATGGAATTCTGATCGTGCTGGTCTTTTGGTTTTTTGGAAAGTAAATCCAGTTCTTCTTTGGGCAGCCCGAAAACTTTCCCCAATTCCCTGAATCTCGATCTGCTTTTAAATTCAACATTGGTCCCGCAAAAGGCTACATGGTTTTTTCCATATTTTTTAAAGATATATTCCAAAATAGTATCCCTATTCTTCCAACTCCAATCCAGATCAAAGTCCGGAGGTGTCTTCCTGTTAAGATTTAAAAACCTTTCAAAATAAAGGTCAAGTTCCAATGGGCATATGTCCGTGATCCCGATGCAGTAGCTCACAATGGAATTGGCACCGCTGCCACGACCAACATGCATAAAGTCCATCCGGTTGCTGTACTGGACAATATCCCAGGTGATCAAAAAATAGCCACAGAAATTAAGTTGATCGATCACTGCCAGTTCTTTATCCACTCTTGCCTTTGCCTGTACGTTATCATCAGGATATCTTTTGTCTAGGCCCTCATAAGCCAGTTTTTTCAATAATTTAAAATCATTTTCCTTATTTTCGGTATAATATTTTTTGTTTTTGGGTGTTTTAAAGTCAAAGTCAAAACTGCATTCATCAACAATATATTTTGTGTTTTCAATGATCTCCGGATATTGGGAATACTTCTCTAACAGTCCTCTTTTACCGATAAAGTTCTCATTGCTTTTACAATAATCATCCTCTGTGAGTTTAGTGAATAAAGTGTTGCCTGCTATTGCCCTCAGAACCTTATGCAATTCATATTCTTCATCCGTCTTAAAGGTTACCGGATGGAGGATAACCATTTTATGGGTTAAAGCTTTCAATTCAGGATCGAACAACCGATTGAGCTCATCCTGCCTGATCCCGATAAATTCATGTTCCAGCAGTTTTTCAGGAATATTTGTTAAGGGATAGATTACAAAACTATCTTTCAGTTCTGGATTAGCTTTAGCGATCTCGATTCCTTCATAATTGTAATTGGTTAAAAGCCTGTTGACCTCTGCGATGCCTTTTGGGTTTTTGGCAAGACAGATGTAGTATTGTTCATTTTCAACCCTGATATCCATCCCGACAATCGGTTTGATTCCTTTTTCCTGACAAAGTTTGTAAAACTGATAGATACCGGTCACGGTATTGATATCCGTCAATGCCAACACTTTTAGTTGATAATCAACAGCCAGCTGAACCAGGTCTTCAACAGAGATGGTTCCATAACGTAAACTGTGATAAGTATGGCAATTAAGAAACATAAATAAAAATTTATTTTAAAAACCCCGATGCCCTTCCTACACTTGAGCTTCCAAACCTGTTCTTGATATGATCCATTGTCTGATACAGGGAGATCATTTCTTCCGTGTCTTCGAAAAGATCCATTTGATGAAGCCCATGCACCAGCCCGGTAAATCTGACACCGATCAATCGGATCCTCATTCTTCTGGTATAGACCTTCTTGAACAATTCAAGGACATATCTGAGAAGGGTATGGTCCGCAGAAGTATAGGGTATCCTGCATTGTTTGGTCTCCGTATCGAAATTGGAATATCTGATCTTCACGGAAACGGTTGAGGTCAGCCACTTTTCCTGCCTCAGCTGATAAGCCAGTTTTTCCACCATACCCGATAGAATGCTTCTGATCTTCAGTATATCGATCGTATCCTGAGCAAATGTATCCTCCGTGGAGATCGACTTTCTTTCAGAGTAGGGGATTACAGGGGTTTCATCGATGCCATGGGCTTTCTTCCAAAGTACCATTCCATTCTTTCCGACCAGTTCTTGTAGTACGTCAATGGGCATTTCAGAAAGGGTCTTTATGGTCTTGACACCCAGTCGTGAAAACAGGTTGAATGTTTCAGGTCCGACCATCGGAATCTTTTTGATGGACAGCGGATTTAAAAAATTTTGGATATTGGCCTCTTTCACTTCAAATCTTCCGGTGGGTTTGGATTCTCCGGTTCCGATCTTGGAGACCGTCTTATTCGTAGATAAAGCAAAACTGATCGGCAAACCGGTATTTTTTGTTACGGCGTCGACGATCTCATTGGTCCACTGAAAGCAGCCGAAGAACTTGTCCATTCCTGAAAGGTCAAGATAAAATTCATCGATACTGGCCTTCTCCAACACCGGTACTTTTTCCTGAATGACCTCTGTCACCAGATGCGACATATTTGAATAGTGTTCCATATCGCCCTTGATCACTTTTGCTTTAGGACATAACCTCAAAGCCATCTTAATGGGCATTGCCGAACGAACCCCGAAATACCTTGCTTCGTAGGAGCAGGATGCCACCACACCACGATCCCCACCTCCGATGATCACAGGCTGTTTCTCCAATACAGAGTTTTTCAGCCGCTCACAGGAGACAAAAAAGGTGTCAAGGTCCATATGTGCAATTGCTCTTTCCATTTGACAAAATTAGATACATTATGTATCTTTTTTATTATATTTGCAGATACAAATTGTATCAATGTCAATATTTTCAGAAAACATCAGGCTTCTAAGGCATAAGAAAAATTTATCTCAACAGAGCTTTGCAGAAAGTCTAGGGATGAGTAGAGTGCGGTATTCAAAATACGAGGACGGGCGTTCAGAGGCACCTTACGAGATCCTGATCCGGATCTCCAAATTCTTCAATGTGAGCATCGATCTGCTGCTGACTTTGGATATCAGCAAATACCCGGTGGACAATATGATGAAGCTACCGGAGAACAGGGTGGTATTGCCGATCACCGTAGATTCTGAGGGGGAGAATTTTATCGAGATTGTACCACAGAAAGCATCGATGGGTTATCTGAAAGGTTTCAGCGATGCAGATTATATTGATAAGCTTTCCCGAATGAAACTTCCCTTTTTGAAGAATGGAAAATACAGGGCTTTTCTGGCGGATGGTGATTCGATGCCTCCTTTTGCAGACGGCTCCTATATTATAGGCGAATACATAGAACAATTGACCGACCTGAAACCCGGCAAGGAATATATTTTCGTCACTTCAGAAGGCATCACTTACAAGACATTGGTCAAGCAGACGAAAAAGTCGGTTGTCGTCTCGGCCGATAATACATTTTATGAGCCTTACGAGATCCCTCTTGAAAATGTTTTTGAGGTATGGAAATATGTGCGTGGGATCCTTCCGGAAAATTATAAACCTGGAAAGACCAACGAGACCTACATCAATACCGTGTTGCAGGAACTTAAAACCAGTATCAAAGAACTGGATGACAAAGTCTCTTCCATTAAATAATTTTTATCAATCAATATTCCGATGCAGCTAAGTTTATTTGACACAGAAGAATTTTACGAATTTCCAAAAGATCTTTTGGAATACAAAGAAAATTTCCTGAGCACTGAAGAGGCAGATCGGTTAAAAGATCATCTGCTTCAAACAGCACCATGGGAACAGCGTACTCAGAAGATGTATGATAAGACCGTCATAACACCACGACTGACCGCCTGGTATGGTGATGACAAAAAATCTTACCAATCGGCTGATAATAATACATCAGATACCAATCCCTGGACTTCGGAGTTGCTGGCATTAAAAGAAAGAATTGAAAAAGAATTCGGTTATAGGTTCAATGGGGTTCTATTAAATCTCTATCGGGACAACAATGATTCAGTAGCCTGGCACAGGGATAAGGAAAGCAGGTATGGAAAGCGTCCTGTTATTGCGTCCATTAGCCTTGGGCAGACCAGAAACTTTGATTTCAGAAAAAAAGACCATCATCAGAGCAAATACAGCCTACCACTCCCAAACGGTTCACTGCTCATTATGAAGGGTGACCTTCAGGAAAACTGGGAACACCGGATCGCTAAATCTACAATACCCATGAAGGAACGAATTAATTTGACCTTCCGATTGATCAATGAACTATAATATCAAAAAAAAATAAAATACTAGTTATGTCTATTTCTTACTACGATTTTAAAAATCTGCCCATGCGATCTCAATACGAATTGGCCTTGGCCGAAGGAAGGGTCATCAGTGAAACCTCTAAGGATGGACTAAAGTTTGTATTGTATGAACTGTAAAGTTTTTCAGTTGAGATCGTACATAAGACCATCAATAACAAGATAGAAGGTCTTAGCGTCTTTCAAAATAAAGGAACTCTGTGACACATAAAATAATTTTTATTTGTCTTCGTCTCAAAAAAGTGTGATTTGGATCACATTAAAATAGTGACTTAGATCCTGTGTTCAAAACACAGATAAATTCCAACTTTGTAGTAATACATTAAATAGATATAAATGAGCAAAAAAGTTTTATTCGTGCTTACGAGTCACGATGAATTAGGAAATACAGGTCAGAAGACCGGATTCTGGACTGAGGAATTAGCAGCGCCATATTATGCATTGTCTGATAAAGGGGTTGAAATTACATTGGCCTCTCCAAAAGGGGGTCAACCACCAATTGATCCGAAAAGTGAAGACCCTTCATCTCAAACGGATGCAACACGTAGAATGGATAATGATGAGGTTTTAAAGGAAAAATTAAAAAACACCCACAAATTATCCGAAGTCAAAAGTGAAGACTTTGATGCGGTATTCTATCCTGGTGGTCACGGTCCTTTATGGGATCTGGCTGAAGACAAGGTTTCACAAGACCTTATAGTTGATTTTTATACCAACGGTAAGCCTGTAGCATTTGTATGCCACGCTCCCGGGGTTTTGAAGGATGTGAAAATAGATGGTGAGTATCTGGTAAAGGATAAAAATGTTACCGGATTCACCAATACCGAAGAAGAGGCAGTACAGTTAACGGATGTTGTTCCGTTTCTGGTTGAAGATATGCTGAAACAGAATGGCGGATCATATAGTAAAATTGAAGATTGGGCTCCTTACGCTGTGGTTGACGGAAGACTGATCACAGGACAAAATCCTGCATCTTCAGAAAAGGTGGCTGAGGAACTTTTGAAGCTGATTTAGTTTTTTTCAAAGGATCAGACCTTGATGTTCGACTGTAAAATAATTTCATTCTTTTTAGGAAACATTAAGATAATCAGGTCTTTTTTAAAATACAATTAACACCAATGAAGATTTTAAAATGTATTTAGTTTACATAATTTTGCAAAGGAAATACTTGTAAAAAGGTTTTCATGGTTATTAGTTTTTATCCCCATATTATTTGGGGATTTTTTTATTTCTAAAGCAACTAAAATGTTGTAATAGTTGAAGCCAAAAGTTAGAAAGCGACATACGTTCTATATTCTTTTAAAGTATAGGTAATTGTTGCATTCAATTTAAAAGCTCACCTTTTCAGGATATGTAAACACGGCTATTTTATTTAAGTTCAATTAGCAATACCTTTGCTTATCAAGCTTTTTTAAAACGACAGTCAATCACATGGACGATCAAGATGTCACATATCCGGTCTATTCACCAGCCTCAGTCATTGGGATCTTCAGCAATGCCCTGAAGCTCAATGCCACGGTCAATCTGATCTATCTTAAAGGCAGATATGCTTTTGGTGGCGGTAAATCATATGGAAACTATTATTATGACCTTCTGTTCTCAGAAGGTGATCACACTTCGATAGGGATTCGTATTTCTTCATTACTCAGGAGTAAAATCACGAATAATGAGATCTACACACTCAGGGGGTTCATTGAGAAAAACATTAAAAATTCTTCGATAGAGCTTCGTTTTGTGGTTGATGAGATCATTCAGCAGGAAGAAAAATCCATCTCCGAAGAAGAGCTGGAAAGGTATGGGCTGATCCAGAAAAAACTGGAGACAGGATCAAAAGACCTTGAGACCTTGATCAGGGATAAGATGCTCAAAGATGAAAAGGTCAGGGTCGCTAACATTTATGGAAATAATGCGATTGTCCAGAAGGATTTTTTCGAAGGACTGGATGTTTCAAGAAAGTATTTTGATATTTCAGATCACAGCTGTAATATCACTTCCTCCACCGCGATCATTTCCAAACTGAAAGAAATTTCAGCTTTGGATTATGACATTGTTGCCTTGGTCAGGGGAGGAGGTGACCGACAGAGTATGGAAACCTTCAATGACCTGAACTTATCCGAATTATTCATCACAATGAAACCGGTTACTGTGACGGCCATCGGCCATACGGTAGATGAGACCTTATTGGATAAGCTGGCTGACAAGCGTTTTCATTTGCCCCACGATTATGGTGCTGGATTGCATGCCATTGCTGAAAAATTATCCCATGAACGATCCAATTCAAGGGCTCTTCTCATAGATGAGGTCAAAAAAGATGTCACCAAGCAGTTTTCGGAACAGGTAGAAACTTTAGAAAAACAGCTGAAGAAGAAAAATGACGAGTTCACTGAAGCCCAAAAAACATACAAAGAACAGAGTGAGGCACATAATAAGACCTTTTCAGATCAGCTTAAGGTGAGGAATGAAGAGTTTCAGAAACTTCAGTCTACTTCAACTAAACAGTTGGAAGATCTTCAGAAGAATTTCCAGGAGCAGCAGAAACAGCGCCAGGCTGAAATGGAGAGCTACAAAAGGGAAATCGCTGTTCTGCACGAAAAGAACATCCAGTCTGCCATCAATGAAAGTACAGCTTCTTTAAAGGTTAATCTGGAAACTCTTAAGCAGGAAAATGTCAGGCTTAATCAGGAAGTCCAAAGTAGTAAAACCGATCATACGAAGATTATCATTGCATTTCTAGTGGCTTTGGTTATAGGATTTATTCTTGCAAAATTTATATAGCATAAAAGAGCAGGTTTTAACCTGTTCTGCGGATTAATATATGAGACTCTATTTAATACGTCTCATTGGGAAGTAACGCCGTTCTTCCTTTCCATTCCTAAGTCCTGAAATCTCAGCCTTCAAAGAGTCTTCACTAATCTTTTTGTAAGAGATGACCTGTGGGAAATCGTGCATTTTATTTTCAAACACCAAATGGGTTTCAGAAAATCTCTTTCCCTCGAAACGGATTGGAGTACCTTCATTCTGATCCTTAACAGCCGGAATATAAAAAAGTTTGCCTTGCTCGTGAACCAATCGTATGCTCTCAAATAAGATAGTATCCTTATTCTTGATCACATAACTTTTACCGACAAGTTCATTTCCATCGCCTTTTTTCCAGGTTTCATAAATATTACCTTTCGAAGTTTTATGTTCCCAGGTTCCGACCAGCCATTCTATTTTTTTGATATTGCTTGGATTTTTTACGGTACAGGTACAAAGCGTTAGCAGTGCAGCAACCATAGAAAAAAATATTCTTTTTGTCATCGTTTTTGTTTTATTGATGGCGTTTACTACAATTCTCTTTGCCTTGTCATCAGATCACGATGCGAAGTTGCAATATCCCCTGTAAACAAAATTGTAAAAACGCGACACGATCAATCTCCGATAAAAAAAGAGGTCATTTTCAGATTCTTTCCGTAGAATTCTTTTGGGGTAATGCCAACAAGTTCTTTGAAATCTTTGATGAAGTGAGCCTGATCATAATAATTATTCTCATGGGCCAGAGCCGTAAGGTTAGCAGATTCCTTCGTCAACAGCATCTTAAGTGCAGACTGCAGACGAATGGTCTTCGACAGTTGTTTTGGGCTTAAACCTACGGCCAAATAAAATTTACGCTCCAATTGCCTGCGGTTGATGTGGATCTGGCTGGAAAGTTCATTAATGGAAAGTTGTCCGTTACCCGTTAAAATGGTCTCAACAGTCGATCTCACAATATGATCTATAGTTTCTAAGCGTCTCAGACTGTTCAGTAAAAATATTTCGACCAAATTGATCCTTTCCTGCACCGAATTCGTATTTAATATTTTCTCCTCCAGATCTTTCCCATTCTGTCCGAAGAGTTTTTCCAATGAAATGGCTGTGTTTTCCATTTCCTTGATGGATAGGAAAGCAAAAGGTAAAAAACCATAGGGATGAAAGCGGACAGAGAAAATACCCGTCCTTTCGGTAGGTTCTATTTCAAGTGGTCTTGTCAGCTGACCGATGACAAAGCATCTGGGTTGGATCATACTTTTTCCTCTGCCGATGTACTGCTTATAAAGATCACCATAATGAAAGATCATCTCCATACATCCATCTGGAACAACGGATTGCTTTTCCCGTTGTTCATCTACTGAACTTTCCAGTGTCCAATAGCATTTGACAAGTACCTCCAATTCCTGATCAGGCTCAAATGTCTGGTAATTCATTGGTTTTTAATTTTCAATAAAAATAAAAAAAATCATCTAAACAAGATTTAAAGATATCGAATAAAAGCCCCATAACCATTATATTTGCCGTCCAATTAATTTTAAATTATCACAGTATGAAAGAACTAATCGAAAAGATCAACGCAGAATTTGAAGCATTTTCTGCTGAAGCAAATCAGCAATCTGAAAAAGGGAACAAGGCTGCCGGGACAAGAGCAAGAAAATCTGCGCTTGAACTCAGCAAATTATTTAAAGACTTCAGAAAAGTTTCTGTTGAGGAATCAAAGAAATAAGAATGTTACGATACTGATCCCTGCAAATTTTGCGGGGATCTTTTATTGAACCTTATTTTTAGGAATTTCAAGACGTTAACAAATTTATTGTTGTAAACTAAATCATTCCATTAACCAGAACACATAGATGTACAAATTCTAATGAGATACTACAATTTATTAAGATGCTGTTCCGCACAATCATGTAGAATTTTATCAATCTCGATATCAATCTCATTTGAAATATCACTCGTCCTACTGAATCCAATTCTGCCTGTCCCGCTTTGTCCAAATGTGATTATATAGGAATCATTCAGATCAATATTTTGTTCAGAAAGAAAGTCTTTATACTTCTCATTGAGTTCCGCAATTCTAATTTCAACACATTCTGTAAATTTCTCAGCAGCACTTCCAAAAAGCTGTTCTGTCAATCCCATCTTATTTTTATTTTATAGTAAATATCGATCTTTTACCAAAAATATTCATTTCAAAAACTTAAAATCTTTTCGGTACTACGAAAAGGTAGTGATTTTATGTGATGTGCAATTTCCAACTTTACCCCAATAAAAAGTTGATCAACTGTTCAAATCATTATTAACATCAAAAAATCACCGTTATGAATACCGAAAGAACAGAATTTATCGCATGGATGGAAAGAATCATGGAGCGATTTGACATCCTTAAAGAACAAGTTTCATCCAGCCAATCCCGGTTTATAGAGATCGACGGCGAGGTGCTTCTTGACAATCAGGACGTATTGCAACTCTTAAAGATCAGTTCAAGATCACTGCAACGCTACCGCACCGATAAGAAACTGCCATACTATACCATCAGTGGTAAGCTTTATTACAAACTGTCGGACGTCCATCAGCTCATCAGAGAATGTCTAAGTGCATAATGAAGTAAGACAGAAGCTGCCAAAGAAGTAGACAAAGGTCCAAATCAAAACAGTCACCACTAACCCCTCTATCTTCATCGCACAAAATATCTGCTATGGAAAAGAAGGTACAGAATGCAACCAATGAAACGAATAAAATCAAGCCAGTGTCCGATACATTGCTTGTCCTGAACATCAACACCAATGCTGTCGAGATGGTCAAAGGCATAGACGAGGAAGGAAACCTTCAAAAGATCCCTCCTGATGAGAAAAAGGACAATGACCAGTTGATCAGGGTCGACAAGCACGGTGATCTCTTCTCCAACTTCTTTTCCAATTTCTACCGGCAGCTTAAAAACCCTTCGCATTTCAATTTCTTCAAGGTCTCGGAATACGATGCGGTCAACATAGCAAAAGACCTACAGCAGTATGTGGATCAGGCATCGCCTGAAGAAAAGGAAAAGCTTAAGGAATATGAAATTTTACCAAAGAATACTAACCCATTAAAAAATCAGAATACAATGGAAAACAACACAGACAATCAGGAATACCGTTTTCAGCCGGAACAGATCGACTGGAAGACGATGGAGAAATTCGGGCTGAACCAGGAAAAGCTTGAAAAGATGAATGCTATGGATCCTCTGCTCAGAGGTTTCAAGACCAATAATTTAATTCCTATTACCATCAATCTGGGAACAGCGGTCAGCAAGATGGATGTCCGTCTATCACTCCAGACCGCAGACAACGGAGAGGTTGCCGTGAATCTGCACGGCATTCGCAAAGAGCCTAACTACAATCTTAAGTTCCTCGGTCACGAGTTCACCGACGAAGACAAGAAAAACCTGAAAGAAAGCGGAAACATGGGCAGGGTCGTCGATCTTGTCAACCCCAAGACCGATGAGATCATCTCATCAGTCATCAGCCGTGACCGACTGACCAATGAATTGGTTGCGTACAGGGCAGAGTATATGAAGATCCCGGATGAGATCAAGGGCATCAAGCTGGATGATCACCAGAAGCAGACCTTACTCGAAGGTAAGCCGCTTTATCTGGAAGGAATGACCTCCAAAAAAGGAGAACTGTTTGATGCTACTGTACAGTTCAACGCTGACAAACGCTATGTTGAATTTATATTCAACAACAACCAAAACCAGCAGCAAGGACAACGACAGAACCCATCCAATCAGCAAGCTCAAAACAAAGATGGGGAAGCACCAAGAGTTTTCCGAGGAAAAGAACTGGATGATGCGCAATACGACAAATTCAAAGCAGGGCAGACGGTCTATGTTGATGGATTGGTGGACGGCAAAGGAAAAGCATACCAAGGCTATATCACTTTCAATCAAGACACCTCGAAAACCGAGTTTTCCTTTATCAACCCCAATAAGCTCAAAGAAAAAGCCCAGCCTTCAGAAGACCATAAGACCCAAAAGGCGGTCAATTCCGATGGCAAGACGAATGAGGCCACCAAGAACATCAAAGAACCGTTGGAGTCTAAACAGCAGCAGCCTGCCAATAAAAAGCAGGAAGCCCAGCAGAAGAAACCGGTCAGATCCAAAGGACGCAAGATGTAATGAATCACTGACAATTACAATCACAAATACAATTTTAATCACAATAAATCCAATCCTATGAAAGCCATCATCGCAGAAAAGCCAAGTGTTGCACGAGAGATCGCACAATTGTTAAATGCCAACGAAAGAAAAGACGGTTACCTGGAAGGTAACGCGTACTGCGTGACCTGGGCATTAGGACATCTGGTGTCTTTGGGAATGCCGGAAGATCATGGTATAAGAGGTTTTGACAAAGCCTCTTTGCCTATCTTTCCCGATCCATTCCTAGTGGTCCCAAGAACCATAAAGAAGCAGAACCAAAAAGGCTATCAGCCTGATCCTTCTGCACTCAAACAATTAAAGATCATACAAAATGTCATCAAACGATGCGACAGTATCATCGTTGCTACCGATGCAGGAAGGGAAGGTGAGTTGATCTTCCGATACATCTACCACTACCTCCAATGTAACAAACCGTTTGAAAGATTGTGGATCAGTTCTCTTACTGAAAAGGCCATCCAGGACGGCTTCAAAAAACTCCAGTCAGGCTCAGCCTTCGACGGTTTGTACGATGCTGCAAAGGCCAGAAGCGAAGCCGACTGGCTGGTCGGGATCAATGCCACTCAGGCATTGAGCATTGCTGCTAACCAGGATGTATATTCCTTAGGCAGGGTACAGACCCCGACACTGGCTTTGATCTGCAAAAGATTTGAAGACCATCAAAATTTCAAACAGAGGAAATACTTCCAGATCCAGTTAAAGCACCGAAAAGAATACCTGGATTTCACCAGCCAATCCACCGAACAGTGGGAAGACAAGAAGCAGACAGAACAGATCCTAAGATCCATAGAGCGAGAGGGCAGGGCTACTGTTGAGGATGTCACTGTCAATACTGTAAAAGAACAATCGCCCTTACTTTATGACCTGACCGAACTTCAAAAGGAAGCCAACCGAAAATTAGGTCTGTCGGCCGATGAGGTCTTGCAGACCGCACAGTCACTTTACGAAAAGAGATTCATCACGTATCCACGAACCGGAAGCAAATACATTCCTGAAGACCTCTGGGCGGAAATCCCAGAGCTGGTAAGAATCTTAAACACAACCGATCAATTCAAACCCGCCATTTCAACCCTCAAATTCGGCAACTTCAACAAGCGAATGGTGAATGATCTCAAGGTGACCGACCATCACGGACTGTTGTTCACTACAAAAATACCATCCGCAATCACCGCAACAGAGAAGGCCATCTACGATATGATCGCCTACCGTTTAATGGAATCCCTTTCAGAGCATTGCTCCAAGCAGGTCAGTCATATCACGATCAAAGTTCATCACTATGACTTCAGCATCAAAGGATCAAAAATACTGACCAAAGGCTGGCGAGCCATCAAAGGGGTTCTTTCAGACCACAACAATAATGTCGAAGAAATGCTCATAGATCTCCCAGAACTGAAGATCGGGGACGAACTCAAAATTTCACAAACTGATCTGAAAGAAAAAACGACCCAACCGCCCAAACTGTACAGTGAGGCAGATTTGTTGTCAGCGATGGAAAATGCAGGAAGATCGATCAAAGATAAAGAACAACAGAAAGCCATTTCAAATATCGGGATCGGTACACCCGCAACCAGAGCCTCCATCATTGAAACTCTGCTCAGCAGAAACTACATCATCCGAAAAAGCAAGGCTCTAGTACCCACCGAAAAAGGACTAAAGGTTTACGGTCTAGTCAAAAACCAAAAGATAGCCAATGTGCAAATGACCGCAGAGTGGGAGATGGCATTGGACAAGATCGAGAAAGGCGAGCTCAATTCAAAACAATTCATCACCGACATCAAAGACTACACAAGAGAGATCACCAAAGAACTATTGTCACTATCCATCCTGCAAGAAAATATCCCCCAGCTCAAATGCCCAAAATGCCAGCAGCACAACCTCATCATCAAAGATAAAATTGTAAAATGTCCTGATGAACAATGCAACTGGATACAGTTCCGGAATGTTTGCGGCGTGCAGCTCAGCTTACAGCAGATCATTTCGCTCATCAACAACAGAAAAACCCCGCTTATCAAAAATATGAAGGCCAAGAACGGCAAAAAGTTCAGCGCCTATCTAGTTTTGAAAGATGACCACAAAACCATATTTGAATTCCCAGACCAATGAATTTATCCTTAAAATTAGTATCTTAGAAATAAAAAACTATGAAAGTGTTTTTATGTTATAAACATTCATCAGTAGAGATCAAATGGGATCTCCCATTCCTTCCCCGTATCGGAGAATATATTTCAATTACTGAACTTTTATCGGAGAAAGAATCCAAAAAGCTGGGAGCCAAAAATGATTATCTAAAAATCATTAACATCTCTTGGTTTCTGAATAAAAATAGCAGAAAGTCTTCTGTAGAAATTCTGCTTGAGTAATTCTTAAATATGGCTAATTATGACTTTAAATCCAATCGATTAATTATTTACTTATCACTTTATTGAAGATTTTTCTGTCTTGCAGCTTCAATTTTATCAATTAATTTATTAAGTTCATTATATGTTTCTGTGTAAGACGTGATAATTACTGCGTTAACTATAGCTACCTCTCTGTTTTTTTCAACATCTTCGTACTCGATTATCGTCTGTCTGCTTGGATAGTAAAGCATTAATTCTCCGTGTGTATATTTATTTCTATCCATAATAAAATTATAAAATGTTTTTGTAAGCGATTTAATATCGTATTCATCAGAAATATCTTTTATCCAATCTATTTTATTTGATTGTAGAATGTCACTAAATAGGTTTCGATGTCCCATAAAATCTAGTTTTTTGTACCTTTCCTCATATTTGTCAAAAATACCTTTAAGTTCTGCAATGTTTTTTAATTGTAGATGAAGTGCTTTTAATTTTGAAAATAAATTTTCAGCAAGCTGAGAACACGATCCCATTTGTATCTTAACTTGACTAATAGCAGCAACACTTTCTTTTCCAAAGAGTGCCTGTCCATCGATTGGCAGCTTAAAACGTCCATCTTCGCTTTTCTCCGACATTAAAATTAGTACGGCATGATTAACAGGCATTTCAATACCTAATTTGTTTTCAGTATACATTTGATGAGAGATTTTTGCCGTCATATCTTCTTTTTCAAATTTAATTACATGAGGACTTAGTAATGATAGAACTTTCATTTTTTAATTTTAAGATTATTGAATAGTTTTTATTGTTCTTGAAATCTTATTTCAAAATTTTTATATATAGCTTTAAATTTTTTATTAGATAATATGTCTTCACCTATTTCAAAAGCAAATAAGTTACCGAGGTCTTTTATTCGACGCTGGCTGTTGCTAAGCGTATCGGTTACAAATAGGATCTTATAATATTCTTTAGCTATCTGTGCCTTCTCTATTTCTTTTCTCGTTATTTCAAAACTTTCAAAACTGTCAGATTTCCCCTTCACTTCAACATAAAACTTATTTCCATCGTCATCCAAATATTCTATATCGTATCCCAATCCATCCTGACCTTCAGGATTATAACCATGATGCGTCTTATAGATCTTACTTGCAAATTTGGAAACCCAATTAACTGTTTTATATAAACTTTTTAGTTTATCATACACCACCATTTCAGCAACTAAGCCTATGGTTATTTTAATTTGGTCGTTTATACTTCCATCAAAACGATTTCCAGATGTGTTACCGTTTTTTCCAGCGTTGATTTGATTATCAATTTCTGAGGTCGAAATTGATTCAATGTGCAAACCGTCTGGATTACAGAAACTTTTTAAATAATCTTCTAATTCCGAGTCATTTTTTGACTCATCATTCTCATTTACTCTCAACCAATCTTTAAAAAGGCTAATAAGTTTTTGTGTCTTAGTAAAATATAATAAGCTTCTTTTGCTGTTGTCTGAAAGAAATAAGTCTAAATTTTTTGTGTTTAATCCTGTAGATATTATCTCATTTTCTAAAATGATAAAATTATTTTTATATATAAACGCAGAATCGAAGGTGGAACTGTAGTTTTTTAAATTATCTACTGTAATTTCAATATAAGAAAATTTGTTTTTTATAAACTCAATAAAATATACTTCGACATCTAAACTTAATATATTTAAAGAAATACAAAAGTCGCTTATATCCTTATATGAATCCAGTAGGTTTTGGTATTTTTCCTGATCATCATCGCTCTTAACAAGCAAATATGTATACAAAATTTCATTAAACGAATTTTCAAATTTATTTTTAATACCTATTAATCTTTTTGAATAAAATTCTCTAAAGTCAATCTTTGGAAATAAAAATTTGTTAAGATCTACCAATTTGATTTTTAATTGTATTAGCAATTTGGTCAGTAATTCAATATTTAAGGGATTGCTTGTAAAACTAAAGTTGAAATTATTATTAAAACTTATTATATTTTTTTCATCAACACCCAGTATATTACTAATCTCAGATACGTCGATTTCTTGACAAATAAAAATACCCTCCCTATTCTCTCTACCGGTTGCAGAAAGAATTGCGTCCCAAAATTTTTGAATTTTAGTGAATTCGATAGTATTCAGCTTGTCTCTTATTTCGGAAATTCTCTCAGGTAGTATATCATAGTCCTTTAAATAATCCATTTTATCAAGTGCGTTAAGATATCGAAGTAAATCAGAACTATATTTGCGGGTATCTCTTCCTAACATATTCAAAAAGACTTCAGTGATTGCTTCAGCCATCTGCTTGTTGGTATTTATATCGCTAGATTTTGAGAGATAAATACTATAATCCTTTTCCGTATCAACATAATGGTTGACAATTATTACCACAGGCTCAGAATCAGCAACCGAAACCTTAACTGAGACTAAACTTTTTTCAAATACTTTTATTGATTTAACCTCTTCGATATAATCATTCATTAAAGTATCTAGTGTGCATTCTAAAATTGCTATTGCCTCTGGTAAATATTTGAAATAGTTAACTAATAGAGCAGAATTGATATCGTCACCATTTATTAATTCTTTTTGAATTGAATTTGAAAATCTCTTTCCAATTTTTGCTGCAATTTTTCCAAACGTATTCCTATCCCTATTTGTAAATTGTGGTTGTATTTTCTTCTTTATTGTAGAGGGAAGAATTTCGTAATTTGGTTTATTGTCAAGGTAGTATATCCTTGACGCTCTTTCCCATAAGCTTTCTTTCGTGATCTCATCTACACCTAAAAAATATTGATTTTTAAGGCTCTTTATTTCGTCGAACTGATTATTGATATAATAAAAATCAACTATTTTTCCAAGAATTCTATTATAGAAATCTGTAAATTCCTTTTCTTGTGGGGTCTCTCTTTCATATTTAATATAAATATAGTGTAATAAATCATTAAAATTTTGAAGATCATCCGCATCAAGATGGATCAATCCTAAAGCCTGTATAAAGTTCTTTTTTACATCGAAACTTATAGGTAAAAGTTTTAAGTATTTAGAAATTACCTGATTATGAGGCTGTGTAAAATCTAAATATTTAATTCCAATCAACTCATTGATGGAATATGGGATGTCTTCACCTTGAAAATATATCCAGGCATCAGTACTCAGGGATTCAGTAAATGAGGTGATTGGAAGGATTTTATCTTTAGATGCATTTCTGTAATAACTGTTCCCATTATGATACTGTAAACTTGGGAATAATTCATTTTTTATAAATTCTTCGTATAACGTCCAGTTTTCTATGACAGAATTACTAAACCAATGATTATATTTGATAGGAATGTCCAGAACCCTGTCGTTTTTTGTATAAAATGGTCTGCTGGTCAATCCGCATTGATCTTCGATTTTTTTATCGCGTAATTCACTTGTTGCGACAGTCAAATTTTTTTCAGAAATATAAACAGCAGGAATATCCCAGATGCCAAATATTTTTGAAAAATCATTTACTTCAATATTTTCGGACTCATCACCAAGCCACTGAAAAATACTCAAGTCTGCGAAGTTTCCCGAAGGATACAGTTCCCGAAGCTTTTCATTATCAAAATAAATGGGATTATATATTGGAGAAAGCCATTTTCTGCTTCCTTGAATTGGAAATAAAATCTTTTCCCTAACATCTAATTGAGATTTTACATCAAAAGGATATAAGTTGTAAAGAGTGTTTAATATATCTGATTTAGGAACATTTGATGTGTCAAAAAGCTTTAAAATTCTCCTTATTAGTTCGTAGGTATTAAATTCCGTGATACCAGTTCTACTTCGCCCTTCTCTAAAATCTTTTATCTTGATGCTTTTATGTATAAAATGTATGTGTTTTTTTATGCTTGCTGGTAACTCAATTCTATTTCTTCCGCCACCATAAAATACATCTTCATTACTTGATACTAATCTCCAGCTATCTGTCAACAAAACATTTTTACCAGTTAAATCTAATTCAGAATGTTCACCCACATAATTATAAAGATTTTGAAAAAATTTGATTTTCCGCTCCTTAGCTTGTTTTCTGCATTCATTTTCAATTTTCTCTTCAATATCTTTATAACTCAAATATGGTACGTCAAATTCTGTTCTAAGCCAGCTAATCGTATCTTCATCGTCACTAAAAATGAGTTGCTTTCCAGCAAATTTTCGATCAGGAAAAAGACCTTTGTCGAAGCCATCTGTAACCATTACCTCAGATGGTAAATAGTACTTTTTCGCAATGCTGTCATAGATGAATTTTTGATTTTTTAATCCGTCTACAACTGTATTATATAATAAATCGATTTTTGCATCTTTATTTCTTTTAAAACACAATATTTTATTAGTATTACTCCTACTATTTTTTAAGCTACTAAGCATTTCACTTACTATGAAATTACCTATTTCTGTCAGAAGAAAATTATTTACAGCAGAATCTCTAAGCGAAGTTCTTTCCGGATTTACAATAAAGTAGCTGTGTATTATAAATCTAAAACCAGAGCTGATCTCTAATGGGTAAAATAGGAATAATTTAGCGTCCCTAACAATGGTGATTTGTCCCAAACGATTAACTTCTAAAACTATATTAATATCAAGTCCTGATCTTTTACCGAAAACATCTTTTTCTTTACCATCTAAGGTTTCTAAAACATCTTCGGGAATATAAATTGGCTTTGAAGGGGTAAAATATTTATATTTAAAATTTAAAGAATCATTAGTCTGAATCTCAATCAGATTTTTCGAGGGATTTTTTTGTATTGAATAACTTATGTCTCTACTATTAGACAGAAATTTTAGATATTTTATATGACCTAAAAGTATCAGCTGTTGTGGCTGTATCTCAACAAATGCGTCAGCGATATCAGTCTCAGTAATATTTTCTTTCAAAGGAAGGTGAATTCTTGTGACAATACCTTGAGATTTTTCTTGATTAGATACCTTTTCGGAATCATAATGTGGGAAGTAGAATAGAGGCGTTTTATTTAGGGTTAGTTTTTTGTCGGTATATCTATTAAGTGTTGTTATCTTGTCAAAATAAACTGTACCATGATGCGTTATGATTCTTGGCTTCTCCGTAACTTCCTGAATGGACTTGAAACCAATTCCTTTAAAACCAATATAATCCTGGCTTTCTTTGGTGCTTTGTCCTATTGTTGTAATTCCCTCGATTCCTTTAGCGCTAAATTCAGCACCAGTGTTTGATATCGACAAGATATTATTGGCTAATTCTATCAATATCTCCCCATCTTGATCAATCTCTTTGTTGGCATCTCTGACGTTTTGTATTAGTTCAAAAAAATAGCGTCCTTCATATGCTTGTTGTAAATACTTTTCTGCTTCTGCTATTGCTCCTAAGCCTCTTAGAGGTGTTCGTTCGCTATCATTATATAGTTCCTCAACAATATTTTTTAAATCCATTTAGTTTTGTTATTATCAGTTTTTTAGAGAAATTACTCTATTTAGAACATTAACTTTAATCATTTAAATTTTAAGGCACTGAATATTTGTTTAAAATCCTCATCATAAAAATTTATTTTAAAAGAAGTTCGTTCATTTTTATTATTTTTATCTAACATAAATTGGGTTGCTTCAATGTATTTAGATTCGATCCCTTCAATTTTTCTGTTGTAAAATTGATCACCGAATACTTTATTTTCACAATTAAATATTAACAAATTGGTGATTTTCATGTAGCACAACTCTGGGTTTTCTTCAATGAAGAATTCATCAAAATAATCTTTAACTTTGACTTCATCAATCTTTTCATAACCCATCATTAAAATATTTCCTTGTTGATATGGAAAAATACTAATAAACATTTCGGTATATCGATCTAATTTTCTTCCTAATTCTGCTTCAGCTTTGTCAGTTTCTTCTGTAGTATCATACGTAAAGAATGTAGAAACACATAAAGCAATTCGTGGAATATCCCTTTTTTTAAAAACGAAATGTTCAGTATTTTGCTCTAAATCCAGTATTATTTTTTGTTCTATTCTTTTCAGATCCGAAATGGCCAATTTTCCATCTTCAATATCTCTTATTAAATCCTCTTTGTCAAATAAATCAGAATTCGTATCTAAAATTAACTCACGAGTTTCTACAAACAGCATTTTCTTATAAATCTCATCGTATAAAACTCTGAGTGTGAATAGAAGCATTGTTCTGTATTTCGTAAAATCAATGTCAGTCGTTTCTATTTCTTTAAAAAGTTCAGTATCATGATGATTACAAAAACAATTAAACGCAAATGCCTTTTTTAAGCCAAGTCTTTTAAATTCTAATTCATCTTTTTGATGATTATTACGAAAAGTCCACAGATGGCTATCAGTAGATATTTTGTCTAAAATACCTTTTCGTTGAAGAATGTGCGAATTAATTGATTTCTCATTGCAACCTGGATAAAAGCATTTTTTAATTTTCTTCTTAGCAGCAGTCCTAGAATTTACGATGATTCTTAATTTCTGAAAATTTAGTTTTGCGTTCATATATAAGCAAAAAAAAGCATTAAACAGGTTGTTCAATTTCAATTTCTTCATCAGCAAACCAGCCTAAATTTGATATTTTGGACTTTAAAGTTTCTGGCTCATTGGTGTATGCAACAATAGCCAGACTTTTTTTGGCTCTACTACATGCAACATAGAAAAGTCTTGAAGTTTTCTCTATGCCTGTCTCTTTCCCTGCAGATACATTATCATTGTCATTTTTTGTTAAAGCCTTTATTCCAAATAGTTTATCATAGCTAAATGTATTACCTCTTGCCTCAACATCATCAATTATGACCATAACCCTTTCGAATTCCAAACCTTTAACTCCTTGATGAGTACCAAATGGGGAGTTCTCTGAGATATAGTCCTGATATTTCACAATTTCGGCAAAACTAGCTTTCAATGCAGAATCCCATGCGAGTAAAAGTTTATCATCATCTTCGTCTGAACCATTGTTACTTAAAGAAGAACGTTCTAAGGCTAATTTTAACTCTGGTGGAATATTGAAAATTTTTGTATTGTGTACCTCTTCAAGAATTTCAATTAAACTTGGAATTTTATTGTTTTCCCATAGGTTTAGGAGTTTATCAATGTTTGTTTTTGATTGTTGCATCACTTTAAGTTGATCGCTTTCACTAATGATATTTTTTCTATCAAATAATGGAGAGTATTCTTTTACAATATTTGCAACTTCAAATTTATTGTTCGATGTCTGTGCTACGGAAAGAGGCAGAATTATATTTGTGAAAAAGTTAACCGAGGAGGAACTTCCTTCAAGAATGCTTGTTTTCAATTTATCTACATTATATAAAGGATTAAAAAAATTTTCAAACCCCATTCGCGTAGCAGCCATATGATGTTCTAACGTAAGTGTTTTCACAGAGATATCTGATTTATTTTTAACCACGTTTTTATCTGTCCATTTAATGTCGTCCGTTAAAAGCGACATTTTTTCTTTAATAGATTGCTCGTTTTTTAATTTGTCAGCATCTCTGGATACTATAAAAAATCTAACTAAACCACCAGTATTTTCGATTCTTGCTAATTGCGTTTGACCATCAATTTCTTTTCTAATTTCGTTGTTTAGCTTAATAATTCTTAATTCGGAACGATGATTCATTGATTTCGTAGGCTTTAACCAATCTTCAGGCAAATCTTTGCCTAACTTCTCTTTACCATCACTATAAATTCGTTGCATTGTATCGCCAAATAAACCTAATGAGAATTTTGTCTTATTTTTTACTTGAAGTGAAAATAAGGCTTCTATTAGATCTTTTTTTGTATCCTGACTTTCATCAATTAAAACTATTGGAAACTTATTAATCAATATTTGTTTAAATAAATCTTTTGATGCTATAAAATAAGATGCTATAGCAATTACTTCACTATGATTTAAGGAAGCTCTCGTTACATTATCTCCATTTGGATTATAGACAAATTTTGCAATAGTGTTTAATGAGTCCAGCCTTTTTGTTTTAGATTCTTTCTTCCTTTGGTTGGAAACGGCTGTTTTATTATTGGGATCTCTAGCTTTCGAAAGCTTTTCGTCTAATTCTACTATAGAATCATTTAGATCTACCCTTAACCAATTCTTTATATCAGTAGTGAAATTTTTAATTAATTCCCAACAAAAACTATGTATTGTGCTGACTGCGAAAATTGAATCAAAATCCGATCTGTGATTAATTTCGTCAGCAGCTGCATTGGTATACGTTATGACTGCAATTTTTTTATTTCTCAATCTAAAATCATTGCCATATTTTTCTTTGAATTTTTGCAATACATTCACTAAAGTTCCCGTTTTTCCAGAACCTGCACCTGCGAAAAGAAAAAAGCTTTTAAGATTTAAAGGATTGAGACATTCAAAAATTTCATCATCGATGTGCTTATCAATATCATTGTTTTCTGCGGTCATAATGCTTCTGTTTCAGATTTTACGATATGATTTTGAGGATGTAAAATATTACTTAACCAATTTAATCCTTCCTCAATGTACGTAGGAGTCTTCAGACATTTTGGATCCTCAAAATATAATACATCAAGCGCAAATTCAGCCTTTTTTGCTCCTTCACTATTGATTGCTAAATATGCTTGTTCTGCGGAAACATTTACGTTACTTTCGTTAGCTGCTTGAACCATTTTTTTTAATAATCCCGCTGTAGCGGATATTGTTTTGAATGTTTCAATATTTTCCAAAACTAATGCATCTTCAAATGTGTAGGGATAAACTTTAGCTCCGGATAAATCAAGCTCTGTTTGGTAAGCTATTCTTATTGGATTATGAGTTAAGAGCTTATTCTCAAAAGGTAATTCTAATAATTTGTCTATTTCTTCTAGTTTCGGATTCCAATTTTTTAAAGTATCATTATTTGTAATTTGGCTCACTCCCTTTTTAGGCTGACATTTTTTGTACTTATCCTTAGGTGGATTTTGGGATATATCAGAATATATTTCTTGAGAATCTAAATCAGTAATGATTAATGTAGTAATACCTAATTTTTCTATTAGTGGTTTTAATCGGTGAGCGTGGCTGCCACCAATTTCTAAAATAGTTATATAACAGCTATCAAGTATTGAGTGATGATTTTTAATAAAATGAGGAATCAATATTCTTTCTGCCGGTCCTTCCACTAGTATTGCCGCATCTGCAAAAAATAAATCATTGTGCGTTGTATTGAGATATCTTATAACAAATTTTTCAGTTTCTTTCTCAGCAGGTTTCGTTGAGTCAAAAACAGATTTTAAACTAATTACCTCAGAAATAGGAATTACTAATGTATTTCTTTTAAAATACCTTAAGCTTTCAAATTTCTGATGAGCGATATAGCTAGAGTGGGTACTGATCACCAATTGAGTAGTAAAGTCAGGCTTAACTCCTAACTCATCATGTTTTCTTAATATATCATAAGCTTTCTTAATAAAAACCTGTTGTACCTGAGCATGAAGATGCGCCTCAGGTTCTTCAACTAGGACTAAGTGTATAGGCTCGATTATATCGTCATTTTCAGTAGTTTTCTTTCCTGTCTTCATCCAATTTTCGCGATAAGTAATTAATTTGAAAACTATTGAAATTAAATTTTGATATCCTAATCCATTATACTTTTCTGGTAAGGTTAATCCTTTATCAATTTGATATCTAACTGCAGAATCGTGCGTTAAACCATCTTCCTCTTTAATAAGAGATGATAATGTTATGGTAGGATTGCCAAATCCAGGATAATTTAATTCTTGCAACTCATCTAATGATTTTTTAAATCGAGTATGTAAATTATTATCAAATACAGTCTGTGCTTTACTCAACGACTCTAATGCATCTAAATCATCTATAGTGGGATCGACAGATGGATTTAAATGCTTTTCATAGTAAGAACGCAACTGAGAAGATAAATTTTTAGTATTTTGCGATTCCGGAGCATCAGAGTTCGGGTCACTAAAACCCCGTTGAGCATTTATTGTATCTACTTTAATAAGACCTTTTAGTGGATTGCCTTCCAGTGCAGGATTACTTTCTGTAATCGTTTGATCTTCGTCAAATTTTTCAGGATCGAGAATATAAGTTTTAATTTCGAAATAAGTATTCAGCTTCTTTTCACAGAATTGCCAAAAATCTGTTGGCCAAAGATTTACAGATTTACCAGAGTCACTATTTAGTTTAATAACCTTTTGTCTGACAATTGTGTATTCCTCAATTAAAGCTTCTATTTTTTTAGGTTGTAGTATTAGCCTAATTCCCAAAAGACCACCAACCCAATCAAGAGTTGGAATTAGATGGCTTACATATCGTAGTTCTGAAATGTTAACATCAATCCATAGATCTAATGATGGTAAATATGGCTCTAATAACCTTAGGCTTTTATCCTCTTCAGCTAGATCGACTTTAGTTACCCAAACTTCTGCAATTTTATTTAGTTCATTCCAATTTGTTATAGTAAAATCTTGCGTTTTAAATTCTTTTTTTTCTAAGAAACTTATTAAGGCATCCATAGCGGTTGTCTTGCCACTATTGTTAGCCCCAACAAATATCGTTTCTTTATCGGAAAACTCTATTTTGCAATTGTGAAGCTTTCTAAAATTTTTAATTTTAACAAAGTCAATTCTCATGGGGTTAGTTTTTGATTATTTGAATGTTTTGCAATATTTAGTCTATTTTGTTTGCTTATAGAAGTTGCAAATGTGAATATACTAATTTGGTGAAATAGATATTTACGGTTTTCCATAAACAACAAAAATAAAAATGATTAAAGAATATTAACTCAGTATTTTTACTGAACTCTGTATTCAATATTTAGTCTAAGTTGTAGAGGAGATAACTTAAATAATATATATATACCTGTTGTGCATTTAGGAATTAAACAATAAAAGATTGTTCATTTGGTTCAAAAACCGTATATTTATTTGACTACCAATCATTTAAATACATGAACAATCTTATTCAAAACTACAAAATTATTTTAGAAGAATTGATAAATACTTGCAGTCATATTAAGACTAAACCTCAGATCAGAGTTCCAAAACTTTCTGATTTAGAACTTGTAGCTTTAAATATTACAGCAGAATATATGTCGATAAACTCTGAATTACAACTGTTTAGATACATTTCAAAAACAGAATTAGAACAAAAAATAGAAAGAAGCGTTTATAACAGAAGAAAGCGAAAATTGTTTTTCTACTTAGAAGAAATACGCAGAGTTTTGAGTGCAAAGTTTTCTGATTTTACAAACGTTTTTATTGTTGATTCAACACCATTGGAGATATGTAAAATAAGTAGGGCAAATCGCAGTGGAATTTGTTCCACAGAAAATATTCGTCCGGAATTTGGATATTGTGCTGCACAAAAAACACGATATTTCGGCTATAAATTACATGCTGTCTGCGACAAAAACGGTGTTTTTCATTCCTTCGATTTTTCTCCGGCAAACGTTCATGACATAAATTATCTGAAGGATATAAAAGAAAACTTCAAAAACTGTTTACTGATAGGCGACAGAGGATATATTAGCGAAAAATTAAGGGTTGATCTGTTCAATTACTCAAACATTAAACTTTCTGTTCCAATGAGAAAAAATCAACATGAATTTGTATCGTTTTCGAAAGTAAAATCTAAAATTAGAAAACGGATTGAAACAGCTATATCACAACTGAGCGGACAATTTTTACTACACATCAATTTAGCAAAAACTTTTGAAGGGTTGGCAACCAGAATTACCTCTAAAATCACTTCTTTTACAATGATACAATATCTTAATTTCTTTATATTTAAAAGAAGTTTAAACAAAATAAAAATTAATTTATCCTAAATGCACAACAGGTTATATATATGTAGATTGATAATCTTTTGAAGTTATTTAGGTTATATTGCAAATTTAATGGTATGTCACTAAATAATGATTTAAAAATCATTAGCTATTTCTTCTTCATATTCTATTTGATAGCTGAGGTCTTCCGCAGCATTTTTTAGTCCTGAACATATTAAATTAATTTCATCTCTTAACGAGATGAAAATTTCTAAACTTTTAAAAATGTTAGATTTTGAAATTGATTTTGCTTTATTTTCTATGGCTTCTATTCTTGAAAATTTTTTGTTCTTCCAAGTAGACTTATAATTTTCTTCAAGTATTTTTCTTTTTCTTTTTTTGTCACTAACATCTTTGATTTCATCTAAATCCCTAAGTTTTTCTGCGTATAGAGTTTTGAAATAATAATGGTAAATATATTCGTTAAATCCCCATTCTTTTGCGGAAGGGAAGTAGTCGCAGTATTCATTTTTTAAAAACTCGTAGTCTTCACGAGCAACAGTCATCCTATCTAGAATAAATTTCCCTAATATTAATTATATTTTAAAAACTTTTCTCCCCGTCCTAACGAATTTATCATAGGTTTCAATAACCTTGCTTTTACCAATTTGTAAAATTTCAACTGAGGCTATATATTTATCCGGATGCTTTTCTCTCCATTCTCGTGGTACCGATTGAAAACTGTTTCCTTCTGGAAATGTGTGTGTAGAAAGATCTCTAGTAAAACTTTCTACATTAAAAACTAATAACCTTTTGATTTCTTCTAATTCAGAATTGAAAAATTCGAAATTTGGATTTTCTGCAATTTTCTCTCTGAAATCAAAAAATGCAAATGCATATTTCTGTTCAAATCCGTGATCAAAGCTTTGTCCACGTAACCATTCAATCTCGTCATCGGCAGAAAGCAGTTCATAGCGGATCATATTGAACAAAACAATATCTAAACTTCTATTTTCATGTGTGTAAGTTAAATTAGAAGGATTGTAGCCTAAATTCTTAATAGATATAACATCGAAAGAACTGACTTGAATTTCAGGCTTCTTTCTTAATTTTCTAATTATTAAAATAATAACAATTAGAATTGCACACGCAAGAATTATTTTCCATAACTCAAATTTACTATCCCGAAAAGATTTGAATGTTTGTAAAAAAGTTTCATTATTTAATTTTGAAAAAATGTAATTATAGCCAATAACTATGATTCCTATTATTCCCGCAGAGATAACTTTACTTAAGACAGGATCCTTCCAAATTTGAATTAATCTTTGCTTCATTGTAATTTGGTAAAAATTATAATTTGAAAGTTAAAGTTGTATCTAAACATACCTTCGAAGGGTATTAACAATTAATGTTTTTTTATGAGATATTAAGTTTATCAAAAAGAACCTTATTTCTCTCCTTTGCATTTTTAATCACTTTTTTAAAAGGAATAACTTCAATATAAGCCTTGTATTTTAATTCGTCTGATGTATAAAATCTAAAATAACCAATGCCATCAGGCATTTTCGTAAACATTTCTTCTCGAAGAATATATTCTAAGGAGGTAGTGATATCAGCAACAATATAACAGTAAAAAGGCGAGCTTTTATTAGCTTCAATGTTTCGACCATCGCTTTTGATTTTATTATCAATTATTTCATTGATATATTTTCTCACCTGCCTTACTGGGTCTTTTTTTGGATCTCCCAATACATAGTCATTTCTGTAAGGTTTTTTAAACTCTACTATTGTGAATGATTCATAAGGGAATTTATCCTCAGAAAAGAGGGTAGCCTTATCAAATATTTCTTCCTGTCTAATTATCAAATCAACACGGTCAGCGGAATTAGATTCAATATCTTTGATCTGATTAAAGGTTTTATCAGAAGCCAAAAGATTATTGAATGTTAATCTCTCATCTAATAACCAAAGATTTTGTTTTTCATGAACTACAGTTCCTTTTTCTTCCTTTATAGGAAAAAATAAACTGTGAAGTATGTCTTCGTTATAAAATTTTTGGTCAGAATCCCACTTAATAAGCTTGTCTAACATATCAATTACAGAACGTCTATGAATAACATATCTTGCTAAATCCGTTTTCCCAACTTCATTAAATTCTGACCAAAATCTATCATATAACTTTTTATAATCTTCCAAAGCTGTGATGTCTTTTTTTTCATCCAAAAGCTTTATACCTTCCATTTTTACTTCTAGCTTCCATTCACTTTCAATTTCATACAGTTTGACATCAAGTTCCATAGGTGTCAACCCAGCAGGAATCTTTTCAACTTTCTCTCTGTTAAATTCTATAACACTTGCATAGTTTGGAAATTCACTTTGGATAATAGGAATATATTGTTCAACTTTTTCCTTCCGCATTTTACTTAAGAATTCACTAAGTAACTCTTCGACTTTAATTAAAGTTCCTCTTCTTATTTTAGCAAGAGTTATCTCGTCATCGTCATTATCTCCATTCGCATCGTCTTCATCAGAAAAATGAAAATTGGTTCTTTCTTCGTTAACGTTTTGATCTAACAATTTACTAAGTACAAAAACTTGATAGTGGTAAGCTGACGTAGAGTCATCATCTTTGATTATATGTCGTAGATCTTCAATATACTTGGACAAACCTTCATCTTTTACAGTTCTTTCGTGAGCGCAGTATAAAATTTTATGACTTTGCGAATTAAATGATTTAGTTACGTATACTTTGAATTCGTATTCACCAATTGTAAATGTATCATCTAAAATTTCTGATTCAAATTCTGTTTTGAAAAGGTTTAAAAGATTTTTCTCTTCACCATTTTGGTTTCTAACGATAATTTCAGGAACAATTTTTTCTATAAAGTATAGTTGAAAATGTGTTATTATTTGTCTGGCAATATCTAAAAGATCTTTAGGCGCTTTCTTTTGATATTCTGATTCAAAATTCTCGAGAAGTACTTTTGTACCTGTAGATGATTTTGTAGATTCTATATTTTTATATTTATCAAAGCCTTCTTTTATATTTTTTCTATATTCAAAATTTCGCACATAGTAACTACCTTGCTCTGCATAAGTGCTTTCCACAACCATTTTAGAAAATAACTTCAGACATACTAATCTACCAATACCTTTACCTCCTATTTTAGCCTTTTTTTCAGAATCAAATTCTGTAAAAGAAATAAAATTTTCGTTGTTCAAACCGATTCCATCATCAATTATTTCTATTGATTTAACTGGGTATTTATCAATATATTCTAATTCTTTTAAAGCTGAATCACCCCCGTTTCGAATCAGATTTATAATAATTTTACCTTTAAAATTCTTCTCTAATTCCTTCCTTTCAAAAATAGCATGAATACTATTGCTTATGATCTCAAATAGTGGTAATAGGGATTTGGTTTTTGGGATATACAACTTATTTACTCTGCTACGTAGATTTGTTACATTTGATACAAGAAGAGAATTAATATTTTCAGTAATCATATTATTCAGTTTTTAGCAAGATAATAATTTGATTGCTTTCATAAAAAGAATTATTATAAAAATGTTTTTAAAAATTTCAACTTAACTTATCTGCACACATTACTCATCATAAGTTGATATTTATTTAATAATTCCATCCATAGAAAATATAAATCTTGAAACTTTTTATTTAAAAAATAAATTATTATTTTTGAATACTAAAATTAGCAAGACAGTGTCGTATGGAGGTTACAGAAAAAATAAATGTTTTTAATTCGGATTCTTTGGATTTATATGATGACTGGTTGAAACCAACGGTTATTATTTCTGATGGTCCATATGGTATTGGTGGTTTTCCTGGAGATCCAAATACGGCAGATGTATTAAGAGAATGGTATAAACCCCACATCAAAAAGTGGTCAAAAAACTCTACACCAAATACAACTTTGTGGTTTTGGAATACTGAATTAGGCTGGGCTAACGTTCATCCAGAACTGGTTGCAAATGATTGGGTATTTGTTAATTGTCATATATGGGATAAGGGAAAGGAGCATATTGCTGGAAATGTCAATACAAAAACAATAAGACATTTCCCTGTGGTAACAGAAGTTTGTGTTCAATACGTAAAAAAAGCAACTTTCGATGTCAATTCCAAAAAAATGACACTACAAGAATGGTTAAGATATGAATGGCAGAGAAGTGGACTTCCATTATCAAAAACTAATGAAGCTTGTGGAGTGGTCAATGCTGCTTCCAGAAAATATTTTACAAATTGTCATCTATGGTATTTTCCACCAGCTGATGCATTTGAAAAATTTAGCGAATATGCTAATGAACATGGAAAAGATGAGGGTAAACCATATTTTTCAATGGACGGAGAAAAAGTCATATCCAAAAAAGAGTGGGAAGGAATGAGGGCTAAATTCAAATGTGAGTTTGGTATTAACAATGTTTGGCGTGAACCTCCTCTTAAAGGAAAAGAACGGTTAAAGAATGGATCAAAATCAGTGCATTTAAATCAGAAACCATTAAAGTTTATGGCGAGAATAATAGAATCCTCTTCTGATATTGGTGACGTTATTTGGGAACCTTTTGGAGGCCTTTTTTCAGGTATGATTGCCACTAATAATTTAGAACGAATAGGTTTCGCTGCTGAAATATCTGAAGATGTTTTTGATATTGGAATAAAGAGAATAGAAAGTCAAATTTCAGTTCTACAAAATGTCATCTAACAAATCTGTAATGTTTGTAGTTTTATCATCAAGAATTTTAGACCATTCTCTTATGGTATGGCCATGAATACTTGTTTTAAGAATTTTAGCCTTAAATTCTTCTAATTCTACATGTTTGATTCTATCTATTTTAGCAAAATTGGTATCCAGTCGGTATGGGAAAGTACCTAACAATTGTTTAATTTTTTGTTGATATTCTAAGGAATGAAAATATTTACCCTTTTCATAATCCCAGCTATCGACAATCAATTGTGCTTCTTTTAAAAGTTCTTTTAAACCTTGAAATTTATATCCATTAACATTTGTTTGTTGCAAATTTACTGTCCTGCTTGTTGTATCTTCGGGTTCAAAAACTAAATAATCTGGTGGGTTATGATAGTGCTTGTCTCTTGCCAAAGCTAAGCTTTGAGCAGTTCCTATCCAAACGCCTAAAATTTTAGGTTTTCCATAAATAATAAATTCTGGAAGCCAGGCAACCAATGCTACATTGGTTTGGTTATGCTCAAAAAAATTGATGGAATCTTTAAACCGCGCTGTTATTTCCGTAGCAAGTGGAAACCATGTCTTAATTTCTATTCCAGGAATAGGGTAAACATCCCCTTTAAAAATAGTGTCTGGAAATCCTGGATCTTGTCTAATCCATTCTCCTTGATTGTTCCAATCCAGTTTATTTAATTCTGAACATACATAGAATTCAATCATATTTCCCACAAGTGGAGAGAGTTTGGAAACTACTTTAGCTAAATGATTAGCATATTCTAAATTATCAGGCTTAGCAACTTCGAGTACTGGAATACTTCTATTTTCTAATGATATCAGATGATTACTTGCTATTTGTAAAATTTCATTATAATCCATTAAATAATTCACTAATTTTTACTTCTAACGCGTTAGTTATTTTTTCAATATTTAGAAGTGTTATATTCTTTTCGCCTCTTTCAATCATACCAATATAAGTTCGATGTACATTGGCTTTAAATGCTAATTCTTCTTGAGAATATCCTTTTTCCAAGCGGTATTCTCTCACTTTATCACCAAAATAATTTAAAATTTCTTTCGACATGAATTGCTAACTATAATATGCTAATATAGATTTGTTATTATTTACTTGCAACATACTATAGTTAGCATGGCAAAATTTGTATTTTCTATTATTAATCATCACATTATCCATATTCCTTTAGTAAATCAATCCAAGACTCAGTAATTCTGAAAAGAATATAAAACAAGAAGAAACAGAATTGCAACAGAAAAAGAAACATTTAAATGAAACAGAAGAATTTCTCCAACAATGCTCTGACCCTTACTAAAAGGAAATTGAAAAGTAAAATAAAAATCCTAACTGAAAAGAGTTAGGATTTTCTTCTATTATGATTTTTAAATTCTTTTTGTAATTCTTTAATTTCAATTTGAAGTTTTTCATATTCAATGTCAGTCAACTTAGTAAATAAAATCAATATGTCAATTTTGAAAAAATTACAAAATTTGACGATACTTTCTATTGTTGGATTAGTTTCTGCTCTTTCAATTCTACCAACTTGATTACTTGAAAGATTAATCTCATTGCCAAGTTGTAATTGCGAAAGTTTACCTTTCAATCTATGAAATTGAAATATTTTTCCAAGTTGAAATTTTAATTCCTCTACTTCCCATATATACATTTAGTAAATTTTAGGATTTCTTTAATTTTTCATAAACACATATATGTGTTGTATTTAATTTTTTATTATATTTGTAAAATAAGTTACTGAATTGTAACTTTGCGATACTTCAAAGAATATTAGAAGCTATTGCTTAGAATCTTGTATTAGAAAACTGGTAATTTTAGAATGCACAAGACGATAAGCAGAAAGCTCACGACCTAGGCGTGGGCTCTCTTATCTTGTGCAAAGGTATACCAGTACCCCTAATACGGATAATGTAGAGTTCCACGCCGTCTTTTGTCAATGCTGTTCGCCTTACCTCTACATTAAAATCTAAGCCCGCTTCCTAAAATACAGTATCAGACTACACGATACAATAGGAGGGTACAACCTATTGCGGCTTTAAATAGCTCACACGGGACACAGATTTCATTCATATTAAATTCTTTCCGGTGCCTTGCGGTCACTGCTTACAGAACCTCACCAGTCCTTTTTCATACCAAAGGGCACTAGGAAAGTTTTATCCATCGATGAATCCATCACATTAATTACAAAAAATAAAAAAACAAAAAAGCCCCTTCCCATACAGTTTGACGACATAGGGAAAGAGCAAGTCAGTAATTAATTTAACGATTAAAAACCTTTTACAAATCTATGAAAAATTCCTATTACAAGATAGGAGGTATTTTCTTTGGCCTTATGCTGACCGCAGTCAGCACCAACATAAAAGCCCAAACACGCACCATTTCCGGTACCGTTACCGCATCCAATAAACCCCTTTCAAGAGTGATCATCTCCCAAGAAGGAAGTGATCAGGTAACGACCACCAGCGAAAACGGAACCTACCTATTGGAGGTGACGGCAGAAAATCCCATCCTATTGTTCAGACATCCTGATTATGCTGAAGAACGAATCACAGCCACCAATCAGACCGTCGTCAATATCAGCTTAGAACAAAAAGTAAAGGGAATCGAAGAAGTTATTCTCAACGCTGGCTACTACAAGGTCAAAGACAAAGAAAGAACCGGTAGCATCGCCAAAGTTTCAGCAAAAGACATAGAAAATCAACCCGTGACCAATGTACTTGCCAGTGCGCAGGGTAGAATGGCAGGAGTAAGCATTACCCAAAACTCAGGAACTCCCGGAGCAGGTTTTGATATTCAGATTCGTGGGCGAAACAGTCTCCGCACCCGTTTGAATTCGGATACCGACGGAAACCAACCCCTGTATATAGTGGATGGTGTTCCTATCGGAGGGAGCGTTACTTCAAGATACGGAGCCGGAATTTTACCGAATGCCGATATCAATCCTTTAAATGCAATCAGCCCCAACGATATTGAAAGTTTTGAAATTCTCAAGGATGCCGATGCCACTGCCATCTACGGTTCGCGGGGAGCAAATGGAGTAGTACTCATTACCACCAAAAGAGGAAAGAGAGGAAATGTTAAACTTTCCCTGAATTCTTCTTATGCTCTGAGTCAGACTTTATCTAACCTTAAGATGATGAACACAGAACAGTATATTGCCATGAGAAAACAAGCTTTTGCCAATGACAATATTTCTTTGTATCCTGTCAATGCCTACGATGTGAACGGTGTTTGGGACAGCAACCGTTACACGGACTGGAGAAAAGAACTGATCGGGAATTTTGCCACTTTGTCCAACACACAGCTTTCATTAAGCGGAGGAAGTGAAACCACCAGTTTTCTGGTAAGTCTGGGACATATGGAACAGACCATGGTATTCGGGCAGGATTTCAGGTATAGAACGAATACGATTTCCGGAAATATCAGCCACCGCTCTCAGGACAGGAAATTCAGTTTTAACTCATCCAGTTTATTTTCATCATTAGATAATAATCTGATCAATTCTGATATCACAAGGAATGCGTACAGTCTTTCTCCTAATGCACCCGCTTTATATGATGCTAACGGAAATCTGAATTGGGAAAATAATACGTTTACCAATCCTGTTGCCGCTTATGAGAATTCATATTCCAACGATAATCTTCAGTTCATGAATAATATGAGTGCAGAATATGAAGCATTTGAGAATTTCAGAATTAAGGTTAACGGAGGATTTAACTATAATACCCTTGAAGAATGGTCTTTACGCCCAAGTACAGCTTTTAATCCTTCCACCGGAGCAACTTCACTTAATTCACAGTCTTCCAAAAGTAATATGAACCGTTTTTCTATGGTCGTCGAACCACAGATCACCTGGCTGTTTAAAAAAGGAAAACATCAGCTGGATATTTTGGTGGGAGGAACTTATCAGAGAGATACCAACGGATCAGGTGCTATTCAGGGAACCGGTTATGAAAGCAATGCCTTTATTAATAATATCGGAGCGGCACAGACCAAGGTCATTCTGGATCATATCACCACAGAATACCGATATGCAGCATTTTTCGGAAGGGTTAATTATCAGTTTGATAAAAAATATATTGTCAACATTACCGGTAGACGGGATGGAAGCAGCAGATTCGGAAGCAATAACAAGTTTGCCAATTTCGGTGCGGTAGGAGCAGCATGGCTGTTTTCGGAAGAGAATTTCCTGAAAGATAGTTCATGGTTGAGTTTCGGAAAACTGCGAGGAAGTTTTGGTTCCTCAGGTAGTGATAATATCGGAGATTATCAGTATCTGAATACATTCGCAACATCAACGCTGATTTATAATGGGACATCAGGACTCAGCCCAACCAAATTATTCAATCCTGATTTCAGTTGGGAAAGAACAGTGAAAATGGAGGCGGCTCTTGAACTGGGATTGTTCAAAAACAGACTGAACATGACGGCAGCATATTACAGAAACCGCTCCGGAAATCAGTTGGTAGGCTACCAGCTTCCAGCAGTAACAGGGTTCAGTTCGGTTTTAGCGAACTTGGATGCAGTTATTAAGAATACAGGCTTTGAATTTGAATTGAGAGCAGATGTTCTGAAATCTGAAAACTTCTCATGGAACAGTTCTTTTAATATAACATTTCCTCAGAACAAACTGATTTCATTTCCGGGTCTTGAAGGTTCTACCTATGCGAACAACTATATTGTTGGAGAACCCATTTCAATCATTAAACTGTATCAGTTAACGGGCGTAAATCCCGCTACCGGATTATACAGCTTTACGGATTTCAACGGTGACGGAAGAATCTCATCACCGGACGACCGCCAGATTGTGGAAAATATAGGGCAACGGTTTTTTGGAGGATTAAGCAATGAGCTGAGATACAAAAACTGGAACTTATCTTTCCTTTTACAGTTTGTAAAACAACAGAGCCGAAATTACAACTCAATTATAACCTCACCGGGCATTATGACCAATCTTCCGGTGGAAGCGCTCAATGTCTGGTCTCCTCAAAATCCAAACGGACTTTATATGCCGTACCGATCTGTGAATTCATCTTCTAACAGTCTTTTTCAGACCAGTACAGCCAGTGTGTCTGACGGATCGTTTATACGCTTGAAAAATGTTCAGATCAATTATACCATTCCGATGCGCTCATCAGTATTTCGGGAAGCTAAAGTCTACTTTCAGGGACAGAATCTTCTGACATGGACGAAATATTTCGGAATTGATCCTGAATTTACATCTGTAGGTTTCTTACCCCCTTTACGGACTTACTCATTGGGAGTACAGCTGACCCTTTAATTAAATGATTTTGATTTTGAATTATTAAAACAAAAAGAAAATGGCAACAAATATTAATAAAATAACAGCAATAGCAGTGCTTTGTATTCTGACTACACTGATATCGTGCGAAAAAATGCTGGAAGTAGATCTTCCGGAAAATCAGATGCTGTCTGAAACAGTGTTTCAGGATGCCCAAACTGCTAATTCGGTACTTTCGGGTTTATACGCCGGACTTTGGGAAGCTTCGCCGATTGCAGGAGATCAGAGTGGCAGAATACTGAGTCTTTACACCGATGATTTGACGTACTACGCAGTCAACGCTACCAACGGGCTTCCCGAGATTTCCAATAATACTTTGATAGACACCAATCAATTTGTAAGTTCAGTATGGTCTGCAGCCTATCAGAAAATATATGTCAGCAATTCAATAATTGAAGGACTGAATAGCTCAAGTTCTATATCAGCTGCTGAAAAAAACAGAATGACAGGGGAAGCTTTGACCATTCGTTCTTTGCTCTTTTTTTATCTGCAGCAAATCTATGGTGATATCCCGTATCCAGTTACAACTAATTATCAGATCAATCAATCCATTACCAAGACAAATTCTGAGGAGGTTTTACAGCGCATTGAATCAGATCTTACAGAGGCAGTAGAACTATTACCGGATCAATACCGTTCTGCAGAAAGGATTTTTATTAACAAAAAAACGGCTCAACTGATGCTGGCAAAAGTTCAGATGCAAAGATCAAAATATGCTGAAGCTGAAAGTACTTTAAAAGCCGTCATTCAAAGTCCTCTGTACCAATTTCAGAATGATATTACAAAAGTTTTTCTAAAATCAGGAACGCATATTATCTGGCAACTTAAACCAAAGAACAGTGGTGATCCTGTCAGAGAAGCTACCCTCTATTATTTCGCCAATGTAGCACCTTATTCTATGTCCCTGTCTCCGGCTCTTGTCAGTTCATTCCAGACCGGTGATCTCCGTAAACAGCATTGGATGGCGGCTGTTACCGTAGCAGGAACGACCTGGTACCGTGCAGAAAAATATAAAGCAAGATCTGCTAATACAATGGAAAACTCTATCGTTTTCCGACTGGAAGAGGCTTATCTTCTTTTAGCTGAATCTTTGGCTAAACAAAATAAGACTGCGGAAGCGCTTCCTTACATCAATCCTATAAGACAGAGGGCAGCTGAACCCCTTTTGGCAAGTTCAGTTTCACAGAACACTCTTTTGGATGAAATTCTGAAAGAAAATAGAAAAGAGTTTTTTACGGAAATGGGTCACCGCTTTATAGATCTGAAAAGAGCAGGGCAGTTGAATACCTTACAAACGACTAAGACAAATTGGAAGGATTTTCATAAAGTTTGGCCTCTGCCGCAGAAGGAACTGTTAATGAACCCCAATATGAACCCTCAAAATTCAGGATACTAATGAAAACCGTTTGTCTTTTATTATGGCTTTGCTCAGGTATCCTGATTAAAGCACAGAAAACTGATGCCGAAATGGATCAATGGATGTCTCGTTTTTCAACAGCAATAGGTGGCTTGCAGGTAACGGATGATCAACGGTTTGCCTTAGTAACGAAATATTACAGGAAGAATTCAGATACAATTTTGATTTTTGATACAAAATCAGAGAACATAATTTTAGATACTTTGCTAAAAAAAAATAAAGTTGCATTCCTGAATAACAATCTCGCATTTGCCGTAGGTAATGGTACAGCAGAACTGATCGATCTGCCGTCAAAAAAGAGAAAGAAGTTTGATCAAATAATTAGTGGAGAAATTCTGTCAGTGTCAAAACAGGTGGTTCTCCTTGATCATGCTAAGAATATCAATATCTATGACTATAAAGGGAAACTTCTGCATTCTTCAAAAGGAGTGCAGGATTTTATTTCGGATGGGGACGGCAGAGTATATCTGGTTTATAAAAATGGTAGCACCTCTGAAATTGCTGTATGGAATGGTAAAACTGTAAAAACGATACATACAACGAGCAATGGTATTAAATCAATAAAGTACCTGCCATCAAAAAATTTCATTTCATTGACAGAAGAATATCAGAAAGCAGATGATTTAGAATTAAGTGTTTTTTTAATCAGAACATCAGATAATTATTTATATAAGAATAAGGAAATCAGTTCTAGTGGATTTGAATCCGTTAAAATATCTGAGATTCATGATTCCGATACTTTCCTGATTGATTTTCAGCATATCCAGCAACCACAGAAAGATAAAATGGTAGAGGTATGGTATAGTGGAGATAAACGCCTGCGGGACAAAAAAGACGGAACAAAGCATCATCGGTACCTACACTGGAACATTTCAAAAGATGAGATCATAGAAATACCGACAGGTCATTTTTCTGATTTTATCGGGATGAATGATGCCCACTATCTTTGGGCATATCATACAGACGAAGAATTCAATTATACTGGCTATCGCAGTTTTAATGTATTCAGATATGATACTTATACCGATAAGGCTGAACGTATCTTTGAAAATGTCGAAGAATTGGTCATGAGTGAGAATCGCAGATTTACACTTGCGTACCGTATTGATAAAAAAATGTGGATCTTATATGACCATTTTCTCAACAAGATAAAAGATATTGTGACTACCGAAAAGCTTACCAATCCAGTAATGATGTCTGATCAGACAGCCTTATTTGAATGTGCAGATGGTTTGTTCAGATATGATCTGATAAAAGGTAGCTCAAAAAAAATTATTGTTGCAAACAATTCAAAAGTGACCTTTCATAACTTACTCGGAAACCTGATCCATCATATAAGTAATTTTAAATTTGTCGAAAGAAGTGCCGATGCAAAGAAACCTCTAGTATTAAATGTAAAAAGAACAGATTATAATGATAACGGCTATTTTACATTTTTGAACGGAGAGATACGAAATCTAATTCCTTATACTCCCAACAAAATAAAAGACTTTAAATACGACAAAAAGAAAAACATAATATTTACTGTAGAGGAAAATTTTAATGTAGCCGCCAGTTTGTATTTAACTGAAAAAGGTGATGCCGAAAAGAAATTATTATACCATTCAAATTTGCATGATCAGAAATCAAAGTTTATGAAACAGGATATTCTGTCCTATAAAAACAGTGTGGGGACCGCTTTAAAAGGAGTTCTTACCTATCCTGTAGATTTTGATTCCTCGAAAAAATATCCCGTGGTGGTTCAGGTCTACAGTTTACTTTCCGGCAGTGCAGACAAGTACCTTTACCCTGACTGGGGTAATACTGGCTTTAACAAACGTACGCTTATAGAGAATGGTTATTTTGTTTTCCAACCGGATATACTATTCGATAAGAGAGGAACAGGTCTTTCCGCTTTGGATTGCGTGAACAGCGGTTTGGATGTAATTGTAAATCATCCGAATATTGATGCATCTCGGTTGGGATTGATTGGTCATTCTTTAGGAGGATACGAAACCAATTTCATCTCTACTCATTCCAAACGCTTTGCAGCATACGTTACAGGTGGATCATTAGGTGATATTCCTCACTTTTATTTTTCGTTCAGCGATCTTTTTAATGTTGCCAATTATATGCGGTTTGAAAACGGTCAGTTTGAGATGGGAGAACCATACTCTGATAATAAAGACGTGTATTTTCGTAATAATCCAATCAATTATGTGGAAAATGTGAGTGCACCGGTCTTGATATGGGCAGGAAAAAAAGATACTAATACTCCTTTGGATCAGCCTATGAGTTTCTTTATGGGATTGCTGCGAAATGATAAGAAGGCTGTGGCTTTACTGTATGACAAGCAGGAGCACTCTTTAAAGGATGATTCTGAGGAAATCAAAGACCTTAATAATAAGGTAATGGATTGGTGGAATTATTTTTTAAAAAAAGAGGAAAATATTGACTGGATTAATCAGGAAATGAAAAGGGACGCTCAATAGCGTCCCTCATCTTTCTATAATGGAATTTGAAAAAGTTCGCTTCCACACATGGTTCCTGAGCCTTCATCATGAAGATCGGTAGTGCCGTCAACTTCCCATTTACAGACAATACCATTATTAACATCACTACACTGTTGCTCAGCATTTTGACATTGGAACTGTCCTCCTCCTACGCTCACAATTCTGTAAGCAGGTACTAAAGCTTTGTTACTCTTTTTTGCTACGTTGGTAGCAAGTGCTGACCCTGTGCCCACTAATACTAGGACAACAGGAAAAAGAAATTTTTTCATAATAAAGAAATTTGATTGTGCCTACTCTTGGATACGGTTTTCGGCTACCCCGTTTTTAAAATATTTTGTCAAAGAATTTGTCAAACGGTACTGAATGAGCTGATTTCCTGCAATGACGTACAAGTGCTTATCGGTAACTATAAAATCTGACATCTCAGAATCTTTGTAATGATCAATGTAAATACTTCCGATATATTCCTGCTTATTGATATTGTAAACATCAATTGTTCTGCTTTCCTTCCATCTTTTGACGGGTTCATGCTGGCCTCTTAAGTAGGCAGGATTAAATAAAAGTCCGTTGAAAATTTTTGCATTCCCATTGACAAGCAATGCTGGTTTAGACATTTTAAATCTTCCGTCGGATAGGGAAGTTACCTTGATCTGGGCAATAGTTGTTGTATCAATAGTTGATAACCTCCGTTGAAGTTTCATTGTTGAATCCATCACAATAAACTGATTACGGTAAGCATGAATGTAAGTTACTTTTGATGATTTAGGATCTGAAGACAGATTACCGTCCGAATCAAATACCCCATCAGATTGTTTTTCCAGAAGTTGCGGAAATAACTGGACTTTATTTTTTCCATTTTTTCCATTTTTTTCAATCGTTAATAAACCAAGTGTAAGATTTTTAGTTGTTGATGACAGTGCTCTAATGGCCATTCTATTACTGTTGATAATTTCTATCTGACTGAAAAAAGCATCCTTGTAACTGATGACCTCCGTTTCAGGACGGCTTAACTGCCCTCTAGATATTACAGGCACTGTACCGTCGTAGATAAAATAATTGTTACCATAGACTTTAACCTCAATCTTTCTATATGGATATTTTTTAAGATGCAGATCCATTTTTAAATTGGGTCGTTTTTGAAGCAATGAGTCGACAGTCAGTAGATTTTGTGGCATGGTCCTGTTTCCAAGATATACCTTTTGATTATCAGATCCTGCAAAATAGTACGTGTTGTTTTCGAGAGCAATACTTTTTGTTTTTAGAACAGGATGCATTAAAAACCTTCGTGTAAAATTATTTTCCTGCTTAATCACATAGTCTGATCTTAAAAATAAAAAAAGAATAATGATCGCACTTAGAATATTGGAAATGACGAGTGATAGAATAACAGTTTTGCGTGGATATTCGTTCTTTGAATATAAAAAGACAGCTACAATTCCCAGCACTACACTTGTGATATTGAAAATCAAATGTTCTGTCCATCCCATCTTCTCCAGGATCCCTCCGCATGAACATGGTACGAAATCACTATAATTTAAAATTAAATAGATGTAGACCGTAAACGCTGTCATCATTGCAGTTGATGAATATAATCCCAAGAGAAATGTTTTTGGAAAAATCAGCATCAGTACGATGAGCAGTTCTGCAATAATTACTGCATATGATACAAATCCTGCATAAGCACTTAACAAAGGTGATTGCCCAATCTGAACCTGAAAGTTTTCAAAATCCAGTATTTTGCTGATTGCAGCATAGCAAAAAAGCAGTATAAAAAAGTAGGTGATCACTTTAACAATTATAGAATATGTCTTTCTCATGGTAAATACTTGTAAATTTTAACAGGCTATAATTAATTTCCATTTGATCTTCCTTCCACAATAGTCCGGCATTCTCTCACCTTTAAATAAAGTGACTGTCGTTCTGAAATTCCCCATACTTTCCCAGATGCCGCTTTCCGGACATGGTAAGCCTGTGACAACTGATATGGAGGTATGGGGAATCATAGGTCATAAGGTGTGATTACTTTTTTGGGACAGACCGCCAATTATCGCCATCTCTTACCGGCGGATCGGGATCTACAATTTCTCCTGACGATCTGGTCGAATCTCCACGCATCATGAACTCTGGTTGTGTGTCATTTGATCGACTATGATCTGCACTGACATCTTCATCTCGATCGGTACAGTTTTGCAATAAAACTGACGCTATCGCTATACTAAAAATTGGGATAAGCTTTTTCATTTTAATTTTTTTAATTGGGTTATCCCGGCCGGATTAAGATAGAATTCTAAGCCAAAGGTATCGGTCAAAAAGCCTCAAAAAAAGTGTTGTTCGGCGTGATTTTAAAATTAATACGTCACAATTTTAAAATTGATCCCATTGATTTTAGTGACTATGTAGTTGTTTATCAATAAAATAAAGCCTCCTATGCTTTTTGATAGTATGAAATCTATGTGATCTCATAATTTCACTAAAAAAAATGTCTAAATTTGATATGGTGAGTTTCTAAAATAAGTGATATGGAAAGGGTTGCATACTTTCTTGTATTCATTTCTGTTTTTTCACAGCTCCTGTTTTCACAGGGTCATCAGACAACATTCAGTGAGATAAGAAGTTCATATGAGAAAAAAGACATTGACGACAGCAGTGCCATGCCTCAGGTACGACGATACATCCAGAAAGCAAAATCAGAGTCCAGTTTTAATAAGCTAATTCAAGGATACCGCGACGGACGTCAGTTTGACTATGCCCATAAAATGCAGTACGCGGACAGTGCAATATTGGCAAGTCGTCAGTACGGAACGAGTGATGATCTGAGCAGGGATCATCTCAGCAAGGGCATTATCTACTATTTCTATCAAAAAAATTACAGGCAGGCACTTAATCAATATGTTCTTGCCTACAACTATTCTAAAGGTTCCGATGACCAATACCAAAAATATAAAGTGGTCTATCATCTCGGTATCGTCAAAGGTCATTTGGGGTATTATGAAGATGCGTTGTCCCATTTTGAGAAATGCATACGATTTTACGGTCAGCATATCACCGAAGATCTTCACAACAATGAGACCTATAATTACAAAAAGGCCTATTTCAACAGTCTTCACCAGCTGACGGTCATCAACCGCTATCTTAAGAATTTTAAAAAAAGCGACAGTTTGAGCTTATTAGGGGATAAGCTTACCCGTAATAACAAAGACTTTGTTCTGGAGAACAGTTATTTTCTGAAGTGCATAGCTATATCAAAATACAACGACGGAGCGTATACGTCAGCAAGCGCTTATCTTAAAAGGTCGTTGCCTGCCATTGTTAAGCGAAATGATTTCGCATGGGCCTCTGTGGTCTATTTTTATTTGGGCAGAATTGATATTGCACAAAGGAAACCTGAGCAGGGTATAATGTATTTCTACAAGGTCGATTCGATCTTTAACAAACAAGGATTTGTCATTCCCGAAGTTTCACCCAGCTATAATTTTCTGATCGGTTTCTACAGGTCGAAAAAAAATATTAAAAGACAACTGTATTACACCAATCAGTTGCTTAAAGCCGACAGTCTGATCAGCAATGACTATCCTTATCTGTCATCGAAGCTTCACAGGGATTATGACCGGAGCAGTTTACTTGATGAGAAGCAACGCCTTGAGAAAGCCAGCAGAAAGAAAATAATGATAGGACAGATTTTAATTGCATCCGGATCAATGCTACTCGGATTTTTTATCTACCGTTACTACAGGGAACGCAAGATCAGAAAGCAGTATGAGCTACTGCAGAAAAAATTAGAAAACCAGCCCAACGTCATTGCTGACGTTGATGGCGAGATGTCCCCAAAAGGTCCTTCGAGAAAGACCAGCCTTACTGCAGCAATGACCGAAGAAATCAGGCAGAAACTTAATAAATTCGAGAAAGAGCTGATGTTCACCAAGAAAGGCCTGACCGAAAAAAGTGTTGCTGTCAAATTGGGAACAAATTCACATTACCTCTCGGTGTACATCAACGAAAACAAGGGAATGAACTTCAACAAATATATGGCCGAGCTGCGGATCAACCATATCACGCACCTTCTGAATACCGATACGAAATATCTTAATTACAGCATCACAGCATTGGCAGAAGAATGCGGTATTGCAGCAAGGCAAAATTTTTCCAGCCTATTCTTCGAGATCAATGGAATCCGACCTACAGACTACATCAAGAATCGAAAAAAGGACCTTGGGATCAGTTGATTGTCGCATGAATACACGAATTTTTGTAAATTTCTGAAAAAAGGACATGGTAACAAAAGCAATTTTTAGAAAGATCACAAAATTACATGACGATTTAGAGCTGAAGATCAATGAAGTATATGACGACGATGACGATATTGTGAAAGTCGCAGAGAAATCCTTACTGCTGATCGATGAATCCATCAGAAAGTTAAAAGAAATGATCTCAGCGCACGATTTTGAGAATATCGCTGAAGAGGTTTACTTTTTCAAGAAACTAAAACCACAATTTATCTCAAAGTTTATCTATTTATCTGCAATTTTAGAACTGGAATCCCATAAACCGAATGCAGGGAACAAGGCAATGAAAAAATACTACGAGGCAGAACAGGAAAAACTCAAAAGTTTTTACATGGAACATGCGGAATTTTATGGCTATCATCGAAGAGAGGCTACCTATCTCGACCATAAAGTCTTTATCAGAAATTCATACGACCTGAAAATGAAATTATCGTCAGGCTTCTACAATTTTGACAGCAGCTTTACCACTTCTCACGATCATCTGGTAGCCAGATTCATTGCCAGCCAACAAATGGACAAATACCTCAAAAAGCAGCTCGAGAAATTAAGTAATAATGACAACACTAAAACCTTGTCACCCCTGGTATGGTCTGCCTCCAAGGTTGGTTTGATCGAACTCATCTATGCTCTTTATCAGATGCGTTGTTTCAACGGAGGCAACATCGAGCTCAGTGAGGTCATTAAATTTGCAGAAAAATCCTTGGACACAGATTTAGGCAACTTCCACAAAACGATATTTGAGATCCGAAACCGAAAACAAGGTCCAACGAAGTTTTTGCATCTGGTCTGTGAACATCTCGATCAGCACTTCAAGAATTCAGAAGGAGAATAATTCTCCTGCGAAAACCTCGAATGGTTTAAAATTTCCATTTAAGGTTTGCTTTAGTTTTTATTAATGAGGTGCTGCAGATCGGGGTCATTTGAAATCCGTTCCATTTCATTACCGATGATCATCACGATATCTGCTTTGACACTTTTATAGTTTGATGTAATTTCTGCCTGCATGCTGTCTTTTCCCTGCTCGTCGACAAATGAGCGGATCTGAGGTATGGGTTGGTAATTCTTTTCCAGTTCAGAAAGTTTAACGGTGTCAACGACGATTTCTGAATGGAATATTTTCTGTTCGATCCTTTCATCGAAATTATCTGAGACGGCACCGACAAAAAATCCCTGTGTCAAAGTCGAGATCTTAGAGGCCGGGATCAGGCTGTCCAATTGTGTTGAAATGGATGTTGAAGTATCATTTCTATTGATGGAGATGCTTTGCCTTTTCTGCAAAACCTTGCCAAATCTCTCTGACAGGGCTTTTGCAGTTTCTCCAACCACCTGTCCGCTGAAAATATTCCCAACGGTGTTTTGGATCACTTTGCTTTCCTTATCGCCGTAATCCCTGGTCAACTGTGAAAAATCCTGAAATCCCAGACAAACAGAAACCTTGTTGCTTCTGGCGGTTGCGATCAGATTATCCAATCCTCTGAAATAAATCGTAGGGAGCTCATCAATTATGACCGAGCTTTTTAGCTGTCCTTTCTTATTGATCAGTTTGACAATCCTTGAGTTGTAAAGTCCCAGAGCTGCTGAATATATATTCTGCCGGTCAGGATTATTTCCTACACACAAAATCTTCGGTTCCTTCGGATTATTGATATCCAACGCAAAGTCATCCCCTGTCATTACCCAATAGAGTTGCGGAGAGATCATCCGCGACAAAGGGATTTTTGCCGAAGCGATCTGCCCCTGCAACTGATCCTGTGCACCGCCCTGCCAGGCATCCATAAAAGGGGAGAGGTAGTTCTCCAATTCGGAGTAAGAAGTGAGAATCGTAAAGACATCCTCGTATTTTTTGTTCAGCAATTCAATGGCGTGTGGAAACGTACAGTATATCCCACCTTTGTAGATTTTCAGAAACCAAATGATCGCAGCTAAAAGGATAATAGGGCTTTCCACGAAAAAGTCGCCCTGCTTTTGTATCCAGCTTCTGTTGAGATTCAGCATAATGGTATAGGCTGCTTCATAAGCATCAGAAATATCCGTCATAAAGTTCGGGTTTAGGGGATTGCAACGATGGCTTTTTCTAGGATCGTCAAAGTTGATGATATAGAATTTAGGTTTTACCGAATATCCCTCTGAATGATTTAACAGATGGTTGTAAGCAATGGTAGAAAGGTCATCGAACTTAAAATCATAGATATACATGGAAAATCCTTTTTCAATATGCTGTTTTATATAGTTGTTGACTACAGCGAATGATTTTCCCGATCCAGGCGTACCCAGAACAATGGTAGCGCGAAAAGGATTCACTACATTGATCCAACCAGGATGCCATTTCCCTTGATAATAAAACTTAGTTGGTAGATTGACAGAGTATTCGTTATAAAGAAGTTTTATTTCCTGTTGGAAGCTTTCATTTTCGCTGTTGAATACATCATCCATTAGATGATGTTTCAGAAGTCTGCTCATCCACACACCAGCCATCATCAAGAAAATATAACCCGAACCAGTTGACAGCATATATAAGGGAACCACAAAGTCCGATGACAGTTTTAAAAGGGGTATGCTAAAAAAGAATAATAATACACCCAAACCCAAAGCAACATATATTTTGTTCCAGGTGATCTTTTCATTTTTCACCCCTTTGGTGCCAAGGCAACTCAGGCTCAACAAAAGCACTGCAAAAAGTTTTGAATACAGTGGTTTGCTAAATAATCCTGCTGCCCGATCAAAGTTTTGAAGGATCTTATTGACAAGATTTAAAGTCCAGCCGCGTTCTTCAAAAAAGCCATAGCAATACCAATACAAATGCATCACAACCAAAATAACACTGACCGTTCTCATAAATGCCATTATTTTGGCAAGTCCTCTTAAATCATCTTCTCCCTGCATAACTGTAAAGTTTAATTTTAGACAATCAATGTATTGTGCCTTGATCAGGTACCGGAAATGTGGCAGCCTGTGGCATTGTATGCATACATTTGGCGTTGAGTAACAGGTAATGTTATTTCAAATTTCTATCTTTAAAAATTGTTATAAAATAAAGGCTGATCAATGATAAACGGTATTTCTTCACATATTTTAGAAAAGTGGCTTCGCGCCTGGACCTTGTCACGTCAATTGCCACTACCAACAAAATTTAAATCAGGTTTTAAAGTTGATGTCGGTTATGAGAAGCAAAAGACGCGGTATATATTTGCAGAGCTTAATGACGATTTTATACAACTTACAAAAACTATAAAAGAAACCTGGGTGTTCCTCAAAGTCTGCGCTGCTCCTGAGGATCTTATAAATGTAATCTCTGATCAATGGGTGATTCAACCACAAGGGTACATGATGAACTGTTCTTCACCAATGAATATTCAAAAAATTACCCTGCCTGCTAACTACAAGGCTGATGTTAAAAATTATAATTCAACTACCCTAATAAAAGTGCTGACGAAAGAAGGGGAATTGGCATCGATAGGTCGTATTACAATAGTAGAGGATTTAGCTATATACGATAGAATTTCTACTGAAGAAAATCACAAGCGAAAAGGTCTGGCAACGTATTTGATTGCGGAGCTTGAGAAAATTGCGGTATCACAAAATGTTCATGAAAATTTTTTGGTAGCAACAGAGCAAGGCAGATCACTTTACCAATCGTTAGGGTGGAAAGTTTGTAGTCTATATACATCAATTGTCATCCCATCTTAGAAATACTCATATTATTTGCTCAACGTGATCTGTTTTTCTTTCTTTTTTTCTTCAATTGGTTTGCAAAATCCTGTTCTTCATAATCTTCGCCTTGTGTTTCTGGAAGTAAACCACCTAATGCTTCAAATATGCTATCTCCGTGTTTTTCAGTATGTAAGAAGTCAAATAAATGATGCGTTTCTTCAGCAGGCAAATTCTCCTTATTGTTGGACTGTGAAGCTTTTGGTGACTGGTCATCTTTTGTAAGGTCGGCTTTGATGTTATCGTTCCAATAATCATTAAAGGTGTTAGCAGAAAACTCTTTGCCTAAGCGTGACCCGTTCCAAACGCTTTTAGAATGATGATCGATAAAAGTTATTCCATAGATCCTGCCGTTGTCATTTTTACGGACAACAGTATCAATTCCCTCTTTTTTCAATTTCTTTTTAAATGCTTGCTCATCTTTCGAAGAATGATGTGCTTCAATAATCGATCTTTTCAAATTTTGTTTGAGCGGTTGATTATTGCTTTTGTTTTTACAAGCAGTGAAGTGTTTTTCGAGAGCATCGATTCCTGCATTTTTCCCGAACAAAGATGCTTTAAAAGGATTTCCTGCTTTTTTTCCTTGGTCATCTAAAGGAAAATAAAGCAATCCTCTTTTTAATTGGCCTTGTAATTCTCCCTCCACTTTCTCCACAGTAATATTAAATAGTGAAAGCAGCGCATTAAATTCCCCTAACGATTGAAATTGGTAGTAGGAGGATAGGTGTCGTATTACCGATGCAATCTGGCTTTTGATATCTCCAGATTTAAAATTAATCGGTCGAAAGATCTTTTGATTTTCCTGAGACTGTTTCTCAACTGCGGATATCAGACCGAATTTTTTTTCCAGTTCCCGGCAGACTTTCATCGAACGGATCTTTTCAAATTGATCGGATATCTTTTTTCCATCTTCATCAACGCAAACTGAAACAATATGGATGTGGCTGCGGTCGATATCGGTATGCTTGAACACGATGAAAGGCTGATCGCCATAACCCATTTCATTCATATACTGCTCAGCTATTTCTCGAAATTTTTCATCAGAGACCTTGTCTTTAGGATCAGGATTAAGGGAAATATGCAGCGTATGTTTTTCGGTATTTCGGTTTGCCAGTAGGTAAGGTTCAAATGATCTCGCTAATTGAGCAACAGAATACTTCCCGTCAGCTGTTTCAATCATTTTATTGGTCATCAGAATTTCTCCCTTATCCTGTTCAATTTTTGAATTATTATACGACAATGTGCCAAAAAGATTACTGCTTCTTCCAATTTTTGCGATCATCTTATTCTAGATTTTTCAAATGTTTTTGATCAAATTCTTCTATCAACTGCATCACTTTTTTGAAAATCTCCACCATTTCTATAGTTTGTTTCTCCAATTTATAAAGAAGAGCGGCTGCTTTTTTCTCTGAAAAATTAGTGTATAACAGTTTAACCATCTGATTATAATTGACTCCAACAGCCCGAAATTGACTGTGAAACGAGGTCAATCGCATATAGAAATCAGTTGTTCCTTTGTCGACTTTCACGGTCTTGATCGTCTTTTCAAAAATGCACGAAGTGATAAAATGCGCTTTTACGTTCATTCCTGACTGGTCAAAAAGTTCAAGAAAGCGGGAATGTTCCACCTCATTAAATGAGATCGTATATCGAATCTTGGCGGGATCTGCCTTCGGATGGCGTCCTGTCTTTTTCTTTGGTTTACCATTATGTTCACTCATCATTTATCCAATTAAATTTAAAAAACATCGACTTCGGAGATTGTTTCTGCTCCCTGCAAGGGCAAGTTGTTTTGCGCATCCGAAAACGTTTCGAGATGCTCAAAACACAACTTGCCCCTTTCGGGTGAAAGGCTAGACCCACAATACAATAGATTTAATCCAGTAGTACAGACTCTTCTTCTGTTTAAAGGTTGATAGCTTTAAACCAGTCAACTAAGCTTTGACAAAGTAAACGACAATACTTCACAGACTCTCTGAAGTTCATAAGGCCAAACAAATCCATTGCGAGTCAAAGACAACCACTTAGAAGCTGAGTGCAGCCGGATGTTATTTATTTGTACCAGAATGTCGGCAGGACTGATGTATGGCAAAATCGTTTGAGTTCTTGAAGGCAGGCATACCAACTTTCCAGACGTTAGTCAGGATATCCGGAAAGCAATAGCACAAGATAAAGATCAGTCAGGCATTCCAACCTGACGGAAGTACAGGATCCTTTCAAGAAAGACCCACTGACTGATTGAATTCTGATCCTACAGTTGGAAGTCAGATATGCTTTCAATTGCCTAAGATTGCAGGAAAGCCGGATATGATTTGAGCCAGCCAGCTATCACTCTAGAAGTATCGTTAACTAATGTTAACTATAAAATCAAAAAAAATGGAAACAAAAAAACAACCAGTCATTATCGCCTTTTCCACTCAAAAGGGAGGAGTGGGAAAAAGTACCTTCACGGCACTGTTGGCAAGTATCCTTCATTACCGATTAGGATATCAAGTCGCTGTGTTCGACTGTGACTTCCCACAGTACAGTTTAATACAGATGAGGGAGAGGGACCTTAAAACAGTGATGCAGAATGAGATACTAAAAAAAATGGCTCATAAGCAATTTACAACCATCAATAAAAAAGCCTATCCTGTTTTCCAGAGCAAGACCGATACGGTTTTGCAAGAGTTTGAAGCGTATGTTGATAATTCCGAAGTTGTGCCGGATATCGTTTTTCTGGATCTACCCGGAACAGTCAATACGGCTGGCATTTTGAGTACACTCGCCAATGTCCACTATATCTTTTCACCCATAACCGCGGATAGGGTTGTCCTTGAAAGTACCCTTAGTTTTACTGATGTCCTGACCAATATCCTGATGAAGAAAAAGCACACTGAGATCAAAAGCATACAGCTGTTCTGGAATCAGGTCGATGGTAGGGAGAAAACACCGCTGTATGAAAATTACAATAATGTGATCAAAGATCTGGGACTTCAATTGATGGAAACATCGATCACAGACAGTAAGAGATTTCGCAAAGAAGGGGAGACGGTCGCCAAAACCGTTTTCCGTTCGACATTACTGCCAGCAGATCCTAAGTTGATGATATTATGCAGGCTAGACCAATTTATGGAGGAGTTTTTAAGAATTGTAAAATTGTGAAAAGATGGACAGTGATAAAAAGAACAATGAAGACAACAATATCGATGAACAATATCTGATGTCCATCATGGCGGGCAACACAAAGAATGAATCGCAGAGCCAGGAACTTGATTCCTTAAAGGAGAAGCCGGCGACGAAGCAAAAAATAAAAAGCAAAAAAAGTCTTGAAATCACCTACGCTGAGCAGTTTCTCACGCATCACACGATGACCAAGCGTGGTGATAAAAGTATTTATATTCGACCTGAATATCATGAAAGACTTTCACGGATCATCCAGATCATTGCCGAAGATCAGATCCCTTTATATGCTTATCTCGATAATATTTTGGCGTACCATTTTGAAACGTTTGAAAAAGAGATCACTGATGATTTCAACAACAAATACCGTCCAATCTTTTAATCTATCATCTTATGGAACAATTAATCATCATAGGGCTATTATTAGTTATCATCCTACTACTTTGTGATAGGAAATTTACAAATCAGCATCCAAAGGAAAAAAGTGCCGAAGCTCACCTAACTGTGCCCTCTATTATGGGAAAAACAAAGATAGAAGAAAGAAAGTTACAGCCATCTGATGCTGATCAAGGACAAGGCGAATCTAGTGTCATTAATGTAAATAATTTTGATTCAGAAACCAAGGAGGAGGTATTTGAAAATACGGCTTCAAAGAAAGAACTTGACGAGATACTAGTCAAAAATAATGATTGGGAATACGAGGAAGAAGACTGGCAGTACCAGGATGATTCTAAAATAGAAAGCGGGTTTGCTACAGGGGTTACCTTTCAGGAATTGAGTACTGCGGGACAGTTGCTTCAGCAAGAGGTGCTGGAGACTGACTTAGAAAAGCAAGCGGTCAACATCATTCAAAAAATTCAGGAAACCGAGCTTTTTGATCTTTTAGAAAATTCATTGGGTGATGCATCAAAGCGAATTGCCGCTTTGCTTAGCCAGAGTATTTCGAATAAAGTTGAGGACATTTCTGTCAAGAAGCGTCAAGATAATGCAGAGGGTTTCGACATTGGGGAGTTTGTTTAGGCAAATTCCCCTTATGTCTTTAAAAGCTCAGTTAAATTAGTCGTACCATAGTATTTTTTCTTAAGCCATAGACTTACTTTCACAAACAGTGTAAGTGCCAGGACTTCAACCAATGGACCAACGAAACAAAAAACATCTCACTGCTATTTTATCTGTACTAAAATATCTTTAGAAAAACTTAAGAGTACGCTAAGAAAATTCAAATACTACTTTTATAATCTTTGTTCAAAAGTATATTATGATTAGTTCAACACATTTACATGCTATGGTCATCCATTTTCCCATTGCATTACTTCTTATTGGCTTTTTTAGTGATTTAATTGGTATTATATTTAAGAAAATATTTTTTAAGCATACTGCCTTTTACTTATTAATTTTGGGTACATTTGGTACAATAATTTCTTATTTTTCGGGTGATTCTGCAGGTGAAGGTATGGAAAGTGGCATATTAGGCAAAGCAATTGAAATGCACGCAGAAGCAGCACTTTTAACATTATGGCTTGCTATTACCACAGCTATTTTATATACTGCTGTTGATGTATTCAGATTTACTAACAAATGGATAAAACTCATCCGTTTTCTAGTATTTGCCATTTTAATTGGATCTGTTTGTCGTACCGCTTATTTAGGAGGACAGCTAGTTTACAATCACGGTGCAGGCGTAGAACTGGCATTACCTAATTTTAATGAAAATGAGAGCAATTCTAATCCAGAATAATTATTTAAAATTATGAGAATTTTACTAGTGGAAGATGAACCTTCAATCTCTGGCTTTTTAAAAGAAGGACTAGAAGAAGAAGGTTTTGCAGTAGATGTTGCTGATAACGGAAGAGTGGGTTTAGAATTAGCCCTAGATTTGGTAAATGAATATGATATTCTATTGCTAGATTGGATGCTTCCTGGTATAAGTGGAATAGAAATTTGTAGGAATGTTAGAAAAGTAAACAAGCGAGTGCCCATTATTTTTTTGACCGCAAAGGATACTGTAGATGATACTGTTTTTGGTTTAGAAACAGGTGCTAATGATTATTTGAAAAAGCCTTTTGCTTTTGAAGAATTACTTGCAAGAATAAGGGTATTGATGCGAAATAGTACAGGTGAACAATCCCAATTTACATTTCGAGATATTGCGATGGATATTGATGCACATCAAGTAACTAAAGACGGAAAAGAAGTTATACTCACCCAAAAAGAATTTGGGTTATTAGAATTATTGCTGCGTAACAAGGGAAAAGTATGCCGCCGCTCCAGGATTATGGAAAAAATATGGGACATTCATTTTGATAAAGACACTGCAGTTATCGATGTTTTCATCAATGGATTACGAAAAAAATTGGATACTGATGGTAAAGAATCTATCATTCAAACTATTAGAGGGGTTGGATATAGAATTAATGACAACGAATGAGGTTAAGTTTCAAAAAAAGAATAGCGACTTATAATTTGATCGCAATTGCTGTCTTGACCGCGATTGCTTTTGTCGTTATTTATGGTGTAGTATATTATACTTCTTACAAGCATTTAGATGAGGATATTATTATAGAAAAAAACGAAATTTTTGCTAATTTAGATTGGGACGATGACCAAATCATCATGAATAAAATGCCAGAATGGGAAGAAGCAGAACACAGTCAAATCGAAGTAAACCCTACATTTATACAAATAGTGGATTTGAAAGGGAACACTATTTTCAAATCTATCAATTTACAAGACAGTCACTTTCTTTTTAATCCAAAAAATAAATCAACGGTCTTTTATAACGAAACAATTAATAATCAAAAAATAAGACAAGGTCAATTTCCTGTATTTAATAATAATCATAAAATAATAGGACAATTAACAATTGGCGTTTCGCAGCAGGAATCCTACAATGTTTTACATAACTTATTGATAGTTTTAATTTTAACGTATTGTGCTATTCTATCCATTTTATATTTCATTATGTCTTTTGTGGCTTCAAAAGCTATTGCACCCATACATCAATTGATTGATTCAGCTTCACAAATTGCTTATACCAATATTAATTCCCGATTGCCATTACCCGAAAATCAAGATGAAATACACCAATTAGCAACTACCATAAATCAACTTTTGAACAGGTTAGAAAATAGTTTTTACCAGCAAAAACAATTTACATCAGATGCTTCTCACGAGATGCAAACCCCTTTGGCTGCAATAAAAGGAATTATAGAAGTACTTCTAAGAAAGCCACGAACTGCCGAACACTATGAAGTAAAAATGCAAGAAGTACTGCATCAAACCAATAGGTTATCACAATTACACAATCAATTGTTGCAACTTGCCCGTTTAGAATCCAGCGTTCTTATTGCGAATAAAGAACCTGTAATTCTACATACAGCCATTGGAAAAAGCATCGAAAATAACGAATCACTCCTCACAAAAAATAGCATACATATCCATAATAATCTTCCGCAAGAAGCTATCGTTTCTGCAGATATTCTTTTATTGGAAATGATTCTTGATAACCTCATTTCTAATGCCATAAAATACAACAAAACAGATGGGAATATTTACATTTCCTATAATTCTTCTGATCAAATTTTGTGCGTAGAAGATGATGGTATTGGAATAGAAGCGGATAAATTACCCTTACTATTCAATAGATTTTATAGAGTTGATGACTCCAGAAATTCTCAAATACCTGGAAACGGAATAGGTCTTTCCATTGTAAAAAGATTGTGTGAAGTACAAAACATCATACTTACCGTAAACAGCGTCAAAGATCAGGGCACCTCATTCTGTTTACAATTTATTTCCTAAAAAACTTTAGTTGATTTTAAGAATTCACTTAGAAAAGTAAAAGATAGCCAGTGTTACCTTTGCTTTATAAATAATCTTAAAATCAATTAAATTATGAAAGCGCAAACAATCACCCTTGCATTACTTCTTGTAACATTAAGTTTTTTTTCTTGTAAAAAAAATGAAAAATTAGAGTCAGAAGCATCTAGTACAAAAGTAGATACCACTAAACATTTCCAAAATACAAGAGCTGCAACTTCTGAAAAAGAAGGGAACGAAACTTACGAAAAAAAAGAAACCGGCGAAGTCAGCGAAAGAAAAGAAAATAGTGAAGCAGGTGAAAAAAATGAAGCTAACGAAAAAAATGAGAACAAGTAAACTGATCAATGATAAAAAAATATGAAAACTATTATTTTTAAAACTCAAAAAGGTAGATCTATTATTATAAATAATAAATTTGCTATCCTAGCAAGTCTTGTTCTAGTTGCCTCTCTTTTTTTGAATTCTTGTAAAAAATCAAATGAGAATAGCAACGAAATGAAACCTCCAGCTGAAGCAGGTACCACAAATAAAGAATCCTCAGAGCAAAAAGCAATTTCTGTAGAACGGGCAAAGGTAAAAACAGTCGCCAATATGCAAGAAGCATTTAATGGTGAATCAAATGCAACCGCTCGATATGCTGCTTTTTCTAAAAAAGCGGAAGAAGAAGGATTTAAAGAAATTGCATTACTATTCAAAGCAGCATCTTTGGCTGAAAAAATACACGCTAACAATCACAAAGCGGTATTAGAAGAGATGGGAGTTGTAGTAAAAACACCAACTATTGACGTAAAGGTACAATCTACCAAAGAAAACTTAGAATTTGCCATAAAAGGAGAAGCTTATGAAGCAGCGACGATGTACCCCACATTTCTTAAAGAAGCAAATGCAGCGGGAAATCAATTGGCTTTAATGAGCTTGAATTATGCTTATAAAACCGAGAAAAAACATAAAGAACTTTATGTACTTGCATTGGCTGCACTAAACGGCAATAAAACAAACACTTTGGCTTCTACTTATTTTGTTTGCCCTACTTGTGGTAATACGTATGAAACAACAGCACCAAAACGCTGCGGAATTTCTATGACAAGTGGCGAGAAATTTATTAAAATCAATTCACTTTAAAACGTAGAAATAATGGATCAAGCACACATACATTTGCTCATTACTCATCTGCCTATATTTGGTTCGCTTTTGGGAACTTTAGTTTTAGGATATGGTATCTGGAAAAAAAGCAATACAACGAAAACGGCAGCACATTATATCTTTATTATTTCTGCTTTAGGGGCTGTCATTGCCTACATAACAGGAGAAGGTGCAGAAGAAACGGTAGAAAATATACGGGGTGTTTCAGAAAATATAATAGAACAGCACGCTGATTTTGCAGCGTATGCACTTACAGCATTTATCTCTGTAGGAGTTGCATCGCTCATTACAATATATCTTGAATTTATTAAAAATTCGTTGGCAAAATCATTAACATTGGTAACTCTTTTTTTAGCAATAATCAGTTTTGCTTTAGTGGCTCGAACTGGCTATCTTGGAGGTCAAATAAGACATACCGAAATTTCATCAAGCACCACTATTCAAAACGGTAATGAAAAGAACAATGAACAAGGTGAAAAACAAGATGATGACTAAAAATACATTATTTATCGCAAGGAAATCTATTTAAATATCAGAGCGATTCAAAAAGAATCGTTCTTTTTTTATTAAAATTGATCAACATTATCTCCACTCTTTATTTTGTAATTATATTTACTAATCACAACAATCCGAAAAACTCAAAAAATGATAACAATCGACAACTATTTAGATAATCATTACATTCACCGAAGCAATTGGCTGCGAGCAGCTGTTTTGGGAGCAAATGACGGAATAATCTCCATTTCCAGCCTTGCAATAGGTGTTGCAGCAGCAAGTTCCACAAGAGAGCCAATCCTTTTAGCCACAATTGCCGGTTTAGTTGCAGGAGCTTTGTCTATGGCAGCAGGAGAATACGTTTCGGTAAGTTCACAAACCGACACAGAAAAAGCTGATATTGAAAGAGAAATTATAGAGCTAAAAGAAATGCCCGAACAAGAATTGCAAATATTGGCTCAAATTTATGAAAAGCGAGGTCTTAAAAAAGAAACCGCATTGCAAGTAGCAATAGAACTTACAGAAAAAGATGCATTAGCAGCACACATTAGAGATGAATTGGGCATTAATGAAATCAGCCAGGCAAATCCTATTCAGGCTGCGTTAGCATCGGGTGCAGCTTTTACAGTGGGCGGTGTTTTGCCGCTTTTGATCATACTTTTTGCTCCTGTAAAGGGAATGGAATATTGGCTTTATGGTTCTACCATAATTTTCCTTGTTATTTTAGGGACAATGGCAGCAAAAACAGGTGGTTCTAATATTCCAAAAGCTATTTTAAGAATTACCATTTGGGGAACTATTGCAATGGTTTTATCAGCTTTAGTGGGTTATATCTTTGGTGTTAAAGTATAATTAAAAATTAATAGTCAAGTTTAATTAACAAGATTAAAGAATGATAAAAACTGAAAAGCAAGGTTTATTGCAATTGCTGAAAATTTCATCTCCGTTTATTGTAATCACTACAATTTATACAATATTGGTACTTGGACTTGAAGAATATTTTGGTGATCATATTTATAAAATATCAGGACAAATCGGTTCTGTATTTGGACTTGCGGTTGCATTTTTCTTGGGTTTTAGAATGAATTCTGCCTACGACAGATGGTGGGAAGCAAGAAAAATATTTGGTGAACTTACAAACAATACAAGAAGTTTTGTAACAAAAATATATGCTTACTATGGAAATAAAGAGAATTTCAAGGGATCTGGGGAATCAGATGTAAAAATAGAAGCTCAAAAATTAATAGAGTTGAGTATTTTATACATTCGCCAGCTTAAAAATGAAATGCATAACAACTTTAAGCCAAAATTTAATGAAGAAGAAACACAACTATTAAAACGCTTTAAAGTAAATAGCAGCAATAAAATTTCAAATGAAATTTTATTAGCACTCGCAGAAAGCTTTGAAACAGATTTTGCATCAAAAGCTAATTTTGAAAAAAATGACTTAATGCAGCATATTAATCGTTTCTACGACATTCAAGGTAAAGCAGAAAGAATAAAGAATACTCCTTTTTTAATGATTTACAGTGCTTTTACAAAAATTATTGTGAGTTTCTACGTCATTCTTATTCCATTATTTATTGGCGATATTGATTTGGGCGGAGAAGAAAGCCGTTTTGAGTTATTAGCAATTCCAATTATGGTTATCATTAGTTCTTCTTTTTTAACCATCAATAAATTGGCAAATTTATTCGGAGAACCATTTTCTGAAAATAAAACATCTGTAACAATTAATGAAATCTGTATTACGATTGAACAAAATTGTAACGAAGTAAAAAATAAACTTTTATAAATTATTTCAATTAAGTTTATTTTAGATTAAAAACGGAATTAAATGTCCGTTTTCAGTCAGAATACTCAAAATCAGCACTCTTTTGTCATTCCGTAGGAGTCTAAACGGTTTTATTTCAGTGTGTTTAAATTCTTTCAGAATGACAAAAATAATACTTAGACTAAATTCTTATTGATTTTGGACATTCAAAAAACGGATATCTATAGTAAGAGGCAGTCTACGAAAAAGTAAAATTTCGTACGTTAATGATAAGATCTATTAATATTTGCAATTTAAATAGATTGACTAAATGATTAAAACTTTTCTTAACAATCTAAACTTCTCTTTTTTTAAGCTTATTACGATCTTCTCAGACATAGTCTAAGGTAAATTGAATATGCTTACCATCTTAATGGAGAAAGATGCTTAAGTAATTCTTATAAAGCTCTTGCCGAGGCATTATTAGCTTCCCCCTTATTAAGTTCCGAAGTAACTCTCCATCTAAGTTCCGTACTCATTCTCCAGTCGAGCATAAGATTCTTTCAATTTTATCCAATTCCCATAATGCTACAACAAGTCCGTTTTTGCCTTGGATAACTTCCAATCTTTTTGGCAATCAGTGAAGCTGTAACAGTTTCATTTTTTATAGAAGCTGCAAACCTTCATATTTAGGCCTAGTTTTCAATAATCTTTTTGCTTTTGATTGTTCCTCCTATATGTTCTGATAACGCAAAATACCCCGTAGATACTAAAATAATAAATAGCTTCTTATCATTCAAATCTCTGATTTTTTGGGCAAATTTGAACCCCACTAACTACATCCAAAGCAAGTACCTGATCGGTAAACTCCGAAGTATCAGTATAATATTCTTCTACTGTAAATGAGAGTTATGATAGAGAAGCCCATCTAAAAACATAGGTTGCATCTCTTACTGCTACGTTGATAGCCCTTGTATTAAATCAGTGAAAGAACAAAAGCAGGCTTGGACGAAGCACGGAAAAGAGGTAAGAAAATAGGTGGCAGGAAAGCATTAAGTAAGGAAGCAGCAAAAAGCTATTATTGCAGAAAGTTATTATATGAGGGGGATAAAAAGCTTCAACGAAATTGCCACTGACTTGAAGATTTCGAAAATGACATTGTATAAGTATTCTAGAGAATGAAATGTAGAAAGTACAGCTTACAATTGGAAGTAATTTATTTGATCTATAAAAAACGAATTATTTAATAGATTATAGCCTAAGCGAGTTATATTTTCCGTTTCGTCGACTGACCCCTGACTTGATCGTTTTTACTGGATAAAGTTAAAAAACTTTTAAAGTAATTTTCCTAAAAGTGTTGAAACTTATTAAAAGTTAACACTCTAATCGATGATTTCATTCTTTAAAATTCCCCACAAATTTGCAAGTAATTATAAACGATTGCCGGAAAGTTTAGCGCTGTTCAACTGCCAAAAGATTCCCTAAAGCGCCACACAGTTAAAATAATTCCTAAGCTCAGTCATCTTTGTCCCATAGTTCCGCAAAGTGCGGCACACCATCACAACTTAAAATGTTTGTAAAATGGAAAAACAAGGAAAAAAACTACTGCTATTAGGTTTAATCCTGATGGCACTACAAGGTGCCTTTGCCCAAGGCAACGGTACCGCAGGAATCAACGAGGCGACCCAGATGGTTACCTCCTATTTTGAACCGGCTACCCAGCTGATCTATGCGATCGGAGCAGTCGTTGGGCTGATAGGTGGGGTCAAGGTCTACAACAAGTTCAGCAGTGGTGACCCCGACACCAGCAAGACCGCTGCCAGCTGGTTCGGCGCGTGTATATTTCTGATCGTGGCGGCAACGATCCTTCGTTCATTCTTCCTTTAAAATGATGATTATGAATACCTATCATATCAACAAAGGCATCGGAAGGACGGTAGAGTTCAAAGGGCTAAAAGCCCAATACCTGTTTATTTTTGCAGGAGGATCATTGGGGATACTCGTATGCGTGATGGTCATGTACATGGCTGGCGTCAATACCTATCTCTGCCTTACGATTGGCGGAGCAAGTAGTGCCATACTAATCTGGCAGACCTTCTCGCTGAATGGAAAATACGGCGAGCACGGCTTGATGAAATTAGGCGCTAAAAAAAAGCATCCCAAATACATCATCAGTCGAAAATGCATCTATCGCTACCTGAAAATTAATCGTCAAAAAGCTACAGCATGAGAAATACCTCCAAAGTCGCAACGCTGGAGAGTAAATTTCCACTGCTTGCGATAGAAAACGACTGTATTATTTCCAAAGATGCAGATGTCACGGTTTGTTTTAAGGTCAGGCTACCTGAATTGTTTACGGTAGCATCGGCAGAATATGAAGCGATCCATTCAGCCTGGTTCAAGGCCATCAAGACCCTGCCAGATTTTACGGTTGTGCATAAGCAAGATTGGTTTATCAAAGAAAACTATAGCCCGGATCTGTCCAGAGAAAACCAGAGCTTTCTTTCAAAATCTTTTGAAAGACATTTCAATGAGAGACCATTCTTAAACCACTATTGCTATCTGTTCATTACGAAAACCAGTAAGGAGAGAATGCGGATGCAGAGCAACTTTTCCTCGCTGTGCAAAGGCAAACTGATCCCAAAGGAGATCAAAGACAAAGAGGTAATCAGTCGCTTTATGGAAGCTGTCGACCAGTTTGAAAGGATCATGAATGACAGCGGTTATATTCATCTGGAAAGAATGACCGAAGATGAGATCTCAGGAACCGAAAGCCAGTCAGGAATATTGGAGCAGTACCTGACCCTGTCGAGAGAAACCAATCCTTCTTTGCAGGATATCAAACTCGGATCAGAAGAAATGCGCATCGGCAACAACCGGATCAGTATGCATACTTTATCCGATACCGATGACCTGCCCGGGATGGTCTCATCACATAGTCGATATGAAAAGTTAAGTACCGACAGGAGTGGCTGCCTATTGTCTTTCGCATCTCCGGTAGGACTTTTATTAAGCTGCAATCACATTTATAACCAATATCTGTTCATTGACAACAGCGATGAAAACCTGAACAAATTCGAAAAGTCTGCCAGAAACATGCATTCATTGGCAAGATACAGCAGGGCGAATCAGATCAACAAGGAATGGATAGATAAATACCTCAATGAAGCTCATTCATATGGTCTCCAATCCATCCGGGCACATTTCAACGTGATGTCTTGGTCTGATAATCCTTCAGAATTGAAACAACTGAAAAATGACACCGGAAGTGCATTGGCACTGATGGAATGCAAGCCCCGTCACAATACGACAGACACGGCAACCTTGTACTGGGCAGGTATTCCCGGAAACGCTGGTGATTTCCCAAGCGAAGAAAGCTTTTACACGTTCATTGAACCATCCTTGTGCTTTTTCACCGAAGAAACCAATTATCAGGATTCACCCTCAGCGTTCGGGATCAAGATGGCTGACCGTCTGACAGGAAAGCCTATTCATCTGGATATATCAGACCTACCCATGAAGCAGGGCATTATTACCAACCGGAACAAGTTTATTTTGGGACCTTCAGGAAGCGGTAAATCCTTTTTCACCAACCATATGGTCAGACAGTATTATGAACAAGGAGCTCACGTATTACTGGTCGATACCGGAAATTCTTACCAAGGCTTGTGCGAGCTGATCAAGGGCAAGACAAAAGGGGAGGACGGCGTATATTTTACCTATACAGAAGACAATCCGATTGCTTTCAATCCATTCTATACCGATGACGGCGTTTTTGATATTGAAAAAAGAGAAAGCATCAAAACCTTGATCCTCACACTATGGAAAAGGGATGATGAACCACCCACCCGTTCAGAAGAGGTTGCTTTGTCCAATGCTGTTAGCGGATACATTGAACAGATCAGGAGCAAAAATTCCCATCCCTCATTCAATGGATTCTACGAGTATGTGAAAGATGACTACCAGAAAGTTCTGGAACAAAAGAAGGTCAGGGAAAAGGACTTTGATATCGCCAACTTTCTCAACGTGTTGGAGCCTTATTACAAAGGCGGTGAATACGATTACCTGTTGAATTCAGAAAAACAACTTGATCTCTTGTCCAAGCGATTCATCGTTTTTGAGATCGATGCGATCAAAGACCACAAGATCCTGTTCCCGATCGTGACCATCATCATTATGGAGGTCTTCATCAACAAGATGCGAAGGCTCAAGGGGATCAGAAAACTCATCCTCATTGAAGAAGCCTGGAAAGCGATTGCCAAAGAAGGGATGGCGGAGTACATCAAATACCTTTTCAAAACGGTCAGGAAATTTTTCGGAGAAGCCATTGTGGTGACCCAGGAAGTGGATGACATCATCCAGTCACCGATCGTCAAGGAGAGTATTATCAATAATTCAGACTGCAAGATCCTATTGGATCAGCGCAAGTATATGAACAAGTTCGATGATATCCAGGCAATGTTGGGATTGACTGACAAAGAAAAATCTCAGGTACTCTCTATCAATATGAACAACGATCCGACAAGACTCTACAAAGAAGTCTGGATCGGACTGGGCGGAACCCATTCTGCCGTCTATGCCACCGAAGTCTCTACCGAGGAATATCTGGCTTATACTACTGAAGAAACTGAAAAAATGGAAGTCATGAATCTGGCCTCTGAACTTGATGGCAATGTTGAACATGCCATCAAGAGGATCTCTCTCAGGAGGATCAAATCGAACAAAGACAAATAATTCAAACCTATAAAATTTTAAAACAATGAAAAATCTAATTATTAAAACAGCAATGGTAGCCATTCTTGCTACAACTACATTCTCCAAAGCACAATTCGTCGTGACCGATCCGGCTAATCTGGCATCAGGCATTCTGAATTCTGCCAATGAGATCGTGCAGACCTCATCAACGGTTTCCAATGTCGTTAAAAATTTCAACGAAGTAAAGAAGGTCTATGAACAGGGAAAGGAATATTATGACAAACTGAAAGCCATCAATAATCTGGTCAAAGATGCCCGAAAGGTTCAGCAGACCGTGCTGATGGTCGGCGACGTATCAGAAATATACGTTACCAATTTCAGCAAGATGCTCAACGATCCCAACTTCAATGCGCAGGAGCTGACGGCCATTGCAAACGGCTATTCGGCGTTGCTTACGGAAAGTACAGAACTGCTGAAAGAACTGAAGGAGATCATCACAGCCAATGGGCTTTCGCTCAATGATAAAGAAAGAATGGATGTGATCGACCGTGTATATAAGGAGGTCAAAGAGTACCATAATCTGGTGCGATACTATACCAACAAGAATATTTCTGTCAGCTATCTGAGAGCCAAAAAGCAGAACAATACAAAAAGGGTTCTAGATCTTTATGGTACTTCAAATCAAAAATACTGGTAAGATGGAACCTACTAATCTACACGAAGTACTTCGTTCGGTCTATGATGAGATGATGCCATTGTGTGCCGATATGGCTGCGGTAGCAAAAGGGGTTGCCGGATTGGGCGCACTGTTCTATGTAGCCATCAAGGTATGGCAATCGCTCAGCCGCGCTGAACCGATCAACCTGTTTCCGATGCTGAGACCCTTTGCCATCGGCATCTGTATTATGTTCTTCTCGACATTGGTGCTTGGCAGTATCAATGGCGTTTTAAGTCCGATCGTTCAGGGTAGCCATTCAATGCTCGAAGATCAAGTCCTGGATCTTAATGAACTGCAACAGCAAAAAGATCTTCTGGAACGGGAAGCGATGCTTAGAAATCCCGAAATGGCCTATCTGATCTCGGATGAAGAATTTGACAAGAAGCTTGATGAGCTCGGATGGTCTCCGTCCGATCTGGTGACGATGTCCGGAATGTATATTGAAAGGGAGATGTTTGACATCAAGAAGCAGATCCGGGATGGATTCCGGGAGTTTCTGGAAATTCTCTTCCAATCTGCTGCCTTAGTGATTGATACGATTAGAACTTTCTTTCTCATCGTTCTTTCCATATTGGGACCGATCGCATTTGCCATCTCCGTGTGGGATGGTTTTCAGACCACACTGACCCAATGGCTGACGAGATACATCAGTGTCTATCTGTGGCTGCCGGTTGCTGATATTTTCAGTGCCATACTCGCCAAGATCCAAATACTCATCATTGAAAAAGATATTGAAATGCTGGCAGACCCGAACTTCATTCCTGATACTTCCAATACCGTATACATCATCTATATGGTCATCGGGATCGTCGGATACTTTACAGTGCCAACGGTTACAGGATGGATCATTCAGGCAGGAGGTGCCGGAAACTTTATGCGAAACGTCAACCAGACCGCCGCGAAATCAGGAAATATTGCAGGAGCTGCAGCAGGCTCGGCAACAGGAAATATTTCAGGCAGACTATTAAAATAAAAATACGATCCAATGGAATTTAAAACTTTAAGAAATATAGAAAGCAGCTTCAAGCAGATCCGTTTATTCACCTTTGTTTTTGCGGTGCTTTGTTTTGCTGTAGTGGGCATTGTCGTTTTCAAGTCCTATCAATTTGCAGAAGAACAGCGTCAGAAGATCTATGTATTGGATAACGGCAAGTCGCTGATGGTAGCACTCTCGCAGGATATGTCGATCAACAGGCCTGTAGAAGCCAGGGAACATGTTAGGCGTTTTCACGAATTGTTCTTTACGGTGGCACCTGATAAGAATGCGATCGAAAGCAATGTTAAAAGAGCTTTCAATCTGGCAGACCAGTCTGCATTCGATTATTATAAAGACCTTCAGGAGAAGGGCTATTATAATAGGATCATCTCAGGGAACATCCAGCAGAGAGTCGAGGTTGACAGTGTGGTGGCTGATTTTAACAATTATCCATATTCGGTCAAGACGTATGCAAGACAGTTCATTATCAGGTCCAGTAATCTGACGATACGAAGTCTGATCACCAACTGTTCATTAGTGAACTCCGTGCGGTCAGACAGCAATCCCCAGGGATTTACCATTGAAAAATTCAACGTCCTTGAAAATAAAGATGTTGAAACCGTTGAACGTTAAAGATCAGAACAATGAAAAAAATTAGAGATAAAATAGAGCAGCATATTTTGCTTGCAGACAGAAAATGGAAAGAGCTCCCGGCGAAACGCCAGAGAGTTTTCACCAAGCTGTTTTTTGCAGGTTATGCTGTTCTTACAGTACTGGTGCTTATCAGTATAGGTATGTCAACCGGAAATAAAACCAATACGATGTCGATCAGTCATATTACGACCATTTCAGATCATACAGCTGTGAAAAGATCGGCACAGGATCACAAAGTGGATTCAACCATTAAAAAATAGAGCGATGAGAGATTCAAATAAAATCACGATCACTGAAAGTGATTCACCCCACTTGGAACCGGAATCACAAGGCCTTCAAAATTTACGATGGGAGAGAATAAAGAAACCGCTGATCTATTTTTTGATGGCGGCGGTATGTGCAGGCTGTTTCTACCTCATCTTCAAGCCCACGGACAATAAAATTGTTGATGAATCAGGTTTTAATGCGGGAATACCACAGGCAAAGGACGATCAGCTGCAATCTGACAAACAGAAGGCTTATGAGCAGCAGCTGCTGGAACAAAAAAATGAAGAGAAAAGAAATGCGATGACCACCTTATCTGATTACTGGACTGACCAAAACAACCTAAACCAAAATTCTGATCAGACGGCATTGACAGCTCATCCGAATAGTTTGTCGCCATCTAATCCGAGTGCAGTTAACAGCTATCGCAATGCGCAGCAGACATTAGGTTCCTTCTACAGCAGGGATGATCAGGAAGTGAATAATCTTAGGAAAGAAATATCCAGATTAAAGAATGAAGCTGTGCAGAACAATGCTGTTCCTGCAGGTCTTGGGGTCAATGACCAATTGGAGCTGATGGAAAGATCCTACCAAATGGCTGCGAAATACCTTCCCCAAAGTAATAAGCAGGAAGATCCTGTATCAAGAGAAGAGGATGGGAAGCAGCCTTCTGGAAGTAAAGTACAGCTCACATCAGTAAAATCAGCTCACTTAAATATTGTCTCTTCATTATACAGAGAGCCATCAGACAGCGCCTTTCTGGCTGGTCTGAATGATAATAGATTGTTCGGAACTCAGACTGAAACCAATGATTCAAAACAATCAAAGAATGCGATCAAAGGTCTTGTACAAGAGTCAATGACGATGACCAATGAAAGTACATTATCGATCAGACTTTCTGAAAATATGATTCTAGGACATACAGAAATTCCCGCCGGAATATTGCTCAAAGCCACAGGTAAATTTCAGGGTGGGAGACTGCAATTGAAAATTTCGTCGATAGAATATCGGGGCAGCATTTATCCTGTAGAGATCAATGTTCATGACAATGATGGTCAGCTCGGCTTATATGTTCCTTATTCACCGGAGCAAAATGCTGTGACCGACATTGTGGGCAGTATGGGGCAAACTTCTGGTACCAATATTATGATGACGCAGTCGGCAGGTCAGCAGATCGCGGCGGATTTAAGCAGAGGAGTGGTGCAGGGGTTGTCAGGATATTTCCAGAAACGGGTCAGACAACAAAAAGTAAAGGTAAAAGCGGGCCATCAGGTTTTGCTTGTGCCAAAAAAATAACCAATTAAAAAACAATAAAATGAATAAAATAAAAAGCCATTATCTATTGATGATCGTGTTTCTGTTCTTTTCAGGCAGATCACTGGCTCAGGATTCCGTTGCTTCCTATCTTTCACTGGAGGAAGCTAAGTTGGAACCTTTCAAAATGCAGGTCACCTACAATAAAACCTCGCATCTGCTTTTTCCTTCTCCAATCCGATATGTCGACTTGGGGAGTGATCTGCTAATTGCGAACAAAGCAGAACCTATCGGAAATGTTCTTCGGATCAAATCGGCAGTCAGGGACTTCGAAGAAGAAACCAATTTTTCGGTGATCACCGAAGACGGAAAGTTCTACAGCTTCGATGTTTTTTACAGTTCATATCCTGATGCACTCAGCTATGACCTTTTAAAGATGCGGAGAAGCAATGAGCACCAGTATATTGCGGATGTCCTGTTTGAAGATCTCAGGGGAAGTTCGTCCTCTCTGACGGAATTGATTATGGAAAACCTTTATAAAAAAAATAACAGAACCATCAAACACATCGCTTCCAGAAGTTATGGGATCCAGTTTTCAGTCCGGGCACTGCACGTCAATGACAGCAAATTCTTTTTCACCTTAGAGGTTAAAAACAGCAGCAATGTGGCGTATGACATTGATCTGGTCAATTTCAAAATTATCGATAAGAAGAATTTGAAAAGAACGGTCGTTCAGGATAAACTCTTAGAGCCGGTTCGGATCCATTTTCCGGTGATGACCGCAATTCATCATTCTGACATTTTAGGAATTTACTTGTTAGATCAATTTACCCTTTTAAAGGATCAGGTCTTGGAAATTGAAATTCTGGAAAAGAATGGCGGAAGGCATCAGAAGGTTCAGCTTGAAAATACCGATTTGATCCATGCCAGGCTGATCAGCAGTTTAAACGTAAAAATAAAATAAGATGAATAGAATATTTTTAACAACCGCATTACTACTTACAATAAATATTCAATCATTTGCTCAGCAAATGATCCCTAATCAAAAAGGATTCGAAATTTCATATTCAGTATTTCCACAATCTCCTGAAAAGCAAAATTACGTTTTAGGTGCAGGTGTTATTTCTTATACCAAAAACGGTTATTACCTCTTCGGATTGGCCGAATACAGCAGAAAGTATTACGAGTATGCCCATTACGATATCCCGATTGATACTTTCCTTTTCAATGGGGGTTACAGTCTCTATGTGTGGGGAGATCTGATGCGGAATGTCAACATCAATCTGGGTTTAGGAGGGCTTGTAGGTTATGAGCAGATCAATAGGGGAACTGAAATGATCTATGATGGCTCTATTATTAATGCAACCGAGAATTTCATCTATGGTGCAAATGGAAAACTGTCTATCGAAAGTTATCTGACAGACCACTGTGTTTTTTTGGTCAATGGGCAGCTGCGCTATTTGCAGAACAGTCAGCTCGGTGAGTTTCACGCTTTGTTTGGTTTTGGAATACGGTACAATTTTTAAAAAAGCTTGTAAAATGAAAAATGTAATCAACAAAAAGATCTTGCAACTATATAAGTATTCAATGGCAATTTTCTTAATTAGTTTTGTTTTTAATTCCTGTCAGGACAACGATCTGGAAATTCAACAGGACTTTCCTTTTGAAGTCCAAATAATGCCTGTTCCTGGTAAAATAGCTGAGAATGAAACGGTAGAAATTCGCATTTCACTATTGACTTCTTCGAACTTTAATGGAACAATGTACAGTGTTAGGTATTTTCAATATGAAGGAGCTGGTCAACTTCAATATTACAGCGACCCACCATATCTACCGAATGACGAGTATCCATTGAAGCAAAAACAATTCAGACTTTACTATACATCTAAAGCTTCCGAATCCCATCAGTTCAGTATTTGGATCAAAGATAGTTTTGGAAATGAAAGAAGGGTAGATTATGAATTTGACAATGAATCTTAAAATTTTTCATTGACTTCCAGCGGCTTGGTTTTACACCAGGCCGTTTTTTGATGAGGAGACTAACTTAATATTAAAATTCTAGTGTCAATTAATTGCTCTTTTTCAAGAGATCAATTAATAATTATGGGTTGCTATCAATTAATTTCTCCAGTTCTTCACGGTGATCCTCACCCCATTGAGCAGTAGATTTAATTGTTGGAATTAATGATTTACCCAATTCGGTCAGTTCATATTCAACTTTTAGAGGACGTTCGTTATAGTTTATTTTAGTTAAGATTCCGTGATCCATCAACTGTTTTAATTGTGTATCTAATACGCGTCTGGATGCTTTCGGCATCTTACGCTGCAGTTGACCAGGACGCTTTATACCAGAATAGACACACCATATCAGACTGATCTTCCATTTTCCATTCATGATCTCCATAAAAAGGTGCAGTCCGCAATCCAGTGAAACCGGTATTTTTTTCTTGTACATTATCTATTAATATGATTCAAATGTAGGTAATAAAAAAATATTTCTGATATAGGTAAATTCAGCCGTACTTGTGTGTTATATCTGCTGCATTTAATTTTGTACAGTAATAATTAACAATATGAAATATAATTTATTTGGAACAAAAACGGGATTGTATGCAAGCGAAATTATCTTGGGCGCTGCCAGTTTTGGAACAAGAAGCGGGTATGGAACCGAGCCAGAAAATGCTAAAGAAATATTAACTGCATATGCAGATGCTGGAGGTAATTTTATAGACACATCCGATGCTTATCAATTGGGTCAATCAGAAGAGATCATAGGAGAATTTATAAAGGATCAACGCAGCAACTTTATTATTTGTACAAAATATACGCGAAGCAGTGAGGCCAATGCTTCTATCAGTAACTTTGGCAATCATCGCAAGGCAATGAGACACGGGATAGAATCCAGTCTCAAAAGATTGAAAACCGATTATATTGATATTTATATGCCACATTACGATGATGGCATCACACCGATTGATGAAATCACAAGAGGTCTGGAAGATCTTGTAAGCAGTGGGAAAGTTTTATATACAGGACTGACAAATTTTCCAGCCTGGAAAGCTTCTGCGATTGCATCTTCTATAAAATTATCCGCCATACAAATTGAATATAATTTGCTACAACGCACTGCAGATAGAGAGTTTATTGCGATGGCAAAACATTTTGGTCTCGGCACAATGATGTACTCTCCCTTAGCAGGAGGACAGCTTACAGGTAAATACAGAAAAGGAGAGACAGGCAGAATAAATCGCAATTCGAATGAAGATTATCAGGAAAATGAAACTGTAGAAAAAATTATTAACGAACTTTTTGTAATTGCAGCAGAACTGGAAGTTACACCAGGACAAGTGGCTTTAGCATGGGTATCATCAAAGGGTGGTTTCCCTTTGATCGGAGCTCGTAGTATTGATCATTTTAATGATGCTTTAAAGTCAACCACTATAAAATTGTCTGATGATCATATACAAAAATTGAATAGGCTAGGTGCAATTTCTTTAGGCTATCCTCACGACCTTCTTAAGAATGTTAGAGGATTTTAATCTTCACGTAAAATCATTGTCTTGGAGTGTTGACGAAGCTTTTATGATCAGGTATTATATCACTTAGCAAATGTTTCGTCAAATTTTTTAGTACCAGGAAAATGTGTTAACAGTTACTAAATAGATTGATCATTTAATAAAACATTAAATCTACACAGGCTCACAACTTTTATGAAGCAGGGAGGTTTTGTGAGGCATAACATAAGAGTTGTATCCCTACTTTTTGCGAAAAGACGTTTCCGACCACCGGAAGGAATTGTCTTTTCGCCCAATTTTGAAAATACACGACAATATTTGAAATGTCGTGTATTTTGTTTAATAATATACCTGTTGTGCATTTAGGATAAATTAATTTTTATTTTGTTTAAACTTCTTTTAAATATAAAGAAATTAAGATATTGTATCATTGTAAAAGAAGTGATTTTAGAGGTAATTCTGGTTGCCAACCCTTCAAAAGTTTTTGCTAAATTGATGTGTAGTAAAAATTGTCCGCTCAGTTGTGATATAGCTGTTTCAATCCGTTTTCTAATTTTAGATTTTACTTTCGAAAACGATACAAATTCATGTTGATTTTTTCTCATTGGAACAGAAAGTTTAATGTTTGAGTAATTGAACAGATCAACCCTTAATTTTTCGCTAATATATCCTCTGTCGCCTATCAGTAAACAGTTTTTGAAGTTTTCTTTTATATCCTTCAGATAATTTATGTCATGAACGTTTGCCGGAGAAAAATCGAAGGAATGAAAAACACCGTTTTTGTCGCAGACAGCATGTAATTTATAGCCGAAATATCGTGTTTTTTGTGCAGCACAATATCCAAATTCCGGACGAATATTTTCTGTGGAACAAATTCCACTGCGATTTGCCCTACTTATTTTACATATCTCCAATGGTGTTGAATCAACAATAAAAACGTTTGTAAAATCAGAAAACTTTGCACTCAAAACTCTGCGTATTTCTTCTAAGTAGAAAAACAATTTTCGCTTTCTTCTGTTATAAACGCTTCTTTCTATTTTTTGTTCTAATTCTGTTTTTGAAATGTATCTAAACAGTTGTAATTCAGAGTTTATCGACATATATTCTGCTGTAATATTTAAAGCTACAAGTTCTAAATCAGAAAGTTTTGGAACTCTGATCTGAGGTTTAGTCTTAATATGACTGCAAGTATTTATCAATTCTTCTAAAATAATTTTGTAGTTTTGAATAAGATTGTTCATGTATTTAAATGATTGGTAGTCAAATAAATATACGGTTTTTGAACCAAATGAACAATCTTTTATTGTTTAATTCCTAAATGCACAACAGGTTAATAATATGAATTCATTTATAAATGACCTTCGTCGGCAAATGATAAATGATCAGTTGATGTCAGAATGAAATGATCCAGTAATTTAAGGTTTAAAAATTCAGATGCACTTTTGATACTCTGCGTAATTTTCAGATCTTCGACAGAAGGTTTCAAATTTCCGGAAGGATGATTATGTGCCAGTATAACAACGGAGGCATTACAAAGGAGTGCCGCCTGCATGATGATACGAACATCGACAACCGTAGAAGAAATTCCCGATTCAGAAATTTTTCTTATCCCTAAAACTTTGTGAGCCTGATTTAAATATAGAGCAAAAAATGATTCTCGGTAATCTATTTCATCGTGGTCAAAGTGCTGACGGAATACATTCACTGCGTCCCGCGAACTACTAACTACTTTTTCAGAATTTCCTTTTCTGGAATAACTTAATTTTATCTCGTTGACAATATTAAATTTCATAGGGGTTGCTCTTGTACGGCAGAGGCTTAAATTTCCCGTACTTAAATATTAAAATTTATAGTTAATTCATGATTAAAGTTTCTGCGCCAAAACGGGCAAAACTTTCGCATAGATCAAAAGCCTTTTGAGATTTCAATTGTGCAGTTCCACCCAAAACGATGGACTGTAGTTTGGCTTCATCATCTTTGTATGTTTTGACATTCTGATAATATCCTGTCACTGCGTTATATGCTCCGAACAACGTCCCTTTGGTTGTATCCATTTGCTGGCTTTCGCTGATCATTGCGTAGGCAAATGCATCATCAACTGTGTTTTTAAAAACTGTTGAAACGTCATCGAAATTTCCTTTCTGCAAATGGTTTAAAGTTTCTTTGTTGGGGCAGAGTGCCAACTGTATCAGTTTTTTCATTTCATCATCACCGACCGTTATTTTTGCCCAATGATTAAATGTGTTTTCCAATTCATTACTTAATTTATTGGCTAGTCCCATAACTTTGTGGGCATCTTCCAAGCGTTATTTTGCTCCTGCGGTATGTCTGATCCGCACCACATTGCTCATATTTTTTAGTGAAGCGTTTAAAGTATTTTGACAGACAATGCGAACAGGGGTAAATGCGGCGGTGATGCTTCCGCTCCCATCGTGGGAGGTGGTTAGGAAAATATATTTTTCTGTAATATCGTCACCGTTGCCAACACGGATATAATCGGGTAATTTAGCCGTGATAAAAATGCGTTCTCCATTTCCCAACGCTCCTGCAGTCTCGTATAAGATTCCATCTCCACCGCCTACAATAGCATCAAAAAATGAAAAGGCTTCACGGTTTTGTACGATATGGTAATCTTTTCCCACGACACCTAAAACGGTGTTGTTATCCGTTCGGATATTGGCAAAATAGTTCGGGACTTCCAATTCTGAATCGATCATTTCTATTCCGTTGGTACTTTCGATAATTCCTGCACCTTTTGTAAATAGGGGAGACTTTTCGACCTCGTAGTCAAGTCCTGCAAATTTGATGGCTTCTTCACTTGTCGGGTATTCCTCTACGACCTGCCCCAAGTTGTGCCATGCTTTTTCCTTTACGCTGAAAAATGAATATTTTCCTGTTCTGTTGTTGAAATTTAAATTATGTGCCATGATGTTAATATTTAATTGTTAGAGAATCTTGTTTGGTAGTTTTAAAATGGGAGATCATCATCCTTATCACTGTCGTTGGATTTGGAATTAGAAATTTCCTTCTTAGCTGTTTTATTCGGATCAGTATACTTGTTTTCAGTTCGCTTATTACTGCTGTGAACCTTGATCTGCGAGGTGTGGAAATTCAATCCTGCATGAGGTTCTCCGTCTTTTCCCAACCATGCAGAGGTGTAGGCTCTTCAGCTTAATTCAACCAAAGTGCCTTTAGTTAAAAAGTCAACTACTTTTGGAGAGATCCAATAGGCGCATTCGAAATACGTGGTCTGTTCGATCCGTTCGCCTTGCTTGTTGCGATAGTTGTCGTTTGTAGCAATTGAAAAATTAACTACCTTTTTTTCATTTGGCAAGTTGCGCACTTCCGCATCCCTTGTCAGTCTTTCGATAATGTTCATAACCGTAGGTTTTTAAGATTGTACATTTTAATTTATTTTCAATCTCTTCTCTGTCCTTTCTCTGAAAGCCCCTTGGGCTTCGCTGAATATTTTTCAAAAGAAAAACCGGAAAAAAGAAAGCAGATAATCTTATCGGGCAATGGGAAAAGCCAAAAGGAAACGGAATAATTGGAGGGTACCTTCAGGGAGGAAACCGTTTATGCCGTAGTCTTTTGGCTGGATACAGAAAGGGATGACCGATATACCTTAGCTGCCTTTTTACCGGTTTATTATGAGAAATATGACTTCTCTTTAAATTATTGTAGTACTACTTTACGTGATCGATAATATTTTTCAATTTGTATTTATAGGGTAAAAAAACTATATTTACATTATTCATTTAAATCTTGAGTTCCTATGCAGATCAGTGCTTTTAACGAATATTACGATAAGCTGACCACCGTTGAGAAGAAAAACAGTCCCAAAGAGTTATTTTACAAAGGGGACTTTTCGTTATTGGAAAATGGAAGAAGGGTAGCGGTTGTTGGTTCTAGGAAGGTTTCTGAATTGGGTGTACGAAGAGCGAGGAAGATCGCAAAGCTGTTGGTGCAAAATGATATCACTGTCGTTAGCGGTTTGGCTGAAGGTGTCGATTCGATCGCACACAGAACTGCCATTGAATTTGATGGTCGCACCATTGGAGTTATCGGAACACCTCTTGATAAATATTTCCCTGCTGAAAATAAAGACCTTCAGGATTTCATTGCTGAAAATCATCTACTGATTTCGCAGTTCCCAGAAAACTATCCTGTAACACCAAAAAGTTTCCCTATCAGAAACCGAACAATGGCATTGATAAGCGATGCTACGATTATTATTGAAGCTAGTGAGAAAAGCGGAACAAAACATCAGGGTTGGGAGGCATTAAGATTAGGAAGACAGTTGTTCATTATGGAAAATGTCGTTAACGATAAAATTTCATGGGCAGAAGAAATGCTAAGTTATGGTGCACAGGTACTGACCAATGATAACTTTGAATTTCTGATCGAAAGCATTCCCTATTTAACAACAAAGAAAGAGTATGTCTTTTGAGTTTCTTACTTTTCTGGCCTATTCTCCGAGAGGCAAGTCCGAGATAGAAATTTCTTCAAGAACAGTTGCCGGATCCTGTAAAAACGGAGATGTAAGCTTCAGTACGAGATTAAGCCAGAGAATAAAAGAAGCAGATCTATCAGATTTTTTTGCAAATTCAGCTTTAGTTCCGGTACCAAGAAGTACACCTTTAGTAGATGGAGCTGTTTTTCCGGCGAAGATCATCTGTGAGACGCTTGCCAGCAATGGAGTGGGTGAGAGTGTAGCTGATTGTCTGATGCGCAAGTATGCAATTCCCAAATCTAGTGGACAATTTCACGCAGACACCAGAAATACGGTGCAACAACATCAGGAAAGTCTACAAGTAACCCCGATATTGATTACAGAACCAACCATTATTGTGGTTGACGATATTCTGACATTAGGTAGAACATCCATGGCCTCGGCACTAGAACTTCAGAAAGTTTATCCTGATAAGGAGATTAAAATATTCTGTGCTATTCGAACCAGAAGTTGGAAAGATCTGGACACGATAATTGATGTCAGTAGAGGAATTATGCATCCTGCCGGTAACGGTGGCGTTCAGCTACCAGATTAACAACGAAATCATAAATTAATTTTTATCTTGAGTCTTAACAATTGATCAATCTATGAACTGATTTACCAAGTTAATACTGAGCGTAAACCCATTGTTTATTATTGAAAAATAGCCCGGATTTTAATATACATTATAGATTTAAATATGACTGATAAAGAATATTTGGACTCTACCTCAACGGTGGCTATCTATGCAGAAATACTTTTAGGAATTTTAAGATATGTATCTGTTAAAAATTTTTCTGATGAGGTTGAATATCAAAATAAATTAACAAAAGTGCTGAAATTTGAGAAGAATTATGATCCCGACTTATTCAGAGCTTGTATAGATTTACTAGAGGATTCACAATATGCGATCGAAGAAGTTTTTAAAAATGGATTAATTACTGAATCAAATTCCCACGGTGAACAGTATTTAAGACTTTACGGAGTATTGAATGCTTACTATCTTCAGTTAGGAGCTATTACTGATCTGGTAAGATTATTTAATCTTGATGGACAAAAGCAAATTAGAGCTGATCTGAAATCTGCAAAAATTATCGAACTTAGAAATAAACTAGGGTCACATACAACCAGCTATATACACGCTGGAGAAGGCGAAGAACCTGATTTTTATAGATTAGCAATGACAAGCATTGATAAATGGGGTAGTCATTTAAGTCTAATAGGAAGAAAAAGAGAAATTGAAGAAGTAAACCTTATTGCTATAATGGGACAGTTTACAAAACAAGTTGAAGCAGTTCTTGATAAAATTGTAGGCAAGGAGTTGGACCGAAGACAATTTAAGAAGGAACATTTTGAATGGCTGAAATTAAGATATGATTATCTTCAGGAAAGGATCAAATAAATCAATTTAATCTGACCTATAAGATTAAGTAGCGTAAGTTTTGTCAAATCTTCGATAAAAGTGTTCGATATTTCTATATTTTCATCATTTTAGGAGATAATTATTATAGGTTGTCTCTTTTTTTTGTTCTGATAAGAATCTGCTATTTAGACTTTTATTTTACAAATATTGATAGTTCGATTTTAAAATTTAAATCAATTACTTTCTAAGTTATTAGTAAATACTTAATCTGACATAAAAAAAATGCTAATTTCGTAAATATAAGGTTATGCATTAATAGACATGGCTGAGTAGTGTAGGACTCTTTCTTAAAGTCACCTCAATACACTATGAAGGGGTGAATTATGGATTTCCGTAATTAATTAGGTATTTGTTTCTGATATATTTGTGTAATGAAAAAACCCAAGTATAATTACACTAAATGTCTGCTATATCTGCTTTATTGTGTTATATATCCCACGTTATATATTCGCTACATTATATTATCAACGCTTGAAAATGATTTGTTTAAGGTTGATAGGGTGAAAAAGATTTATATGTATTAGATCTTCGTAGAGAGAATATTGCTTTGAGAGGGTTTCTGGAAGAGAGTGACATAAGGAATTAATTTATATCTTAGGGATCATATAAAATATACTAATACTATAACCGTGTACTTATCTAATTTAAAACTGTGGAATTTTAGAAAATTTGGTTCGCAAGGGGATATAAATCCTGAAATTCCAAATCTGGATTTAAATCTTACCAAGGGTTTAAATGTTATTATAGGTGAAAATGACAGTGGTAAAACGGCCATTATTGATGCCATAAAACTTGTACTTAAAACGCATAGTTATGACTATATACGAGTTGAGGATAAGGACTTTTATAATGGCACAAACCATTTTAGAATAGAATTGACTTTCGAAAGTTTAATACCCGAGGAAGCTAAAAATTTCACAGAGTGGCTGGGCTGGGTAGGCAGTGGAGAAGGTTCTACGCCCTTTTTAAGATTAAGCTATGATGTTACACTGCAAGATGGAAAAATATTGCCCGCCGATATAAGGGCTGGTGTTGATGATGATGGTTATCTGCTAACGGCAGAAGCAAGAGAATATCTAAAAACAACTTATTTAAAGCCATTGAGGGATGCAGAAAATGAATTGGTTGCCAAACGTAATTCAAGATTGTCACAAATTCTTTTAGGTGATGAAGCATTTAAAGGGAGAGAAAATACAAATGAGCTCGTACATATTTTTTCCAGTTTGAAGACAAACTTAGAAGATTATTTTAAGGGTGAGTTTGAAGTAAAAATTACAAATGGGTCGGGCGAAGAACAAATTAACAAGCCACAGGATGGAAAGCAAATAAAGGATAAGATAGACACCTATATTAAAGGCTTTTATGGTGATAATTTTGAAGCAGCGTTTAACGCTACCTCTAATGATATTAAAAGCATACTCGAAAAATTGACCTTATTTTTGAAAGATGAACTCAATCCAGGTTTGGGTACACTGAATCGATTATTTATGGCAGCGGAATTACTTCATTTGAACAAATCAAATTGGAGTGGCTTACGTTTAGGATTAGTAGAGGAATTGGAAGCACACCTCCATCCACAAGCCCAGATGCAAGTGATAGAAGCATTTCAAAAACAAGAGGCGATTCAATTAATTCTAACAACGCATAGTCCAAATTTGGCATCCAAACTAAAACTAGAAAATCTCATCATTTGTAACAATGGTAATGCCTTTCCGATGGGTGATACTTATACCAGATTAGGTGGAGACAACTACAAGTTTTTAGAAAAATTCCTTGATACAACAAAGGCAAATTTATTTTTCGCAAAGGGGGTTATTTTAGTAGAGGGTTGGGCGGAAGAAATTCTCTTACCAAGTATAGCAAAAGCAATTGGAATTAATTTGACAGAAAAGGGTGTTTCGATTGTAAACATTGGACATATAGGTTTTGAACACTATTCGAAAATTTATCTTCGTAATGTAGAACCATTTATGATAATTCCTGTGGCCGTAATTACTGATTCTGATGTAAACGAATATGAAAAAGTGGGAGATGATTACATCAAGAGGGATGCTGATACTTTTCAAGAGGAAACACAACAAAAAATATCAAGTATAATCGAACAAGCAGAACAAAATGTAAAATATTTTGTAGCTCCAAACTGGACATTAGAATATTCGTTATATAAATCTATAAGTTTAACAACAATGCTTCAAACAGCGGTTAAAGCAATTCATACTCGTACTGATTGGACAGATTTTGAAAAAGCCCTTGCAAAAAAATTGATAAATAAAGGTTTGAAAAAGACCGAAATTGCTTATCAGATTGCAAATGCTATTGATAAAGATTTGATTAAGCCCGAAAGCGAAATTCAAATTGGAGAAATTGATGCCATAAACTATGTTGTTAAAGCCATTGAGTATGCTGCAGGGAATTGATATAACCGACGATGATATTCAATATGCTGAAAGAGTACTTCTGCCGCATGGTAAAGTATTTGATGATGAGCGAAAGGCGTTTATCAGAAATCTTACTACCATTGATTTGCAAGCCGTTCCAGGTAGCGGAAAAACAACAGCACTTTTAGCGAAATTACTTATTATAGAACGAAAGCTTCCTTTTTCTGATGGCTCAGGAATTCTTGTAATATCTCATACAAACGCGGCCATAGATGAGATAAAAGAAAAAGTACAAAAACATTGTCCTAAACTTTTTTCTTATCCAAATTTTATTGGAACAATTCAAAGTTTTGTAGATACCTTTTTAGCAATACCAATGTTTGTTCAATGGAAAGGTAAAAAGCCTATCAGAATTGATTCTGAAATATTTTGGGAAAGCCTGTATAAAAAACTGCCCTATGGCAGCAGATCAGCATTAGAAAAAAGGCTTGGAAACAAATTCAAACAATTTATGGAGGAATTATCCATTGGCCCCAATTATAAACTCTTTCATTTCGATTCATTTGAGGAAATTAATATTCCTAAAATAGGTAGCCATACAAATACTTATAAGAATTTGTATACCGTCAAAAAGCGATTATTAAATAAAGGTATCTTAAACTATAATGATGCTTATACCTTTGCAAATATTTACTTAAATAATCACAATTCAATAAAAGGGCTATTACAAAAACGCTTTTCTTTCGTGTTTGTAGATGAAATGCAAGACATGGATACACACCAATATAATTTGTTAGAAAAAGTGTTCTATGATGGTGGAAATAGCATTTCAATAATTCAACGAATTGGAGATAAAAATCAAGCTATATATAATTCGGTTAAAGAAATTGATGTTTGGGAAGACAGGACTGACGTTTTACGATTAAACGGTAGCCAAAGACTTAGTAAACCAATTGCCGATGTCGTGAAAAGATTTGCCCTGTACAATGATGCTAACTTTAATATTGTTGGTATGAATGAGTGTGTTATAAAGCCTCATATCTTGAAATTTGAAAATGAAACAATTGGTAATCTTATACCTCAATTTGCACAAATAGTAAAGGCGTACAAAGAGCAGGGCAGTTTTACGAATCCTGAAAAGCCTGTTAAGGTTGTTTGTTGGAATACCGATTGGAAAGAGGATGATACAAGTCGACAAAATGATGCCAAGTTGAGATTAGAAGATTATCATAAAGGGTTTAGAAAAGAAAAGAGCAAGCCTAAACAAGATTATGATTGCTTGAAAAGCTACTTACTTTTTTATGATAAGAGTAGGCAGACTTTAGAACCTTTAAGAAAGAATATTTTGAATTCTTTTCTCAAAATTTTACGTTTGGAAAATATAAATACTTCAGATGGACGCCATTACACAAAGAAAAAACTAATTGACTTTATTAGAGTAAAAGATCGTCAAAAATATGAAGAGTTAAATCTAAATATTTATAACTGGTCAATTGGCATAATTAAAGGAAATGCAAATGATGTATTTGAAGGGATTAGAACATACATCCCAAATTTTTTTGCAATATTTTCTGAAGTTGCACTTTCAACAAGTATATCGTTTATCAATAATGATACTACCAGATTATTTGAAATTAATGTAGAGACATTAGAAATTTCGAATCATTACAAAGAAGATGGGCTTGAAATTGAAATTACAAGTGTTCATGCTGTAAAGGGGCAAACACATTGTGCCACTTTATATTTAGAGTCGTATTTTCAAGGGAACTATGAATCTGAAAGACTTATAAATCAATTCTTGGGGAATGTCTTTGATGATAAGAGAGTACATCATAAGAGCTCTACAAAAATGGCGTATGTTGGATTTTCACGACCAACAGATCTACTATGTATTGCTGTTCACAAAGATAGATTTGATAAATATCTCGCGGGTATTAATAAAGAAGAATGGGAGATAATAAATATACAAAATGACAGATAACAGTTATGATTAATTTTTTAAAAAAAGATAACAGGCTGATTTTGTGTTACACTCCTTAATACGCAGGTTCTGTAAATTGGCACGACTGCGCGATTTATGCAACGTTTACAAAACTCTTTGGTATCAATCTTTTTTAGATCCAAATTCACTATAGATCTTTTTTATACTGAATTAATTTTTTATCTTGAGACTTCTCAGAAAACAAACTATGTATACGATTGATAATGATAAAATAATAATGGAACTTACGGTTCAAATTAAAGATGCAAAAACAAAAAACGCTGTAGGAAGCGGAGTTTTAATTAATCAAAATACTTCAGATCACACGATTTATCTTTTGACTGCATCACATTGCCTTTTTGAAGATGGTGAAAGTTTTCAAGTAATGAGAAGCAGTTTTACGGCTGAAATATATAACCCCAAATTAAAGACCAATATAACATTGGATTTGGTTCCTGATGAAAAATTACTTTTTAAGGATATTGATAAAGATGTTGGTCTCATCGTCTTGAGTAAATCAATGTTTGACTTTGATATTCCTGCAGTTAAAATAATTAAAGAAAGACAATCATATACCGATTTCATAATTAAAGGTTTTCCCTTGGCAACTCAAGGTAAAGAAATTGCTACTATTTATCCTACCTGGAATCAGGCAGCGCCCACAAAGAAAATTTTTAATCTGCAGTTATTTGAAGATTACAGCAGTTACAATACAACAGGGTTTTCTGGAAGTGGTGTTTTTTTGAAAACACCTCAAGAAATTTATTTGATGGGTATTTTTACCAGATACAGATCTGAAGAAAAAGGGAAAATTATTTATTGCCAGCACATCGATTTGCTGGATGAATTATTGCAGAGGAATTTTCGACCTACCTTAACTTATTCATACATCGGGAATAATGGTATGACCTCTGATTTTTTCAAAAGGAATGTAGAAAAATCAATCAAAAACTTAGGGGAGAGATATAATGACAAATTAAATTTCAGACTTCCAATAGCACATCGTTTCAATGAGCTTTCAAAGGATAATCTGTTTAAAAAAAGACTTTTGAAGATTCTTGACAAATGGCTTACAGATAGAGCTATAGGGAGCACAGCAAAACTGAAGAAAATTAGTGCTGTTGAGGAAAGATTGGATAAACTAAGGATCGATCTTGTTAATTGGGAAAAGGATAATCCTTTTAATGTCCTTCATAAAATTGATTTAGATTGGTTTTTGGACGAATTAAGAATTTTTGATAAGCATCTTGATAATACCATTTCCGAACTTTTTCATGAAGCATATGAACTCAGTGTACATACTTCAGGACTTGATTCACGAGGCATCCGTGAAAACGACGAGGTTGTTTTCAATATACAGAAAGGAGAAAGAGGTTTAAGCGCTATCAACGTTAAACTGGCATAATCTGAGCAATATAGTAATTTATTGTTAGTTATATTACCGGCCTCCCGCATATTGCGAGAGGCTTTTATCTTTTTCATCAATACATCTTTTAGCATTCAATTAATAATCAAAAACATCATGCAGATCATCAATAATTTCGAAGAATATAAGTTACTGGAAGGAATCCTTGTAGGAAGTTCACCCTGGCACACCATCGATCAGAAGCAGATCGACCGATTTGCCAAAGCTACTCTGGACCACCAGTGGATACACGTTGACGAGGAAAGGGCAGCCAATGAAAGTCCTTACGGATCAACCATTGCCCACGGATATCTGACGCTTTCATTGATTCCTTATTTGTGGAAGCAAATAGCATCGGTGCAAAATGTCAGCCTTGAGGTCAACTATGGGATCGAAGACCTGAAATTCGGAGTAGCTGTCAGAGTAAATTCCAGAGTATCATTACAGGCAACGATCAGATCGGTCAAAGATCTGCGAGGAATGGTCAAAGTAGTTGTCGGTGCCAAACTTGTCGTTGAGAATGAATCAAGGCCTGCCTACACGGGTGATGTTGTATTTCTGTATCAATTCAAATAGATATTTTACATTATTAAGGAATTTAGATTGACCATTATTTTTATGAAACAAATTAAATATTTGCATTACTGGACGATTGTCGTACCGATTTTATCCTGGCTCTTCTATTTTGGTAGTTTCTTCTTTTCGTCAGGCTATTATTCGGTACTGCTTACGGCCCTGCTGCGGGGAAGCGTGATCACTGCCGTCTACCATTCTGAAGTATTGGCCCACCGGTTGGGAGAGCCTTTCGGAACGCTGCTTCTCGCCTTTGCGATCACTGTCATAGAGGTGGGATTGATCAGTTCCATTATGCTCGGTGCCAAAGGTCTCGAAACCATTACCCTGGCAAGGGATACGGTGCTTGCGGCTGTAATGCTCATACTCAATGGCATTATCGGGATTTGCATCGTCATAGGATCACTGCGATACAGGGAGCAGGCATTTACCTTAAAAGGTGTGAGCACGGCTTTAATTACATTGACTGCGGTGGTAGTGTTTGTCTTGATCCTGCCCAATTACACCGTGAGTCACGGCGGTGGAGAATATACCTCATTTCAGCTGCTGTTTATTGCAGTAATCTGTCTCTTTTTATATCTGGGATTTACCATGGTACAGACGATCAGGCATCGGAGTTTTTTCCGGTCTCCACAGAAAGAAGATACTGTTCAGAAAAATGATGCTCAAATTAAAGTTAGCAACAAAAGAAGCTACATTAGTGTTTTAATGCTTATTGTAAGCTTGGGAATAGTTGTGATGATGGCCAAGCTGCTTTCGAAAGATGTCGAATATATTGTGACGGCAGTCGGCGCTCCGAAATCTGTGGTCGGAATTATTATCGCAGGAATTGTTTTACTGCCAGAAGCAATTGCGGCCGTAAGAGCAGCCGGAAATGATGAGATACAGACTTCTCTTATCTGGCATTCGGCTCTGCTCTGGCCAGTATCGGACTTAGCATTCCTGCCATCGCGATTATCTCGGTCATCAGCGATATCAGGATGACCTTGGGTATTGATATTAAGTCGACAGTATTGCTGGGCCTTTCCCTCTTTATCATTACGGTTTCCCTGGCTACAGGAAAAACCAACATCATGCAGGGTGCTGTACTGGTCGGAATCTTTCTGATTTACCTTTTCACATCGATTGTCCCCTAAAAGCTAAAATCCTGTAAACTTGACACCAATGAGACGAATTCTCATCCTTCGGGTATAAACTTTCCTGAAAAGTTCCAGAATATATTTAAGCAACGTATGATCAGCTGAGGTATAAGGTACTTTACATTGTTTGGTTTCCGTATCAAAATTAGCATATCTTATTCTTACAGAAACGGTTGAGGTCAACCATTTCTCATGTCTCAGCTGGTAGCATAGCTGTTCCACCATTCCGGAAAGTATGCTTCTGATATTCTGAACGTGGATAAGGTATGGTACAGGAGCAGTAATTAGCCCTTCCAGCAAAATTAATGATGGAACTTTTGAAATTGTTATTTTCAAGCCAATCCCGGCAAAAGTACTTTTGCACTTAACACTTTCTTCGTTTCTTGGAAATTTGGAAAATTCACTGTATGTTGATATAATTAAAACTACTGAAGCAGTGATAAAAACTGATTCACCTCAATATTTTCAGACTGACGGACAGATTTTGGACAGAACCAGTGAAGTTAGTATAAGCATTATAAAAAAGGCTGTCACTATCATTGTTCCATAAAAAAAGGTTGCTCGAAAAAGCAACCTTTTTTTATACAAAGCAGATAGCCATTATTTATTATCGTCAACCTCTTCAAATTCAACATCAGTAGCTTCTTCTACATCATTTGAATTATTAGCCTGTATTCCATTACTATTGGCCGAACTTCCGCCCGAAGCAGCTTGTTGAGCCTGATATATTTCTTGTGAAGCCCTTTGCCACGTTTTGTTTAACTCATCCATTGCTGCTTCAACGGCTGGAACATCCTGTTTGCCGTACGCTTCTTTTAAACGGCCCAATGCCCCTTCAATTGCGCTTTTGTTTCCGGCAGAAATTTTATCGCCATATTCTTTGAGCTGCTTCTCGGTCTGGAAAATAAGAGAGTCAGCCTGATTTAGTTTATCAACTTTTTCTCTGGCCTGCTTATCAGATTCGGCATTTGCCTCTGCCTCCTGTTTCATCCTTTTAATTTCTTCTTCGGTTAATCCGGATGAAGCTTCAATTCTGATTTTTTGTTCTTTACCGGAAGTTTTATCCTTAGCACTTACGTTTAATATTCCATTGGCATCAATATCGAATGTTACTTCAATTTGAGGAATTCCTCTGGGTGCAGGCGCTATTCCATCTAAATGGAAACGGCCAATTGTTTTGTTATCTTTTGCCATGGGCCGTTCCCCTTGCAAAACATGAACTTCTACTGACGGCTGATTATCAGCTGCTGTTGAAAATATTTCAGATTTTTTGGCCGGAATTGTAGTATTGGCTTCAATCAATTTGGTAAACACTCCTCCCATAGTTTCAATTCCAAAAGAAAGTGGGGTTACATCAAGCAACAACACATCGTTAACTTCACCAGTCAGTACACCTCCCTGAATTGCTGCGCCAAGGGCTACCACTTCATCAGGATTTACACCTTTTGATGGTTTTTTACCAAAGAATTTCTCAACCTCTTCCTGTATTTTTGGAATTCGGGTTGACCCCACCGACTAAAATCACTTCATCTATATCAGAAGTTGAGAGCCCTGCATCTTTTAGGGCAGCTTTCACGTGTTTCATAGCCCTTTTTATTAACTCGTCAGCAAGTTGTTCAAATTTTGCTCGCGTTAATTTCTTAACAAGATGCTTTGGTACACCATCAACCGGCATAATGTACGGTAAATTAATATCTGTTTCCGAAGAACTGGAAAGCTCTATCTTCGCTTTTTCAGCTGCCTCTTTTAATCGTTGAAGCGCCATTGGATCTTTTTTCAAATCCATGCCTTCATCTTTCTGAAACTCTTCAGCCAGCCAATTGATAATCACATCATCAAAATTATCTCCTCCCGAATGCACATCCCCGTTGGTTGATTTTACCTCAAATACACCATCGCCAAGTTCAAGAATGGAATATCAAATGTACCTCCACCAAGGTCGTACACAGCAACTTTCACATCTTTGTTTTTCTTATCAAGGCCATAGGCCAGTGCAGCAGCAGTAGGCTCATTGATAATTCTTTTTACCTCAAGCCCTGCTGTTTGTCCAGCTTCCTTTGTTGCCTGACGTTCAGCATCGTTAAAATAGGCCGGTACAGTAATTACTGCTTCTTTAACTTCCGGTCCCAGATAATCTTCGGCGGTTGATTTCATTTTTTGCAAAATAATAGCCGATATTTCCTGTGGGGTATATTTCTTCTTGCCAATTTTAATTCTTACGGTTTCATTATCACCTGAAACCACTTCGTAAGAAATGTTTTTTAATTCTTCCCCCACATCGCCATATTTTTTACCCATAAAACGCTTTATTGAGCTTATGGTGTTTTGGGGGTTGGTTACAGCCTGACGTTTGGCAGGGTCGCCTACTTTTCTTTCTCCATTCTCCATGAAAGCCACAATAGATGGGGTGGTTCTTTTACCCTCACTGTTTTGAATTACAACAGGTTCATTACCCTCCATAACAGCTACACAGGAGTTGGTTGTTCCTAAGTCAATACCTATAATTTTTCCCATATCTTGTAATATTTTATTTGTTAATACCCAGTTTTATCACTTAATTTATAATGAACTTAAGTGCTACAGCAACAATGATATCATTATGACATTTTTATTTGGTAGAAAAATGCCATATTGACGGTTTAGGGGCTGACAATATCAATTATCCGAAAAATCCATAAGTTCATTTGTTTTAAGAATAAGTTTTTCAAAGGATTGAACATCCATATCTTGCTTTACCTTATTATCTAAAATATCGTTTCTTATTTCAACCGAAACCATTGACATTTCATCTAACAAATCATCCAGGTCTTTTTCAGAAATCTTTTCATTTTTCGCCAGCTTAACAAACCGGATAACAAACTTATTGAACGCAACCAAAACATTTTCACCAGCAATAAAAATCATTCGTTGGCTTAAAAGCCTTAATTCTATTATATCCTCGTGGGTAATCTTTTCTTTACGCACAATATCTTCCAATTGCCTTATAAGTTCCTGGTAAATGGTCGTTTTTAAAGTTAAATAACGAATACGTACCTCTTTGTTAAGCTCATTTTCGGTTTGTTTCCCCAGCAACGACCAGGTTGTTAGGGCAGTTATTGTGAAACCTATAATGGCTGCAAATATCTCGTATGTAAAAGGTTCTGTCTTTTCACTATTTAAAACCATACGCAAAATCAAATACCCAAAAAAGAGTATAAGAGCTATTATTATCAGTTTTTTAAATGTGTTCATTTAATTTGGTTGTTTTTTTTCCGCATTAATACCCTTGACGGTTTTTTGAAAGAAAGTATTATTTGGTACGTTAAAGATTCCATCATCATCTTCTAATTCAGTAAACATCAGATTTATATTTACTACTGTCGCTTGTACTTCAGGGTCATACAGCTTTATTTTCGAACCTATTTTGAAAGGGTTGATTATAAAAATAAATATTCCTGAAATAATATTGCTTAAAATACTCCATACAGCAAACAACCCAATAGCTACAACAGAGAGAAAACCACCAAGATATACCCAAATATTATTTAGGTTTACCCCCCCCCAAATGATAAACGTTAAAAAAATCAAAGCAATCCAAAAAGCTATAGCAATCGTTTTTCTTACCAGAAATAGACGATGTGGTTCATATGAATAAATTGCAGAAAGCTTAATAAGTCGTTTTTTACTTAACGCTTTCAGAAGGAATACAACTATTACCAAAATAATGGTTAATCCCATCTTTATGAAATTTGAGTATATGGAATTGAAAAAGTCTGGGTTTAAATGGAATCCATTTACATCAGATAATTTATTTATGAGATAATTTAGGGAGCTTATAAATGAAATTTTGTATTATCTCTATCCAAACAGAAGTTATCATCATGGTAGCAGTTATTACAGCTAAGGTCATTTGATAACTATAATCGCCTATTACCCCCAGGGAAACAGCCGTACTAACAAGAACAAAACTAAATTCGCCAATCTGAGATAACAAAGCTCCGGCATATATACTATCATGCCACGTACTGCCCATTCCTTTAAATATCATGGCATTTATTAAACTATTAATAACCATAACTGCAAGGGTGATTAACGATATAACACCAATGTTTTGGTATGCGAAGTGTAGGTTAAGTTGCAAACCAACTGCTAAAAAGAAAAAGGCTAAAAAGAAAACACGAAAAGGGACCAGGGCATGGTCTAACCATTGGGTGGACTTATCCTGTCCGACCAATATACCTGCCAAAAGCGCCCCCAAAGCAGCCGATAACCCAAACCAATGACTTACCTGTGCCATTCCAAAACACAAAACAAAACCCAAAAATACTTGCAAGTCGTGGTCTCGTATCAAATCATGCCTGAATGGAATTTTTATTAGTTTTTTGCGAATGGCGACATGCATAAAAATCAATATGGCCAGACCGCCAAATACTGTTCTTGCTAACTCAATGGTCTCCAATTTACCTTTGGCCATAAAGTTTAAGGTAAGCATCATTGGTACGATGAGTATATCTTGCATGATTAATACTCCGGATGTTAACAGCCCTATTTTACTTTTAATTTGCCCAGTGTTTGATAAATATTGAAAAATAATGGCAGAACTACTTAAACTGATGACAAAACTCAAAAGTATAATTACCTGCCAGGACCAATTTAAAATTTGACCTGTTATAACCATGAAAGCAAAACTGAGTAGCAATTGCGATAATGTACCCAGTAACGGTTTTTTAAAACTTTTAGAAAAGTCGGGCAGGTTAATTTCTGCTCCGATAAAAAACATGAGTAATATTACACCAAGTTCTCCAATTTCGTTAATCGTTGATGAATTTGAAATAACCCCGAACACCTCAGACCCCAGAATGATTCCCGCTATGATATAGGCAATAAAATAAGGTTGTTTCGCTCTTTTTAATAAAAGTGCTAAAAATAATATCGTAAGCGATACTATAAACAGTCCGTTTAACAATCCATGATTCATCTCAAATAAAAGTTAAAGTTACCAAAGTTTTGTTTTTGCACCATTTTCTGATGTTTTTTTTAATTTAAAACCCAAAAAGAAATAAGTCATTGCCGATAGAAACGCATTAATTCCAAGCAACCAACCCGAAGCCAACAATACATCTTCAGGTTGGGTTATAAACATCCAGAGGATGATAGCGCCCAATATAACTGAGAATAATCCGCTAAATATCATCCACAATTCTCCTTTGATTTCTTTGCGAAGCCGAAAGGCTGTTATTATTTCTGATATGCCAACGAATATTGACCAAAAACTAATGCTGGCCCATAAAAAGCTGGCAATTGCAACAGTGGCAATAAGTGGAGAAACAATAACAGCAATACCTGCCAGTATACTTATAATAGCGCTAAAAATAAGCCATCCCCACCGCTTTCCCTTCCTGATTTTCCGAACCGATGCAATAATGCCAAAAATACCATCAGCTAAGGCAAATGCACCAAAAACAATTGCCAGGGCAAGTATGGCTGTAACGGGCATAATAAAAGCCAACACAGAGAATATTAGCGCAAGGAAGCCTTTAATGATGAAAGCCCACCAGTTTGAGGAAATACTTTTTATTCCCTTTTGTTCGTCTTGAAATTCATTACTAATTGTTGTCATTTTTATTGTTTTTTAGTTTAAAAGTTTGAAACTATTTATTCCCTCGAATATATTTTTAATTAGACATCTGCTTTTTAAACACTTATAATCGTCAAAATTGACTTTAGCACTTCTATTTCCGTGGAACCCTCTTGTTTATTGCCTTTGGCGAGCTCGCAAGCTCGGTTCATGTCCTTGTTGTGGACGGCAGTGCATAAGGGTTTCATTAAGAAATAAATCAGACCATTTTTTTTAACAACTCCCATTGAAAACGGCCAACTAAAGGATTGTCTGGGTTGCCATTAATCATGGTTAGGAAATACGCCGTTTTAGACATTTGCCAGTCAATCTTTAAGGTATGCGAATCGCTGTTAGAAACGTACCTTTTGCGGAAGTGCTGCGCAAGCGGAAACCCTAAATTCCTGCAAATAGCCATTGCCCGTTTAATAGCCATCCCCAACTCCTTATCTGATTCGAAAAATTGTTCCATGGATGCAGCATTGAAGTGCATTTCCAATTGTTCTATGGCTTCAATAAAAGCCCCAATATGCAATGGCACATTTTGGTTGTACAGAACTATTGTTTCTATCTTTTTCATACATTTTTATTTTTTAGTTTTGATACAATACTGAATGAGATATAATCAATGATATTTTCGACAGCTTCAATTTGCATATGCATCGATTTAGCAATCTCATTAGCAGTCATTTCATGTAGCCAGAACAGTTCAAAAGCCCGTTTAGCATTTTCATCAACATTAGCCAAAACCTCGTTTACAACGGGTTCTATTTCAATATCGGCAGGGAGTTCAATTAGCGCATCGTTGTTGAGAATCTCATTGCCTAATTTTGTGTTCTTGTAAGAAATATCATCCAAATCTTCCTGCATGATAAGTTCTCCGTCTGCATCAGCGGTAAATTTTTCTTCCATGCTTAAAAGTTCTTCTTCAGCCAGCTTATCGAACGAAATATGTGCGTTTTTTGTGTAATGCTTTTCCATAAAACTTTCCAAAGTTTCGCGGGCAATTTGAAAACTCCATGGGGAGAACTCTTTGTCATTTTTAGGCCGTTCTTCAAATCTTTCATAAAGAGCAAGGTATATCTCATCCACCAAATCATCAATTGTAAACCCGCTGGGAACTTTTGTTTTGCTATACGAAAGATACCTGGCTACAAACCCGCGGATAGCAGGCAAAAGTTGTTTTATAAGGAAGTTAAAGTGTTCTTTATCCTCTTCGTTTCTTAGCTTATTAAGTTGGGATAAATGCTTGCTTGCTATGTTAAGTCTTGTTTTTTTTTGTGAAGCTATAAATTGCCTTAAAAACCTGGATTTAAGCCGGGTCATTATCTGTTCAGCTAAGATCGCCGGTTCAGTGCCTTCAGCTTCTGCAAAAACCTGGTTAGCTCCTTGTTTTAAATAAAAAGTTGCTTTTATCCCCTTATTGGTTTCTGTTAAATAAGCATCCAGTTTATTGGAATTAAGAAGAACATCCATGCGGTCAAAAAATTTATTATGATTTTTTATGACCTCTCTAAACTGACTTGCCAAGTTGCTATCTGTCAATAAATGTTTGTTATGAATTGTTGTTTTCATCTTATTTCATTTTAAGGCACCGGTTTTTTTTGAAATATAAGCGGCATAACGTAGTGCTTTATATGTGCAATCAGAAAAATCGGTAGGCACAATTATTGTTTTCATTTTAATTGGCTATGAATTTTGATTCTTATATAATTAAACTTTTTTCATATTTAATTTGGTCATTTTCAATCAACGATTTGTTTTCTGAACACTGTCTCTCAATTTCATAACCAGTTCTTTTTGTTCCGGGGTCAATTTATCCGGTAGCTTCACCTGAATTTTAACATATAAGTCACCATACGAAGATTTACCATATACAGGCATACCCTTTCCTTTAAGCCTGAACTGTTTGTCGTTTTGAGTACCTTCAGGAATTTTCATGTTTATTCTGCCTGACAGGGTTTGGATTTCCATTTCGCCACCAAGTAGTGCTGTAAACAAATCCACAGGCATGTTCATATGCAAGTCGTTTCCTTTGCGCTCATAAACCGGGTGAGGGGACACGTTGATGGTGATGTACAGGTTGCCTCCCTTTCCTCCCCGGGCTTTCTCTCCTTTTCCTTTTGCGCGGAGTTTTAATCCGGAGTAAGCTCCAGGTTTTATTTTCAGCTTAATCTTTTCACCCCCCAGGTCAATAATGCGTTCGGTACCTGTGTAGGCTTCTTGTAAAGAAATAGTTATTTCTCCTGCCAGGTCGTTACCGGGTATATCTGCACCGAACCCGGAAAACCCGCCGGTTCCAGAGAATCCTTTCCCCTGTCTGGTTCCTCTTCCAAAGAGAGACTCAAAAAAGTCGGAAAAACCACTGCTACCATCTCCAAAAAACTCAGAAGGGTCGCCTTCAAACTCATGATAATATTGCCCCCCGGGTGCACCCTGTGAATATCTTGCTCTTCCACCAGCGGTTGATGGGTCATAGCCAGCATCCCGGTATTGCTTCCAATTGGAGCCCAGTTGGTCGTATAGTTTTCTTTTTTCCGGGTCACTCAATACTTCATTAGCCTCACCAATTTCCTTAAATTTTTCTTCTGCTTCCTTGTTCCCGGGATTTTTGTCCGGATGGTATTTTACCGCCAGTTTGCGATATGCCTTCTTTATTTCATCCTGAGAGGCTTTCTTATCAACACCCAGTATTTTATAGTAATCTTTGTATTCCATATTCTTAAATAGCTATTATTCATCACTATGTCCAAGCAAAGCAAAGAAATAATAGAGTAAAGTAGCAAGCAAAGACAAAGCAGCAATTATATTAGTTTAAGCTGCCGAACGCAATGCTTTTTCAGCCTTTGAGTGTGAATAATAATCGGTTATTCCGGTACGTTGAATCCATGCTAATGCCCTGCTGCTTGCATCAAATTCAACTGGTAGTTTAATAAATGCAAAAAGGGTAAAAAATCCATAACATGCAACAATTATTAAAGGTGCCGTTTGCATGGAGAATAAACTTCCGAGTAAAAACAAGCCGAAAAACATTCCAATAAAAATCATATTTAAAATAGTTGCGCTGATATTTTGTAAAGGCACAAGCGCTGAACGCAGGCCTAACCAAGCATAGGCATTAGCATGTTGCGCGGCATGGCCTGCTTCGTGAGCGCCAACGGCAGCTGCCGCTACATTTGTACCATAATAAACATCTTGGCTAAGATTTACAGTTTTGGTTTGCGGATTGTACTGGTCGGTTAAAGTTCCTTGAACCGGCGTAATATTAACATCATAACAACCATGGTCGTAGAGCATTTTTCGGGCAACTTCGGCTCCGATCATGCCGTTGGCAGTAGGAATTGCTGTATATTCCCTGAATTTGGATTTTAGTCTGCTTCCCGCAATCAAAATTAAAATAAAAAATATCCCGAATATCAACCAAAGCATCATAATGTTAAAGATTTTAAGATTAAACAACTACTTTTTTCTACACAATCTGCAATTATGAAAATGTAACATTTCTATACGCTTCTTTTCACTATATTTTAATACAATTTTGTACCTTTCAGATGGTTCTTTTTACCTGATGTCATGAAACGGACATTTCTAGGCAATTTCGTCTTTTAAGGGGCAGCCGAATATTAAACCCAAAATACTATATTTGTCAATATCATCCATTTTCTCAAGAATTACAGTTATTTGATGTTTATAATCTGTAACCCTATTTACTCAGGAATACCGATTTATAGTGAAATAATGTTATTCATTCTTTTCTTTCTCAGGAAATTGTTCCATGGAAAACTTGTTTTTGATAGAGTCCATTTCCCAAAATAGTCTTTCCATTTGTTGCATATTATTCATAAAACGTTCGTGAAAAAAGTCGTTTTTGTAAAAATCATACTTCAACAAGCTGTCTTCGAAAAACAAATCATTGAAATATGGCGTTGTTGAGAAAGAATAATTGTCTTCAAACATATTCCGGAAATTATTAAAAATACTGTCGGCAGCAATTTCATCTCCTTCAATATTTGAATAGTAATAGGTATAAGTAGAACCATAACGGATTAAATTTCCATTCTCATCGTACTCTTTATTTACCTTAATATCTTCTTTAGGTTGGTTACCCAATATTAAAGTAGTATCAGACTCATTATTATTCTTTTCCTTTTTTTATTTCCTGTCCATTGCATGACGAAAAGGTTATTTAAAAAGCAATGAACAAGGCTATGTAATTTGCTTTCATGTTTGCACTTTTTTTGAATTATTAATCAACATTTTTAAACTTTCGAAATATTATTCCGGCTTTTATTGCCTAAAGGGGTTGTATGTTATTTAATATTTTACAGCCCCGGTTAATTTAATCTAAAAGTTAAGAATAAAAATTGTTATGAAGCTATTCTTTTCTTAAAATCAGCAAGTTTTGTTTTAAATTTCTCAAACAATGCCTGAGAATCACCATCATCTTTCACTGATTTTTTCAATTCTTTAATGGTTTTGTTTATTTCTTCATATTCACGGTCGCGTTCGCCATAACCAAGCTCTTCGGCCATAATTAACTGGTATTCTGCATTGTCAAGAAGTTCGAGTACCTCTTTCTTTTTGTCTTCATTGGAAGCATCATCGGTTATGGCCTGAGCGATAAGCGCCTGTGCCCTCAGTATAGGCAAAGGAATGCGTTCTTCGCTTATAACTAATGTGTTAAGAGCTGTGTATAGAACTACTTTGGCTTCATCAGTTTTCCCTTTGTCAATTAAAGCCGCTGCTGATTTCATGGCTTCGGGAAAAGTTGCTAAAGGTAATTCAACTTTAGTAACCTGCAATTCACTGGCCAGTTTTGCTAACTCATGGCGCAACACCTGGAAATAGTCCTCTTTTAAGGCCTTTCTTGCTGCTCTTTTTATATGCCTGATTGTTTCAAGGTCGGCCACCAGGTCAACGGTTTTAACCGATACGTCAATAGGTACCAGTGCCAAATCGGGTTTACGGGCCAGTAAAATATTTAACTTGCCGGTTGATTTTTCAAGCGCTACCAGAGCTCCTTTGGTATCCTTTGCTTCGAGGGCGTCAAGCGCCACGTAAACTTGTCCGAGAGCTTCTGAGGCTTCTGCCACTATTTGGTCACTCAATGATTCAACAGCATCAATTGCCTGCTCCTGAACCTTACCTGCAAGTGAATCGGCATTCATACCCAATTCAATCGGTTTTTCCATTCGGATTTCTTCCGTTTGCGCGACACTTTCTTCTTCGCTTTTGTTTTGGCTTTTATCTCCGCAACTTGTTAGTAAAACTATTGCCAGAAAACTATAAAGAATTTTATTTAATATTTTCATGATTATTTAATTCTGTGGTTACTATTTAATTTCTATTGCCTTTTTGTTTTCTTCTTTACCCTTTATTTTACCAACTTTTATTTTCAATACCCCGTTTTTCATAGAAGCATCTATATATTCAGGGTCGGCATTCTCGGGTAATTGAAACATTCGTTGGAACGAGGCATAACCATATTCACGGCGCATCCAGTTGCCTTCGTTTTCTTCTTTTTCGTATTGTTTTTCAGAAGAAACAACTAAGCAATTGTCCTTAACTTCAAGTTTAATGTCTTTTTTATCCATTCCCGGCACGGCTAAAGAAACCTCAAAGGTGTTGCCTTTATCGTTTATGTTCACTGCGGGTACGCTGGCGATTTCTTCCGAACCCGAAGCCTGGTCGTCAATTTTTTTACCAAAAAATTTCTCAATAACATTTGGAAATTTTGGTTTAATGTTTTTTGTCCATTTAATTAAGTCCATATCAGCTAATTTTTTAAAGTTTTACAATTAAATTCAATATCAGGTCATCGCAAAAATTGCGATGACCTGTTATAATAAATTACGAAATTTCAATGCTTTTTGGCGGTTTAGGCTTAGCTTCTTCCTTTTTTGGAATAGTAACGGTTAAAATACCATCGTTGTAAGAAGCGCTGACTTTATCAGCATCGGCGCTATTGGGCAGGGTAAAGGAACGGGTGAAAGCCTGGTAGGCAAATTCTCTCCTGGTGTATTTTTCACCTTCGCCCTCTTTTTGTTCTTCCTGCTTTTGCGAAGAAATTGTAAGCAGGCTGTTATCAACATTAATTTTAAAATCGCCTTTTTTCATACCCGGCGCAGCCATTTCAACTACAAACCCATTTTCGTCTTCCTTAATGTTTACTTTAGGAAGTGTGGTGTTGGTAGCCGAAAAGTTTTGGTTTCTCCAATCGGCCAATTCGGTGCCAAAGAAATCATCAAAAAGATTTCCGAATAGTGGATAATTTGTTTTTACTAGTGCCATAATTTTTAATTTTTAAGGTTAAAAACGAATAATTGAAAATAATTCTAGTCAAAGTTATGTATTTTAGAAATGCTTTTCCTTGATTCAAATCAAGACACTGAAAAAATTTGTTCAATCGTTCATATTTGATATTTTAAATAATTTGTCTTTTCTTAAAAGTTCAATCATTCCGTTTATAGATTTAATAAGTCCGGATTCCTGAAACCTGGTTAAATACCTGCTAAGCGTTTCAGGGCTAATGTTTATTATTTTAGCCAAATCTTTTTTAGGTAAACGAATCAGGCTGTCATCATGCACAGGGCTATTTTCAGATGCCTGTTCGAGATCTAATAATAAAGTAGCCAACCGTGAATCAATTTTCTTTGAATGCAGGTTCACAATTTTTTTTTCACTGCTCCTTATCTCATTACACAACATTTGAATAATTGACCTGGTAAAATCATAGTTCTCATGTATAAGTGTGAGGAATACATTTCGGGGAAAAAAGTATAGCTCGCAATATTCTAATGCCTGGGCATTGTCAGGGTATGGTGTATCTTTTACTAAAGATACATAACCAATAAATTCGTTATGCCCAAGCATCCGCAATATAACCTCATCACCTTCATTGCCACCCCTAAATATTTTAACCCACCCATATTTCATAAAATACACACCTTTAGGCTTATTACCTTTTCTGTATATAAATTCTCTTTTTTTAAAAGTCCTTATCTCAAAGGAGCTATTTATTTCATTGCTGAAACGGTTGCGAAGCTCTGCAAAAAGTTTGTTCGATATGTTTCTTTTTTCACTCATTTTTGTTTCCTTGTTTACAACACTTTCATTGAACAGACTATTACAGAGGCGAAATTTCAAGAAAGCATTAAAATTGATAGATGCAATTTACGTATTATTATTGGCAATAATTTAAGTGTTTTCCCGCAGTAATTCTTCCAATAATAAATCAAGGTTTACCGATGCAAAAGACGATGCATAGTCACTCATGGCATAGGGGATGATGAGTTCATTGTTGTGGACGATTGCCCCGCATGTGTAAACTACATTTGGGACATAACCGGAACGTTCATTTTCGTCGGGTAATAAAGTGGTTCTTTAAATCTTCCTATAACTTTTGTAGGATCTTTCAAATTGGAATTGCAACTTAAAATAGGAGACTTTTTTATGCTGCCAATCTTTCTTTATCCAGCAGCATCTCTTCGATCTGCTTGGGGGTTTTACACCCCAGTGCAGAATGTGTTCTTTTGGTATTATAAAATCCCTCAATATATCCAAAAACCTCTAATTTAGCCGCCTGCTGATCCATGAATTTCCTCTGATAAACCATTTCCGCCTTTAACGTCTTGAAAAAGCTCTCAGCCACTGCATTGTCCCAACAATTCGCCTTCCTGCTAATGCTTTGAAGTATCTTGTTTTCTACAATTACCTCGCTGAATTCATCGCAGGCATATTGGATCCCTCTATCCGAATGGAAAATAAGCCCACCTTTGACACCCCGGTTTACAATACCCATTTTGATGGCTTCTACAGAAGTGTTTTTAGCAGTCATATCGGTACTCAAAGACCATCCGATGACTTTTCTGTCCTCAAGATCGATGACTGTTGTTAGATAGAGCCAACCTTTGCCAGTATGGATGTAAGTGATGTCTCCAACCCATTTTTGCGAGAGGGAATCCGCTGAAAAATCTCTTTGGAGGAGATTTTCAGCTATCCCATAACTATGGCTATACCAATACGGTAGCCCGTGAAGTTGCCAGCTCTGGTGTTACGGTTAATGCGATCTGTCCTGGAATCGTAGGGACAGGTATGTGGAGAGGTGAAGACGGAAGGGCAAACAGAACCAAACTGGAAGGCGAAACTGAAGAGCAATCTTGGGAAAGAAACAAAAAGTTTTACATACCTCAAGGCGTAGAGCAAACACCTGAAGACATTGCCGATGGTGTACTATATCTTGCAGGTGCCAAACATTTAACAGGACAGGCACTTGCTGTTGACGGTGGTACAACCTTATAGATTTCAATAACTTAAACAGGCAATAGGAATATTCAACGATATCCCTATTGTTTTTGGTCATCAAAAAATGAGAATAGCCATAATAAGTGAATTATTATGCATAATTTAATAAAAATTACAGTTAATTATACATTTTTAGCAGTTACCTGAGCAATCTATTGTCCAATCATCCGCATCATTTTCATGTACTGCAATTTTACTGATGATCTCGTCTGCTTCGGTGTCCGTGTAGGTCCCGTAACCATTCACAAATACACCTTTAGCCCCATCACTCTTATTGTGCATAGCGTAAAGGATGGCTTCATCATCCGGATCGTTCTGCCCGGTAAAACGGTAGATCTTATCAATGACCAGATCATTGATGTTGATGCAATGTTTGTCCGGCGTATAGGATGCGGAAACCTCCAATAGGTTGAAGTCTTCGGTATAGCCCCGCTGTCTGAGGATCTCCATAACTTCCGATAAAGTTTTCTCTGTTGTGATCATATCTGTTCGTTTTAAATTATTTGCGTTTTTTCAGCTATTCTTTTGACCGTTTTTAACGGCAGCAATTCTTTTACCTGTGCCAACCCCTTATCAACGATAAGTGCACAGTGTTCGCTTTCCACATCTTCCAAGGGTAGATAGATGATCCCAATTTTATTATCAGTTGCCATATTCTGCCTGCTTTAATTTACAATACAAAATTGGCTATAATTAGTTTTAACAAACAGTGTGGTCATAAAGTATTTAGTAACAAATTCGGGATTTCTTAATTAGTTTAACCATTTTATAAAATGGTTAAACTATACAAATATAATTAACTAGATAATACATCTGTTCACAGTTCAATCGGTTAAACTTTTTTTACCACAAACTAGACGGTGAGTATACAGTACTGGGCGGACAAGTAATTTGATGAAAAATGGTGAAGAAAATAGAACAAATCCATTATTATTTGCAGTATATCTTCAACAAAAAAATAGCTGTAAAAACTATTCCACACATTATTGCGAATGAAGCTCCGAGCCAACAGATGGTTAGCCTATAGATGTCTCAAACTTATTTGGGAATTGGTACAGTAATGGTATTAAGAGGGGATTTCTTAAATAACAAAATGAGTTATACTAACAAATATTCGCATGCGTTCGAAGTCGTTAGCAGCATCCTGAATTTGGAGTGCATGAATTGGATTGATTTGCTGTTAATTTGTAAAGGTTTTTGTTTTGTTTTTCAGAAGGAATTCCGCAAGTATCCTGAGCCAAGCAAGCAGTCGCTTTATTTTTCAGTACAAATGTATTTCCATTGAAATCCAAATCGTATTTACCAATAGTATCGCTTTGATATTCCACTTCTATCTCCGCATCTTCAATTCCTAATTTATTTTCTGAAAGTTTAATTATACTTAATAGTTTTCCTGGTTTCAACCTGTGCTCATAATCATTGGCATTCCACAATTGAAAGTTGACTACTTTTTCCTTACGGATTACTCCGCCACAATCAATAAAATTTTTGATTATTTGTATTTAAAGGTAACTAAACTTCAAAATTGATACATTAGCATTATTAGTAATTATTGTTCGATAATTTGATTTTACAAAAGGCTTTAAAAAAAAGTATCTGCTAGTATTTGTTTTTTAATATTTATTAAGTGATGATACTTGAGCAAGTTTATTCAAATCTTCTATAAATGTGTTCGAAAAATGAACCTCCGGGGTCACAAATTGTTTTTTTCAATGCCAAAGCATACCAGATAACTACAAAGTATCTGGTATTTTTATTTAGTGAAATAGTAGATTCTAATGTGTTTGTTTTAGTCAAAAATTTGACAATTTAAAAACTCACGGATTTCTTATCCAGCCTGAAAAAGAATGCAAACATCCGGTTATTATTTTCAACAGAGATGGGAATCGAGAATTTGGAGCAATAAGTATTGATATGATGACTCAATTTTTATCAAAAATATTCATCAGATAAATTGATTAACTTTTAAAACTTAGATGAAAATCAAACAAAATCAACGATTCGAAAAATGGTAATTTTTTTAAAACCAATTATAGGAAATAAAGATTATTACCTGTAAGCTTTAAAGAGTATAGGTTGCGTTTTACTTTGGTGAAAACTAAACTCATGATAAAAATAAAAAGAGCCTCTAGATGTAGAGGCTCTTATATGATAGAGACAATTAATCTCCTGTATTTACAGTCACTTTCATTCCTGCTCCTCCAGATTTGTCATCTTCATCCAGATTCACTTTTGCGGGTTGAGATTTGAAATCGTGGACGTTATTTTTAGTATTACGATCGATAAGCTTGGCGTAAGGATCAATTCCTGCTTCCAAAGGTTCTTCGTTTATAAAGAACGTGAAAGTTTTTTCGGGCTTGTCCATTTTTACTTTTTTGAAAATAAGTTCTTTTCCTTCCGGAAATTGTTTAGATTTTGCACCTAAAACAGCAATATCAATGTAATCAGCAACAGGAACTTTTTTAGATTTTCCTTTTCCGTCAACTCGGTATTTGGCACTTCCTACGGTAAGTTTAACTTCATATTTGGCTCCAATTTTTTTGTAGGAAAGTTTTTTCACGTAGTTTTCATACAATATAATGTTTTCAAACATATCTTTTACCAAATACTGCAGACTGTCTGGTGTTTCTTTTTTCAGGAGATTTACAAATTCTACAGAATTGGTGTATGGTGGTTCCTGAAATTTAGTTTGATTTAAATATTTTTTCAAAATAGAATTCAGCTTTGCCTCTCCCAAATAATCTTTGAGTGCATACATCACAACACTTCCTTTATTATAATGAATGTAGTTTTGATTTTCAACTAACATCAAAGGCATTTCGCTTTTGCTTTCCTGGCTTCTTCCTTTTAGATATTTATCAAGCTCATAACTCAGAAATTTTCTCATAGCTTGAGCGCCGTATTCGTGCTCCATCACCATCAAAGCAGAATATTGTGAAAATGTTTCAGACATCATCGCACTTCCCTGAACATTTCCACCGGCTACCTGATGTCCCCACCATTGATGCGCCACTTCGTGAGCCGTTACATAGAAAGGAAGGTCTATTTTTTCAGGTTTATTAGGCTCAACTTTCGTCAGGAATCCAATTTCTTCAGAGTATGGAATCGTGTTAGGAAAAGATTGTGCAAATGAAGCATAACGTGGAAACTCAATAATTCGGACTTGCTTGTGCTGATAAGGCCCAAAGTTTTTGGTATAATAGCTTAAACTGTTTTGAATAGATGAAATCATTCTACCAACATTATATTCGTGACCTTTTTGATAATAAATTTCAATGTTTACATTATTCCATTTTGATTTTTTCACCTGATAATCTGCGGAAAGGAATGCATAGAAATTGAGAATAGGAGAATCCATTTTATACGTAAAATATCTTCTGCCATTTGCTTTCCATTCTTTTTGAAGATAGCCCGGTGCAATCGCAATCTGATTCTCATCTGTAGAGATCTGCGTTTTAAATCTTATCCAATCGGCATCATTTGAAATGAAATTATTCATTCTCGCTTTTTGGTCATTCACTTTTGCCAATCTCGGTTTTGGTTTCAAACCATATTTTTTGCGGGCATCATTTTCAGAAAGTTCTGTATCTGAATCATATCCTAATCCTGGCAAATTATGAGAATTGAAGAATGAGCCATTTCCAACCACATCAGTTTCTGTCTCGGAGTTGGCAAAACCTTTCGGTTGAAATTTATATTGAAAATTAAAAGCAACAGAATCTCCCGGCTGAAGTGGCTTATTGAGCTTTACAAGTTTTAAACCAACTTTTTCATCATTAAAAATTTCTTTTCCAGAAGCTGATAATTGTATTTTCTGGTAAGAATAATGCCCATCGAGGTTGTTAGGATATTTAATAATAATACTGTCAATGGGTTTCTGCTGTTTATTTTTTAAGTAATAAATTCCAACTACACTCCAGCCAGATGTTTTAGGATAAATATCAATATTCAAATCTGAAGAAACAATTCTCGGCTGGCTGATTTTTTCTAAATATTTATATTTTTTTTCATAATCAACACGCATTTTTTCTATTTCAACTTCGGTGTAGGTTTTGTTCAGAATATGGGTATTGTAATAAATATATCCACCAAGCCCAACAGTTAAAAACAGGAATATAAACAGTAAAGCTTTATGTTTTAATTTGAATGATGCTTTTGAAAGAAGATATTTTTTAGATAATCCTTTTTCCTTACCTCTTGGGAAAGCGATAAGTGCAATGAATAATAAGAACAACATCATCAAAATCCAGTAAGATTTCACAATAAAATAGCTGTAAAGTACTTGCCCAAAACCATTTAAAGCGGAATAGGGAAGTTGCGAACCATTAGAGTTGAAGCTGTACAGAATGCCATCAATTTCGAGATAATTATACAAAATCGGAAGAAAGACAACAGGGAAAATGGCTAAGAAAAACCCAAAATATTTGTTGTTAACAATTAATTGAACAAACAAACTGAAACCTATTAAAACCAAATAATAAGGTAGGTTGTATAAATTAAATTTCAAATAGATTAATGGTTCTACATCATAAAACCCTTTGTAAAACTGAATTCCAATACAGATTAAATTTGAAAAAATCTGCATAATGACAACCATCCAAACCATTCCCAAAAATTTGGAAAACATCAGGTTGAAATTGGAAACTGTACTTACGCCAATCAACTCATCGATTTTATTTTCACGTTCTCTCCAAACGATATTTCCTGAGAACAAAACAATCAACAAAAGCAGGAAAAAAGAAAGACCTTCTTCAGCCAATTCTGCCAACAGAAACGTAACAGGAATGGCTTCTGCATCATACATCGATTTCATAAAATTGGAAAGCACAATTAACATTACACCGAAGATGAAGCTGATAATTCCAAAAAATGGCGTGTAAACAATCCTTTTCACTTCGAAAAAAGAAAGGTAGAACAGCTCTTTCAGTTTGGCAATCCATCCAAAATCTTTTTGAACAGTAAGAATTTCCTGCAATGATTTCCCAGAATTGGAATAAATGACTTCTGCTGAGTTTGATTTCTTCTTTTTGAAAAGAGAAAAAGGCTGTAGAAACTGGTTAAAATCAAATTTAAAATAAGTAAATCCTACACATAAACACGCAATGCCCAACCAAAGTAAGCGATTCCAAAGCAAAATACCCGAGAATGGAACTGCATTTTCATTTTGTTCGAAAGGCGTCCAATATTCGGTGGTCTGTCTCAATGCAAAACTTCCGAACGGATCGATAAGTGATGCCAAATTTTTATTTTGAATATCCGATAAAATACTGTCGCTTAAAATCGAAAGTAAAAGCAAAATAATGCAGAAAAGATAAGAAGACAAAGTACTTCTTGTAAAGGTGGTCAATGCGAAAAAAACAGAACCGATAATCAAAGTATTAACGACTGTGAAAATCAAAAAAGGCAATAGATAATTGAAGATATCAATCGGGCCTAACTGCGGAGTACCGAGTCCGTACAAAGTTCCAAAGAAGTAGCCGATGAGCGTTCCTGAAAAAACATAAACCGATATCAGAAAATTAGCTAAAAATCTTCCAAAAAAATAACCTGACTTTGTAATGGGAGTCGTGTACAACAAGCCGTGAAAATTATAGGCATAATCTTTCTGAATGGCAGTTGCCATTATACTGATCATCATAACACCATTGATGAGAACCATAATGTTCCCGCTCATCCCAACAATCAGTTTTGCAATTGCAAGAGAAGAATTTTTGATAAGAATGGAATCTGAAGTAGAAGTATCAAATGCACCGGTAGTCCCCAATCCTACAAGAACACCCAATGTGAGAAAAACTAAAAAATAAATCTGTGTACTCCATTTTTTGAAACCGTTTCTGAGCTCAAATGAGAATAATTCTTTAAACATTAGCCGTCATTTTTTTGGTGATACTTGAGAAATATACGTCTTCCAAATTAGATTCAACTGGAATGAAACCTGCATCTGGCTGATTTTCTGCATAAACACGAATCTCAACTTTCCCTTCAGAAATGTGGGTTGAAATAACCTGATATTCTTCTTTCGCAGCCTCAACTTCTGATTTCTCTACAAGTTTTTTCCAGATTTTCCCTTGAAAATCTTCAAATACCAAAGATCGGCTTCTAAAAACCAAAATTAAATAATGTATAAACATCTGTTTAAAGACTTAAAATAAGTCTTTAGAGGCTTTGTTGTCTTATTTAAACAGAGACAATTTTAATAACCATGAAACTTGTCTGACTATAAAAAAAACTTTTAACATAAAAACTTTTAACCAAAAATGAAACGTAGCAAAGAATTAGTAGAGAAGAGAAAAAATTTTGTAATTGATTATGTAAAACGCAATCAAAATAAGCAGATGAAAGTGATTGTAACCGAATTGACAGAAATGCTGTTTTTATCTGAAAGAACAATATATAACATTATCCTGGAGAGTTAGTTTGTAAATAATATTACAAAATTCAGTCTTATATATTCTAAAAAGAGAAAATGATTTAAAGTCATTCTGTAGGCTTTAATAACTAACCCATCAACCATGAATTAAAAGAGTTGCCACAACTTCTTTCTCAAATGTAAACTTGTAGATAAAAGTATAAGGAAAAAAACGGTTTTAGTTTTTTAGTTCTATTGTTTTTAGGCGAAATAAGAGACTGAAAAGAAACCGTTTTGACCTTGTATTTCTAGAGAAATCAACTTTCAAAATATTAAAAAAAACAACCAACCATTTAATCAACTTTAGAAACCATGAAAAAGAAAGAAAAGAAAAAGAATAAAAAAAATAAAGAAAGTAAGGAAAAATTGAAAAAACCTAAAAGAGACATCAATGATCTTATCGACGAATTAGCCTATGTAAATGAAAAAGGAAATATCCGAAAAAGCAAAAGATTTTTAGATGATATGTACATACTTGATGAGGAATAGTTTAACATCTGAGATTCGTAAAAAAACAAAATTTTTAATAAATAATATATAAGAAAAAATGAATCTGGATAGTATACAAGCTCTGTTAATCGGAACTGCAATTGCATTTTCAGGAGGATTGCTAAGAGTATTAATCTCTATACAAAATAAAGAAAAAAAACAGCCATGGGAACACTTTATCACATTGTTGATTGTGGTAATTGTCGGTTTTACTATGAGTTATTTAATGAACAGAGCAGAGCTACACGACAAATGGTACTCTACGGGAGTATTGTTTGTTCTTGGCTATGGCTATGATAAGTTTCTAAAAATGATCACTACAAATCTGCCCAACTGGATTGACACAGCAGTGAATCTTTTTATCGAAAATCGATACGGTGTAAAAACAGATAGACACTTTGAGGAGGAGGAAGAAAAAAAGGATGAAATTATTTAAAAGAGAAATCAAATAATAAAAATAAACTCATATAATACCTGCATCATTTAGATAGAAAAGATTCTTAAAAAAAGCTTACTGCAACTACAGAATCTATCATTCAGAAATCAGGTAATTCTCATGAAAAAGAGTGAATTTTGAAATTAAGAATTTGAAAAATTGAATACTTAGAAAAGTACGAAAATAATACTGGAGGTGACTCAGCATACCCGTTTCTCATCCCAAAGCTGAGAGCTTAAATTCTTAAAAATTCACCATACACGGTCTGATTCCTCAGATCAACAGGTATATAAAGCGCAATCACATCAATTGCGTTTTATATGCCTTCTAACTCAATATGAAATTAAAAAACTAAGTCAATGAAAACAGCAAAACCTGTAGAAAAAGACAATAAAGTCCAACAAAGCCAGATTAAAAATCAACGGCAAAAAGAGCCATCGGTTATACCTTTATCTGAGGTAGAAGTAGGAGGTATACAAACCCAAAAATCTGACGAATTGAAAGCTAAGTCCGGATCAGGAAGCCTCAATGGTAATATTGTACCCGTTCACAGTTCGCAAACTATTTACGATCAGGGTTCAGAAATAACCTATGAAAAACTTCAGGAAAGTTTGGCACAAACCGGTGATGTCAATCATCCCGATACCAAAGAAACTGAAAAAGATTATATGACAACCCTGAATATTGATCAGGTACGTGATTATAACGATCTTAAATCGGGAACTTATTTACCAAAGACGGTACAAGAACAAGCTGCAAATCATCAAGAGATCAAAAAAGACAAGGAAGTTAAGCCGAAACAAAAAGCAAAATCAGTGAGCAAGAGCAAAACCGATACTTCTTTGGCTGACTTGTCAAGTTCTCCGGCTACGCAATTAGTTAGTGATTTTAATGCGGTACAAAATAGCAGTACTGCACTTTTAAATAGCCAAACCGAGAAAGCAAAAGGAGGACTTCCAAAAGTGAATGCAAAAATAGGGAGTGCTTTTTCCGGATCTAAAGGAAAAAGTAAAGCTGGCAAAGATAAAACCGTAGCAAAATCAAGCAAAAAAACTGTTAAATCTACAGCTCAAAAACCTAAGTCAAAAGAAGTCTCTTTCCCGCAAAGCGAGCCATTGAAAAAAGTAAGCTATTCTTTTAATTCAGCAGGTGCTAAAAACGGAACTTTTGAAAGACAGGCTCATGATCAGCTTAGAGGAATTCAGCTGAATACTTCTGCAATTCCTACAAAAATGCAGCAAAGTGCAAATTTAGATCTTAGTGGAGAAGCAGATACAGAACATTTGTCAATTGAGCAAAATGATGCTGCACAAGATATGGGTATCAAAAAAAATCAGGCTGCAAAAGACATTCATAAAGATTATGGTGAAAACAGCATTATCAAAAAACCAAACGATGAGACCCTTAAATCCTCTCGCAAAATAACTTCCAAAGCTGTTAAAAAACAACCTTTTGATGCTTTGAAACTGGATGGTATTGATGAAGCTAGTATCAATGCTCAATTCGAACCTATTATTCAATCAAAAATAGGAGCCGAAACGGAGAAATATCAAACGGCAGAATTAGAGCATAATCAAAAAGTAATTGAACAGGAAAAATCTTCTGAAAATCAAATAAATGAAGAAAAAAACAAGTCACAGGAAAAACAGCTGAAATCTGTAAAAGATGCTCAGGCAGATGTTAACCAATCAAGAACTGAATGGCAAAATGAACTCAATAAAACAGAATCTGATTTTGCGAAAAAATCTAGTAACCAGGCTAAAACAACTCTCGGAAATATAAAAACGGAGAAAAACAGAGGTGAAACAGCAGCTCAGGGTCATATTGATTACGCTAATAAAGAAGCGCTTAAGAAAAAAGAAGTCGCAGATAAAGATGCTAAAGCAAAAAAGGCTGAAGAGGATAAAAAGAGCGGAGGCTTCTTTGGTTGGGTTGCCGATAAAGCTACAGCATTTATTAACGCCCTAAAAGATGCACTGAATTTTATTTTTACCAAACTCAGAGAAGCGGTAAAAGTTCTTTTTGAAGCAGCCAAAAAATTAGTTTTAGCAGCATTAGAAATAGCAAGAAAAGCAATTGTAGGCTTTATCAAAGGTTTTGCTTCATTGTTAAAAGGTTTCTTAGACTTTGCTTTGGCGGCGTTCCCTGGTATCAGAGACCGACTAAAAGCCAAAATAGACAAATACGTTGCGGTTGCCGAAAAATTCGTAAACGAAACATTTGAAGTCTTCAAAAAAGCAGTTGTTGCTATTATTGATTTCTTGGCAGAAGCAGTAGATACACTTATTGGCGCACTGCAGGATTTTTACAACCTGATTCTTGATGCGGTTAATTTTATTGTAGCCGGAATTATAAAAATAATGGAAGGTTTATACAACTTGACAAGTTCGGCTATGGTAATGCCGGATAACTTTATGGGACAAATTTCTGAAGAGTTTTTGGGAATGGATGTAACAAAACCGTTACCATTTGAAAAAACAGCAATGACTAAGGCTGCAAGCTCAGGTTCAGATTCAGAATATGATGATTTGTTAGGTAGAAATTCTTATAACGAAAGTGATTTCCATGTTGATCCTGTAACGAATGATATGGAATTGAGCCCAGAACTTCTTTCTCAATTACAAGACAGTAATGGTGAAATTAATTTCGGAGCCAATAACAATACGCTTGATATGTTTAAACAATCTGCTGCCGGATCACAAGAAATGGAAGGTGATGCAACCGCAGCCGAAAAACAAGACATTCCAGCCGATCCATACGCTCAAGCTGATTGGTTTATTGATTATCAAAACAAACAATCACCGCCTAGTACAGATACAGGAAGTGCTTCTGGTAAACAGGCTGCAACAGAAAGCTCAATGCCTGAAGAAATGAAATTGGTAGGTCCTTGGACTCCTTTGGTTCGTATGTATTACCTAAAAGAGCAGATGTGGTCAGGAATTAAGAAAAACTGGGAAGAAAACAAATGGAAGTATATTGGTATCGGAGCTGCAATTGTTCTCGGAATAACCGCATTGGCGATTCTTACAGCAGGAGCTATTTTTGCATTGATTCCGCCTGCACTCGAAATCTTTGCTGCTATAATGATGGCACAAGCTGTTGCAAAAGCGAGTGGTTTCTTCAAAACATTTATGACTGATGGTTGGCTAGGAAAGACAGCTACCGCAGGAAAAGCTTTAGCAAGAGCAATCGGGATTATTTTAGTTGAATTAATTTTCATACTTTTATTCGATTCTGCCGCATTGTTTAAAGTATTAAAAACAGCAGCTAAAGGTGGCGTGAAAGGAGTGGTTAATTTAGCCAAAGCGGGAGCGAAAAGCACTCTGAAAGCCGGCAAAAATGCTCTTGTTGCTACCGGAAAAGGATTTGTAAAACAGGCTGGTAAAGCGAAGTTCTTTGTCCAGGGAATAGGTAAAGGAATAGCTAAAGGCGCTAAAAATTTAGACGAGTTAGGTGAAAAATTAGCGAAACGTTTTAAATTCAAAGGATTTAAAATTGTTGTAAAAGGATTTAAATTTTATCTTTACGGAAGTGTTAATCCTTGGGTTTTACTGGCGAGTGGAAAGTTGGAATTTGTAGATGATCCAAAATTAGGAAAAGTTGGTGATAAGGTAAAAGTTGGTACAGAGGAAGCGTTTATTGTTGGAAGCCATAGTTCTAAAGGAGCTAAGAGTGCTAAAGAAGCCGTAGAAAAAGGAGGGGTTAGTAAGTTTGTGGATGAGCTGGTTGAAATTTCTGATGATGTTGATGCACTAAAAGCTAAATTTGACGAACTGAATGTGGCTCCAAATGCAAACAATATAATTAATAAGGGAAGTAAGGACCCCGCTTGGTTCGGTAATCCAAACATTTCTCAAGCAGCCAAAGATGCTGCTAAAAACAGATCTCAGCTTAGAAAGAATCTGAAAACCGTTGCTGGTGAAGAGGCACATCATGCTCTTTCTATTTCAAACATAGGTAGAAGTAAAGTTTATCAAGATGCTATAGATGCAGGATTTGAAGTTAATACTATTGTAAATGGTATAAATCTTAAAAAGTATAGTAAATCATTAGGGTTAACTGATGGGGTACACGCAAGTCATCCTTTTTATGATGATGCAGTTTATAACTTATTAGAAAAATTTCGTTTACAATTTGCACATTTACCAAACTATAATAAATCAATGGCAAAAAGCTTTACGGAAGAATTATCTACGAGAATGTTAAAAGAGTTAGATGTATTATCTAAGCAAAAAGGAATAAAAGTAGACGATTTATTTAGGCAAGGAGAAAACATGGGTAATTTAAATTCGAAAGTTATATACGACGAGGTATTAGAAAGTTTTTTAAAAAATATTAAATAAATGAGAAAGATAGTTTATTATACAATGAAGTTATCGACGGAAAGCGAAATTGTAGGAACATGGCCACAATTGGATGTCCCAAAGAATTACTTTAAGGTTGCTAACAATTTTGAAATATTACAATTCAGAGAGTTTCCTTCCGTCGAACCAAATCTTGATAATTTTATTTTTAAAAGAGCGGCAAAGCTAACTGATATATTAAGTTCTTATTTACCTGCTACTTCTATAGGTATTTTTGTAAATCAAAAATTTAAAGACTTAATAGCAAATTTTTATGTAAAGAATTTCCGGTTTTACAATTGTTCAATAATTACAGCCGACAAAGATTTTACTAAGAAATTGGCTGAAAATCCTTATTTTTTTCTTCATCTAATATATGTCAATGAGATAGTTGACTTTAGTCTATCGGTATTTAAAGATTTAAAAACGAGTGAAATAATTACTGGTAATAATGAAAATCAGCTACCTATGTTTTCAAGCCCCAAAAAATTAGTATTAAAAGAAACTCCCGATTTATTTCGTTCTCCTTTTGATGTTGATCTTTTAGTTTCACAATCGCTTAAAAAAGCCATAGAAGAAGCTAATATTTCCGGCGTATGGTTTGAGGAATTTACAGGGAATGAATTTTATACAGAAGAATAAAGTATCAATCAAAAAAATGAATTAAACCGAAACTTTTAGGGTTTCGGTTTTTTATTTAAAGGTTAACGAATTAAAACTTTTTGAGATAAATTTATCTATTTGCCAACTTGCAGTAAATCTATGGCAAAAAATTGATATTTTGTAACAAAAATCGTTCTAAAATAGAAGGTAATATTGCAAAAAAAAAATTAAATAAAAAAAAATGGACGAAAAATGATTTGAGACAGAAGAATTCTTCAGTGCCTCATTGGTAGAAGAAATTATGAAAGAATTTGTATGGACGGTTCCCCCGCTGCGCAAAGTCTCCTGACTTTGAGCAATATCAAGCCTAAACAAACTTTCTTAAATTTATCCCGTTTCTGAGAGTCTCCCTACTTTGAGCAAAAAAACAATACTAAATGAAAGAAGGCTATATAAAAAATTCACGAGCAAAAATATTTTAGATGCAGTACAAACAGAACCTGAAAGTAGAAGAGAGTGGATGCTTGATTTATTTAAAAAAGCTACAGAAACCCATAGTAGAAATAAGAACTATCAGTTTTGGAAATATGGAAATCATGCAGAAGAAATATACCCACATTGCCATACAAATCCTTTCGTGTGGCTTTTCATTTTCACCTTCTCAAAAAAATTATCTATATAAAACATAATTGATGAGTCATAAATATAAGTTCCACAATTCTAAAAGATTATATTTAATAAGTTTTGCTATTGTAAACTGTATTCAATAAAACTCATTATCTTTATACATGATATCAAGGATTTAAATACACCTTATTAAATTTAAAAACCATGAAAAAAACACTATTCATTTGTTCACTTTTGTTCAGTCTTTCCATTGTAAATGCGCAAACTATAGAATCGGGAAGTCGCAGTACTACAGGTTATATCAAAAGTGGTGGTACGATTGAAAACAGCAGCCATTCTACTGTTGGTTACATTAAAAATGACGGCACAATTGAAAATAAAAGCCGAAGTACGATCGGTTATATCAAAGGCGATGGTATCATCGAAAACAAAAGCCGTTCTACGGTAGGTTACGTTAAAAAAGATGGAACAGTAGAAAACAGCAGTCGCTCAACAATAGGTTATATCAAAGATGATGGAACGGTAGAAAACAGCAGTCACAGTACGATTGGCTATGCAAGAGGAATTAAAAAAGAATGGGCAGCGGTGACTTTTTTCTTCTTTAAATTAGATTAAAAATAATATTATCCCATTTGAGGATATCTATTAAAAAAATTAAGGCTCGGATTTTATAATCTGAGCCTTAATTTTTTATAAACATGAATGACTAAATATAATATTCTAATTTGAGATAGATATCTTCATTTCTATAAGTTTTCTAAGGTACTGCAACTACTAATTTTACAGGGTGAAAAACTTGCGCAAAAATAAAAAAAACATGAATTTTTCAGTGTTGGAATTTGTGTGGGTAATTGTTTGATTATTAAATAAATAGGAGTTACTGCAACTACAGGATAGCGAGGGCGAAAAACTTTCATAAGAATAGAAAAAAGATGAATTTTGAACTTTAAATCATAAAGAAAATTAGCTCCGGAAAACAAGCATATTAAAAACATAAATCATAAAAAAACTTAAAATGTCATGGGAGAAAAAAATAAATTCACGCAAAGAGAGGAGCTGAAAACCTATTTTGAAACAGGTAAATATCCCACACAAACTCAATTTAGCAGATTCATCGATAATTATGTGCACTTAAATGAATTTAATTTCGGATTGGATGTAAAAGCGTCGGGAAATAGTAAGAAAAAATTCTATCATTTCTATATATCTGAAGATATCGAAAAATCAGGCAGAGGACATATAAACATCGAAGATCTAGAAGAAAAAGAACCAAAACAAATAGATAAATATGTACATGTTTTAAGTAGAAATGTTGTTTATAAATGTTTAAACGTAAAATTATTAACTGAATTAGATCTAGATAAATATCAACCTAAGATTATCATAAAACGTTACAAACAACAAAAAACACTTAAAAGCGGTTATGAAAAAAGCGCAGGATTCTATCAGGAGCTTCCTTTGGATGCAGAATCTTGGGGCAGACAATCTGAATATCCTGTAACGTCTAATGAAATGGTTATAGACCTTAATCCTATTAATTATTTCAAACCAAATGCAGATTACAAAGAGTTTTCTCCATCAGGAACATTTACCAGATCTGGTTCGTTTAAATATTCATCACATCATAGAAAACCATTTTCTCTTATTCAGATGCTTTTAGAAATTGATGTTAATGGAACAAAATTGAGATCGCAACCCGTTGATATAAAAATTATTCTGGGACGAGACGAGAATGATTCAATCAATTATATCATTAATTCATAAAAAAATATAATCTCAATCGCATAAGATTTTCAAAACAAATGTTTTGGCATTTTAGGTAAGAGTCTGGAATGTGAAATACTTTTCAAGTGAAGTTTATTTTTATTCACAAATCAAAGAAGAGTAAATTTTGTTTATCAAAAATAAAAACAAAAAACCAATGAAAAATGAGATGTTACAAAAGTTATTTTTATTAATAGGTGGGCAACTTTTCGGTTGAGGTTTATTGAAGAAAACCACAAATAATGTGGAAACATCAATAAAAATACCTCAATTAAGTAAGATGCTCTATAAAGGGAAGCCTTTTGCTCTTGAAATATTGGAATTTTCTGATGCACGATCACCAGAATTTCATCCAGGAGGCAGAATAATGGATTTGGTTTTAAGATCTGTTATTTTCTTTCAAGAGTAAAGAATGATTTCGTGAAAACGGAAGATTTATTCTTTAAAAAGTAGGAATTCCAGTAAGTGAAAGACTTTCTAAAAAGACTGCTTCGGCAGTTTAGGTAAGACTTTCTAATATGAATTGCATTTACTTTTAGTGGCTAATTAGTAAATGTTTTTAAAAATTAAAAAGGTCAAAATAGGATTAATCAACAAATTAAAAGAGCTAAGATAAAGAATTTATTTAAAGAGATGAAGAAGAGTAAATTTTGAATTTTAAAAAATTAAAAAGACTAAAAAACCAATGAAACCAGAACAAATACAAAAATTATTTATTCATTTAGAAGAGGTTATTACATGGCGTATCAACAATGCTTCAGAAGATTTTAATACCGGAGCTCCCGAATTTAAAGCTAACGACCATGAAGGCTTTCAATTAGGAGATTATATTTCAGCGAAAGCGCTTACACACCAGGAAGTTGTGATTCTTTTAATGGCTTTATTACCACGATTAGATCCGTCATTGCTGAAACGCATATTTTTAGAATTTCCAAATAGTACGCTGTTTGATTATTGTTCGAGCAGTGATAATGGCAGACTTTTTAATCCTACCATTCAGGCTGTTCAATATATTTTGGGGGGAGAAAATATTTCAGAACGATTGAAAGTGCTGGATTATTTCAGTCCAAAATCGGTTTTAATTAAAGAAGAACTTATTGCATTTTCAAGTTCAGCTCATGAGCATGCACCAATGAATAGCCAGTTAAGTGTTCATCAGGAAGCTTTTAATACTTTAATATTCGGAGTAGAATTATTGCCAAAAATGAGCAACGATTTCCCGGCAGAATTATTACACACCGATAGATCATGGAATGATTTAATACTTCCTCAAATCACGTTAAACGAACTTCAAACTATTGAAGACTGGTACAACAGCAGCCAAATCTTGATGGAAGATTGGAACATGCAGAAAAAACTCAAACCGGGTTTCAGAGTGTTATTTTACGGAGAACCGGGAACCGGAAAAACTCTTGCAGCGAGCCTTTTAGGAAAATATACGGAGCGTCCTGTTTTCAGGGTTGATGTTTCTATGTTGGTCTCAAAATATATCGGAGAAACTGAAAAACAATTGGCTAAATTATTCGATAAAGCAGAAAATAAAAACTGGATACTGTTTTTTGATGAAGCAGATGCTATTTTCGGAAAACGAACTTCTGTAAAAGATGCTCATGATAAATATGCGAACCAGGAGGTTTCTTATTTGTTACAGCGAATAGAAACGTTTTCAGGGCTTATTATTTTGGCATCCAACTTTAAAAATAATATGGATAAAGCTTTTACGCGACGTTTTCATAGCTGTATTAAATTTAATAATCCAAAACATGAAGAGCGTTTGCGTATCTGGCAACAAAATTTACCACAACAGTTACAGCTTGAAGAGATCAATTTGAACCAAATTGCTAAACGGTACGAACTTACCGGTTCTAATATTATGAACATCATACAAGATGTGAGTTTAAAAACGATCGCATCCAAAGCTCCTGATTACAAAGTAAGCGTAGAGATGCTTTTAGAAAGTATCAAAAAAGAATACGTTAAAGAAGATAAAATATTTACGTAAAATAAGCTGGAAGCTGGAAGATCGAGGTTGGATGGTTTTAGTCTATAATTTGCAGAGATTTTAATAAATTGAATGAAGTCATTATTCTTAAAAAAATAAAAAGCAGGGAAAATTTGTTTTTTATAAACACAATAAGTCCTCTCTTCTAGCTTCCTGATCTAATAATTTCAAAAAAATAAAGCTTATGAAAGCAAAAATTCTGCTGCTGATTTTATTCAGTGGCCTCATATTGTGTTGCCGAAGTAAACATAAAATGACAACGACTTATCAAACAAACAAAAAAGAAACGGAACAAGTAAAAGTAGATTCTGTTAATGTAAAAAATATACAATCCGCTCAAAATACCTCTGTTGATGCATTGTTAAAAGAAAAGAAAAACGAAACATCCGGGGAAATATTGATTACAGGAAAATCTGATCTATCCAATCCTTTTGTTTTTCATAATGTAGTTGGAAAAGACACCATTCAAAGCATTTCGATCATTGGAAATGCAGAATACTCGATCAACAATCATTATACAAAGGTTGACAATAAAAAATCGGAGGTCAGAAAAGAAAAATTTACCAATATTATTCAGGATTTGGCTCATAATACTGTTTCAAAGGAAAAAACAAAAGAAGCTGATTCTGCAGTTTTTGAAGAAACAAAAACAATAAAAGCGAATGGTCCTCAAGCCGGAACCTGGATTGTCATTACAATCGTTATCTTTTTTTTAATCTTCATCTTTTTCATCTATAAATATTTTAAAAAATGACAGCATTCGAACTATCAAAAAAATACAAATCGTTGTTGGATAAAAAAGGAATTAATACTCCGATTAGACTTGCTCACTTTTTTGCTCAATTAGATCATGAATCTAACTTGATTCCTAAAAGAGAAAGTCTTTATTACACAACTATTGAAAATGCAAGAGCAACATTTAAAACGCCATTCAAAGGAAAGACAGATGTATTTGTGAATTCATATCTGAAGAATTCCATTAAGATGGCAAATTATGTTTATGCTAACCGAATGGGAAATGGTAATGAAGCAAGCGGTGATGGATATAAAAATAGAGGTGGAGGATATATGCAACATACTGGGGCAGATGAAATGAAAACCTTAAAAGCCAGAACAGGAATAGATTTCGTTTCAAATCCAGATTTACTAAAAGAAGAGGCAAACGCAATGATAGCTGCGATCGATTTTTGGAATCGTAGAGGTTTAAGTAATTTTGCTGACAAAGATGATCTAGATGGAATAAGTGACCTTATAAATATTGGTAGACTTACAGTAACTTATGGAGATGGTAATGGATTTAAGAAACGTAAAGAAAAATTGAATTATTACAAAACTGTTTTTGCATATAAGTAAATGAATTAAAAGCTAATTACTCTTTATTTCAATAATGTATTTTTGAAAAAAAAAATGATCAGCAAGGGGTAAAAACGCTTCAAAAAACAAAAATTAGCAATAGCCATGTAACACACATGGCTATTGTTGAGTTCTGCTAAGTCAGAATTTACAGGAAAACCGTTTTTTAATTTATTTTCAATACGGGATTCGAATAAACTGGCTGAAAACAGGGATGTTGTACAATGATATTTTTTTCACATCTTTGTCTTTTGTATGGATAGAATCCAAAAGAGCAAAACAATGAAGAAAACCATTTTAATTTTTCTATCCTTCGCAGTGATCACTTCCTGTAAAGATAAGGCACAGGACGCACCAAAAAAATCATTACAGCATCAGAAGGAAGTTCAATCCGATAACAAACCAGCAGATCAGGAACTGAATCCGACTGAAGAAACCACTGAACATGTTAAAATTCTTTTACCTAAAGAATACCGCGGTCTGGGAAAGGAAAATGAAGTAAATGAACTCACTAATAATTGGCTGGATTTGTACCAGAAAAACGGGAAATATTATGTAGGTAAAGCTGATTATGCCATTACAAGAGGATATTCCGAATGTTCAGGAGATTCTACCAGGATTATTAATTCTAAAAACAATACCATTGTACTGATTGGGAATTCACGATTGACAATGGGTGAAGTAAAAACTGTTAAGATTGAGAAAAATAAAATCTGGCCAAAAGAAAAATTAAAATTTCACTTTGGAAATGAAGAGTACACATTGCGTGCGGAAGGAAAAGTACTTTCATCCGAAAAAGTACACACGGATGAAGGGGAGGAACTCTATCAGAATGTAAAAGATTATAAGCTTTACCTGTCAGCCAATGATGCTCCGGAAAACTTATTTTTAGAAGAAGAATCCTTTAATGATACTTTTGTAGAACTTCTTTTCATAGGAGATATTGACCGGGATGGAAAACCTGACTTTATTTTTGGTGCCAACAGAGATTATGAAGAAGACCGGGTGATCTTATACCTTTCTTCTCAGGCAAAAAAAGGAAAGCTCATTAAAAAAGCAGCTGAAATTGCCATTCAGTTTGATTGCTAAAACCACGATTATATCTCAATTTCATAGGATTTGAGACCTCATTTTTTAAAATAAGATCTGTAATGCGCGTGCATACTTTTCCCTGTTGCACTTATTATTTCGAAACTATAATAACACAAATTAGCTGAAAGCAGGGATTTTCTGCGATTGCGATTTTGCAGATCTTTGTTTCAGTCATTTCAGTACAAAAAACACAATGATGCAAATTATGATCAAAGCTGTTCTGTATGGCTTTTGTATCTGCTTAAATCTTTAAACACATGAAAAAATTATTTACGTCAGCGGTTTTCGCCCTGATCATAAGCATCCACGTAAATGCACAGGAAAAAATTTATTTTGATGAGAACTGGGAAAAAACCACTCAGGCTAAAATGGAATTTTACCGTGAAACGGAAAACAAAGGCAAGCTTACTTTAATCAGAGACTTTTATAAAAACGGAACCCTTCAGATGGAAGGTCTTGTTTCGGATGCTACGCCGGGCAGTGAGGTGTATGAAGGTAAAATTACCTGGTACAATGCAGAAGGTAAAGTCTTGAGTACAGGAACCTACTCCGCGGGGAAGCAAATTGGACCCGCTAAAACTTTTGATGAGCAGGGAAGACCTCTGGAAGATGTGGTGTATAGAGCGGACGGTACTTTTACAGGCAAAATACACACCTATAAAAATCCGGATGAAATGTCTTATCATAATAGTATAACAACGTATGAAACTCCTGAAAGCTTCAAATCGGTGGTGTATGATGAAGATATCAAAGGAATTCGCTATGAGATCGTAAGTGATGGTAATGAACTGTATGAGACTAAATATTATGGCGAAAAAGGAAAATATATCGGCACGAATCGCTCCGGCGATTCCAGCGATAAGATGACCGTAGAGTATTATCAGGATCCGATGAAGGTCTCCAAAATAGAAAAGCAAAATAAAGACGGAAAGGTCACAGAAAGCACCATCTATACTCCGGAAGGAGGAATTTTGCAGGAAGAAAAGAAAAATAAAAAAGGCGGCTATCAGAAAACATATGACAAAACAGGTAAGCAGATTGGCAGTCTTACCTACGTCTATAATAAAGAAATAGACTATTACATGCCGCAGGACGGGGAAGAGTATCAGTTTAATTATGAGTTTTCCGCATTCACGGCTGTGAATGTTTATCAAAACGGTTCAGCGGTCCTGAATAAATATTTCGATGAAAATGGGAAATTATCTTCCGAGCAGGTGTTAAAAGATGAGCTGACCCAGGAGATCAGATACTATTATCCGGACGGAAAATCCAAAGGAACCGTGACGTATAAAGATGATATGCCTTATAACGGTACGCTGTACGAAGGATTGATTGAACAGCATTATAAAGACGGCGTTTTAGTATATTCTAAGTCGTTAAGACTGGACGAAACATTAAAAACGGAAACAAAAATCAATGCAGATCAAACGGTATACAATTCTACTATTTATGATGAGAAGGGAGCTGTTGCGTATACCTACACCCATCCGGTAGAGCAGCAGGGTGATGGTTTCACTGCACAGATCATACAGTATGCTAAAGGAAAACCCGCCAATAAAGCGGTTGTAAAAGACGGCTTCCTTGAAAGCGGAAAACTTAAATGCAAATCCGAATCCGGGGTAAAAGAACTGGAGCGAAGTGGAAAATGGGTTATCGTAAAAATGTATGATACGGAAGGAAAGCTGATTCAGGATTCTAAAATACTTGCAGAAACGCAGGAGCCGGATGCTTACAATGCAGTCAATAGACAGATTACAGAAGCTGATCTTCAGTACGAATTTTATGAATCGATATAAATATCTTATTGATAACTAATTGTAAAAAACAGAGTTATCCATAAATTCTGTAATTTTTGAAGTCATGTCCGAACTCTTCTCACCATGATAAATAAGAAATCTTTAATCTTATCTCTTTTAAGGGTATTGAAAGAATATGATTATACTTGGTGGATTGGGTGTTCGGTCATTGGACAGTGTAGCAGGATGACCATTTTAATTCAGTTGATATTATTGGTCTGATGTTATTCTAGAAAGTCTCAAGTTATAGCTACAAGAAGAAGCTATAAGAAAAGAAAGTTAACAAGGATAAATCCATAATTTCGGTTTGTAATATAAATTCATTTTTATTTAGAGAATTCCTAAAAGTAAAGTAATAAAAAACTTTAGCTTATATAAACTATTTTTCTATTTTTGCTAAGTGAAACTTTTAAGATTTATATTGACAATTTATTTCATTGCACTGCTGATTATGCCGTGCAGTGATGTCAAAGCTAAATCTGTAAAAGATAATCATACCCAAATTTCACTCAATACTGAGAATTCTCATTCTCATAATATAGATGATGGCTGTTCTCCTTTCTGCTTTTGCAGCTGTTGCCAGATTACAGTAACTGCATTTAAAATGGAACCTTTTTTAGACGTTCCTTTACAGGTAAAAGCCTATTTTTCAAAGAAAATTCTTTTTCATAGAAACAACATTGCCTATCAGGTTTATGACCATATTTGGCAACCTCCCAAAATTTAATTTTTAACGATCAGATGAAAGAATTCTTTCATCAAAACCTTTAGGAAAACTTTGTAATATGATTGCAGGGTATTCTTAGTCATTTTTGCATTTCAGGAATGCATCAATTATTTGATGCAAGAAAGAGATTGCAGATCAATAAAAATTAAATAAAATTCTATGTTAGATAAAATCATAAAATTTAGCATCAAAAACAAGATTGTCGTTGGGATAATGACTTTGTTGTTGATAATTTGGGGCGTGTGGAGCGCAACCAGATTACCGATTGATGCTGTACCCGATATTACCAATAATCAGGTGCAAATAATCACGGTTTGTCCTACGCTTGCAGGTCAGGAAGTAGAGCAGCTGGTTACTTTACCCATTGAACAAAGCATTGCCAACATTCCGGATATCGAGGAAACGAGAAGTATTTCCAGATTTGGATTATCTGTAATAACCGTTGTTTTCAAAGAAGATGTTGATGTGTATTTTGCGCGACAACTTATCAGTGAAAAATTAAAAGAAGCTGCAGAAGAAATTCCAAAAGGCATCGAAACTCCTGAATTGGCTCCTGTAAGTACCGGTTTGGGTGAGGTTTACCAATATATTCTGCATCCTAAAAAGGGAAGTGAAAACAAATATTCTTCTCAAGAACTGCGAACAATGCAGGACTGGATTGTAAGAAGACAGCTTAATGGCACACCGGGAATTGCAGAAGTCAATAGTTTTGGCGGTGAGTTGAAGCAATATGAAGTAGCTATTGACCCTAACCGACTGAAAGCGATGGGCGTAAGTGTGACTGATATTTTCACTTCATTAGAGAAAAACAATCAGAATACAGGAGGAGCTTATATCGATAAAAAACCGAATGCCTATTTCATCCGTGGAATTGGGGTTGTAACTTCTTTGGAAGATATAAAAAACATTGCGGTAAAGAACAACACAGGGAGTGTTCCGATTTTTATAAAAGATGTTGCCGATGTAAGATTGGGAAGCGCAGTACGTTATGGAGCAATGACGTTCGACGGAAAAGTTGACGCAGTAGGCGGTATTGTAATGATGCTTAAAGGAGCCAACAGTAATGAAGTGGTGAATTTGGTAAAAGAAAAAATTCCGACAATTCAAAAATCTTTACCCAAAGATGTCGTTATCGAACCATTTTTAGACAGAACAGATTTGGTGGGAAGAGCCATCAATACTGTCGAAAAAAACCTGATAGAAGGTGCATTGATTGTCATTTTTGTTCTTGTGCTATTTCTTGGAAATTTCAGAGCCGGATTAATCGTTGCTTCTGCAATTCCATTAGCATTGCTTTTTGCATTGGTAATGATGAATGTTTTTGGCGTAAGTGCAAACCTGATGAGCCTTGGAGCTATCGACTTTGGGCTGATTGTAGACGGTGCAGTCATCATTGTAGAAGCTACCCTTCATCATTTAGGACTCAGAAAATCGACTCAGAAATTAACGCAAGCTGAAATGGATGAAGAAGTTTTTCTTTCTGCTTCAAAAATCAGAAACAGCGCAGCGTTTGGTGAAATCATTATTCTCATCGTTTATATTCCTATCTTAACTTTGGTTGGAGTAGAAGGTAAAATGTTTACACCGATGGCTAAAACAGTAGGTTTTGCAATTTTAGGAGCTTTGATTTTATCATTGACTTACATCCCGATGATGAGTGCCTTATTTTTATCTAAAAAACCTTCCACAAAAGACAATTTTTCAGATAAGATGATGCGCAGGTTGCAGAATATTTATCAGCCTTTATTACAGAAAGCACTTCGTTTAAAATATGTTTTAGTTTCGGCTACAGTCGCATTATTTGCGGTCAGTATTTTGATATTCAGCAGAATGGGAGGTGAGTTTATCCCACAATTGCAGGAAGGAGATTTTGCATTTCACTGTATTTTGCCACAGGGAAGTTCGCTTACGCAAAGTGTAGAAACATCGATGCAGGCATCAAGAATTATAAAGCAGTTTGATGAAGTGAAAATGGTTGTAGGAAAAACAGGTTCCGCCGAAGTTCCTACCGACCCGATGCCGCCGGAAGCAACGGATATGATTATTGTTTTGAAACCACAAAAAGAATGGAAAACAAAAAAATCTTATGATGAATTGGCAGACGAAATCTCTGAAAAACTGGAAAATATTCCCGGTGTTTTCTTTGAGAAAAATCAACCGATACAAATGCGTTTCAATGAATTGATGACCGGAATTCGTCAGGATGTTGCGGTGAAAATTTTTGGTGAAAACCTAGATTCTCTTGCGATTTATGCGAATAAGGTCAATAATGTAATTCAATCGGTGGATGGTGTCACACAACCACAGATTGAACGCGTTAGTGGACTTCCACAAATCAACGTAGAATACGACAGAACAAGAATGGCGAACTACGGATTGAATATTGAAGACGTGAATAACACATTAAGTACGGCTTTTGCTGGTAAAAGCGCAGGTCTGGTTTTTGAAAATGAAAGACGTTTTGATTTAGTTGTTCGTTTAGACAGCCTTCACAGAACCAATATTGATGATGTGAATAATCTGATGATTTCCACCAATTCAGGAAATCAGATTCCGCTTTCGCAGGTTGCTAATATCAGTTACAAACTCGGTCCTGCGCAGATAAGTCGTGAAGAAGGAAAACGTAGAATTGTAATCGGTTTTAATGTGAAAAACCGAGATGTGGAAAGTGTGGTGAAAGATATTCAGGCAAAACTGGATGATAAAGTAAAGCTTCCTTCGGGGTATTACTTTACTTATGGCGGACAATTCGAAAATTTGCAGGCTGCAAGTAAACGATTAATGATTGCTGTTCCGGTTTCTCTTTTATTAATTTTTATGCTGCTTTATTTTACATTTAAATCTTTAAAGCAAGCCGCCCTGATTTTTACAGCGATTCCGATGAGTGCGATTGGTGGCGTTTTCGCATTGATTATTCGGGATATGCCGTTCAGTATCAGTGCAGGAATTGGTTTTATTGCTTTGTTTGGAGTTGCTGTTTTAAACGGAATTGTTTTGATTGGAACTTTCAATCAATTAGAAAAAGATGGCGAAACCGATATTATGAAGCGTGTTTTTGAAGGAACTAAAACAAGGCTTCGTCCGGTTTTGATGACGGCAGCAGTTGCGTCTTTAGGATTTCTTCCGATGGCGATTTCCACAGGAGCAGGAGCAGAAGTTCAGAAACCTTTAGCAACCGTTGTGATTGGCGGATTGATAACGGCAACTTTCCTTACTTTATTCGTTTTACCAATGCTTTACATTATTTTCAGTACAAAATTCAAAATAAAGAATATCAAAATAAAGCCTTTAACGACGGTTATTATTTTAGGTTTTTTATTATTTGGACAAACAATGACCGCTCAAACGACAAAAACTCTGTCAGTAGAAGAGGCAACAGAAATAGCGCTGAATAATAACTATTCAATAAAATCTAAAGACTTAGATGTTAAAGTTTCTGAAAGCCTGAAACCAACGGCAAATGAACTTCCGAAAATGAGCTTCAATGCACAATTGGGGCAATACAACAGTCCGAAATTTGACCAGTCGTTTTCCATTTCGCAAAGTATTCCTTTTCCTACTTTATTTAAAGCGAGAAAAGAACTCATTGCACAGGAAATAAAAGGAAAACAAATCAATAAAGAAATTACGGTTAATGAATTGGCGAAACAAGTAAGAACGTATTTTTATCAAATTGAATATCTGCATTATAATCAAAATAAACTGTTGAAACTGGATAGTCTTTATCAGGATTTTATCAGGATTGCAACCGTAAGATTTAATGCAGGTGACATCAAAAAAATAGAAATAAGTACAGCTGAAACCCAGAAAGGGGAAATCAATTTATTATTAAATCAGAATAAAATCTATCTTAATAATGCCTACAAAAACCTGAAAACCCTTCTGAATACAGATGATGATATTCAGATTTCTTTCAATAAAAATTATGAACCTTTGAAAGCAGAATATGTTCTGGACAGCACAGCTATTGCCAATCATCCGACTGTAAAAGCTTTTTATCAGGAAATGGAAATTGCCGATAAGAATAAAAATGTTGAAAAGTCACAAGGTTTGCCTGAATTTACTTTAGGCTATACCAATCAGTCGATTATAGGTTTTCATACGTTGAATGGTCAGGAAAAATATTATGATGCAGGAAACCGCTTCAGTGTTGCAAGTATCGGAGTTGCAATTCCGTTGACTTTTGGAGCGACCAAAGCACGAATTCAGTCTTTGGAATATCAAAAACAAATAGCAGAATCGAATGCCAAACAACAGCAAAAACAATTGACCGCTCAGTTGGAAAATGCATTAAACCAATATCAGCAAGACATTCAGCAATATCAATATTACGTTGACCAGGCTTTACCCAATGCCGAAAAAATCGTTAAGGCAGGAAAACTTGGTTATAAAACCGGAGAAATCTCTTATGTTGAATATTTATTTGCTTTGCAAACCGCCACTAATATTCAGCTGAAATATCTGGAGTCTATACAACAGGTCAATCAGTCTGTAATCATCATTAATTCTTTAATCAACAAATAAAATGAAACGAAATATCATCTATATCATCCTTACTTTTATTTTCCTCGTAAGCTGCGGAAAAAAAGAAACAACTGCAGAACCTGAAGGAGAAATTAAGACGGAACAAACCGAAGAACACGGCGAAGAAGCTCCTCAAACGATTGCAAGTCTTACCGATGAGCAAATAAAAAGCGTGGGTGTTACTTTAGGGAAAATTGAATTAAAAGAATTGACTTCCAAGATTAAAGCAAATGGAACATTACGGGTTCCAAACAATAATAAGGCGACCATCACTTCGATGTATGGCGGAATTATAAAGACTTTGAATGTTCAGATTGGGGATTTTGTAAAAAAAGGGCAGGTCATCGCATCGATAAGTAATCCTGAATATATCCAGCTGCAAGAACAGTATCTCACGGTAAAAAGCAGAATTGCGTTTGCTGAACAGGAATACAGAAGACAAAAAGAACTGTTTGATAATGATGCCGGTGCAAAGAAAAACCTGCAAAGTTCTGATGCTGAGCTGAAAACTTTAAGAACTCAAAAATCATCTTTACAAAGACAGCTTCAGATTATGGGAATCAACCCTGCAAATGTGAATAATGGTAATTTACGTTCAGGTTTGGTCATCACATCACCAATTAGCGGAACGGTGAGTAATATTTCTGCGCAGATAGGAAGTTACGTTGATATCTCATCACCTGTTGCTGATGTGATTGATAATGGTTCTCTGCATCTCGATTTACAGGTTTTTGAAAAAGATTTACCAAAAATGAAAGTCGGGCAAATTGTTCATTTCAAACTGACTAATAATCCGGAAACAGAGTACGATGCAAAAATATTCAGCATCGGTTCATCTTTTGAAAACGAAAGCAAAACCATTTCTGTACACTGTTCTGTCACAGGAAACAAAGCCGGATTAATCGACGGAATGAATATCACCGGAATTGTAAGTCTTGATAAAAGTACGACACCGGCAGTTCCTAATGAAGCCATTGTAGAAGCAGACAGCAAATATTATATTTTTATTAAAACAAATAAAAAACCTGAAGAACACGCTGAAGAAAAAGGTGAACACGCACACGAAAAGAAAGCAAACCAAAAAGAATCTAAAACAGTCAATTTCGAAAAAATAGAAGTTGTAAAAGGTTCTTCCGATATGGGATATACGGCAATTACTACCGTTAACGAAATTCCTGCAGATGCATCTGTGGTTACAAAAGGTGCCTTTTTTGTGAATGCTAAATTATCAAATTCTGGCGATCACGGACATTGATTTTTGTTCAAAAATTTAATTTAAATAAAACACCGTCTGCAAATTCCACAGACGGTGTTTTTAATTATGATTCTTGAACCTATATTTCATTCATCAATTCCTGAAATTTTTCAGCAAATGATCCGATATGAAAACCATCCATCAATCCGTGATGGGCATGAATAGAGACAGACATCAATTTTTTACCATTATTTTCGGTTACTTTACCAAATGAGATTTTTGGACAACTGTCGGGAAATGTAAAACTTCTTGCATGGGAAAGTGAAGTGAAATCAAACCACGGCACCGCAGAAAAATGAATGATATTTTCTCCCGAACCTGCAGGAATCAAGCCTTTAGATTGCTGTACTCTTGCAATTTCTTCTTTTGCATTTTGGTTAAATAATTCTTCATTTTTATCATAATCCATATAAGAAAAACCAAAGGTTTCATCGGGTCTGTTGATGGTTGCAGAAGCATTGATCTGATCAAACAGATACACTTCTTTATCAATAATTCTATAACGGAAGTTTTCTATTGCATTTGCTGCTTTTAAAGACCTGTACAGATAATAAAGAAAAAAAGAGTTTCCTTTTGCCTTCGCTTGTTGATACGCTAAAGTACAGTCAATCGTAATGGTTACTCCAAAAAAAGGTTCTTCAAATTTTGAAAAAAATAAAAAATGTTCCTTTCTTTTCCAGTCCTCTTGCTTAATAAGCTGTTTCATATTTTATTAAATTTTATATTAAAAATTGATGAGAATCACTAATTTTATTTCTCAGCAGTATTGTGTATTTTTCTGCCGCAAATTTCAACCTATATAAAAAATCCCGAAAGGACATTTGTCCCGAATAAACATATGTTACGCACAAACCAGACTTTTTTAGATTTTATTACAAAACTTTACGAGAAACAGGAGCGAAAAGAAGATGTGATCTTGAAACAGTTTGCAAAAGGAGAAAGACTTTTGATGCAGAATGACAAATCATCCAAAGTGATGCTGATGAAAGAGGGGATCGTAAAATGCTATTTCAGTGAAGAAAACGATAAAGAATTTATTCTTGAGTTTTTAGGAAAAGGCGAAATTCTTGGTGAGATAGAATGTATTAGAAATATTCCCTGTTTATGCAATATCGAGGCAATGACCGATGTTTCGGTGTATGCGTTGTCGGTTCCTTATTTTCGCGAACTTTTAAAAAATAATTTAGAACTCAATGCTTTGCTTGTCGATGCTTTTGCAGAACGCATTGTGAATACTTCAAAGCGGGCTTCTTTTCAGCAATTATATACAGTTGAACACAGTTTGCGGAAACTTTTTGAGCTTCAGTCAAAACAGGATATTCAGCTTTCCAAAGAAGATTTAGCAGCATATTTAGGGATTTCTGTTAGAAGTTTAAATAGAAGTTTGAAAAATTTAGCTGATTGATGTAAATTTTTTTACTTTCAAAATTGCTTAAACTTTTTAAAATCTGCGTGATTAGCTTAATCAGCGAGAAAATTATTTTTTTAAATCATAATATTGGTTTCCTGTATATCAAATTTCTTTCAAATTCTCCACATGAAAGAGCAGGATGCTGTAAAGTCTCGGAATGTATATTTTTATGAAAATGAAATGAAAGAATAATTTTCTTTCTAATTATTTGTAATATGTCATTATTCAAATGCCTTTGTACTCTTTGCTGAGTGAAACGCCTTTGCGAACTTTAAAAGCAGTTAGTTGTAAAAAAATCTTTGCGAACTTTGCGTTAAATAAAGTATTGGGATAATCTACAGATAATCAATTTGAAAATTATTTTACTGATTTTTGTGTTTTTTAAACAGCTATTCACAAGAATCAAATCATACAGCAATATAAATACATTATGAAATTTCCAAATACATCCAAATTGATTGGGTCTCTCTTGATTCTCGCTTTATGCTCAACCGGACTAAAAAGTCAGGACAAATTCCCCGACGGAACTGTAATTCCGAAATGGTTTAAAGAAAACAAGTCTACTGACATCAATAAATTAGGAAAGAAATACATCATCACAGATTTTGGAGTGAAGAATGACAGTACAATTCTTCAGACAAAACAGGTTCAAAATATTATCGATGAAGCTTCAAAAAACGGAGGAGTAATTATCATACCGAAAGGAACATTTCTCATCAGTTCACTTTTCTTTAAACAAGGAACGCATTTACATTTGGAAAACGGAGCAAAATTAAAAGGAAGCGATGATATCAATGATTTTCCGGTGGTGACAACGAGAATGGAAGGGCAAACTGTAAAATATTTTCCAGCTTTAATCAACGCAGACGGATTGGATGGTTTTACCATTTCAGGAAAAGGAACTTTGGATGGAAACGGACTTCGATACTGGAAATCATTCTGGAAAAGACGCGAATGGAATCCTAAATGCACCAATATGGATGAAATGAGACCAAGAATTATCTACGTTTCCAATTCAAAAAATGTTCAGGTTGAAGGAATTACCATTAAAAACTCACCATTTTGGAGCACCCATTATTATAAATCACATTTTGTTAAATTATTAAATCTAACAATTCTTGCTCCGAAAGAACCTGTAAAAGCACCCAGTACAGATGCGGTTGATATTGATGCGTGCACGAATTTCTTGATTAAAAATTGCTATATGTCAGTCAACGATGATGCGATTGCATTAAAAGGAGGAAAAGGTCCGAAAGCCGATAAAGACCCTAATAATGGAGAAAACAGAAATATTCTTATTGAAGACAATACTTTTGGCTTCTGTCATTCTGTTTTGACTTGCGGAAGCGAATCGATTCACAATTACAACGTGATTCTTCGTAATTCTAAAGTGAAAAATGCTTCAAGGTTATTACACTTAAAAATGCGTCCCGACACGCCTCAACATTACGAATATCTGACGGTTGACAACATTAAAGGAAATGTAAAAACCTTTATTTATGTAAAAGGCTGGAACCAGTTTTTTGATTTGAAAGGCGAAGAAAGACCGAGAAAAGGATTGGCTAATAATATTACCATCAAAAACATCGATTTAAGTTGCGAAACAGCATTCTCAATTGAAAAATCAGATTTGTTTGATTTGAAAGATTTTACTTTTGAAAATTTCAAAATCAAAGCCTTAAAACCTGAAATGCAAAACCTGAATAATATTCAAAACTTAAAACAAAAAAATATTAAGGTGGAGCAAGTTGCTTCTCTTACGCAATCTTACGATAAAAAAGACGATTCCGATATTGCTGCAAAATGAGTTGTTTTTCCAAAATATTCGTTCTTTTATGTTTATGCTCTCAATTATTGCATTCTCAATCTAAGGAAATTCAATTCCTGAGCGGGAAAGATTCTGAGCATACCAAAGAATGGGATTTTTGGATAAACGGTGGACGAAAATCAGGAAGCTGGGATAAAATTCAGGTTCCTTCTCAATGGGAACAGCAAGGTTTTGGTTCATACAATTACGGACGAGATTATGTAACCTACGGCAAAAATTTTAAATTCAATGATGAAATAGGTTTGTACAAACACCAATTTTCGATTCCAAATTCCTGGAAAGGAAAAACCATCAACATTGTTTTCGAAGGCTCAATGACCGATACCGAAGTGAAGATCAACGGGAAATCAGCCGGAGCTATTCATCAAGGCGCATTTTATGAATTTAAATATGATATTTCCGATAAATTAAATTTCGGCAAAGAAAATATTTTGGAAGTCAAAGTTTCCAAAATGTCCGCTGATAAATCGGTCAACAACGCGGAACGTCTTGCTGATTATTGGGTTTTAGGCGGGATTTTCAGACCTGTTTATTTAGAAGCCACTTCAAAAGAACATATTTCCTGGACAGCGATTGATGCAAAAGCAGACGGAACTTTTCGTTCAAATATTCATTTAAAAGGAATCAATTCTGCGAACAATTTACAAGTTAAATTATTTGATGTTAAAAATAATTTGGTTGCAGAATCTCAGGTTCAAATAAAAAAAGGAGACACTTTAAAACAAATTCAATTTTCCATTAAAAATCCAAAATTGTGGACGGCTGAAACACCGAATTTATACAAAGCAAAATTCACTTTAAATAAAAACAGAAAAACAATCTTTCAGTCCGAAGAAAAATTCGGTTTCAGAACCATAGAAGTCCGAAAAGGCGACGGAATTTTTATCAACGGAACGAAGATTAAAATGAAAGGCATCAACCGTCACGTTTGGTGGCCTGAAACGGGTAGAGCAGTCAATGAAAATATCGATTTAATGGATGTTCAGCTCATCAAAGAAATGAATATGAATGCCGTTCGTTGCGCTCATTATCCGCCGAACAAATCGTTTTTAAAAATTTGCGATTCTCTCGGTCTATATGTTTTGGATGAATTAGCAGGTTGGCAAAAAAAATACAGCACAGAAGTTGGAAAAAAGCTGGTGAAAGAAATGGTTATAAGAGACGCAAACCATCCTTCCATTATTTTCTGGAGCAACGGAAATGAAGGTGGACATAATTTTGATTTGGATACCGAATTTGCAAAATATGACTTGTCAAACCGTCCTGTAATTCACGCGCATCACAAACCTGGAAACGCTTTCAACGGAATCGACTGCAACCATTACGAAGATTATTACAGCACACAAAAAATTCTTGAAGGTGAAAATATTTATATGCCGACTGAGTTTTTGCACGCTCAAGACGACGGCGGTGGCGGAACTTCTTTAGCCGATTATTGGGAACTTCACTGGAATTCAAAAAAAGGAGCGGGTGGTTTTCTTTGGGCTTTTGCGGATGAAGGTTTGGTACGAACCGATTTTAACAATCAGATTGATGTGAACGCCATCAACGCTCCCGACGGAGTTGTGGGACCTCATCGTGAAAAAGAGGGAAGTTTTTATGCGATTCGAGAAATTTACAGTCCGGTGAAAATTGATTTGAAAACACTTCCGAATGATTTTAATGGAATTATTCCTATCGAAAACCGTTACCATTTTACGAATTTAAATGAATGTCAGTTTGAGTGGAAATTAGTTAAGTTTAAAACACCATTTTCTTTAGAATCAGGATTTGATTTGGTTAAAATTGGAAAAGCAGAATCTCCGAATATTAAACCAACAGCAAAAGGAAATATTAAACTAAATCTTCCTCAAAACTGGAAAGAAAGTGAAGGTTTATTATTAACTGCAATAGACAAATTTGGAAAAGAAATTTATACCTGGACTTGGAAAATTACCTCTAATGATGAAATTTCAAAACAGCTTTCAAAATTTTTAATCAAAGAATTTCCTGTTTCGATTATAGAAAATGATTCATTATTTATTTTAAAATCAGACGAAAAGGAATTTGCCATCGGAAAAAAAGATGGACTTTTAAAATCAGTAATTGTGGATAAAAAAGGCAAAAAAATGACCTTTAAAAATGGTCCTTTTTTCGTCAATGAAACAATGGAATTATCATCCATGAAATCTTTTGCAGAAGGACAAAATCAACTGATTGAAGTCAATTATAAAAACGGGAATAAAATCATTTGGAAACTGAATCATAACAGAATTTTAGAATTAAACTATGAATATTCTTTGTCTGGAGATTATCAATTTGCAGGGATAAGTTTTGACTATCCTGAAAATTATGTAATCAATGCAAAATGGCTCGGAAAAGGACCTTATCACGTTTGGAAAAACAGAACTCAGGGACAAACTTTTAATGTTTGGCAAAACTTAAAAAACTCAACAAGAACCGGACAATCTCCGTGGATTTATCCTGAATTCAAAGGATATTTTGATGAGGTTTCTTGGTTGCAATTAGATACAGCAGAAGGAAAAATAACAATCGGAACAAAAGAAGAAAAAATGTTCGTCAGACTTTTTGATTTTTATGGAATTTACGGAGCGGAAGATTATCCGAAACTGCCAAGCGGAAATATCTCATTTTTAGATGCAATCCCTCCTTTAGGAACTGTTTTGGCGTTTAATATTAACGATAAAACCGAAACTTTAGGGCCTGAAAGTGAATTGAATCACTTGAATGGAAAGTTTAAAAGAACATTGTATTTCTATTTTGGATTACCTGATTTGGGCGATGAAAATAAGCAGTTTACAATGCCAAAAGAAAATATTTTAACGGATTAATAATGAAAAACGGTTTCTCTTTTTTAATAGTATTTATCTGTTCATTATATTTTGGGCAGCAAACCACTTTCAAATTTGATTTTGGCGGAAACAGAGTGGAAAAAGGTTTCATTCCAATTAATCCAACTTCAAAATTTGACAAGAAAATAGGTTATGGTTTTATGGATATTTCCGGTTTAAAATCTGTTGACAACGGCGGAAATACTTTGACGGGAGATTTTATCACGAGCGACAAACCTTTCTATTTTTCTGTGGCAATTCCTGAAGGAAATTATGATATCAAACTAAATCTTGGCGATACTAGAGGAAGTTCTGAAACCACAGTCCGTATAGAAAACCGCCGATTGATGTTGAATGATGTGAGAACAAAACAAGGCGAAGTTGTAGAAAAACAAATTACAGTTCACGTAAAAGATAGCATCATACGAAATCAAAATGGAACTCAAATCGGAATTGTAAAATTAAAACCGAGAGAAAGAAAATATCTGCATTGGGACAATCTGTTGACGATTGAATTTAATGATAAAGCACCGAAAGTTTGCTCAGTTATCATTCAACCCAACAAAACGGCGAAAACTATTTATTTAACTGGCGATTCAACGGTTGTGGATGCGCAGTACGAACCTTGGGCGTCGTGGGGACAGATGTTGCCGTATTTTTTTGTTCCAAATGAAGTCGTGATTGCCAATTATGCTGAAAGCGGTGAGACTTTAAAAGCCTTTGAAGACCGCCATCGAATCAATAAAATCTGGAATAAAATAAAGAAAGGCGATTATCTTTTCATCCAGTTTGGGCACAACGACCAAAAAGCGGGCAACAGCACGAAATCCGGTTACAGAAAACGACTGAATGAATGGATTTTGAAGGCCAAAGAATTGGGCGCAATTCCGGTTTTGGTGACTTCAATGAACCGCAGAGCTTTTGACGAAAATAATAAAATTATTAATACACTGGATGATTTTCCGGAGGCGATGCGGGAAATTGCGAAGGAAGAAAAGATTGATTTAATTGATTTGAATGCATTAAGCAAAACCTTGTTCGAAGTGATGGGACCGGAAGAAGCAAAGAAAGCATTCGTGCATTATCCTGCAAATTCTTATCCTAACCAACCGACGGCTTTGGCTGATGATACACATTTTAACACGTATGGAGCTTACGAATTGGCAAAATGTGTTGTGAAATCTATCGTCGACCAAAATTTACCTTTAAAGAAATATATTTCAGAAAATTATAAAAGTTTTAACCCAAATAAACCCGATGATGTCGAAAAATTCCATTGGCCGGAATCTGTTTTTATGGAATCTTTAAAGCCTGATGGAAATTAAATAGTAAGTGTGATTCAAAAAAAGGAATTTGTTTGCCCCCGACTCTAAAGGAAGCAAAATTTCTTTAAAAGATGGATCAGATATGGGAGACAGTTCGGGGGAAATAATTTATATGAATGCGTAAAGTCCTGAAAGGACGTTGTCAAACAGCATTGGGTGAAGCCCAATGATAAGATGAATAAGAATGTGAGCAAGCCCTGAAAGGGCGACATCGTGATTCAGCCATAGAAGAAAATCTTTGATTTTCAAAACTAATGTGTTCTTCTAAAAAACCGAATCACTCACTTAAAATAACTAATGTGTCCAAAATCTTTTGTGACTTTTGTGGTTAATTTAAGTACGGCTAAATTAAAATGTTAAGTAATGAAAATTAAAAATATTGTCAGTATAAGTCTTCTCTGTTTTGCCATCGGAAATCTCTCCGCACAGAATCCGTGGCCAACAGTTACCGAGACCGCAAAACCTTGGACCCGTTGGTGGTGGATGGGAAGCGCTGTTGACGAAAATGGATTAGACAAACAACTGACCACTTTAAATAAAGCTGGTTTCGGAGGCGTTGAAATTGTTCCGATTTACGGTGCAAAAGGTTTCGAAAACACTTACATCAATTACCTTTCTCCGGAATGGATGAAAATGTTGCAATTCACGACCACCAAAGCAAAAAGCCTGAATATGGGCGTCGATATGTCGGTCGGAACAGGTTGGCCAATTGGCGGACCGCAAGTCAGTGAAAATGATGCGGCGACCAAAATGATTGTTCAGACTTACGAGATTCAACCGAATGAAAAATTCTCAGAAAAAATTGTTCTGAAAGACGAAAAGCAGAAGAATTTAAAAACCTTAAAATTAGATATTGTAACCGCTTATAATGAAAAAAATGAAGCTTTCGTTTTAACCGATAAAATCAATGCTGACGGAACTTTAAACTGGAAACCGACATCAGGAAAGTGGACAATCTACGCCGTTTTTATTGGTAAAACTTTACAGAAGGTAAAACGCGCCGCGCCGGGTGGCGAAGGGTATACATTAGACCATTTTTCGCCCAATGCGACAAAAGATTATCTTAAAACTTTCGATAAAGCTTTTGGAAATTCAAATTATGGAATTCGTTCTTTTTTCAACGACAGTTATGAAGTTTACAACGCCGACTGGACGCCTGATTTTAAATCGGAATTTCAAAAAAGACGGGGTTATGATTTAAGTCCGTACATCAAATATTTGGTGGGCAATGAGGAAAACGAAATCGCAGCAAGAATAAAATCTGATTACAGGGAAACTTTGAGCGACTTGATTTTAAATCGTTTCACCAAAGATTTTACAAATTGGGCACATTCCAAAAACTCCATAAATACCAATCAGGCACACGGTTCCCCAGGGAATCTGCTGGATTTATACGCAGCGGTCGATATTCCTGAATCTGAAACATTTGGAAGTACGCCGTTTGATATTTTAGGTTTGAAAAGAGACAGCGCGGACATTCAAAAATCGGATGTTCCCGATATTAATATGTTGAAGTTTTCTTCTTCGGCAGCCAATGTAATGGGCAAAAAACTGATTTCGAATGAGACTTTTACCTGGCTGACGGAGCATTTTAAAACCTCGTGGTCACAGGCAAAACCTGAAGTGGAGCAGGTTTTTTTATCAGGAATCAATCACGTTTTTTATCACGGAACAACTTACACGCCGGCAGATATAAAGTTTCCAGGATGGCTGTTTTATGCATCGACCAATTTTGTGCCTGAGAACAGTTTGTGGCCACAGTTGAGTGGACTCAATTCTTATGTTGCACGCACGCAAAGTGTGTTGCAAAGCGGAAAATCAGATAATGAACTGTTGATTTACTGGCCGGTTTACGACCAGTGGGCTAGTCCGAAAGGGAAAGATTTTGCTTTTAAAATTCACAATATTGAAAAGTGGTTACAACCCACTGAGTTTTATAAAAACCTTGATAAATTGGGCAAATCCGGCTATTCTCTAGATATGGTTTCCGACAAAATGATTAGTGAGGCGAAGCTGGATAACCAAAATATTCAGGTTTCAAAGGAAGGCGGTTCGTACAAAGTTTTAATCATTCCTCAATTGGATTATTTGCCAGAATCTACCTTAAAAAATATTTTAAATTTAGCTCAAAACGGTGCATCTATCATATTTCAGAATGAACCGAAAAATATTCCGGGATATTTTGAAGCAGAAAAAAGAAAAACTGAATTAAATTCTTTGTGGAAATCAATTCCTTTTCAGCAAAATGGAAATTTTAAATCAGCAACATTCGGAAAAGGAAAAATTATCTTGACTTCCTATGTGGAAAAAGGTTTAGAATTTTTAAAAATCGAAAGAGAAAAACTAACAGATACAGGATTGAAGTTCGTCAGAAGAAAGTTCGATGGTGGAAAATATTATTACATTGTCAATCACACATCAAAGGAAATCAATCAAGACATTTCACTGAATTTTGTTGGAAAACAAGTTGCTTTGATGAACCCTGAAAATGGTGATTTTGGAATCGCTGAAACTGAGAACAATTCGGTGAAAGTTCAGCTAAAATCAGGAGAATCTTTAATTATAAAAGCTTCAGAAATTCCGGATAATTCAATTTCAAAATGGAAATATACTGAGAAAACGGATGCGCCTATTGTTTTAAATCAAGCTTGGCAACTAAGTTTCAAAGAAGGTGGACCTGAACTTCCGAAGTCAAGATCAATTGAAAAACTTCAACCATGGACAAATTTTATAGAAGATGATCAAACGCAAAGCTTTTCGGGAACTGGAGTTTACACTACGACTTTCAATTTGAAGAAAAATAAAGCTGACGATTATCTTTTAAAGTTTGATAAACTCTACGAAAGTGCAACAGTGATTGTCAATGGAAACGATGCCGGAATTGTCTGGAGCAATCCTTTTGAAATCAACATTGGAAAATATCTGAAAAAAGGGAAAAATACCATTCAAATTGAAGTATCTAATCTGATGGCGAACCGAATTCGATTTATGGATCAAAATAAAATTCAATGGAGAAATTATCACGAAATTAATTTTGTGAATATTGATTATAAAGCTTTTGATGCATCGAATTGGAAAGTTCAGCCTTCCGGTTTGGATGGTGACATTCAATTAATTCCAATTCATTATTCAAAATAAAAATTAATTATGACTGAAAATATCATAAGATCATTCGTTGTAGGAACTTTGCTGACCGTCGGTTTTGCCAATGCTCAACAGAAACCGAAAGTTGTTTTAGATAACTTTTTCAACAATGAGAAAAGAGAAAACAAAGAAACAAAAGTCTTAGAGTCTTGGCATTACACGTGGAATAATACCACCAACGGAGGGTTTTCTCTGTTAGGAGAAATCTTCCAAAAACAAGGCGCAGAAATCAGCACTTTGACGACCGCTCCATCAAAAAATGACTTAAAAAATGCCAATGTCTACATCATCGTTGATGCGGATATAGACAAAGAAGCTTATGGTGGAAAAGCCAATCTAGTCGATGCCAAATCAATTAAAAACCTCGTGAAATGGGTTGAAAAAGGAGGTGTTCTGGTTTTATTGAGCAATGACAAAGGAAATTCCGAGTTTGAAAATTTCAATAAACTGGCTAATAAATTCGGAATTCATTTCAATGAAGACAGTTACAACCGAGTTCAGAAAAGAGAATTTGAGCAAGGAAAAGTGATGGTTCCGAAAGGAAACGAAATTTTCTCCGAACAGAAATTATATATGAAGGAAGTGGCGACAGTTTCCGTGAAAAGTCCGGCGAAAGAATTGCTGTCTGCAGAAGGCAAAAATATCGCAGCCATCGCAAAGATTGGCAAAGGAATCGTTTTCGCATTGGGCGACCCGTGGTGCTACAACGAATATATCGACGGCAAAAAACTACCCGCAGATTTCACGAATTATCAGGGGACTGAAGAATGGGTAAAGTGGTTACTAAAACAGGCTTCTACGAAATAATTGAATTTGCGCAATCGGTTGAACTAAGATCATTAAATTGATTTGGACAGCTTTTTCCGCCCTCCGTTCCCGCTTTTTTGCTCGTCGTACCTCCTCGCAAAAAGAGCTCCACTCAGGTCGGGCTGCGAGAGATTCAATGCAAAAATCCTTGTCAAGGTTCAAAACCTTGACAAGGATTGAGATCAAGAATGATTAAAATCAATAGAAACGGATATGTCATCCTGAGCTTGTCGAAGGAAGCCCGTTTAAAAAATGAAGTTTCAAATTCGGCTTTAGTCAAAATATAAAAATAATTAGATATTGATATAGAATTATGAAAATCAAATATATCTTCATTACATCCACCCTTTTTCTTTCGCAAACAATTTTTGCTCAAAGACAAATGGAATATCTGAAAAGAGGAATTGTTGCAATGCCTTCAGAATCTGGCGTTTTTGTAAGTTGGCGTTTGTTGGGAACAGAAGCTCAGAATACGCACTTTGATTTGTACCGAACGGAAAATAATTCAACCATAAAATTGAATTCAAAACCGTTGCTTAACGAAACCAATTTTTTAGATAAAACTGCAGACAAAGCAAAGAATTACACTTATTTTGTTAAATCTAATACCAAAAATCAGGAGGTTGATCAGGATTTTGCGAAATATTCAGCAAATCAAAAGCCTTATTTTTCAATTCCATTAAAAACTCCGGAAGGGTATACTCCGAATGATGCATCAGTTGCTGATTTGGATGGTGACGGAGAATATGAGATTATTCTTCATCAAACCGGAAGATCGAAAGATAACAGTCAGAAAGGGATGACTGATGAGCCAATTATTCAGGCTTATAAAATGAATGGAACATTTTTGTGGGAAATTAATTTAGGTAAAAATATCAGAGAAGGAGCGCATTACACACAGTTTTTAGTTTATGATTTAGACCAGGACGGAAAAGCGGAAGTAGTAATGAAAACCGCTGACGGAAGCAAAGACGGAAAAGGAAAATTCATTGGTGACCCAACCAAAAATTACGTCAACGAAAATGGAATGATTCTTTCCGGACCGGAGTATCTGACGGTTTTTAACGGAGAAACTGGCGAAGAAATTCATACGGTAAATTATGAAGTTCCAAGATTTGCAGGCAGTTTAAATCCAACCAATAAAGAAATGACTGAGACTTGGGGTGATGCAAAAGGGAATCGTATTGACCGATTTTTAGGAGCAGTCGCTTATCTCGACGGAAAAACGCCGAGTGTAATTATGTCGAGAGGCTATTATACAAGAACTGCAATTGCAGTTTGGGATTTTAAAGATAAAAAATTGAGCCTTCGCTGGCTTTTTGATACCGAAAGTTCGGAAGAAAATAAAAAATATCGTGGACAGGGAAATCATAATTTGAGCATTGCAGATGTAGATAATGACGGAAAAGATGAAATTATTTTTGGTGCAATGACGGTGGATGACAATGGAAAAGTTTTAAACAGCACAGGTTATGGTCACGGTGACGCTTTACACGTTGGAGATTTAGATCCATCAAATCCCGGACTGGAAATTTTTGATATTCAGGAAAGATTTGATGATGCAGGAGCCCATTTCAGAGACGGAAAAACAGGAAATGTTTTATGGAAATTACCTTCTACAGTTTATAGTAAAGCAGGTAAATTTCAGGGACCGGGAAGAGGTTTGTCTTTAAATATTGATCCTCGTTATGAAGGTTCAGAATCTTGGGCAGCCGGTGCCGGTTTGAAAGGCGTTTACAATACAAAAGGAAAAAAAAGCAGCGAAAAAAATCCTCCTGCCAATATGGGAATTTATTGGGACGGAGATTTTTTAAGCGAAATTTTAGATGGAACAGTTGTTTCAAAATGGGACTGGAAAAAAGAAAAATCGAATCTAATTTTTGACGCTAAAAATTTTCAGTGTGAATCGAATAACGGAACTAAAAAGAACCCTTCTTTAGTTGCCGATCTTTTTGGAGACTGGCGTGAAGAAGTAATGTACAGAACAGCTGATAACAAGGAATTGAGAATTTTTTCTACAACAATTCCTACCAAGCACAGATTATATACTTTGATGCATAACCCGCAATACCGATTAAGTATTGTTTGGCAAAATGTAGGCTACAATCAGCCACCGCATACCGATTATTATCTGGATGAATCGTTGAAAGAAATTCCAAAACCAAATATTTATACAATAATTCCAAAACAATAATCAATTATGAAAATTAAAATCATTATTCCGTTTATCTTATTGGTTGTCTTTGTTGGGGTTTCCTTTAAAAAGATTCAGGACAAACCTGTTCTTTATATTATTGGAGATTCTACGGTACAAAACGGTTCTGGAAAAGGCTCTGATTTGCTTTGGGGATGGGGAAGTTTTATGAATCTTTTTTTGGATACGAACAAAATTGAAATTCAAAATCACGCAAAAGGAGGGAGAAGCAGCAGAACATTTTTGACGGACGGTCGTTGGGATTCTATTATGAAAACGATAAAAAAAGGAGATTATGTTTTAATGCAATTTGGTCATAATGATGGCGGTGAATTAGCCGATACATTACGAGCAAGAGGAACTATCAAAGGGATTGGTGAAGAATCTAAAGATATTTACAATTCGATTCGTAAAGTAAATGAAACAGTTTACACTTACGGTTATTATATTAGGAAATATGCGAATGAAACGAAAGCTAAAGGAGCGATTCCTATTATCGTTTCTCCTGTTCCGAGAAATAAATTTGATAAAAACGGAAAGATAGAAAAAGATCAGTACGGAATTTGGGCTCAAGAAGTTGCAAAACAGACCGGAGCTTATTTTTTAGATTTAAATACAATGGTCATTGCAAAATATGAAGAAATGGGCTCTGAAAAAGTAAAAGTTTTCTTTCCAAAAGATCATACTCATACCAATGAAGCAGGAGCAATTCTCAATGCAGAATTGGTGACAAAAGGAATTAAAGACTTAAAGGGTTGTCAACTTAAAAAATATATAAAATAAAAATATTATGAAAAAACTATTAACAGCAAGCTTTTTTGTACTGATTTTGGGAGGTGTGACTTCCTGTTCGGTTCAGAAACAGAGCACTGCAAGCAAAGTAGAGCTTCCGAATAAAAAAGACGTTTTGGAAGTTTCAAGAAGAGCCAATCAATATTTCATGAACAAATGGCCCGATACAGGAAAAGATATCGTTGGTAAAAAAGTGTGGCCAAGTAATCTTTGGACAAGAGCTGTTTATTATGAAGGGCTCATTGCTTTGTATAAAGTTGATCCTAAAAAAGAATATTATGATTACGCAATGTCGTGGGCAAATAATCATAAATGGGATTTGATGCGTGGAACTTATACCAGAAATGCCGATCATCAGGCTTGCGGACAAACCTACATAGATTTGTATGAAATCGACGGTAAAAAGCATCCTGAAAGAATTAAAAATGTAAAAGCTTCGATGGACAGTATGATTGCTACACCAAAAGTTGATGATTGGTGGTGGATTGATGCGCTCCAAATGAGCATGCCGATTTTCACGAAACTGGGGAGAATCACAGGAGAGCAAAAATATTTTGATAAAAACTACGAAATGTATGCTTACACAAAATATAAACACGGCGGAAATGGTCTGTATAATCAGGTCGATAAAATCTGGTGGAGAGACAAAAGTTTTGTTCCGCCTTACAAAGAACCGAATGGGGAAGATTGTTATTGGAGCAGAGGAAACGGTTGGGTAGTGGCTGCTTTGGCTAAAACCCTTGAAGATACGCCGAAATCTGATCCTCATTATCAGGAATATTTGCAGGATTATAAAGATTTGTTGGCTGCTTTGCTCCCAATTCAGCGTGAAGATGGTTTTTGGAATGTAAGTTTGCACGATCCAACGAATTTTGGAGGAAAAGAAATGACGGGAACCGCTTTATTCGTTTACGGAATGGCGTATGGAATTAATAATGGATTGATTGACAGAGATACTTATCTGCCAGTTTTGACTAAAGCCTGGAATGCAATTGTGAAAGATTCAGTGCAGCCAAACGGATTTTTAGGTTGGGTACAGGGAACTGGAAAAGAACCAAAAGACGGGCAACCACTTTCTGTAAGTAAAGAACCGGATTTTGAAGACTACGGTTTAGGGTGTTTATTGCTTGCCGGAAGCGAGGTTTATAAGTTGAAATAAATTTAATTTTTTTAGTAAAATTGAAAGGCTTAATGATGAAAATCGTTAAGCCTTTTTTGTTGATTTAAAAATGAAAACCATATTTAAATTATTAAAAAGCAAGAATAATGAAGAATTGATGCATATTTTTGGTTAACAGTTTTTAAATATAATCTGATTGAAACGCTTGTAACTGTCATTAAAACAATCAGTTGAAGAATTTATGTTTCAAATGATAAAAAATCTTATTTTTTCAAAAGTTTAAGCATGACACTACAAGATGCGCAATCGATTACATCTTGTTAATTTTCAAACTCAACCAATACGATAAATTATGAATGCATTATTAGGAGTTATTTTCCATTTTTTAGGAGGTTTTTCTTCAGGTAGTTTTTATCTGCCTTACAAGAAAGTGAAGGGATGGCAATGGGAAACTTTTTGGTTGATTGGAGGTGTATTTTCTTGGATTATTGTTCCGCCTTTGGCTGCATTTCTTACGATTCCTAATTTCTGGGAAATTATTCAGAATGAGAGTTCATCAATTTTAGCGTTGACGTTTTTATTCGGTGCTTTGTGGGGAATTGGTGGTTTTATGTATGGTTTGGGAGTTCGTTATTTAGGAGTTGCTTTGGGAAGCAGTATTATGTTGGGACTTACCATGGTTATCGGATCTCTTTTACCTTCTATTTATTATGAATTTAATCCACAAGAAGAAAAAGATAATATTGGTTTAATGCTTTCAAGCGATTGGGGAAGAATGGTTCTTTTAGGACTTTTGATTTGTGTATTCGGAATTGTCATCAGTGGAAAAGCGGGTGTGATGAAAGACAAAGAGCTTCAATCTGATTCTATTGATCCGCATGGAATGGAAGTAAAAACAGAATATAAATTTGGGTTAGGATTAATCGTTGCCATTATTTCCGGTGTTTTAAGCGCATGTTTCAATTTCGGTTTGGAAGCAGGAAAACCAATGGCAAACGTTGCTAATGAAGCCTGGAAAATAGCAAATCCTTCACAGGGAGAATTTCTTTTTCAGAATAATGTAACCTATGTTGTGGTTCTTTGGGGCGGAATGGCTTCTAATCTTATTGGTTGCCTTTATCTGTCATTTAAAAATAAATCATATTCAGATTACACAAAAAAGAATGTTCCTGTTATAAAAAATATCATTTTCTGCGCATTGGCGGGAACGATGTGGTTTTTACAGTTTTTCTTCTACGGAATGGGAGAAAGTAAAATGGGGAATGGCCCAAGTTCATGGATCTTGCACATGGCATTTATTATTTTAATAGCCAATTTATGGGGGTGATCATCAAAGAATGGAAAGGAGTTTCCAAAAAAACAATTTCTACGATTGTTTTCGGAATGTTCGTCATGTTTATTTCAATTTTAATTGTAGGATATGGAAATTCTTTGCGATAAAAATGTATTGCATCTACAAATTTTATTTTTATCATATTCATATAGTTAAGAGTTAGAAGCTCAATAAGGCACTGATCTTTTCAGTGTCTTTTTTATACTAATCATTTAATATTTTTTTGATGACAATCATGATAATATTGTTTTATAATTCTAAAATTTATCAAAGTTTATATAATCGAATTACTAATTATTTCAAATTTTAAATCTGATTTTTGTAAATATTTAAGAGAAATTATGATTTTTATAATGCAGGATATTGCAGGATGCCAGAACTTCAGCAACTGTGTACTTTGGTAACATGATAATTAATGTAAATAAAAGTTAATATATATGTCTTTAATAATTAAACAGAAGAATTTTAAGCCACTCATCGCACCGCTGTTTTTGCTTGCGTCTGGCTTTATGTTCGGACAAAAGGCAGTAAGTGATTCTGCCAAAACAGATACTAAAGATATCGAAGAGGTGGTAGTGATCGGATACGGAAAAGTAAAAAAGTCTGACCTTACCGGATCTGTATCTTCAGTGTCTGCGAAAGATTTAGCTGCTACACCGGCAATGAATGCTTTACAGGCATTACAAGGAAGAGCTGCGGGATTAAATATTGTAACGGCGGGTGGTGCTCCTGGAGCTACTGCCAATGTAACTGTTCGTGGTGGTGCTTCTATTACTCAGGGTACAGAGCCGTTGTATATTGTAGATGGTTTTCAATTGGATAACGCATTAAATATTATCAATCCGAATGATATTGAAAGTATTGATGTATTAAAAGGTGCTTCTGCAATCGCAATCTATGGAGCTCGTGGATCCAACGGTATTATTGTTATTAAAACAAAAAGCGGAAAAAAAGGAAGAACTACCATTCAGTATAACTCTTTTATGGCATTTGATATGCTTTCGAAGAAATTAGATATGGTTTCCAATCCTGAGCAATATGTGAAATATCAATATGAAATGGCACAACTTCAGGGAAAAACAACGCAGTGGAGTAATGTTTTTGATAACAGCTTAGGGATAGATTCGCCAGGATTTTATACAGGTGCTTTTAGCAGAATCAGCAATCGATACGGATCTGAAAATGGTTTAGACTGGCAAGAAAAAATGCTTGGTGGAACTGGTTTGACTCAGAATCATAACGTAAGTGTTTCTGCAGGCACAGATAAAACACAGGCATTCATCAGTTACAATTACAATAAGCAGGACGGTTTATTACAAAATTTCAGCGAAACACGAAACTCATTGCGTGCCAACATCAATTCAGAATTGTATAAAGGGATACGTTTAGATTTCAGTTCAATGTTTACTTCCAATTCTACAAACGGTGGTGGAGCATATTCAGGAATGAAAAAAATACTTCTGCAACCGATTACTGGAGGAACATTGTTTACACAAGATCAGTTGTTTAATACACAGACTTTTGCTGATTACTCAAGTTTAGATTCTTCATTTGATACAGAAAACCCGTATATAGAAACTGCAGCATCCACTCAAAACAGAAGAGCGCGAACATTTTTAGCAAATGTAGGTCTTGAATTTGATTTGCTGAAAGATTTTACATTCAGAACAGCAGGGTCATATAACTGGACGAATAGTAAATCTACTGCATTCTCAGATAAAAACTCTCGTGCATTTCTTACAGATCCTGTTAACACAGGAATCAACGGAAGTATTGCAAATTCTGAAGCATATAGATATCAAATCACCAATACATTAACTTACAATAAAACTTTAGGAGAAAAACATAAACTGACTGGTTTAATTGGTAATGAAATTATTTATCAGGAAAACGAAAGCAACAGCATGAGACTGACAAAATTCCCGACTATTTTAAATTATGGCTTGGATGACATCACAAATGCTACAGTGGCAGATAAAGATGCGGATAGATCTAGTAATGCTTTGATTTCATATTTTGCACGTGTAAATTATAATTATGATAATCGTTATTTATTAACGGGTACTATTCGTAGAGACGGTTCTTCAAAATTTGGTCCGGATAAGCAGTGGGGAGTATTTCCATCTGTAGCTGCAGCATGGAGAGTTTCAGAAGAAAGTTTTTGGAAAAACTCTAAAGTTGACAGTTATATCAATGACCTGAAGTTCAGATATGAATATGGTATTGTAGGAAACAATAGTATACCAAATAATGTATTCAGAACCAATGTGATAGGGACTGATTATCCTATGAATAATACTATAGGTAACTTAGCCTTAATGACAAGCAGTGTCTTGGGTAACCGTATTGTACAATGGGAAGAAATGAGATCTACTAACGTAGGGGTTGATCTTGCTTTGTTTAATAACAGAATTAAATTAACTTCTGAATGGTACAACAACAACGTTAGCGGAATGCTATTGGAAACTGTACTTCCTGCCTCTACAGGATATAAAAGTAAGTTTGTGAATGTTGGTTCTATGAAAAATACCGGTATGGAATTTACTTTAAACTCCATCAACTTAAAATCTGAAAACTTCAGATGGTCTACAGATGCTAATATAGGTTTCAATAAATCTAAAGTATTGTCTCTAGATGAAGGGAGAACCTTCAGAAACTTTAGTGTAGGAAGCAACAGAGCAGGTATGGTAACCTATTATGCTACGGTTGGAGAAGAATTAGGAGATATGTATGGATATGTTTATCAGGGTATTTATACAACTGATGACTTTACTCAGGCTGGAAACGGAACATTAACTTTAAAACCGGGAGTTGTAAAACCAGCTTCGGGAACTCCAAAACCGGGTGATATTAAATTTGCTGCAGATAATGAAGCAGGAGATCAGTTTACAAGAAAACTGGTAAAAATTGGAAATGGTACACCTGATTTTATTGGAGGTATTAGCAATAACTTTTCTTACAAAGGTTTCGATCTTGCGGTATTCTTGAAATTCAGCGTGGGTGGTGATGTTTATAATGCGACTAAGCACAGTATGAGTCCGTATGCAATGTTCCAAAATGTACCTTCAGAATTCGGAGATAACTATTATCATGTGATCGATCCTAATACAGGACAGGCTGCAACAAGCTTAGTAAGATTAAAAGAGCTTAATCCTAATGAAGATTCAAGTCTTTGGAGTTTGGGTACTACTAATTCTAGCTACATCACTTATCCTTCATCGTATTATGTAGAAGACGGTTCTTATTTAAGAGTTTCTATGGTAACATTAGGTTACTCTTTTTCTAAAGAATTTTTAAATCATATTAAGTTAACCAATGCACGTATCTATGCAACAGTGAATAACTTAGCAACCATTACGGGATATTCAGGATTTGACCCTGAAGTTTCTGCGGCAAGTGGTGTTACCGTTACACCTGGCTATGACAACTCTTCATTCCCAAGATCTAGAAGTTATGTTTTGGGTATCAATCTTACTTTTTAATATTTAAATGTTTCAGTCATGAAAAATATATTTACTAATCGCGATCTTTTAAAAAATCTAATAATAGTTCCAACTATTTTGATTGCTGGTTTAAGCATCAATTCGTGCAGCGATGATTTTTTAAATCAACCTGCATATAATTCATCAGATACAGAATCTGTATTTACCAATATAGAAACTGCGGACGCTTTTGTTCAAGGCTTATATAGAGGGATTGTTCCTACAGAAATGTTTTATCAATTGGGAGCTGGTGACACGGTTACCCATTCTGCGGAAGACGGATCAACCAATAATTCTAAATACAATATCTGTAATTTTCAGTACGATTCAAAAACACCGAATACCGTTACAGGAATCTATTCTGCAATGTATGCGGTGATCGAAAGAACGAATATCGCCATCGACAGATTACCAGATATGCCTGCAAGCCAAAAGCGTGATGCTTTATTGGCAGAAGCAAAGGCTATTCGTGCATTTTGCTACTACAACTTAATCAGAGTTTATGGTGATGTTCCTGCAATTTGGATTCCTTTAGAAGAAGCAGATCCTAATGATCCGAGTACGCTTTATCCTAAACGTGCTTCTCGTGACGTCATTTATGATAAAGTTATTGCAGATATACAAGAATCTATAAATAATATGCCGGCTTCAAACGGAACACCCGAAAGATTAAACAAGCAATCAACCAATGCGCTTTTAGCAAAAATAGCTTTATATGCAGCAGGATATTCTCTTCGTTGGGAGCTGAATACAAGTTCTCCGGGGATCATGTCTCGTCGTCCTGATAATGCGAGAGTTCAGCAATTGTATCAGATTGCAGATGCAGCAGCACTTTCTGTAATCAATGCAGGTACAAATAGTCTGGTACAGGCTCAAGGAGGAAAAAGCGGTTTCGAAGCTTTGTGGTTTAATTTCGACAGAAGAAATTTTTCAGCCGTAAATCAGGAAATGCTTTGGCATATTGCTTCCTATGGTCCAAATACCAATTCAGCATTTGGGGTGTATGCACATCCGGGTTCACGAGGAGGTACTTATGGTTCTCGTAAAGCGTTACAGTTCATACTTCCAAGTTATTATCTTTCTTTTAATGCTGCAGATAAACGTAGAGATGTTGCGACTACTTCTTACAGTATTTATTTCTTAAATTCAGGTAACGCAAGTGATACTTGGGTAGACGTAGGAACAACCTATTCTTGTATTATGCCGGGGAAATTCAGAATTTCTTGGTGTGTCGAGCCACAAGCTGCAGACGCTCGTAATTTGAATATTCCTATTATCAGATATGCAGATGTTTTATTGATGTATGCAGAAACACAAAATTATTTAAATTCAGGACCTACAGCTGCAGGAATCGCGGCGCTACAACAGGTAAGAAACCGTGCGGGAATTGGTTCGCTTCCAATTCCAAGTGGTCAGCAAGCATTTGAATCAGCACTAGTTCAGGAGCGTAAATGGGAATTTTCAGACGAATTTATGCTTCGTACGGATTTGATCAGAATGAACCGTATTGCAAGCGAAATTGATGCGACAAGAACAGCAATGAAAAACTTGTCAAACCGCACAGGTCAGTTTGCTTCTACACCAGTTTACCGTCTTTACAAATTTCATAAAAATGCTCAGGTTTATGGAGATCCATTCTTGGCAGTGACTTATATTGATTTAACTGATCCTGCACAGATTGCGCAAGTTCAAGCAGTTCCTACTAGCTCGGCTGGTTATGCGGCGTATCAAACGACTTTGAAAGCTATAGCATTAGCAAACGGACAAACTTCAACAGCTGATGACAAATGGTATCCTGCCAATATGTTCCAGGCTTATACAAGTACATTTAATGGTAACGCTAGAAAAGCTGTAGGATTTACAGCAGGATTTAATGCACTTCAGATAGGAAATATTATCTACACAAAACCAACAGGTTCAGCAGAAAATGGAGGAACCTATCCAAACTGGATTGAAGGTGGTGGAGACGGTCTTTTCTACGGATTTGTACCTAATAAAACAGAATTACTTCCGTTTGCGGCAGCTTCTGCAGGACATCCGTTGATTGATAATCCAAACCTTACTCAGCTTCCTGGGTATTAATTAAAAAACTATTCACCAATCAAAATATTAATTTATTTAACCTTAATGAAATGACTGTACGGCTGAATCGAAACGTGATAAATATCAGTGTTAATTTATCTTTAAATAATCGATTCAGCAGTATAGTACGGGATGCTGTAAAAAATACTACAGTCTAAATTTGGGTTAAAATTCAGAAAACAAAAAGAAAACAAATGGAAAACGTAAAAACATTCAAATACGTAGATTATTTATGGGATGAAAGCAAAGCCGCATCTTTGGGAGACGATCAGGTTGCTTTATTTTTATACCGTTCAAACATATTAGGAGCAGATCTTAGAATTACCAATTATGGCGGAGGTAACACAAGTTGCAAAACCATTGAAAAAGATCCGCTAACCAATGAAGAAGTTGAGGTAATGTGGGTAAAAGGTTCAGGTGGAGACATCGGAACGTTGACGAGAAAAGGAATTGCCGGATTATATACAGAAAGACTACGTAATCTTAAAAATGTTTACGGAGGTTTGGCAGACGAAGACAGAATGGTAGGCTTATTCGATCACTGTATTTTCGATTTGGATAGCAAAGCGCCTTCTATTGATACACCACTTCACGGTTTACTTCCATTTAAACATATCGATCACCTTCACCCGGATGCATTAATTGCAGTTGCAGCAGCAAAGGACAGCGAAAAAATTACCAAAGAAATTTGGGGCGACACAATGGGATGGGTTCCTTGGCAAAGACCTGGTTTCGATTTAGGTTTACAGCTTGAAAAATGTTTAGCTGATAATCCTGGAATCAGAGGAATCGTTTTAGGAAGCCACGGATTATTCACTTGGGGCGATACTTCTTACGAATGTTACATCAATAGTTTGGAAGTAATTGAAACAGCTTCTGAATATATTGCCAAAAAAATAGAAGAAAACGGACAGGTTTTCGGCGGACAAAAAGTAGAGTCGCTTCCAGCTGACGAACGAAAAAACAAAGCTGCTCAATTGATGCCTTTGTTGAGAGGTTTGGCTTCTTCAGAAAACAGAATGGTAGGTCATTTTACCGACAGCGATGTTGTTTTAGAATACATCAACAGTAATGATTTAGAAAGATTGGCTCCGCTTGGAACTTCTTGCCCGGATCACTTTTTAAGAACAAAGATTCAACCTTTGGTGTTGACTTTAGATAAAAATGAAGATTTAAGCGATTCTAAAGCTATTTTAGATAAATTAAATCCACTTTTCGAACAGTACAGACAAGAATACAAAGAATATTACGAAACATGTAAGCATCCAAACAGCCCTGCAATGCGTGATCCAAATCCTGTGATCATCATTTATCCGGGAGTGGGAATGTTCAGTTTCTCAAAAGATAAGCAGACAACACGTGTTGCGAATGAGTTTTATGTGAATGCAATCAACGTAATGCGTGGTGCAGAAGCAATTTCAGAATATACTTCTTTACCAAGACAGGAAGCTTTCGATATCGAATATTGGTTATTGGAAGAAGCTAAACTTCAAAGAATGCCTAAAGAAAAACCTCTTTCAAGAAAAGTGGCAATAGTAACCGGAGCAGGAGGCGGAATCGGACAGGCAATTGCTGATAAAATGGTTGCTGAAGGCGCAGTTGTTGTTTTCACAGACCTTAATCAGGAAGCGGTGGATTCTGTAACATCAAAATACAGCAAAGACCAAGCGGTTGCCGTTCCTTGTGATGTGACAAGCGAAGAAGCAATTGCAAATGCTTTCAAAGAAGCCGTTTTAGCATTCGGTGGAGTAGATATCATTGTTCATTCTGCAGGTTTGGCGATTTCTAAATCTTTAGAAGACACGACTACAAAAGACTGGGATTTGCTGGAAAATGTTTTGGTAAAAGGTCAGTTTATGATGGCTAAAAGCGGTGCTGAAATTTTGAAAAAACAAAATCTTGGTGGCGACATCGTGAATATTGCAAGCAAAAACGGTTTAGTTGCCGGACCAAACAACGTAGCTTACGGAACCGCAAAAGCAGCGCAACAACATATGACAAGATTATTGGCTGCAGAATTGGCAACTGATAAAATCAGAGTAAATGTTGTAAATCCAGACGGAGTTATCGTTGGAAGCAAAATTTGGGAAGGTTCTTGGGCAGAAGGTCGTGCAAAAGCAAACGGAATTTCTGTAGAAGAATTGCCAGCATTTTACGCAAAAAGAAATCTGTTAAACGAAATTATTCTTCCTGAAGACATTGCCAATGGAGTTTTCGCTTGTGTAGCGATTTTAGATAAAACCACAGGAAATATCATCAATGTAGATGGTGGAATGGCAAATGCTTTCCCAAGATAAATTTAAAATTCAACCACAAAAGGCACAAAAGATAAATAGAGTTATTATTCAGATTTTGAGAAGATCAAAAAAGTTTTTGTAACATTATTTTAAAGGTAAACAACCTGCTTTTTTGAACTTTAAATTTCAATAATTTTAGCTTTAAAAAATAAAAGAAAGCTTTTTGTGACTTTTGTGGTTAAAAATAAAAATCAAACTATGATTATAGGAAAAGATATCATTGAACAATACAATAAAAACGAAGTTGAAAATTTTAATTCAGACTACGCTTATTTATCAGATAAATTAGCAAGATCAGGAGCAAATGTTTCAGATATTGTCAATAAAATTGCCGATCTTCAGGTAGCAATTCCAAGTTGGGCTTTAGGTGCAGGTGGAACCCGTTTCGGAAGATTTTCTTACGGTGGCGAACCATCTTCTTTAGAACAAAAGTTAGATGATGTAGGGTTGATTCACGCTTTAACGCATTCTGCAGGCGCTATTTCTCTTCATATTCCTTGGGATATTCCGACTGATGTGAAAGCGATCAAAGAAAAAGCAACATCTCACGGGTTGATCTTCGATGCAATGAATTCAAACACATTTCAAGATCAGCCGGGAGCAAAGCAATCGTATAAATTTGGTTCTTTAAATGCTGCGAATGAAGACGCAAGAGCTTACGCAGTTGAACACAACAAAGAAGTCATCAGAATTGGAAAAGAATTAGATTCAAAAAGTTTAACTGTTTGGTTGGCAGATGGATCAAGTTTTCCGGGACAGTTGAATTTCCAGACCGCTTTGGCTAAAACTGAACAAAGTTTAAAAGAGATATATTCAGATTTACCGGAAGACTGGAAATTGTTCATCGAATACAAACCATACGAACCGAATTTCTATTCAACAACCATCCAGGATTGGGGAACTTCTTTTATGCTGGCAAACGCTTGCGGAGACAGAGCGTATACTTTGGTAGATCTTGGTCATCATTTACCAAACTCAAACATTGAGCAAATCGTTGCAACCTTGATGTATAAAGGGAAATTAGGAGGTTTCCATTTCAACGACAGCAAATATGGAGACGACGATTTAACGGTTGGATCGATTAAACCTTATGCTTTATTTTTGATTTTCAACGAATTGGTGTATGGAATGGAAAATAATCCAAACAATCCTTACCCGGCTTGGATGATCGATGCAAGTCATAACATCAAAGATCCTTTAGAAGATTTATTACAATCTTTAGAAGCTATCTTGATCGCTTATGCACAGGCACTTTTAGTAGATCAAAAAGCGTTAAAAGAAGCACAGCAAAATAACGATGTTGTTTTGGCTCAGGATATTTTGCAGAACGCATACAGAACTGATGTTCGTCCGTTATTAAGAGCAGCGAGATTACAGACAGGGGCGGCTTTAGACCCAATCGCAACATACAGAAACCTTAAAGTAAGAGAGCAATTGATTTCCGAAAGAGGTTTAAATGTAAAAGCAACAGGATTATAAAACCTGTTTTAAATTTGATAATTTCAACTTTCAAGTGCAATTGAAAGTTTAATTATATGTATCCTTATATAGTTTCGTTAAGGGAAAAGTGTTTAGATTATTAAGTTTTTCTTATTGTCTAAACACTCCTTAATGATTTGTTTTTTGTAATTAAAATAAACAACTTAGTGCGATTAGTGAAAATATTTGCGCTACTTGTGTTTAAATAAATAATTCATCGATAAGAATGTCCAAGAAAAAGGTAACCATCGTATTTGATATTGGAAAGACCAATAAAAAATTCTTTTTATTTGATAAAAATTATAAAGAAGTCGTTCGGGAATATACAGAATTACCGCTTACGACAGACGAAGACGGTTATCCCACAGAAGATCTTCCGGCATTGCAAAACTGGATAAAAGATAATTTTAATGCCATTCTTGATGATGAAAATTTTGAAGTAAAGGCCATCAATTTTTCTACTTACGGAGCGAGTTTTGTGCATTTGGATCAGAAAGGAAATGTTTTGACGCCTTTGTACAACTACACCAAACCAATGGATCAGGATATTCTTGATTTATTCTACGAAAAACATGGTGGAAAATTAAAAATTGCCCGTGAAACAGCATCTCCTCAAGCAGGAATGTTGAACTCTGGTTTGCAGTTGTTTTGGTTAAAGTATAAACATCCGGAAGTTTTCAAAAAGATCCGTTACAGCTTACATTTACCGCAATATTTATCGTATTTGTTTACCGGGATTTGCGTTTCGGAATTTACGTCGATCGGCTGTCATACCAATCTTTGGGATTACGACAAAGCAGATTATCACGATTGGGTTTACGAAGAAGAAATTGATGCTTTATTGCCTCCAATCGTCCCAACTTCTGCGAGTATCAATACGTCTTACAGAAATAAAAAAATTAAGATCGGTGTCGGTATTCACGACAGTTCTTCAGCGTTATTACCTTATATTTTAAGCAAAAAAGAACCGTTTTTACTGCTTTCAACAGGAACCTGGAGTATTTCTCTAAATCCTTTTAATGATGAAAGTTTAACTGATGAAGATATAGAAAATAATTGTCTGAATTATATGCGAATCGATGGAAAACGTGTTAAAGCATCGCGTTTTTTCATGGGGAATGAATATAAAATTCAGGTTGAAAAACTCTGCGATTATTACGGAAAAGAATATGGTTTCCACAGAGAAGTAAAATTTGACCAGGATCTGTACCTTCGTTTAATGAAACATAAAGCGGTTTATTTCCGTTTTGAAGGGATTATTTTAAAAAGAAAAATGATTACTGCAACAGATCTTAATTCATTCGAAACTTTCGAAGAAGCATATCATCAGTTAATGATTGAATTGATGGATTTACAGATTCATACCATTAAAAATGCCATTGGAAATTCAGATATAAAAAATATTTACATTGATGGCGGATTTACAGACAATGAAGTCTTTATGAAACTGATGTCGCATCATTTTCAGCATTACAATGTGATGTCTACGCATTCTCCTTTAGGTTCTGCATTGGGGGCTTCAATGGTGATTTCCAATAAAAAGATAGACGAAACTTTTCTACAACAGCATTATCAAATGAAAGTGCTTCAGCCATTAATCTTAAATTTGTAAAATATTTAGTTGTTGGTTGATAGTTGCCAGTTGATGGCAAAACCTCAAAACCAATAACTATCAACCAATAACAAACAAACAATTATGTCGTTTCCATTTGATACCAATTACGCTTCTCTCGAATTACTGATTGAAAAAGCGAAAAAAAGAATGCCCCGTTTCGCTTTCGAATATTTGGATGGCGGATGTAACGAAAACATCAACCGAGACAGAAATACAAGCGAGCTAAGAGAAGTTTTGCTTCGTCCGCAATATCTGAACAATAATTATACGGAAGCTAATATGGAAACTGAATTGTTCGGAAAGACTTATTCTGCACCTTTCGGAATTTCTCCTGTTGGTTTACAAGGATTAATGTGGCCCAATGCTCCAGAAATTTTAGCGAAAGCAGCTTTTAAACATAATATTCCTTTTATTTTAAGTACGGTAACAACAAGCAGTATCGAAAGAATTGCAGAATTGACAGAAGGAAAAGCTTGGTATCAATTGTATCATCCTAGAGAAGAATGGTTACGTGATGATATTCTAGACCGTTGTGAAGCTTCTGGTTATGATGTATTGTGTGTATTATCTGATGTGCCGACTTTTGGATACAGAGCAAAGGAAATCAGAAACGGTTTGGCAATGCCGCCGCAACTGAATTTCAGAAATGTTTCCCAGGCTTTAGCAAGGCCAGAATGGTGCTTGGAAATTTTGAAACATGGTGTTCCAAGTTTTAAAACGATGGAAAAATACATGGACAAAAATATGGGTGTAAAACAGCTCGGACAGTTCATGAATTCTACATTTTCCGGAAGGTTAAATTCAGACAGAATCAAAGCAATTCGTGATAAATGGAAAGGAAAATTGGTCATTAAAGGTGTCGCTTCTGATGAAGACGCTGCAGAAGCAGTTCGGTTAGGTTTCGACGGAATGATCATCTCTAATCACGGCGGAAGACAGCTGGATGCAGGAGAATCTACGATCGCCGTTGTGAAAGAGATCAGCGAAAAATATAAAGGCCAGATCAAGATCATGATGGATAGTGGTGTGAGAACTGGTCCTGATGTTGCCCGAGCTTTAAGCTGTGGGGCAGAGTTTACCTTTATGGGGCGTACTTTTATGTACGCAGTCGGTGCTTTAGGCGAAAAAGGTGGCGACCATATTATTGAAATGCTTAAAATGCAATTCAGACAGGTAATGGAGCAGGTTTGCTGTGATAAGCCGGAAGATTTACAGAAATTTAGAGTAAAGTAGTTTTTAAGCTGGAAGCAGGAGGTGGGATGCTGGAAGTTTTACAATCCAGTAAAAAACGAAACAGAATAGAACGAGCTTTAGTCCTTTTTTTGTTGCATATTAATGGACTTTGACTAAAGTTTAATATAGTGTTCAGAAACAAGCACTTATCTGCTTTGTGATATTTACATTTCTTGTTTGAGTCTGTTTATTAAGTTGGATGGGCTTACTTGGTTTAGCTGAATAGATTCACAACCGTTAAAAGTTGCGAAATGTTTTATAGATTCCATAAAACCTTTTGCCCACGATTCAATATCGAAATTTTGATTTTCTATGTAAAGATGAATGATCTCCAATTGTTTTTCTTTTCTATGAGCTTTGCAATCTACTCTGCCTATCAACTGGTTGCCAAATAAGATGGGTAAACAGAAATAACCATATTGTCTTTTCTCTTTTGGAGTATAGCATTCTATCCGATAATTGAAGTTGAAAAAATGCTTAATGCGTTCACGATGAATAATAGAATTATCAAACGGGGATAAAATTCTACTATTTAAATCACTTTTTTTGATCTCCTTTTCGATTAAGTCTTTTTGGATAAAAATAGTGGGACAATCTTGAATTTCTACTTTTTGTATGATTCCTTGTTCAAGCATTGAATGCAAAATTTCATTTACATTTTTTCTTATTGTTTCTCCTGTTTTAAGATGTGTAATTTGTTTGAAGGTTGTAAATCCGTAAGCTCGCAGATATGTTTTTACTAAATAATCAGCAAATTCAAAAGGACTGGGCATAGTCAAATCAATATCTTTAGGCAAAACTCTTTCGGGAATGTCATACGTTTTTTGCATTCCTTTACGCTCCGAGACCATTAGATCTCCTTGTAAAAAAAGTCGTTCCAAAGCAATTTTTGTAGGTTTCCAATTCCACCAACTGCCCGGTTTCTTAGATTCATTTTCAAAATCTCTTGCTTTTTTCGGCCCTTCTGTACGAATGGTATCTAGCACATATTGCATCACTTTAGGTTCCGCATTGTAATAATGTTTTTCATTTTGTTTTACGTCCAACATTTGTGGCAAAGAGAAACGAAAATCGCGCATCGGAAGGTATGAAGCAGCGTGAAACCAATATTCAAAAACTTTACGTTCTTTTACAAGTTCATCTAAATGTTCCGTTTTATAATCTGGAATTCTTGTCCAAAGCGTGTGATGATGCGCACGTTCAACGATAGATAAAGTGTCTATTTGCAAGTAGCCAAGATGTTCCAACGCATTTAGCGCCGCTTTTTTTCCTTTTCCGAATGGCGATGCGTGTAGTAAGCCTTGACTTTCTAATGTTACTTTTTGTAGGTCTTCTAATGTCAATTTCTCCTAGTATTTTTATTTAGAACTGAAATATAAGTTTCTAATTCTGCTTTGCCTCCATCATAATATTTTTGTCGGTGAATACTATAATTTTAAATTATTTATTTCTTCTTCTCCGATTTCACAGCCTGTCTCGCCAGCAATTTCCAGTCTTTTTTAACTTTTGTCCAAACCAGTAAAATATCCAAAGTCACATCTCCCGGAGCTTTTCCAAGATCAGCAGTTGTAGCATAAAAATGATGACGAACAATTGCTGTATTGCCAACGATACTGACGTTTTGATCAGTAATATCAATGGTTAAAAAATCTGATTTTTTACTGACCAATTTTTCAACAAACTCTTTGGCATCATCGATATGACCTCCTGAATGTCCGTAAGTCAATTCCGGTACAATCAATGATTCCAACGCTGATTTTTCACCACTTATCATAGCCAGTCTGAGTTTTTCTGCTGCATCTGTTACGGCTTGAGTATCATCTTTTTTCTGCCCGAAAACAGCAATTGCCATCAGAAAACTCATGGCAAAAATTAATTTCTTAATCATTATTATAAAATTTTTTTTGAAAAATTTAAAATTATTTTAATAACCATTTGTATTTTAGGTAATTAAAATGTAATTTCTATCAACTATCAACTATCAACTATCAACTATCAACTATCAACTATCAACTATCAACTATCAACTATCAACTATCAACCATTACAAAGAATCCCTTTCAATATATTTAAATACATTATTCACTTGTTCTTTTTTATTTTTTAGAACCATATAGGCTGCAGATTCTGCCATTGCTTTAAAGTCTGTTGTGATTACGGTAATTCCAAGCAACTCTTTCAAAGGGGTTTCGTTGTAGGAAATAATTCCGATGTCTTTTCCTAATTCAAGATTTTTTTGTCTGATTTGTTTTACCAAATTCACCAGATCACGCTCTCTGATGGTGATAAATATATCTTTATCCTGAAGTTCCATGTCGGGATAAATTTCATCCAAAATTTCATAATCCAGTTTAAAATCTTCACAAAACTTCTCAAAACCACGTACAATACGGAAAGGATAGGGATGAATCGATTTATTCGGATAAACCAAAATAATTTTCTCGTATTTTTTTATTTTCTCTAAACCTTCCTTTAAAGCGTTGTAAATATCATGCTCGAAATCCTGAAAAATAGAACCATATTCTCCTGAAATATTAGGTTTCGTATTATCAAGCATCAACAATTTATTCTTTGGGATTTTTTCAATCATTTCGATTGCGCCTTGCGTAGAACTGGTGTGTTTCGACTGCTCATCACGAAAATGGGGCATAATTACATAATAATCAAATCCACCGAGATTTTTTTGTAAAGCATTGATGAAAAGCGTTTCGTCACAATGATAAATATACATCTCAACATTGCCTTTGGTACCGATTGCATTGACGAAATAATTATAGATCATCATTTTATAAGTACTCGGTTTGTTGATCAGAAAGAAAATATTAATAATATCATTTTTATTGATACGCGAAATGTAATATCCTTTACCTTTTACCGACTCAATAATTTGCCTTTTACGAAGCTCTTTGTAGGCTTTTTCTACAGTATCTCTCGACAGAAAACAAGATTCACTAAGCTCATTGATAGAAGGTATTTTTTCTCCAATTTTGATTTGTCCGCCATCAATTCCGTTCAGAATAGAGTCTACAATCTGCTTGTATTTGGGAACTCTTGAGTTTTCATTAATGTTAATTTCTAGTGTTTCAGACATGATTTTCAGGTAGGAGATGGTACTTCAGTTAAAAAATATTCAGTCAAAGTGTTGATCAAATATGGAAGACAATTTACAAAAATTTACATTAACCGTTTTATTAATGAATTTAATATAGATTACAGCTTTAATTCATTGAATTATAAATATTTGTTTCTTTAATTTATGCTGTTTTCAATTGATGTGAAATTACCATTTTAGTTGGTCAGCGATAAAATTTCATTAAATATTTAATGTAAGTAAGGAAAAGAAATCTGCTCCGGAGGAGCAGTATCTGTGTAGAAAAGATTTTCAGAATAAATAGGGCAGTCCGTAGGACTGCTATCAAAAAAATCCTCAAAAAAATCGAATCAAATCTCTCAAACCCAAAAACGCTCAAACCCTCAGACACAAAAAAAGCCTGCCCTTTTCAGAACAGACTCCAATTAATATGAATGTGAAATTTTTTAAGGCATCTTTTTAAATCCTTCTGCTTTTATTTTCCATGTTCCGTCTTTCGGAAACCCTGGAAATTGCCCTGTAGAATTATCCCAACCTTCCAACATCATTGCAACAGTTGTTAAAACTCCACCATTTCCGGGAAGGTAAATTCTTAATCTTCCATCCTGAAAATTATGACCATTTTTCAAATACGTATTGGTTTGAATATCCATAAATAAAGCATCCAATGCTTTGTTTGGAAGACCAAGTCTTGCTGCATTCATCGCGGTCATCGGGAAATCCCAACCCCAAGTATGTCCCCAGTTCCATCTTTCCCAAACGATATCCAACGTATTTTTCATTATTTTTTTATCCAACTTCGGAGATTCGGGAACCATTCCTAAAGCACCCAAAACCGCAGGGTGATCGGTCATCCATTTTGGAAACGTGAAAGAATCCTTTGCTGATTCTGTAGATAAATAAACGCCATCCTGAACTGGAAGTGGAGCCAATTTATTGATTACATCATCCCATTTTTTATCTCTTGATTCGCCTAATCTTTCTTTCCACTGTTGAGCAACTTTTAAAGCCCAATCCCAATAAGCCACTTCATAAGTTGGGTTGTAGGTATCTTTTGCAGGGAAAACTTCCTGTGCAGGAATCACGCCTTTACCCAAATTATAACGGTTTTTTTCTTTGTCAAAAGTCGCATAATCGGCCATAAATTCGGCTGTTTCGAATACCAGTTTTTTATACTTTTCCAACACTTTTTTGTCGTGATTATGACGGTACAAAAGTTCGGTCATATATATAATGTGTGGCTGTTCCCAAATCAAAAATGCAGCAACAGAAGACGGACTTTCATTCCCTTCATTATCCGACATTTTAATCCAACGAACGCCTTTGTAGCCTTGTCTTTCAGCTAATTTTTTTGCTTTTTCAAACGATATGAAATAATAATCCAATTGTTTTTCTAAAATCTCCGGTCTTCCCCACAAAGCATAATGAACACCGTGCCACCAATGCATTTCTGTATGTGGTTTTCCGTACCAACTATTGAAGGTTAAACCTGTTTCCTGTGGTGGATCACTTCCTCCACATTGTACTTTGGTTAAATATTCAGATAATACAACTCTGCGTTCCAGTTCGTTTGCTCTAGGGTCTGTACTTCCTTCAAAATCAACGGCAGCACCGCTTTCCCAAAAGTTTTTCCAACCTGAAATGCTTTCTTTTTCAGCATCACTAAATAAACTTTTTGAAGCCTTTTGATTTTTAGCTGAAAACTCAACAGTTAATTCAACCGTTTTGCTTTTAGATGAAGGCTCGTAAACAAAATAATGTTTGCCAGCTTCGCTTAATTTACCATCAGTGAAATACAATTGAGTAAAATAATCTGCAGTTTGTAATTGGTGTTCAATCAACCCCTGAGTTGAGTTGGATGAAATGATTTTTGTTGAATGTTTATCTGCGTTTCCATAAAAAGCTGCTTCATCCAAAAACTGTCCGCTCGGATAAGGATATTTTGCGAAAACCTTTAATCTCTTTTGGCTTATTAAATCAGACTCAATTTTAACCCCGATTTTATCTGAATTCTGGAAAGAAGCCGTCCAAACCTTTACAGGAGTTCCTTCTAATGAAAATTCACTTGTGATAATTCCTGTCCACAAATCGATTTTCTGATTAATATTTTGAATATCTGAAACTTGTGCTTTCTGATCATTCTTTTTAATCAGTTCAATCCCGATATTTCCCAATTGTAAACGATGTTGATTTACACGGAAATAATCAACCGCTTTTTTGTTACGTTCAGGCTCTTTGATTTGAACGCTGTACAAAGCTTTTCGGCCATCATTATTGAAATCGTATGGCTTTAAAGTTTCCTTGAATTTATAATTTTCAGTATTCGGAAAACTGTTCCAGCCCCATTCAGACTGTGTTCCCAAAGAAACTCCGTTTTTGTAATATTCAGGAAACGATTGCATTCCCGTAATGTCAACCGTGTACGCAAATTTTCCGTTTCCAACCGTTAAAGTTGATAAAGTATCTGCTTTTGTATTGACAACATTATGTCGCTGAACAACTTTTTTACGGTCGATTTTCTGAGCATTTAAGGATGAAAACCCTATGCAGAAAAGACTTAAATATATTGCAATTTTTTTATTCATTATATAGATTTATTTAATTCAAATTTTATTTTTTTAGCCACGAATACACGAATTAATAATACATTTTTATTAAAATATTCGTGAATTCGTGGCATTAAACTTATCTCAAAACAGTCATACTCATCATTCCAATCACTACATCATTGCTCACTGCGGTTAATTTTATCGATTTTAATTCTTTATTCGGATCAATAGGCAAATCTAAAATAGTTGCAGCTCCTCCATCAACTTGACGGTCTGTAAATCCTTTAATGCTTGAATATTTACTCAAAGTTCCACCTTTGTATAATTCTCCTGTTTTCAGTTTTACCCGATAAGGAATTTTATCATCAGGAATTTCAAAAGCAAAATTATCATCAAACAAATCCTGCTCGATCGGCCACCAGTTCGTTGGGTTTTTTAGCTCTAATTCTGATGTCGAACCATCAACGTATTGAACTGCAATTTTTCCGTTCACAATCTGCGACTGCATCGGATTCGTAGAACCCGCCATCAGGAAATAGATTTTCTTTCCTTTTCCACTTAAAGGAATTTCAATAGATTCTGGAAAGTTGTCCCACTGACTCGCAAAAGCTATATTTTTATCTGTTTTATCAATTAAAAATGGAATTCCAAAAAAATCAACTTTGCCATTTTTTCTTTTTTTCATTAATCCACTGTCATCAATTTGAGCTGTAATTAAGGGATAACACCAGTTTCCAATTCCCTGCCACGGAAGCTGTAAAGTAGGAACTTCTAATCTTGGCGAAAGATATTTCTGGTTGAAAATTTCAGTTACTTTTTCATTGTATTTTGAGGCTAATGAAATATTGTTGAACTGCCCTTGATTTTCAATGTCCCAATCTGTGATTTCAATATTTTGTTTAATTCCATTATAATCAAGCTCGATAGAATTTGTTCCTTTACTTAAATAATTTTCAGGAATTTCAATCGATGTATTTTGGTTTTTCTGAATACTAAAAGTTTTGTTTAAACCATTAACAACCAATTTTCCATTAACTGGATTGGATGATTTAGATTGAATCTGCAGTTTTTTATTTGCCCATTTTGTTTCCAAAGGAAAGTGAATGTCAACATTTACAGGTTGCCACCAAGTGATTCCGTTTTCTTGGACTTGCACGAAAAAAGTTCCTTTTCTTTCTTCTTGTACTAAACTAAATTGATTCTTAACCACCCCGTCTTCTCCCTTTGGTCGAATCCACCCCTCCAGAGGAGGGGAATTTTTAATCAGTCCTTGTGGGTCGTAAACTTGTTTTATTTTCTTTTTTGAATCAAAATTTAATTGAAGGTTTTCAGAAATATAATTAGTGAAATTAGTTTGTTCGTTTTTAATTTCTTCTCCGGAATAATTGATTTCAATTTTAAAATCTTTTCCTTTCGGAGTTTCAAACTGAATAATCGGTTGTAAAATAGAATTGGGTTTAATTTTCCAATCCACATTTTTACCATTTACTTTTACCGATTTGATGTTGGAATAATTCACAGGAATCTGCATTTCCAACGAAACAGGATTTTGATACTTTGAGTTGAAAAAATATTCCGTTTTCTTTGAATTTCTTTTAAACTGATAATCCCAATCCGGAAGTTTTAATTCTGCGGAATTCCAGTCTTTCGGAAAGCCTGGTTTTATGGAAATTTTATTTTCCAATAAATTTGGATAAACTCCAAAAAGACCTTCCGCCAAAGTTCTTGAAGCCACACCAATCGGGTCTGCAAAATCTCTGTACAATTCTCCACGAAATGCATCGTAATGAGAAAGCTGCTCAAAATTCCCCGGACTGATGCCGTAATACATCGATTCAACCAGATTTCCTTTCCAAAGTTGGTACGCATCTTCATTTCTTCCGGCTTGCCAATACGCCAAAGCGGTCTGTAAATTTTCCGCCAAAGCAACATTGTTGATCGACCAGTCGTAAGGTTGCCAATTTGTAGTTGCTAGCGTAAAATAGTCTTTATTATCCGCACCTTTTACCGTAATCGGAATTTTCGGTGTATGATTATTAATGTATTGTAAGTTCTGATAATCCTCAAATTCATTTAAAATAAACGCATCCGAAACGTGATAAATCGACCAGATTCCCGGTTTGTCGTGAACGATTTGATTGCCTAAAGCATCTTTATATTCAGAAAAATATCCTTTATTTTTAATCCAAAGTTCATTTTTCATTGCCTTTAAAATCGCATCAGCTTCCTGTTCGTAAGGTTGCGGATTTTCACCAACAATTTTTGCAAGTTTAGCCATTTCACGGTTGGCTCTGTAATTATACGCCGAAGTGTGCGTCACTTTTCCACCCGAATATTGAAGCGCATCACTCGCCCAAATCGCAGCATACGCATCGTATAAATCGCCACGTTTGAAATTTCTTTTTTCCCAATCCATATGGCGAACCATCGTCGGCCACATTTTTTTTAGAAATTCTTTGTCTCCTGTGTAATTGAAATGCGAAAACATCTGGTCAAAAAACACCAGATTCATATCGTAATGATGCGGTTTTGAATTGTCGTTCGGGTTTCTGGAAATATATCCGCTTGAAAAAACGGAAGTTCCCATTTTTTCCGCACTTCTTGCCAAATGTAGTAAAGTATCCATTTCTACAGGTGCAGAATTGGGTTTTAAAACCTGTGAATTGGCGTAACTTTCAAAATGTTCTTTCGCTCGGTCGTGCCAACTCAACGCATCAGCTGTGTAAGCTCCTCTCCAAGCATTCAGTCGCATTCTCCAAGCAACGGCACCGTGAAGGAAAGTCGGACTTTCCCAAATTCCGTCTGCGGCAACGGCTAAATTAGCTCCGAAATTATTTAAATCTGCATCCGGAGTTTTGAACTGAATTCTGTTGGTTAAATTTAAACGAGCTTTTTCAGCTTCATTAAATATATTTTTCAACTCTTCATCCGAAAAGCTTTTAGCTGATTTTCCTTTCGAAACCTGTATATAAATCGGTTGTTTTTGCGAAGAATAAGTAGCGTAAATAATCGGTGATTTATCTATTTTATTTTGAGTAAAAGCGGAAAGGTTTTCTAATGTTTTTGCGTCAGTCATCTGCAAAAAAGGAACATTCGAAAAGTTCCCATTTACCATTTGAGCTTCTTTTTTCTTATTTAAATAATTCAACTGAAACTGATTCTTTAATGCCTGAAACTGATTGTTCAGACAATATTCAGGCAACAGATAAAATCCGGATTCAGGATCTGCACCGATGTCGCCGTTCCTGCTGAAAGTTGTTCCGCTTGCTCCGCCATAAATTGCATAGATTTTTGTGGAAGAATTTACATTTGCAGTTTCCATTTTTAAAACCAAACCTTCTTCTTTAGCCTGAGCTAAAACCGATAATTTCAAAGTTCCGTTTCCAAGAATCGGGTCTTTAATTTCATACAACATCGAACCCGGACGATAACGGGTTTCAATCTTTTCTGCGTTAATTAATTTCTTAATTGAATTTTCTTTCTGAATAACGAATTGAAGATTTCCGCCCATTCCGGGAAGATAGAGTGCAAATTCCGGCAAATCTCCCGCTTCAACTCTCGAAGCACGGTTGTCTCCGTACAAAGCTCGGTTGAAACGGTATTTTCCATTGACTAATAAAAAATCGCCTTTGTCTTCTTTATAATGCAGTTCACGCTCTTTATTCTGCCAATGTTTTGACTGAGCAAAAGAATGTAAAAATGCTGATAAAACAATCAGTCCGGCGAAAATGGTTTTTCTGCGCATTTTATGGTTTTAGCTCGGTTAAAGGTTGTCCGTTAACGGTTACATTTTTCAATGTCACGTTTTTCATATAATCAACTTTGTAAGGAATCTGAACGCCAACCATTTTAGCATTGATCATTGTGAAATCTGTTACAGGAGAAGATTCGTAAGCATCAGAAAATACGGCGTATTTCCCGCCTTTATCAACAGTTAAATTTTCAACCCAGATATTTCTGATGGTAGGAATATGATTTCCCGGTTTTTCATAATGCATATTGAAACGAACAGCTGCTTCTTTGTAAGCACCCACTTTTGTATTGTAGAAAAATACGTTTTCGATGATTCCGCCACGGCTTGAGCTGGTTTTAATTCTTAAAGCGCGATCAAGATTTTTGCTGTCCATTACATTTCCGATAGCATAAATATTTTTTGCGCCACCTGCAATTTCACTTCCGATAACGACACCGCCGTGACCGTCTTTCATTTCGCAGTTTTCGATGATGTGATTTTCAGCAGGTCTTCCGATATCTCTTCCATCTTCGTCTCTTCCTGATTTGATGGCAATACAATCGTCTCCTGTGTCGAAATAAGAATCTTTGATCCATACATTTTTACAGGCTTCAGGGTCAAAACCGTCATTGTTTGGGCCATGACTGATCACTTTTACTCTTTCAATTAAAACATTTTCACACAAAACAGGATTCAGATTCCACATTGGAGAGTTTTTTACCAAAACATCCGCCATATAGAAGTTTTTAGACTTGTAAGGCTGAACAAAGTTTGGTCTTAAATAATAACCGTCCCCGAAAATCCTTTCTCTTGCAGGTTTTCTCTGAGCCATATATTCGTGAAGTTTTGCACGGGCAGGATTTTGTCTTCCCGGACGAGATTCGTTGTAGCCATATTTTGTGGCACCGCACCAAAACCACCAATTATCCAAATCTGAATTTCCATCTAAAGTTCCTTTTCCGGTAACCGCAATATTTTCTTCTTCGTAAGCGTAAATTAAAGATGAATAATTCATACATTCCATACCTTCCCAACGCGTGAAAACGATAGGGTAGTCGTTACTGTCCTGACTGAATAAAATCGTAGAACCGTCACTTAAATGCAAATTGACATTAGATTCTAAATAAATTGCACCTGTTAGGAAAATTCCGTTTGGAACTATAACTCTTCCGCCACCTTCTGCACTACATTTCTCAATTGCTTTTTTGAAAGCCTCTGTATTTTTTATTTTTCCATCGCCAATTGCTCCGAAATCGGTAATCACGTAATCAACTTTTCTGAATTCCGGTTTTTTGATCTGCTTTTTTAAAGCTTTGATTTCTTTTAAAGGCTGTTTTGCAGAAGTCCAAGGTTTATACTGAGCTGATGTTTGAACCGATAATAGGAGTACAAAAAGGAATAAAACATATTTTTTCATAATTCTAGAGCATTGTAAGTTTTTAAGAAGGCTGGTTTTTTAATTGTTTTTCTTTTCTAATCGCAATCTAAAATAATTGAATCTAAAAATTGTCCTGCACTGTCCGTGTCTTTAATTTTTTTTAATCATTTTAGTATGTAAACGATTGCATATTGTCAATATTACAAATTATTTAAACATAAATAAGACAAATATTTATTTAATAACGCCTTAGAATAAAATAAACAGAGACATTTAATTTCTTTTCGAAAAGCAAAAAATTGAAAATGAAAAAAGCAAAAATTTCTAAAATTTAGAAACAAAAAAAGAGAAATATTATGCTTATTTCTCTTTTATATTTTAAAAATATTGTAAAGTTTAAAGTTGATTTACTTTTAAAACTTATAAACAAATGCGTTAATATTCATTCCTGCACCCACCGATGCAAATAAAACGATGTCATCTTTTTTGATGGTATGTGAAGGCAACTCGTTATTTAAAATCATAGTTAATAGTGAAGGTATTGTTGCAACACTACTGTTTCCGAGCTTACTGATTACCATCGGCATAATATCTGCTGGAGGAGGAGTGTCGTATAACTGATAAAATCGGTTGACAATTGCCTCATCCATCTTTTCGTTTGCCTGATGAATAATTATTTTATCTAGCTGATCTATTGAATAACCACTTTGATCGAGACATTTCTTCATTGCTTCCGGAACATTAATGAGGGCAAATTCGTAGATTTTTCTGCCATCCATTTTGATGTATCGAGTATCCTGACAATTATCGTTGTTGTAAGATTTACCGAAATTCAGAAAATCTTTCTCTTTTAGTGTGAAAGAAGCTGATACATGAGATTTTATTCCAGAATCGTCATCATCTTCATTGGCTTCCAAAATTACCGCTCCTGCTCCGTCTGCATAGATCATGCTGTCTCTGTCATGAGGATCTGTAACACGAGAAAGTGTTTCTGCTCCAATAACTAGACATCTTTTAGCTATACCAGATTTGATAAATGCATTAGCCTGAATGACTCCTTCAATCCACCCCGGACATCCAAACAATAAATCGTAACCAACACAGAAATTATTTTTGATCTGCAATAAATGTTTTACTCTAGAAGCAAGACTAGGTACAGCATCTGACTGTATGGTACCAGATTTTATATCGCCAAAATTATGAGCGAAAATAATATAATCTAAAGTTTCAGGATCGATTTTTGAGTTTTCTATTGCATTCTTAGCCGCAATAAATCCTAAATCAGAAGTTACCTGATCATTGCTTGCATATCTTCTTTCCTCAATACCCGTAATTTTTTTTAATTTACTGGTAATTACGGAATTTTCTTCCTTTAAATTTTCGCCCTGTTCATTAAGGAAAATATGCTTATCGAAAAACAGATTGGTAATGGTTTCTGATGGTATGTAGTTTCCTACACCTATTATTTTACTTTTCATATTGCGGGAATCTCATTGTTGAGATTCAATAAAATATTATGAATAATTAATATTTTTATACTAAAGGTAGTTTTTTTGTGGCGAAAGATACTATAAAAAATAATTTATTACAATGATTTAACATTCGATACATACAAAAAGACGAAGCTAAATAAAGTGATGCAGAGCGATAGTTAACCTTATAAAGCTCATAAACAACTGGATGAAAATAAACTAAGCATTTTAAAAAGACTTTCAGCCTTTAAAATTGATTTTGATTTTTTTTATTTTTAAATATTTAATTTTAAGTAAATTTTATTTTTTTAATATTTATGCAGCTTATTTTCTGCAAAATCTTAAAAAAAGTTTTTTCTATTTTATTAAAATGAAAAATTTAAAGAGAGGATTGGAAGAGTAAAAATGTTAATTACTGAAAGTTTTTTTATTTATTTTTTTCTCTCTTACTTTAATAACGAAGTCAGGAACAACCACAATTTCTCCAGCTTTTATATTAATATCAAAGCTTTTTGTTTCGCAATATGTATTGGCGGGAAGCGTAGATTCATCAATGATAATTGTATAGTTACCTGTTGGTAAAAATGAGTTGAATTTTCCTTCGTCGTCACTTCCGATTCTTTGGATAACATTGTTTTGCTTAATGATTTGAAATGCCACTGAAGATGCTCTGTGCTCGAAATCAACTGCTACTCTTGAGTTATAATCAAAAGATATTTTACCCTGAAGTGTTCCGTTCTGATGAAGCGGAATATTTAAAGGAAACAAATAAGAATCTACATTAAAATCATACTCATCATAATACCAACCTTGCTGAGTAAACTGTTTCAGTCTGTATTTTCCGAAAGGTACATTTTTGTAAGTTGCTGTTCCGTCTGCTGTAGTTTTAAGAGCTACATTATTGATGTTGACAATATAATCGTTTGCGGTTTTCTCTCCTAAATCAAAAATGTTGTTGTTGTTTTCATCATAAAAAGCAAGCACCTGAATTTTCCCTTTTTTGTCGGGACTTAATACAGCATTTCTTAAGTTTAAAGTTAAACCAAGTTCAAATGTCAGAATATTATTAGCCAAAACTCCTACCGAATAATTGTACCATGAAGAGTTCAGAAATATACCGAAATTTTTACTGTTATACTTTGCATTTACAAATGCAGAAGGCGATTTTCCATAGATAATATCATCTACATAAGATAATCCTGTACTCAGGTTGAATTTGTCTTTGATGAAGCTATTGTTATAGAAAAGCGAAACTGTAAGTCTTTTATAATCATTGTCTTCTGATGCTAAATGAGAGAATGCATATTCAGACAAGTAATAACTTCCGGATTGGTAAATCGCATTGATATTGAAGTTTTTAAAACTGTAATTTCCATTCAGTTTCATTTGGAATTTCTGATCGTCAGAAAGCGGATATTTTACAATTCCTGTTTCAAATGCAAACACTGCAGATTGTCTTGTTTTGTAATCTGACCATGAAATTTGTTCTACAATTCTATGTGCTGTAAGATCGCGCAATTCACTATCTTCCCAAGCTCCAAAGAAATTGTTGTAGCTGTTTGAGTTTTCATTCTGAAACTGATAAAAAAGCCCAAAACTAAAGTTTTTTACTCTCGGAAATTTAGTTCCCAACTCAATTCTTGTGTTTTCAGAAACCTGTGGTCGGTCCAAAAAGTAATATTTTGGCGAAAAATTAGAGAATATAGCGTTACCGAAAAAGTTGTAATTTTTGTAATTCTTTGAAATATTCTGCTGCAACTGTATACTTCCACGTCTATTTCCAGGGTAATATCCTGAACTGAAAAAGTAGTTTCCGCTAAGATTATAATCTTTAATAGCTCCAATATAATTAGATTCAGCAGAAAAGGAAGGTTTTGTAAGATCCTGAGTTTCGTAAGAACTTAAACCTGCATTTACCTTTGCATTCATGCTCCATACTTTATCAAAAGCATAATTGGCTTCTGTTCCCAAAATACTGTGCTTACTTTTTTCAAAAGGATCGTAACGGTAAATATATGCTGCCGAAATATTTCTTGAACTGTTGTCGGCGTTAAGTGTTCCTTTGGTAAAGAAACCGTAACCGTTTTTTAAAAAGCTGTTTTTTTCAATAAGATTAAAGTTCTGATCAATAAACCCGACCTCCAATTTTTTGTCTTTTCCGAAAGTATGGCTGTATTCTACACCTCTTCCTACCAAAGTCATTTCTAAAAGCTTATTAACGCTTCCAATGGTATATTGATCCTTACCTTGTTGAAGAACAATATTCGTATTGGTTACCAAAGGTTGTGGCTGACTTTCGAGAAGCGCAATATTTCCTCTCATAAAAAGAAACCCAGTAGGCAAATTGAAACCACCAGAACCAATTAGCTGATACATGTCGATATTATCTCCAACCTTTCTGTAAGAAGCTGTAATCTGATTTTTTGTTTCTTCGGCAAAATTATTGAACTGCGGATCCTGATATTTCTGAACACTGGAAATATTCTGCACAAAAACAGTAGCTGAATTAAATATTTCTTTGTCAGGATTTCTAAAACCAGACACACTTATTGAAAAATTTGATAATCTGGATAATCCTTTTGAAGGCTGATAAGTAAATGTGAAAGTAGAATCTTTTTTTACATTGATTACAGCTTGCTGTTCCAAAAACTGATTTCCATTTTCAGGATCAGGAATTTTGCAGACTAGGGTAATATCCTGAGAAATATTTCCCGAGTTGCTTACTCTCACTTTAACCGATATCGGTTCTTGGCTGGAAGATCTGTAAATAGGAGCGTTTAAGACTGTTAAACTGAGGTTATTATTAATCTCAATAACATGTTCTTTTATCCTTTCTGCAATCAAAATTCCAAGCTGATCGAGTAATCGGACTTTTATAGGTGAAGATCCTGCTTTAGCATCAGATTCTATAATAACTCTTACAGGTAAATATTTTTTTTCGTTGGGTTTAAGTTCTATTATTGGCTCTTCACCAGAGATAATTTTAAATCCTTTCGGACATACAAATTGCAGTTTTCCGCTGAAATTATTAGAATTTAAATTTTGAATAACTACAACAAGATTTAAAAGTTTGGAACGTGATGGCGAACTTCCTTGTTCTATTTCCATCGTCACATTCGATTCAGGTTTTTGTGCATTTAAATAAATGCTACTGAATAAAACGATAAAAAGGGTGAACAAAAATCTTCTGCTTAAAAAAGGCATCTTCTAAATTTTATTGAGGAGTAATTTCGTACTGTAGCGTAGTAGAATACTCAGTAGGCTTAGCGTTAATTAATTGCTCATCTTGTGGCAATGTAAAATATTTGATGTCGTAATTGTAGATTGTAGTTTGAGATACATTTCCTTTGGCAAGAGTCTGGCTTGCTGTACTTAATGTTATCGGAAAAACAGTTTGATTACTCTGACCTAAAGGTTGCAAACTAAGATGTATTGCACCCACAGGAATAGAATAATTACCAATATTGGATAACAAATGACTTTGTAGTGAACGCACTTTTATCTGAAAGTTGGTATTTGTGCTGATTTGCAAACCACTAGGATAAACAACATTCGTTCCGTTGTTGTAATCCTGCATACTATTAAATTCAAGTAATCCGTTTGCAGCATTCATGTTTACTTTTAAAGACATTTCCTGGGTTACAGGCGGCGTTCCCGTCAAATTAGCAATATGAAATTCAAAAGTATGGCTTAATTTTCCAATCACATTGTTGTATTGATCGTAAGCTGTAAATTCTACGGGAGCTGCAAACCTTGTCCATGCCGGATAAGTTCCCAAATACGCGCCTCCCATGATGGTAATTCCGTATTTAAGCTGAAGATTATAATAGCCGTTTGGCGTTGCGGGCATATTGTACATTGGCGCATTTGATTGTGGAACCAAAAAAACTTCTGCATTTTCTTGTAAAAATACATTGGGTGGCACTCCGATTTGCGCTAATGATGGAGTAGGATTAGGATAAGCCTGCCCTGTTGAAGAAATAGGCTGAAAGGATATCTTATTTCCAGGAATAGTATATTGTCCGTCTGTAGAAGTTATGGGTTGCTTAAGTTTTGCAGAAAGTTTCCAATAAGGCATGTTTAAATTACCATTGGCTGCAAATGTTACGGTATAAGCATCAGGATTATTATTTCCATTATAAGAATTTACCTGCACGTAGCTGTTTGTCCATGAAGTAAATGAAACCTGTGCATTAACTATTATGGATATTGTGATGAATAGAGCGACTAATACCTTACTCATAATTAAAATTTAGTTCTCCCATTTCTAATGTCTCGTTATCTCCATAGTCAATCATAACCGACACGTTATATGAGCCTTTATCTTTTAAATCCTCTACAGGAATGCTTATTTTTCTAATGTTTCTGGGTAATGTATAAAAAACAATAGGCTCTATGGCAATTTTTTTACCAGTACTTGTATTAATGATATCTGTGATGATTTTTCCATCTGTCCAAATATCTGATTGATTTTCAAAGGTGATATTCAAAAGCTTTTTCGAGCTGTCAAATTTCAAATCCTTAATTTCAATCTTTCTTTTTACTACTTCTGGTGTTCTATGGAATATTTTTATTCCAGAACGAATACTTACTTTAATTTTTACTCCTTTTTTGTCTACATCATCTACAGGATTCATTTGGCTAACAAATAATACAGCAGTATGCGCAGAAAGTTTATCCTGATTTATTGTAGGTGAAGTAAGGGTTACTTCCAGTTCTTTTCTTTCTCCGGGAGCCAGGCTGAAGTAATTATCGTTTTTCTTAATATTGATCCAGCTTGCACAAGAGTTTTTCAATGTACCGGCTGCATACATATTATTTTCACCTTTTTCATCATAATCCCAATCTCCCAAACTTACTGCAAGGTCTAACGTATTTTCTGCACTCACATTGGTAACCGTTATTTTTTGCGTGCTACTAGATCCTGCTGCAGACTCAAAATATACTCTCGGTGGAGAAACCGAAATACCTGTCTGTGCACTGATTTGTATGATCAGAAATAAGAAAAGTAAGGTGATTTTATTCATTGATAGTGTTTTTAATTACATGAAAAGTGTCACAAATAAATTGTGACACTATAATATGCTATAGTTATAGTTTGTTATTTACTAACAATCGTATAAATTAATTTAGCTGTATAAACAGTAGGATCTTGATTTGCAATATAATTGTTTATGTAAGTATCTTGTCCAGCTCCTCTATATTCAATGCTGATCTTTTTGTTAGCTCCACCAGTTGTAGAAGTTACCAAAGTACTTTCGGTTCCAGCTAACGCTACGTTTTGCGAGTATTGAGCTCCATCAACAGCACTTGAACCAGCTGTAGCTGTTATTTTAATAGTATTTGATTGGATGTTTTTTCCTCCACTCTGCATTGTAGGGTTGTCAGTTTTTACTTTTACTTCAAAACCTCCTGTACTGTAGATGTTTAAGTGATCTGTATTGGGTGATGATACACCATTTAGATAGTCATCTGTTGTTTTGTACTCTAAGTTTACATCTTCTTGAGATTTGTTTACTACTAGCGTTTGAATTGGTTTTAATTTCACCTTTAATGTTACATTTTGAGCGCTAGCTGTTGCGAAAGCAAATAGTCCTGCTGCCGCGAATAAAAATTGTTTCATATTATCAATCAGTTTTAATTTAAGATAAGTTATTATCTATTCTTTTCGGGTGCAAAGATATGTATCATCTAGAGATTGGGATTTGCAAAAACATGTTTATTTTTTGCAAATTTTTACATAAATGATCAATAATACTAAGTTTTATATAATATAAAGCATTATTAATGAGAATATTCAATTTGAAGAGCTGTTTAAATTGCTTTAAAATGACTTATTATACATTTTGCTTGGAAAAAAATAAGGTAACTGGGTTCATTGATTTTATTCAATAAATCCAGTTACCATTGAAAACTGATGATGAAAAGTTTATTAATATGATGAATGTATCGGTTGAAAAGAATAGATTATAATACTAATAAAAACTTTGTGATTTGGTGTTCTTTCTTATTTTCTGATATAGATAATTTTTATTGTCTTTAATTATTACTGCAAATCTAGTCAGTATATATGCGTAATGCAATTTACTGTGGGTTTGATTTAATAATTTTTACGTGAAAATTTATAAATTTTCACGTAAAAATTATTTGTAAATATTTGATTTTAAATATTTACAATTTTTACATTAAGAATTATATGCAAATAAAAAATGCTCTATAAAATAGAGCAAAAATGAAGTTTAAAAATAAATTTATTGGAAATTACAGATGTTTTAGCGAATCATTTCTCTCATATCAGATGGCTTTTTTCCGCTGTGTTTTTTTATGAAATTAGTGAAATTGCCTTCATCTTTAAATCCTAAATCAAATGCAATTTCTGATAGAGTTTTATTTGAAAATTTAATTGCTTTCTCACATTCGAATCTTACTTTTTCAATAATCATCTGTTTGGCAGATTTACCATAAACAAATTCTGTCATTTCGGTTAGCTTCCTACTAGAAACTCTTAGTTCGTCCGCGTAGTGAGAAACCTTTTTTTCAGTTTTATAGTCTCTTTGAAGAATTACAGTAAATCGGTTAACTAAACTTATAGATTCTATGTGCTCTTTTGGCTCATTTTTATGATCAATATGCAAATGGGCATCAAGAATTAAACTTTCTATAGCGTTATGTGCAGCAGCAAAATAGATATTTACTTTGTCAATAACAGAAAATCTTTTAAGTCTTTCTATCAAAATAACTTTGTTGTACTCATTATTACCAAAATAGGGTGCTATAAAAATGTGCGATTTGCTGTTAAAAAAAATATTTGAATTTAAATATATACTGTCTTTCGATGTTTTGTCGAAAAACTCTTTAGAAAAAATAATAGCATAAATTTCTTTACCTAGTGCATTACCAAATTCTACCTTCTTTTGAGGTCCAATGAAAACAGAATTTCCAGCAGGTATATTATAGGGTTTGTTTTCAATAGTAATATTGAGATCTTCGGTAACCAAATAAATTGCAAAATATTCTAAAGTATTAAATTTTCTTGAAAAATTATTGCGTTCTATTATGTCAGAAACAAGATTAATGCTGAAGCCGTTTTTTTTTAATTCATCGGATACCTGATACATTGGTTTTCTTGTATTTTGAAAATGGTTATATTCTTCAAAAATAGGCATTAATTGGCGATAATTGTTGCTTTATTTTAAGATTTTGTTGTAATTTTTCAAGAAATTCCGAAAAGAAGTTTGATTATGTTATTTTGGTTTTGTTGAAAACCTGATTTACCTAAATTTAACCATATACACGACTATTCCGAATCCATTAATTTCTTTGTTGGTTCTTTTCTTTTTTGTTTAAAATATGATGTGATTATGTGAAATGGTGAATAATTAAAAAAGAAAAATGGGGAGATGAACGATTTTTTAGTTAAAATTGATTTTTTAGCTGAAATACTATCTTAAACGATAGAATGACCTATTAAATTCATAATCAATGTATTTTTAATAAATCATCATATATTTTTTTGTTTTTGATAATATATTTTAGATTCTATATGTCAAAAAATGCCTCTACAATTAGGCTGGAATGGTCTTAAACCATATATTTGCACCCTAAATTTTTATAGACATGAAAGAACTTATCGAAAAAATCAACGCAGAATTTGAAGCGTTCACAACTGAAGCTAACCAACAAGTTGAAAAAGGAAACAAAGCAGCTGGAACTAGAGCTCGTAAATCAGCTCTTGAACTAAGCAAATTGTTCAAAGACTTCAGAAAAGTTTCTGTTGAAGAATCAAAAAAATAAAAAATAAGCCGGCTGATTCAGTCGGCTTATTTTTTTTAGGTTAAAATTAAATATTCTTACTTACTTTTGGTTTCGTATTCATTATCGCCTGATAAGATGATGTAAATGCTGAAAGACTTTTGTATCCCACTTTATAAGCAATTTCGCTTAATGTAAACTGATTGGAGTTAATCAATTCTATACTTTTCAAAATTTTAATCAGTTGTGCATATTTCTTAATACTTATTCCGGTTTCCTGTTTGAAAATACGCTGAAGACTTCTTACAGAAAGATTTGCAGTTTCTGCTAATTCTTCGATGCTATAATCGTTTTGGAAATTTAAATTAATAAATTGGCAGACTTCAAGCAATCTCAAATCCGAAGGTAACGGAATTTGTAACGCCGTATTTTCTTTGCAAAAATTTGGAAGGCTAATCAATAATGCATTCATAAAAGCTTCCTGTTCATGGTTTTCAGCTGTTTCTTTATTCCATTTTTTAGCATAAAAAATCATTTCTTTTAAAATGGGAGGTGCAGGGAAAACATGTGTTGTCTTATAAAATTGGTTTTCCGGGATATTTTTAAATAAACTTACCATCAATTTTACAGTTTCTGCTTCTGAAGTTATTTTATGTTTTTGCAATGACGGAATCCAGATGACATGATTTTGCGGAACAAGATAAACTTTATTGTCAATGTGAAAATATTGGTAACCTTCTTTCACAAAAGTAAGTTGTGCTCGCTGATGAAGATGCTCGTCATCGTCATGTTGCCAATTTTCTTCGTACCAAATGTAAGCTTCTTTCTCAATGGAATCATCCAGAAATCCGTTTTCATTTTCAATAAGACTACATTTTGACTTGGCGTTTTGCATAAAGTTTTTGGCAAAATTAATAAAAATGACAGCACTAAATTTGTATTATCATAAATAATTTACATGAAAACACTCAATAGATTTTTAGCAGTTTTTATTTTAACAATAATTTCAAATGCAATGATGGCTCAAAATAACAAAGCAAAAGTATTAGTGCTGATTCATTCTGACAATGGCGGAACTTACGAATTGGCAAAGCAAATCTCTAAAGGAATTGAAGCTAATGGAAATGTTCAGAGCATAATTAAACAGGTAAAATCATCCACTTATACAAGTTTAAAAGATATTCCGGTTGCTTCTGTGGAGGAATTAAGTTCATACGACGGAATTGCTTTTGGTTCACCCGTTTATTTTGGAAATATCAGTACAGGAATGAGTGACTTTCTTTCTAAAACAGTGAATTTGTGGACCAATCACGCATTGGAAGGAATGCCTGCAACAGTTTTTATGTCAGCTGGAAGTGGAGCAGGGAATGAATTGGCAGTTCAGGCTTTTTGGAACAGTCTTTCCGTTCACGGGATGGTTTTAGTGTCAAACGGCATTCGAGGTGTTGAGAAAATTGATAAAAATATTCCTCAAGGAAATACTGTTTTGGGGGTAACAAGTCTTGCATCTATTAAAAATGTGGAGAGACCAAGCTCCGGTGAAAAGGAGATCGCTTTTGAACAAGGGAAAAACTTTGCAAAAGTTGTATTTGCCTTGAAAGGAACTTTTAACAAAAATTCTGAAATTAAAATTTCACAAAACAAAAGCATAGAAAAGGTTTTAGCCGAGAAAAATATTGTTCTTCCCAATGTTCCGAAACCTGCCGGAAATTATCAGCCTTTTGTAAGATCAGGAAATCTGGTTTTCATCAATCAGGTTGCTCTGAAAGACGGAAAAATTTTATTTCCAGGAAAATTGGGGGTGTCTGTAGATGAAAATCAGGTAAAAGAAGCGACTAAACAGACGATGCTGAATGTTTTAGCAGTTTTAAAAGATGCAGTAAACGGAGATTTAGACAAGGTAAAAAAAGTGGTGCAGCTTACCGGAATTTTCAACACGAAAGATGATTATACAAAGCACGCTGATTTGATGAATGTTGCTTCAGATCTTGCGGTAGACGTTTTTGGTGATAAAGGAAAACACGCAAGAGCTACATTTGGTGCTTCTTCTGTTCCAGTAAATTCTTCTGTAGAAATTCAGGCGATTTTTGAAGTAGATTAGTTTTAAAATATCGTTAAAGAAATTTAAATATTCACAAATAATATTAAATATATCAAACCTTATTGAAATGTATTCTCATTTGAATATATATTTGTTCCGCTAATAAACCATAGCGGAACTTTTTATGAAACATATTTCCTTTTTATTTGTTTTATTATCGGCATTTTTCTCTGCACAAAAATTACAGGTTGTAGATGCCGAAAACGGAAAACCCATTGCCAATGCAAGAATTGTTTTGTCAGATCAATTGGTTTATACGAATGAAGATGGTTTTGCTTCTGTTACTAATGATTCTAAAGATTTTGAAATATCGGCTTCGGGTTTTAAGAAAGAGAAATTTAAAAATTTCAACTCAGTCATTAAACTTCAACCCGTTTTTAAAGATATTGAAGAAGTTAAGATTACAAGTATAGATATCAAAAAGTTTTTTACAGATATTTTTAAAAATTATCAGAAAACATATTACGATGATCCTTCCGTTTATGATGTAGTCATGAAGCAGAAGTTTTTTGATAATAAAAAACTACACTTTATGGCTATCTCTGAAGCCAAACTCTGGAGCAAAACAAACTGGTATAACTTTAAAGATGGATATAATAAAAGATATGATGACATTATCCAATTACAGTTAAACAACGTTAAGTATTTTAAAAAAAACTCTGCAGACAGTGTATTTTATGCAAAAACAAATGAAGTAAATCATGATTATATCGGAAGTTATTTTTTTAATCATGAAGTAGATAGAGTATTGCAGTTTATGCGAACCAATAAAGCTAAATTCTCTGGAACTTTGGTTGGTGAAGAAGATGATGAGCAGTTGATCAATTTTAAAGTTACAACATCATATGGTGTAAAATTGGAAGGAAGTTTAAGATACAATAAGATTGATAAAGTAATTACTTCTTATCAAATAACTTACAATCAGGAAGATTTGGTCGCAGAAAAAAAGATTTCTACTGACGGCCGAGAATACACCGTAAAAGGCGGAATAGCGATTTACACTTACGAATTTTATAAAAAAGATGGAGTGTATGTTCCTGCGGTTACAAGAGTGGAAAGCGATCAATTTACTTATTTCTACAAAGATGAAACTCATGTGAAAAGAGCAATTCGGGAAGTTGTTTACAACACATTCGCAAGATCAGACAAAAAAGGTTTAGATCCAAAAGTAGATTTTAACAAAAGTATTTGGCTTAATGTTCCTGTAAAAGATGACAAAGAATCTACTGTTTTGCTTTCTGAAGAAGAACAGGAATTTATCAATAAGAAATAATTTACCATGAAAAATATACTTTTAACAACAGTTTTACTAGCTGGTTTTGCTGGAAAGGCGCAGACTCACCGTTTTATTTATGATGTAGAATACAAAAAAGATTCTACAGAAAATGTTACCACTAAAGAAAATTATCATCTCGATATTGAATCTAAAATGATTAAATATTATCCGCGTGATTTCTTTGTTGGAGATTCTTTGGTAACTAGAAATTTACCAATTACTGACGGTTCAAAATTTAATACATCTCATATTATTACTCATAAATCCAGTACGGCAGACTATGATTATTATGATGTTTTGGAAAATGTTGTTTTAAAACTTTCTTCCAAAAACACTCAAAACTGGAAACTTACTAATGAAAAAAAGAAAGTAAAAGATTTGAATATGCAAAAAGCGACTACAAACTGGGGTGGAAGAAATTGGACGGCGTGGTTTACCACAGATATTCCTTTTCAGGAAGGACCTTACAAATTTCACGGACTTCCCGGTTTAATTACAGAATTGTATGATGACAAAAATAATTACAAATTTGAATTGGTAAAAACCCAGAAGATTGCTAATCCAAAAGGAAATATGTACATCGATTATATGTTGGGAAGCAGTGTTGCTGTAGATGATACAAAGTACAAAGATTCTAAGTTGAAATATTACGATTCTCCCGTTAATTATTTAAGAAATGCAACACAACAAACCCATTCGAATGAAGAATTTTTTCTAAATGATGGAACTAAAGTCGGGCAAAATAATTCCCGTGAAATCAATGAAAGATTAAAGGAAAAAATCAGAAAATATAATAATCCGATAGAGTTGGATAAAGCGATAAAATATTCATTATAAAAGTAAAAAGTAAAAAGTAAAAAGTAAAAAGTAAAAAGTTTGCCTTAAATTCTAATAAAGTAATTTATAATTTTAGATCTGTGCAAATCTGTGTAGTCTGTGGGAGAAAGTAAAATTCATTTTCCCCTGATCATACATGTTTGCATAGATTTTTTATTTTTAATAGAAGGTTTTAAGAATTTTAATTTTCGCTAAATAACTTTATCTTTATGCCAATCAATAAAAGTATGAAGATAAACACCTTTTTTGCAGTTCCTGCAGTAGTTTTGGCGAGTCAGTTTGTCAATGCACAATCAACCACACAGAAATTAAATCCCATTGTTGAAAATTTTGTCAACGAAACCAATAATCATTCTCAATTAGAAGATATGGCGTTCGAATTATTAGACGGTATCGGTCCGCGTTTGGTGGGAACTCCGGAAATGCTAAAATCTAATGAATGGACTGCCAATAAATTAAAATCTTGGGGAATTGATGCCAATTTACAGCAATTCGGAACCTGGAAAGGTTGGCAAAGAGGAACTACACATGTCGATATGGTTTATCCACGTGTAAAATCTCTTTCTGCAACACAATTAGCTTGGAGTCCTTCAACGAAAAAAGCAGTTGAGGCAGAAGTGATAGTTCTTCCTAAAGTTTCTTCTAAAGCAGAATTCGATCAATGGCTTCCTTCTGCAAAAGGAAAAATAGTTTTGATGGCTCAATATCAGAAAATCGGTCGTTCAGATGAGCAGATCAAAGAATTTGCAACTCCTGAATTGTACGAAAAACTGAAAGCTGAAAAAGAGCAGGCTTCAAAAGACTTCCGTGATTATGTGAAGAATATCGGTTATGATAACAATACACTTCCTGAAGCTTTAGAAAAAGCAGGTGCAGCCGGAATTGCAATTTCAAACTGGACAGGAATTATGGGAGCAAACCGTATTTTCGGAGCGAAAACTTCAAAAATCCCAATGTTTGATATCGACGTAGAAGACTATGGAATGCTGTACAGAATGGCTGAAAAAGGAAGCAAACCGAGAATTAAAATTGACGCTCAATCAAAAATTCTTCCTGATACGAAGATATTTAATACCGTTGGAATGATTAAAGGTTCAGAAAAACCTAATGAATATGTAATTCTTTCTGCGCATTTAGATTCTTGGGACGGCGCTCAAGGAGCTACAGATAACGGAACAGGTGTTTTAACGATGCTTGAAACGATGAGAATCCTTAAAAAATATTATCCCAATCCTAAAAGAACCATCGTTGTCGGACTTTGGGGAAGTGAAGAGCAAGGTTTAAATGGTTCAAGAGGTTTTGTTGCCGATAATCCTGAAATTATTAAAGGAACTCAGGCAGTTTTTAACCAAGATAACGGAACGGGAAGAGTGATTAATATTGCAGGTCAAGGTTTTGTAAAGTCGTATGATTATATCGGGAAATGGCTGAATGCAGTTCCAAAAAATGTGAGAGATCACATCAAAACAGATTTCCCGGGAATGCCGGGTGGAGGAGGATCGGATCACGCTTCATTTGTTGCAGCAGGAGTTCCAGGATTTTCTTTAAGCTCGCTAAACTGGGGCTATTTTGGTTACACATGGCACACTACGAAAGATACTTATGATAAAATTGTTTTTGATGAAGTGAAAAATAATGTGATTCTTACTGCAACTTTAGCGTATATGGCATCTGAAGATCCTGAATTTACAAGCAGAGAGCGCAGAACAATGCCTGAAAATGATAAAGGAGAAGTCGCAAAATGGCCGGAATTAAAAGAGCCAAGAAGAGATTCTAAAGATTACAAATAATTAAAACTATCATTTAAGTAATAACTTATTTCTGAAGAAAAAAAATGGGTTGAGATCATATCTTAACCCGTTTTTATTTATTTAAAAATGAAAAAAATTTTATTTTACACGAACGAAAACCTGATCATCAAAATCCGGATACGTTCTTATGAGTGTATCTTGGTTTTTAAAACCAATAAAATTTTTATTTAAAGTTGTATTCTCATATAGAAATTCTTTAAAAGGAAATATATTGTATTCTTCAGATTCTACAAATTTATAATTGAACTGTTTATTACTAATTTCACGTTCTCGCTGAGCTTTTTGAGGTTCAAAAATTGTAACAGTATATCTGTCTTCAATTATTTTATTTTCATGTGTTTTCTGTTTTATCTCTAATTGTATGTTAAATGAATCATTGGTTTTCCAAGAACCGATGAAATCTTTACCGTTATTTGTTTTAGATTTTGGTTTACAGCTTATAATAAGTGCAAAAAATAGGAAATATAGATATTTCATTAATTTAGTATTTTATAATTGAGCAGTTTTCTGATTTCTAAAAGTTGACGTTCTTTTACAATATAAGTTTTACATAATTTATTATTCATGTGCATACTGAAATGCATAGTAGTTTTAGAGGCTTCATAATTGCTATTTGGACCTGAAACTACATCTTCAAATACAGGAAAGAAATTAGCAAACGATAATATATTTCTAAGCATGGATTTTAAAATTTTCGGATAATTCCCAAAATCATCAATAACTTTTAATTTAAATAACTTCTTTCCCAATGTTGTTCCGAATATAGATTCAGATATAGTTCCATAAATAAGAACGCATGCAATTGAAAAGAATAAAGAGACAATAATAATCTTGTTAAAACCATAATGAAATATCAGGAAGAATGGAATCAAATCGATAACTTTTGCATATAAACGTTCTCTTTCATTTCCTTTGTGTGTCGGATTATATGGAAAATCATATTCAAATTCATTGTAAATACGGTTACCATCAGAATCGAAATTTCGGGTTGCTCTTCGTATTATTTTTCTTTCTTTAAGTTCTGATATTCTTTTCATCTATAATTAAAATTAAATGTTTTTCATAAATTATCAATAGAGTTTGAATTAAAAATAATTATTATATTAATTCTGTTTAAATTTTTATAAAATACTATTTTGTTGGAAAACACAAAGGCGCAAGATTTTTATCTTTTTTATTTTTTAAGGTGCAAAACACTTCATAAAAAATTTAAAAATAAAACAGTTAAATTTTATCGTAGATAAAATCCTTGCGCCCTAAAACAGTTTATACTATAAATTGCGCCTTTGCGATTACCAACTTTTAAAGTTATCACAAGCTTATTTATTATTTTAAAACTAATAAAGCAAGAACATCATGCTCTTGCTTTACTATTTATCTCCACCATCAAAGTAAATAAGGTTTAAATACAAAATTCCAGATCTGAAAATTTTGAAACGGAAGGTTTATATTCTGGAATATTCAATGCTCCAAAACCATATTCACAAAAAATAAATGATAAAAGGTTTGCTTTTGCAGAATCATAATCTGTCTGTGTGTCGCCTATGTAAAATGAATTTTCATGGCTTAAATGATTTCTTTCCATGATCAGTTTTATGTTTTCGGCTTTCGGCTTTTTTGTGCGTCCATGAGATTCAATGTCTGTAAACAGATCATTAAATTGATAGTATTCTAAAAATGCTTCAATATATCCATCCTGACAATTGCTTACAATGAATAGATCGTGTGTTTTTTTCAAATTCGTTAGAGTTTCTGCCACTCCTTCATAAAGAATACCGCCGTGAGTACGCAAAACCTTATTTTCCTTCTGTACAATTTCCACAAGAATCTCCTGCACCTGTTGATCTGAAATTCCGGGAATGATATCTTTTAAAATATCATCAAATAGAAGTCCCATATATTGATCCATATCTTCAGGTTTCAATTCTGTTTGCAAGAGTTGACGTTGGGTTAAAACCTCATTCCAGATTTTGATGATTGTCGCTCTGGGATCCCAAAGCGTTCCGTCTAAATCGAAAATTAAATTTTTTTTATTCAAAATATATTGTTATTTAGATTGATCTATAATTGAAGAGCTTTTGCAAAGGATAATTTATAAAACCATGCTGAGCTGAATTCTCTTCCTCGCTTCATCCACTTCGGTAACTCTTACCTGAACGTGTTGATGTAATTTCACCACCTCATTAACATCAGAAACGAAACCGTCTTTCAATTGAGAAATATGAACTAAGCCGCTCTCTTTAATTCCTAAATCTACAAAACATCCGAAAGCGGTAATATTGTTGACAATTCCGGGAAGAATCATTCCAGTTTTTAAGTCGGTAATCTTTTTTACATTAGGATCAAATTCAAAAACTTTTGCCGCTTTTCTAGGATCTAATCCTGGTTTTTCAAGTTCTTTCAAAATATCTTTTATTCCTAAAATCCCGATGTCTTCCGTTATATATTTTTCAGGTTCAATTAAATTGATTTTCTCTTTATTGGCAACTAATTCATTGGTTTTAATGCCTAAATCTTTTGCCATTTTTTCGATAATTCCATATGCTTCGGGATGGACTGCCGAATTATCTAAAGGATTTTCTCCATTGGTAATCCTGATGAAAGCTGCAGCCTGTTGAAATGCTTTTTCGCCTAAACGCGGAACTTTTTTCAGTTGTTTTCTGTTTTCAAAAGCACCGTTTTCAGCACGGTAATTCACAATATTTTCCGCCATCTTTTTTCCAATTCCGGAAACATAGCTTAAAAGTGATTTGCTTGCGGTATTCAAATTAATTCCGATGGAGTTTACGCATTTCATTACCGTAGAATCCAGTTCGTTTTTCAATTGTGTTTGGTCTACATCGTGTTGATATTGACCAACACCAATTGATTTAGCATCAATTTTTACCAATTCAGCCAACGGATCAGAAAGTCTTCTTCCGATAGAAACTGCACCACGAACGGTTACATCAAAACTCGGAAATTCATCTCTTGCAATTTTACTTGCAGAATAAACAGATGCTCCTGCTTCCGAAACTACAAAAACCTGTAATGGTTTATCAAAACCAATTTTTTTAATGAAAAATTCAGTTTCACGGCTTGCAGTTCCGTTTCCGATAGAAATTGCCTGAATATTATAAGCATTTACCATCGAACGTATTTTTTTCATCGCCATTCCGCTTTCGTTTTGCGGAGCATGCGGATAAATGGTTTCGTTGTGGAGTAGATCTCCTTTTTCATCCAAACAAACCACCTTACAACCACTTTTAAAGCCCGGATCAATCGCTAAAATTCTTTTTTCTCCTAAAGGCGGAGCTAATAAAAGCTGACTTAAGTTTTCAGAAAATATTTCGATGGCTTTTTTATCGGCTTTTTCTTTTGCTTCCTGAAGAGTTTCGTTGGAAATTGCTGGTTCTAAAAGTCTTTTATAAGAATCTTTGATGGCTAAAGCGATTTGCTCTGAACTTTCATTTTTAGATTTAATAATCGCATTTTCAATAAAATCAACAGCTTCTTCTTTATCGATTTCGATATTTATTTTTACAAAACCTTCAGCTTCAGCTCTGAGCATTGCCAAAATTCTGTGAGAAGGAGTTCGGTTAAGGCTTTCTTCCCATTCAAAATATTGTGAAAATTTTTGAGCCGCTTCATCATCTTTTTTTGCTTTCACTACTTTTGAAGTAACGACAGCTTTGCGCTGAAAAAGACGACGAAGATTTTTTCGAACATACATATTTTCATTAATCCATTCTGCCATGATATCTCTTGCGCCTTGCAAAGCTTCTTCTTCAGACGAAACCTGATCATTCAGATATTTTGAAGCCAAAAACTGAATATCCTGAGCTTTTTGGCTCATAATAATTTTAGCTAAAGGCTCAAGACCTTTTTCTTTGGCAGTATCGGCTTTGGTTTTTCTGCGTTTTTTGAAAGGTAAATACAAATCTTCCAGCTCCTGAAGATCAAAACTTTCTTCAATTTTTGTCTTTAATTCTGGAGATAAAGCATCTTGCTCTTCTATGGATTTTAAAATACTTTCTTTACGTTTTACTAGGTCTTCAAACTGTTTGTTGAGTTTTGAGATTTGCTCAATTTCTGTTTCATCTAAATTTCCTGTAGCATCTTTTCGATAACGAGAAATAAATGGAATGGTGCAGTCTTCAGATAATAGTTTTAAAGTAGCATTAATGCTTTTGTCGGATAGGTTGAGTGTTTTATGTATAAATTCTGTTGCGTTCATTCTGCATTTTTAGAATGGCTAAAATACTGACTTTTTTAGAGGAATAAAATATGCGCAAATGGTAATTTAAATTATGTAAGATTAATTTATCAAATATTTTTAACGAATTTAGAATAAAAACCTGTTTAAACTTTTTAGAAAAAGAGTTTCCAGAAAATTAGCAATTTAGAGTTGCAAAAAAAAGAACTAAAATCTGGAACTCATAAGCAAAGATAAACTGGAAAAATGGATTTTACCTCATTTAAGCAAAGGCAAGCGAGGATTTTCCACGAGATTTTATTTAGGAAAAATCTTTAAACTTATTATTAAACGATTAAAAACGGGCTGTCAATGGCGGGAATTAAGCCTTAAAGAATACTTTTCAAAAGAAACAATAAGCTGGCAACTCGTCTATTATTATTTCAGTAAATGGAGTAAAGATGGTTCTTTCAAACGAATTTGGATTTCTCTTCTCCAGAATAATAAAAGGAAATTAGATCTTTCCAGTGTCCAATTGGATGGAAGCCATACCCGAAGTAAAACAGGAGGACAATCGGTAGGCTATCAGGGAAGAAAATCATCTAAGACCAGTAATTGTATTTTTATCTGTGATAATCAGGGACAAATGCTTTCAATGGGAAAGCCAATAAGCGGTGAACATTGTGTTATATCTCAAAGATACTCAAAAATGAAAGCAATTCACAACAATGTAAACGTATGCGGAACCACTCCAACGGTTGTGTTATATCTCAAAGATACTCAAAAATGAAAGCAATTCACAACATATTAGACGATAAGGTTGAGTTCGAAATCGTTGTGTTATATCTCAAATATACTTAAAAATTAAGGCAACAACTTTTCATAGTAAACAGGCGTATATTTTTCAGCATCAAATCCCATAATCATAAATCGGATTTTTTTTGCAGTATCATTATTATAAAAATCAACTTTTGCGGGAGTAGTCGGATCTATTTCCACATTGGGATTCCAGTAGAGTACGGGTCTGTAATCGCTAGTTATTTTAGATAATTCAGAATTTCCATAATCAGAATCGGGATATCCTTCAGATTCATTATAACCTTCCATCACAAAAAAGTTGAGGTTAACCATTTCTGAAAGTGTATTTGCTTTGGCTACAGGTTTCATATCTCCTCTTTTTGTATAAATCAGTACACTGCCACTACCACCGCCACTCATACCAATTGCACCGTCTTTAATAATTTTTACCATAGCGATATTATCTGCCGACAAGCCGGTAAGAGTACTTGCATCAGTTAGCATTTCATCCAGATAAACATTTGCTTTTGCTTGACGGATGTAAGGGGTTGGAGTTCCATTTTCGTAATTAATTGTTAATCCGGCAGCGCGACCTTGTAGCCATTGTAATATATTTTGTGAACCCGCAGCAGATTGGTTCTCATTGACAAAATCAAAAACAATCTCACTCATGCTTCTGTAAAGCGGACTACTCAGTTTGTTGTTAAGTTCGTCTTTGAGGTTTTTCTTTTTCGTTTTTAGTTTTACTTCCTCAATGGTGATTATCTTTTCATCATACTCTTTTTTTGCTTTTTGAGCTGCGATTATTTTATTAATTTCTGGGGGTTGCGATGAATTTGATGCTCTGTCTACTAGTTGATATCCTTCAATTGTCGGTAATTCTTTTTTTAATGGGATAAAAGTATTGGCAGGATGCACATACACATTGGTTCTGCTCTTTAAAGCGGCATTAGCTCCATTAACCTGATAAGTAATTTTAATAGGTTTTTCAAAAATCATATTATCAAAAAGAAATTCTCCGTTACTATCTGTTTCAACCTGAAAAACCTGATTTCCGGATTTGTCTCCCTCAACAAACATGATGAGGCTTTGCTGAGGGGCAGGTTTAGTGTTTACCGTTAATTTTCCTTTATAGGAAATATATTTTGAGGCATTATTAATGATTTCCGGATGTTTTCCAGAAATAATTTCTTTCCAGTCAAACATTTTCCATTGTTCCGAAATGAGAAGAGCATCCAATGCATCGGTGTTTCTTTTTTCACTAAAATATTGGGCAGGACGATCGATTTTAGACTTAACAACACTTGAAAGCCATAATGAGCTTAAAAGATTTTCGTTTAGCAAAGATTTTTTATCTTCAGGATCAAATACTGCGATAGAATAACTCGGAACATCTTTAATAGCTTTCACATTAAAAGAATTAAACCCTCTTTTTTCCGTACTTAAAGTTTCAGATTTTACTTCCGGAAAAGAAATATTTAAGTTTTGTGGCATCACAAAACACATTCTGCTCACCAATACATTTTCTTTATCATCAAATACAGTAAGCTGTAAAACACCGTTGATTAGTTGATTGGTGGGTATTGCCTGGAATGAATCTTTTAACTGATTAACTTTCGCTTTGTAAACCAACTGATCACCCATATTGGCTATAACAGTGTAATAAGGGATGTTTTCTCCGGTATTTTTTATTTTGTATCTGATATTTTCTTTTTCACTGCTCACTTGCAGGCTTACTCCTTTTTCGGAAGCTATAGGAAGGGCTACAGATTTTTGTAAACCATTATTGTCTGTAATCACCGCCTCGTAAATTTTATCTTTCTCAGGAGTTAATGAGAAAACTCCAACATTTTCGTCTAAACCTTTAAAAGTTGTGATTTTCTTTTCAGGATGGTTCTTTTCAATGATATATCCTTCCCATTGAGAGGGAGGTATTCCGATATTATGAAGACGTATAGCTATTTTAGACTGATTTCCAACAATAAAAGAATTTCCTTCCGGATGCACTGTCGCAGACCACGAAGAAGACTTATCTGTAACCAGTTTTTTAGGTGAAGAAGGGTTATAGATAGGAATTTGCTTAATGTATTGGAAATCCTCACTCAGATTGCTCATCATTGGAGTATAGGCTCTGACGAAATAAATATCTTCACTCAAGCTTTCAGGAATCTGAAAACTTCCCTGAACTACTCCGTTAAAAATAGGAAATCTCTTTCTCAGAATCTGTTTTTTATTTTTATCATAGAGCTCAATAAAAAAGTTGGTTGAAAGATCTGATATGGTGAAGTTTCTGAAAACCATTGCATTAAACCACAGCGTTTCTCCCGAAAGATACAAATCTTTATCTGTAAGGATATAAAGATTTTCCTGTGAAAGATTTTCGTTAATATATTGAAGAGCCTTGTCGGCAGATTGTTGTGAGTGAATGTGGCTGAAAGATGCCAAAAGAAAACAGAATGTAATTATTCTTTTCATATTCTATACTACATTAAGAGTATACAAATAAAGTGAAAACTGTTTGTATGATAAAATATTTAATATATTTTATGATTTAATAATTTATTAGAGATGTTTTCAAGCAATTTTATAATTGATAAGATTATTTATACGGAATATTTTAGGTCATTTATTTTGATTTAATCCCTCCTTTTCAGCTATTCTAAACGTATTTAATCTCTTAATTTGCTGTAAAGTAGTTTGTTGTTAACTGATGAATTGTTAATTAAAATTGCTTGTAAAATGGAATTCGCTCATTATGAATTTGTTAATAAATAAATATTGATAGTGGTTAATTCATTAAAAATCACTAATTTCGCACCCGTAAAAATCATTCATGCAAAACATTAGAAATATTGCGATTATCGCACACGTTGACCACGGTAAGACTACTTTGGTTGATAAGATTATTCATGCTACAAACATTTTCAGAGAAAATCAGGAAAGTGGAGAATTAATAATGGATAACAACGATCTTGAAAGAGAAAGAGGAATTACCATTTTATCAAAAAATATTTCTGTTACTTATAAAGATACAAAAATTAACGTTATCGATACTCCTGGTCACGCCGATTTTGGTGGAGAAGTAGAAAGAGTATTGAAAATGGCAGACGGTGTTATCTTGTTGGTAGATGCGTTCGAAGGACCAATGCCTCAAACAAGATTCGTATTGCAGAAAGCTCTAGAATTAGGTCTTAGACCTTTAGTTGTTATCAACAAAGTTGACAAACCAAACTGTCGTCCGGATGAGGTTCACGATCAGGTATTTGATCTATTCTTCAATCTTGAAGCTACTGAAGAGCAGTTGGATTTCCCAACATTCTATGGTTCATCTAAACAAGGATGGTTCAACACTTCATTAGAGCAAACTGACAATATTTTCCCATTACTAGACGGTATTTTGCAATATGTTCCTGAGCCTAAAGTAGAGGAGGGTAACTTGCAGATGCAGATCGTTTCTCTAGATTTCTCTTCTTTCTTAGGAAGAATTGCAATCGGAAAAGTAATCAGAGGAGAAATTAAAGAATCTCAATGGATTGGTCTTGCTCAGGCAGACGGAAAAGTTGTAAAAGGAAAAGTAAAAGAATTATACGTTTTCGAAGGTTTAGGAAAGAAAAAAGTAACTGAAGTAAAAGCTGGAGATATCTGTGCTGTAGTAGGTTTCGACGCTTTCCAGATTGGAGATTCTTTCGTAGATCTTGAAAACCCTGAACCATTGCCAAGAACTGCAATTGATGAGCCTACATTGAACATGACGTTCTCAATCAACAATTCACCTTTCTTCGGTAAAGATGGTAAATATGTAACTTCTAATCACTTAAAAGAAAGATTAACTAAAGAATTAGAGAAAAACCTTGCATTAAGAGTTCAACAGACTGATGATGCAAACACTTTCTTGGTATTCGGTAGAGGTATTCTTCACTTATCAGTTTTAATTGAAACAATGAGAAGAGAAGGTTACGAAATGACAATTGGTCAGCCACAGGTTATCTTGAGAGAAGGTGAAAATGGTGAGAAGTTGGAGCCTTACGAATCTTTGGTAGTAGACGTTCCTGAAGAATTTGCTTCAAGAGTAATCGACTTAGCTACTCAGAGAAAAGGTGACCTTCACATTATGGAAACTAAAGGTGAAATGCAACACATGGAATTCGAAATTCCTTCAAGAGGTTTGATCGGATTGCGTTCTCAAATGTTGACAGCTACTGCAGGTGAAGCTATTATGGCACACCGTTTCACAGAATACAAGCCTTTCAAAGGTGCTATTCCTGGAAGAAGTAATGGTGTGTTGATTTCTAAAACTCAAGGTCCTGCAACTGAATATTCTATTGCTAAATTACAGGATAGAGGTAAATTCTATGTTGATCCGGGTGAGGAGATTTATGCAGGTATGGTTATCGGTGAGCAAAACAAGCCGGGTGACTTAGTTGTAAACATCGTTGAAGCAAAACAATTGAACAACATGCGTGCTTCTGGAAAAGATAAAGATACTGGTGTTGCACCAAAAATCTTATTCTCTCTTGAAGAATGTATGGAATATATCCAAGCTGATGAAGCAATCGAGGTAACTCCTAACTTCATCCGTATGAGAAAGAAAATCCTTTCTGAAGAAGAAAGAAAAAGAATGGAAAGAGGAGCGAAAGCATAATCCTAAATTCTCAAATATATTTAAAGCCTCGATTTTCGGGGCTTTTTTATTTTATTAATAAAATCATATTAAAGAGTTTTTTATTCTTTTCTGTTTTAACTAAATTATACAGTCTGAGATTTCTCAAATTATCTTTATATCATTAGTTTTGTGTTTTTAACAATTCAGAAATCCTTTCTTGGAATCATATATGAAAATCTCTAAAATAAAATTAGTCTGCATATTAGGTATGTTTGCTTCTTTCAGTACTTCATGTGCTGTAAGAGAAAATACTCCGAAAGTAAAAAATAAAGTATCGAATAATACGATTAAAACTCCAAATCCTAAATTAGTTCCGCCCATCGCAGCGATTCCTGTTAATGAAGAGTTTAGAGTGAATCTTCCTGCAATAAAAAGAGAATTCCGTGGCGTATGGATTGCAAGTGTAGCCAATATTAACTGGCCTTCAAGAAATAATCTTTCTGTAGATCAACAAAAGGCTGAAGCCACCAATATGTTGAATATGCTTCAGGAAAATAATTTTAATGCAGTTATTTTTCAGGCACGTCCGTCTGCAGATGCCTTATATACAAGTGAATTGGAGCCATGGTCTTATTTTTTGACTGGAAAAACAGGAGAACCTCCATATCCAAATTATGACCCGTTACAATTTTGGATTGAAGAAGCTCATAAAAGAGGAATGGAACTTCATGTTTGGCTGAATCCTTACAGAGCACATCATTCGAATGGGGGAGCGGTTTCCAACCAATCGATGGTGAATAAACTTTCAGATATTACCATTAAACTGAAAAACGGAATGTATTGGTTTGATCCTGCTAATCCTAAAACTCAGGGACATGTTTCTAATGTTGTGAAAGATTTGGTGAAAAGATATGATTTGGATGCGATACATTTTGATGATTATTTTTATCCATACGCAACCTACAACAGAGGGATTGATTTTCCGGATCATGAAAGCTGGAGAGTTTATCAAAGTTCTGGAGGTACACTTTCCAGACCAGACTGGAGAAGAGATCAGGTGAATCAATTTGTAGAAAGAATTTACAAAGAAATTCACGCTGAGAAAAATTACGTAAAATTTGGAATTAGTCCGTTTGGAATCTGGAAACCAGGTTATCCGGAAGGAATTGTTGGTTCTTCGCAATATGATGAACTGTTTGCTGATGCTAAATTATGGTTGAATAAAGGTTGGGTAGATTATTTTTCTCCACAATTGTATTGGCCCATCGATTCAAAAGGACAAGCTTTTGCTTCTCTGTTAAATTGGTGGAAATCTGAAAATACCATGAACCGTCATCTTTGGCCGGGTTTAAATACCGTTGAAATAAAAGTTTCCGACAGACCGGGCGAAATTAAAAATCAGGTGGAATTGTCAAGACAGATTTTGAAAGATGATGCAGGAGAAGTACATTGGAGTATTGCTGGTTTAACGAAAAGTTCAAACATGCTTCCTACTTTAAAAAACGGACCTTATAAAGAAAAAGCTTTAATACCAAAAAGCCCTTGGATAAAAGCAGTTCCTTTAGAAAAACCAACTTTATTCATCAATGATAATGGAAGTTCTATCCAGACAAGCTGGAGCTCTAAAAATATAGGAAATGTTTTTCAATGGGTTCTTTTTACTCAATACAATGGAGTTTGGGAAACCGAAATTCTTACATTAGAGAATCTTTCAAAAGAAATTCCTAAGTTTAAAGACGGCAAAAATTTGAATGCCATTGCAATAAAAGCAATTGACCGTTTAGGAAACGAGAGTGATTATATGGCGAAGAAAATAACGAGATAATAAATATTTTTTTTATTAAAAACTAATCAAAAAAATTAGTCGCCTAAATAAAAAATGTGAGACGTATAACTTAAACAAATTAGACGTCTAATTTCCATAATTAAGACGTCTAATTTTTATAAAAATATAATCATAAAAAAAACGACGCAGAATTTGCGTCGTTTCATTTATCTAAATATTGAAAATTTATCCAATCTCAATTCCGTTCTCAACATTGCTGTCGTCCGGAGTTACAAAAGATAATTTTCCATCTGGTTTTGTTGTTAATAACAACATTCCCTGAGATTCAATTCCTCTGATTTTTCTTGGAGCAAGATTTAATAAGATCATCACTTGTTTTCCGATCACTTCTTCAGCGGTAAAGCTTTCTGCAATCCCTGAAACTACAGTTCTTACATCAACTCCTGTATCAACAGTTAGTTTTAATAATTTATCAGCTTTTTCTACTTTTTCAGCTTCAATAATCGTTGCTGTTCTCAAGTCGATTTTTGTAAAATCATCAAACTGTATTTCCTCTTTCATTGGGTTGGCGTTAGGATTTGTTTTTTTATTGCTTTGTTTTGTATTTTCTAATTTCTGAATCTGAGCTTCAATAACGTCGTCTTCAATTTTTGAGAAAAGAAGAGATGCTTCGTTGATTTGATGACCCGTTTCAATTAAAACAGTTTTTGTTTCAACAGTATTCCAGTCTGATTTTTGAACGTTAAACATATTCAATAATTTCTCAGAACTGAAAGGCATAAACGGTTCACACAATTGCGCTAAAGCAACTGCAATCTGAGCTCCAACAAATAATGAATGCGCCGCTTTTTCAGGATTATCTTTAATCGTTTTCCAAGGTTCTTCAGCCTGAAGATATTGGTTTCCGAAACGAGCTAAATTCATTAAAGCCGTTAAAGAATTTCTGAATTCGTAATTTTCAAGGAATCCTGAAATTTCTTTTGCTGATTTATTGATTTCCGCTAATTCAAGAGCATTTACATCACCTAGAGGAACGATTCCATCATAATATTTATGAATTAAAACCGCAACTCTGTTGATGAAGTTTCCAAAAATTCCAACCAATTCAGAATTGTTTTTAGTCTGGAAATCTTTCCATGTAAAGTTATTATCTTTCGTTTCCGGAGCTGAAGAAAGTAATGCATAACGCAAAACATCCTGCTGTCCAGGGAAATCTTCAACATATTCGTGTGCCCAAACCGCCCAGTTTCTTGAAGTTGAAATTTTATCGTTTTCAAGATTTAAAAATTCAAAGGCAGGAACATTTTTCGGCATTTTGTAATCTCCGTGAGCTTTCATCATCGCAGGGAAAATAATACAGTGGAACACGATATTATCCTTTCCAATAAAATGTACTAAATCAGATTCTTCACTTTGCCAGTAATCTTTCCAGTCTTTTCCATTTTTTGCAGCCCATTCTTTGGTGAAAGAAATGTAACCGATCGGTGCATCAAACCAAACATACAATACTTTTCCGTCTGCTCCGGGAAGTGGAACAGGAACACCCCAGTTCAAATCTCTGGTCATTGCACGAGGTTTTAAACCATCATTTAACCAAGATTTTACCTGTCCGTAAACATTCGGTTTCCAATCGTCTTTATGACCTTCGATAATCCATTCGTTTAGGAAATCTTCATATTCATTTAATGGTAAATACCAGTTTTTTGTTTCTTTTAAAATAGGAACATTTCCGCTCAACATTGATTTTGGATTGATCAATTCTGATGGCGAAAGGGTAGAACCACATTTCTCACACTGATCTCCGTAAGCGTTTTCGTTTCCGCAGTTCGGACAAGTTCCAACGATATATCGGTCAGCCAAAAATTCATTAGCCTGCTCATCGAAATATTGCTCAGACATTTCTTCCGAAAATTTCCCTTTTTCATAAAGAACTTTAAAGAAATCCTGGCTTGTTTCACGGTGATTAGCCGAAGTTGTTCTAGAATATTCATCAAACGAAATTCCCAAATCTGAAAAAGATTTTTTGATGATCTCGTGATATTTATCGACAATATCTTGTGGGGTAACGCCTTCTTTTTTAGCTCTTATGGTGATAGGAATTCCATGTTCATCGCTTCCGCAAATAAAAGCAACATCTTTTCCTGATCTTCTCTGAAATCTAGCATAAACATCTGCAGGAATGTAAACTCCAGCCAAATGCCCAATATGAACCGGTCCGTTTGCATATGGCAAAGCCGCCGTAATCATCTTTCTGTTTGACATTTATAGTATAGTTTTAAGTCTGCAAAGATAAAGATAATCTGCCAAAATTCCCCGATTTAGACGCTATAATATCATGTGTAAATTTTATAGCTAAATAATCTTTATCTGAATTATTGGTAATTGTTGGTTCTAATTTTTTATTTTTAAAGTTTATAAATATTCAATAAAATGAAAATTACAGTTGCTGCGGTTTTATTATCGATGATGTTTGCAGGTGCACAGGCACAATCTCTGAAATCTCCGGACGGAAAATTTGAAATGAATTTTCAGCTCAAAAACGGAGTTCCCTTTTACAATTTAAAATACAACGGATCTACGGTTGTTGAAGATTCAAAATTAGGTTTAAGGCTTTTTAAAGATACTTCGATAAGTTTCGCTTCTGAAATAACTAAAGCGGAAGATGCAAAATTTGATTTGAATAATGACTTTGTTAAAACTTCCGAAAAAAGAGATTCAAAAAACGAAACATGGCAACCCGTTTTAGGTGAAAAGAAAAATTACATCAATCATTATAATGAATTGGCGATTACGCTGAATCAAAATTCTACAGACAGAAGTATTGTCGTAAAGTTTAGACTGTTCAATGACGGCTTAGGTTTTAGATACGAATTTCCACAGCAGAAAAATCTGAATTATTTTATCATCAAAGAAGAAGATACAGAATTTGATTTTCCAACCGACATGAAAGCTTGGTGGATGGTTGCCGATTACGATTCTCAGGAATACAGATATCAGGAAACAAATATTTCAGAAATTCCTACAAGATGGGATAAAGCTTTTGATTCTAATGCTTCACAGAAATTAATTAAAAATGCAGTTCAATCGCCTTTGATGTTAAAAAAGAACGGAAAAGAACCATTGTATATCAATATTGCAGAAGCGGCAGTTCTAAATTATGCAGCTTCACATCTTGAGGTTGATGCTCAGAATTTTAAATTTAAAACGCATCTTACAGCGGATCGACAAGGTGCAAAAGGTTACATTCAGACTCCTTCTGTAACGCCTTGGAGAACTATTATCGTGTCTCCAAAAGCGGAAGAGTTAATGGACTCAAAAATGTTATTTAATCTGAATGAACCTACAAAATACACCGACACTTCTTATATAAAACCTACAAAATATATGGGAGTTTGGTGGGAAATGATTATCGGAAAAGCGCAGTGGGCGTATTCTACAGCAGATAATGTGCATCTTGGAGTAACAGATTTTTCTAAATTAACACCCAACGGAAAACACGCAGCAAATACTACAAGAGTTAAAGAATATATTGATTTTGCCGCTGCAAACGGTTTCGACGGTTTGTTGATCGAAGGCTGGAATATCGGTTGGGAAGACTGGTTCGGTCATTCCAAGGAATATGTTTTTGATTTTTTGACCCCTTATCCGGATTTTGATATTAAAATACTGAATGAATACGCACATTCAAAAGGAATTAAACTAATTATGCATCACGAAACTTCTGGTTCGGCAACGAATTACGAAAGATGGGCAGATAAGGCTTTTCAGTTAATGAATAAATACGGTTATACTTCTGTGAAAACGGGTTATGTAGGCGATATTATTCCGAGAGGAGAGCATCATTATTCGCAATGGACGATCAATCATTATTACAGAATTGTAGAAAAAGCGAATGATTATAAAATCATGGTCAATTCTCACGAATCGGTTCGTCCGGGTGGAGAAAGCCGTACTTATCCAAATTATATTTCAGCAGAAGCAGCTCGTGGAACAGAATATGAAGCTTTCGCAGGAAATAATCCTGATCACCAAACAATTCTTCCGTTTACAAGATGGATGGGTGGTTCGATGGATTATACGCCAGGAATTTTTCAAACTAAATTAGATTATTATTTTCCGGGAGATAAACGTTTTGTGAAAACTACTTTAGCAAAACAATTGGCGCTCTATGTTACGATGTATATGCCACTTCAAATGGCTGCAGATTTGCCTGAAAACTATGCAAAACACATGGATGCCTTTCAGTTTATCAAAGATGTTGCAGCAGATTGGGATGATACGAAAATTCTTTCAGCAGAACCGGGAGATCATGTGATCACAGCGAGAAAAGCAAAAGGCACAGAAAACTGGTTTGTAGGCGGAATTACCGATGAAAATAAGCGAGAATATACCGTAGATTTTTCATTTTTAGATAAAGGAAAAAAATACGAAGCAACCATTTATGAAGATGGAAAAGATGCTGATTATATCGATAATCCTCAAAGTTATAACATCTACAAAAAGCAGATTACGAGTAAATCTAAAATAAATTTTAAAATGGCTCGAAGCGGTGGTTTTGCTGTTTCCATAAAGCCTGTAAAATAAATAATTTGTAATTTTAGAATCCTTAAAGCTAAAAACTTTAAGGATTTTTATTTTAAATGATATTGAATGAAGCTGATGACTAAAATTTTCACCAAGCAAAATACTTTTCTTTTTTTATTGGTTGCGATGGTTTTAATGGCGAAACTGATTCCCTTTAAAGGATCTTACAACCAGTTTTTTAATCTTTCAGGATTTATCGATTGGGGAATTGCCGGGATTTTTCTTTTATATGGTTTAAAATTAAATCTGAAAGAAGTAGTAAAAGATGTTTCCAATTGGAAATTACATTTACTGATTCAGTCAGGCACTTTTATTATTTTTCCTTTACTGGTCTTAATTTTTTATCCATTTGTAAAAGATTCTCAATATTATAATATTTGGCTTTCCGTATTTTTTCTTGCAAGTTTACCGTCAACCGTTTCTTCATCGGTTGTGATGGTTTCTATTGCAAAAGGAAACGTAACTTCAGCGATTTTTAATGCTTCCATTTCAGGAGTTATCGGGATTGTGATGACTCCGCTTTTGATGAGTTTTTTCCTGACTTCGAATGGAGAAGGTGGAAATCAAATCGAGATTATCGAACAGTTATTACTAAAAGTTTTACTTCCGATTATTTTAGGGATTTTGCTGAATCCTTTTTTCAAAAAGTGGGTGACAAAATATTCAAGTATCATCGCAGAATTTGACCGACTGATTATTTTATTGATCGTGTATGAAAGCTTTTCGAGTGCATTTATTGAAAGTATTTTTGCTTCAGTTCCTTCAGTGGTGTTTGTAATTTTGGCGTTGAGTGTGGTTTTTCTGTTCTTTTCAGTCTATGAGATCCTTAAATTTTTGGCTAAAAAAATGAATTTTAAACCTAAAGAAATTATCACTGCTACTTTTTGCGGATCAAAAAAATCTTTGGTTCACGGAAGTTTGTTCCTGCTTGTTTTAGGAATTCCGGATGAGCAAAAAGTTTTATTTTTACTTCCTATAATGGTTTATCACAGTTTTCAATTGTTCTACGTAAGTTGGTTGGCAAACAGAATTGCAAAACGAATGGAAATTACAGCATCTTAAATTTAATGATATTTAAAAATGATAAAATTGATCTTCAAAACGATTGTGTTATCAGCTTTTGTTTCTTTTACAATGTTGAAATCTCAATCAGTAAAGGAAATTTTAAAGCAAAATGGTTCTTTCAGAAAAGACACAATATTTTCTGTTAAAAGTGATTCAAAGGAAACTTATTTACCGGTTACGATTATTAAAGGAAAAGAAAATGGTCCGGTTTTCACTATTGTTGCAGGAATTCATGGCTACGAATATCCACCAATTATTGCTGTTCAGGAATTATTAAAAGAAATAAAACCTGAAAATATAAAAGGAAGTTTAATTATTATTCCGATCGCAAATGTTGAATCTTTTCAAAAAAGGACTCCTTTTGTAAATCCTTTAGACCAGAAAAATTTAAATACCGCTTTTCCGGGCTTAGAAAAAGGAAGTTCAACCGAGCAGATCGCACACTTGATCACGAAAGAAATTATTCCGAATTCAACATTTTTTTTAGATATTCATGGTGGTGATGCTAATGAAGATTTACTGTCTTTTGTCTGCTATTACGACAGAAAAGATACAGCTGAAAACACTAAAAAAACTCACGATTTATCTGTAAAATCAGGAATTCAATATGTTGTTTCTTATCCTTACACTTTAACTCCGACCGAACCTGCGAAATATGCTTTCAAAGAAGCTACACAACAGGGAATTATAGCTTTGAGTATTGAAGCCGGAAAACTGGGAACTGTACAGAAAGACAATGTACATTTGATTAAAACTGCGGTTTACAACATGCTTGAAAATTCGGGAAATTATGTGACTGGAAAATCAAAAACGGTCAATCAAAAGCAAACTGTTCTTTTAAACCAGCAAGATTATATAAGAGTGCCGGAAGATGGAATTTTTTATAGTGAACTGAAAAGTGGAGATAAAGTAAAAAAGAATCAAATTTTAGGCTATATTACAGACAAATTTGGAAATAAAAAACACGATATCGTTTCACAAACCACCGGAATTATTTTGTACAAAGTAGGAACTCCGCCGGTAAATAAAGGTGAAACTCTTTTTTGTATCGGATATTTTAGGAAATGACATATTTTTAACCGCAAAAGCGACAAAAGATTTTATAACGGAATAAGCTGATCAAAAGTTAGCAAAACAATAATAAATGAAAATTTTACATTTTGAATACTTTTGGTTTTCTCTTTTTTCAATTATTTCTTTTGATTCTTTTGCGGTAAAAAAAGTATTAAATTTTTTATCATGGACTAAACCGTATATAATGAATAAAATATAAATCTATTATAATGAAAAAAACAAAACTTTTCTTTGCTTTAGCAATCTTTCTATTTGCTTTTTCAAGCTTTTCAGCACAATCTAAAGATGCTAAATTTGAAAAAGAAAAAAAAGAAATCTCAAAAATGCTTGATGATTTCAATGTTGCTGCAGCCAACGCAGAATTTGAAAAATACTTCAGTTTTTTTGCTGATGAATCTACATTTATCGGAACCGACGCAACAGAAATCTGGAATAAGCAAGAATTTAAAACTTGGGCAAAACCGCATTTCGACAAGAAAAAAACATGGAATTTTACTTCCGTGAAAAGAAATATCTATTTCAGTAAAGATGGAAATTTCGCTTGGTTTGACGAATTATTGGATACTCAAATGAAAATCTGCCGTGGCTCAGGAGTTTTAGAAAAAATAAACGGAGCCTGGAAAGTAAAACAATATGTACTTTCAATGACAGTTCCAAATGACGTTGTCGATAAAGTGGTTGCCGAAAAATCTGCAATGGAAGATGATATTTTAACGGAACTGAAAAACAATAAAAAATAAATTATTTAACGATATAAAATCAATAATTTCATCAATAGGAGCGGACTTTAGTCCGCTTTTTATGTTTTTAAGAAAATGGCTTTAGCCAAAGCTTATGATAAATGTGTAGCAGTAAAATTCACTTCGAAGAAAATTGACGATTCACGATTTGTAATTCACATAAAATCCTTTCTTATCCTACGTCAACAATTCCGGAAACTGCAAGCTGTACATTTGTATCATAATTAAAAGCAATTATAATAATTAGATAACAAATAAATAATAAAAATATGAAAACAGTTTATCACAAAGCAGATTCAAGAGGTCACGCAAACCATGGTTGGTTAAATTCTTATCACACATTCAGCTTTGCAGGTTACCAAAATCCTGAAAGAACCCATTTCGGAGTTTTAAGAGTGTTGAATGACGACACCGTTTCTCAGGGAATGGGTTTCGGAACACATCCACACAAAGACATGGAAATTATTTCTATTCCTTTGGAAGGAGATTTGGAACATAAAGATTCTATGGGAACAACTGCAGTAATCAAAAAAGGAGAAATTCAGGTAATGAGCGCAGGAACGGGAGTTCAACACAGCGAATATAACAAAAATAAAGACGAAGCCGTAAAATTCTTACAAATCTGGGTTTTCCCCAGAGAAGTTGGCGTTGAGCCAAGATACGATCAGATAAGTATTGCAGACGGAGAAAAAAACAACGGATTCCAACAGATTTTATCACCGAATAGAAACGATGCCGGAGTTTGGATCCATCAGGATGCATGGTTCAATTTGGCTAAATTTACCAAAGGAAACGGTAAAAACTATATGCTCAATAAAAAAGGAAATGGCGTTTACGCTTTTGTTTTAAAAGGAAGTGCAAAAGTAGGCGATAGAGTTTTAGGTGAAAGAGACGGTTTAGGAATCTGGGATACCCAAAGTTTCAACATCGAAGCAACAGAAGACACTGAAATCCTTTTAATGGAAGTTCCTATGGAATTACCCTCTTATTTAAAATAATTAAAATATTTTTGCCGAATAAAAATTCCCCTCCTTTGGAGGGGTGGCGAAAATTCGAAAGAATTTTTGACGGGGTGGTTTAAATTTAAATACTACTTCAATAATAAATTAAAACTTAGACAAATTTAAATATACAATGAAAATCTTAGCAGTAGCAGGAAGTAATTCCGAAACATCAATCAATAAATTATTAGTTTCTTACGCAGCTTCATTAATCGAAAATGCAGAAGTGGAAATCGTAGATATGAATGATTTTGAAATGCCGATCTACAAACATCAGCGTGAAGTAGAAAGCGGAGTTCCTCAGGAAGCAAAAAACTTTGCAGAAAAAATTGATGCTGCAGATATTCTTTTAGTTTCTTTGTCGGAGCACAACGGAACATATTCCACTGCATTTAAAAATGTTTTCGATTGGACTTCAAGAATTAAAGACAGAGCGGTTTGGAACGAAAAACCAATGTTGTTAATGGCTACAGCTCCTGGTGGAAGAGGTGGTTTGGGAGTTTTGGAAGCTGCAGAAAAGCGCTTTCCGTTACATGGAGGGAATATTATTGATACTTTCACGCTTCCATTCTTTAATGATAACTTCGATAAAGAAAATAAAAAAGTTTCTAACATCGATAAAAACAGTGAGTTACAAGAGAAATTAAATAAGATTTCTGCTGTTGAAATAATCTTAGAAAAATAGCATTTGAAAATTAATATAAAATTAATATCTTTGCAAAAAGAAAAAGTAATGAAAATTCAGACCACTTTTAAAGAATGTTTCTCCGAAAAAGGGAAAATTGTGGACTCTGAAATTCTGAAATAAAATAACGGCCGATAATCTACCAAGATTGTCGGCTTTTTTGTTTTCTAAATTTGAATAAAAAGTAAAAATAAAATGTACCAATTTATCAATGTAACAGTTTACCAATTTTAAACCATTGTTACATTATTACATTGATACATTGCTAAATTATTAAACATGAGCAACACGTACAAATCTGCAGGAGTAGACAAAGAAGAAGGTTACAAAACCGTTGACAAGATCAAAAAAGCGGTGGGTGAAACTCACAATTCTAATGTTTTGAATCATTTGGGAAGTTTTGGAGCTTTCTACGAGATTGGAGGTTACAAAAATCCTGTGTTGGTTTCTGGAACAGATGGAGTGGGAACGAAGCTTAAAGTGGCTTTAGACTCAAAAAAATACGATTCTATCGGGGTTGACTGTTTCGCAATGTGTGCCAATGATATTCTTTGTCACGGTGCAAAACCATTGTTCTTCCTTGATTATTTAGCTTGCGGAAAATTAGATTCCGAAATTGCTGCAGAGATCGTTTTAGGAATGGTAGAAGCGTGTAAAGACAACAACTGTGCGCTTATCGGTGGTGAAACTGCTGAAATGCCGGGAATGTACAAACCGGGAGACTACGATGTTGCAGGATTTTGTGTAGGAATTGTTGAAAAAGACCAGATTATTGACGGTTCAAAAATCAAAACGGGAGATAAAATCATTGCTTTGCCAAGTTCAGGTTTCCATTCAAACGGATTTTCTTTGGTAAGAAAAGTTTTCCCTGATTTTAATGAAGAATTTGAAGGGAAACCTTTGTACGAAACACTTTTGGTTCCTACAAAACTATATTATAAAGATATTCATAAAGTAATCGAAGAAGTAAAAGTTGCAGGTATCGCTCACATTACAGGCGGTGGTTTGTACGAAAATATCCCAAGAATTATTGGTGATGGTTTGTGTGCTTCTATTGATGCTTCAAAAATTCAGATTCCAAGCGTTATGTTGGAACTGGAAAAAAGAGGTGGTGTAGCTCGCGAAGAAATGTTCGGAACTTTCAATATGGGAGTTGGGATGATTATCGTTGTTGATGCAGACCATGCAGAAAAAGTTTTACACCTTCTTGATGACGCTTACGAAATTGGAGAAATTACTGCAGGAAGCGAAAAGATAAATCTATCATTTTAATGTATCAATATAACAACGTAACAATTTACCAATTTGAAGACATTGTTACATTGTTAAACTGATACATTGTTACATTAATTTATGAAAAACTTAGTTATACTCGTTTCAGGTTCAGGAACCAATCTTCAGCGAATTATCGACACTATTGATAGCGGAGAAATCCAAAATGCAAAAGTATCTTTGGTAGTTGCCGACAGAGAATGTTTTGGATTGGAAAGAGCAAAAAATCATAATATAGAAAACGTTCTGATTCCAAGAGGAAAAAACTTCAGCAGCGAATTGAGTAAAATCATTCCCGAAAATACAGATCTTATTGTATTAGCTGGTTTTTTATCAATTTTAAAACCTGAGTTTTGTGAAAACTGGGGTGGTAAGATAATCAATATTCATCCTGCTTTGCTTCCAAAATTTGGAGGAAAAGGAATGTGGGGACATCATGTTCACAATGCGGTGATTGAAGCTAAAGAAAAAGAAAGCGGAGCAACCGTACATTTTGTAACTCCAGGAATTGACGAAGGAGAAGCGATTCTTCAAAAATCATTCGAAGTTACAGAAAACGACACTCCAGAAACTGTTGCAGAAAAAGTTCACAAAATTGAATATGAAATTTTTCCAATAGCGATAAATAAAGTATTGAATAATGTACCAATCTAGTAATCTAACAATTTACCAATTAAAAGAATTGTTAGATTGGTAAACTGATACATTGTTATATTAAATATAAAAGACACACTTAGATTGATAAAAAAATATTTCGAAAAAGTAAAGAATCTAAGTAAAAGTAAGATCGGAGGTGAAAGAACCGGTCTACAGTTTGAAATAACTGTAAAAAGTAAAAATTGAAAAGTCCCGAAAAAGGACAATTTAACCAAGTGTAGGACAAAATCCTATGCTAAAAATGAAAGTAAAAATGAGTGAAAATCGCAGTCTTGCGGTTTTCGCTTGCAAAAATGAAAAATCTATGAGCAAGAGAGTTTTGATCAGTGTTTCTGACAAAAGCGGATTAACAGAATTCGCACAGTTTTTGGAATCCCAAAATTATGAATTGATTTCTACAGGCGGGACATTCAAACATTTGAAAGAGGCTGGTTTAAATCCAATTCAGATTGATGAAGTAACCGATTTTCCTGAAATGTTGGATGGAAGAGTGAAAACTTTACACCCAAAAGTTCACGGTGGTTTATTGGCGGTTCGTTCAAACGAAGAACACATGAAAACCGTTCAGGAGCACGGAATTGGCTTGATCGACATGGTAATCGTAAATCTTTACCCTTTCTTTGAGAATGTAAATAAAGACATTGCTCTTCACGAAAAAGTAGAATTTATCGACATCGGAGGTCCTTCAATGCTTCGTTCTGCAGCTAAAAACTTTGATTCTGTAACGGTACTTACTGACGTTGAAGATTACGCAAAAGTAAGAATCGAAATGGAACAAAACGGTGACACTTACATCGAAACTCGTAAAAAATTAGCAGGAAAAGTATTCAATTTGACTTCAGCTTATGATGCAGCAATTTCAAGAATGCTTTTAGATGAAGAATATCCAACTTATTTAAGTGCTTCTTACAAAAAAGTTGCTGACCTTAGATATGGTGAAAATCCTCATCAAACTGCTGCTTATTATGCTTCTACTTTCGAAAATGGAGCAATGAAAGATTTCGAACAATTGGGAGGTAAAGAATTGTCTTTCAATAATCTTCGTGATATGGATCTTTGCTGGAAAGTAGTTACAGAATTTAAAGAAGAAATGGCTTGTTGTGCTGTAAAGCATTCTACACCTTGTGGAGTTGCTATCGGAACTTCGGCTTTAGAAACTTATGCAAAAACTTTCGAATGTGATCCTGTTTCTATCTTTGGCGGAATTGTTGCAATGAACTACAAAATCGACGCAGCAACAGCTGAAGAATTAAACAAAACATTCCTTGAGATTGTAATGGCTCCGGATTTTGATGAAGAAGCTTTGGAAGTTTTAAGAAAAAAGAAAAATTTAAGAATTATAAAAATCGTAAACCCTGTTTCTGACAAACAAACTTGGGTGAAGGTTGATGGTGGAATTTTAGTTCAGGACAACGACAGTATTTTCTCTGATGATATTAAAGTAGTTACTGAAACCCAGCCTACAGAAGAGCAGAAGAAAGCATTATTATTCTCTCAGAGAGTGGTAAAATATGTGAAATCTAACGCGATTGTAGTTTCTAACGGAATTCAGGCTTTCGGAATCGGAAGCGGACAAGTTAACAGAATCTGGGCAACTCAACAAGCAATTGAAAGAGCAAAAGAAAAATTCTCAGGAGACTTAGTTTTAGCTTCTGATGCGTTTTTCCCTTTCCGTGATGTGGTAGATTTCTGCGCTCAGGAAGGTATTACGGCAATTATTCAGCCGGGGGGAAGTGTAAAAGACCAAGACAGCATCGAAGCGGCAAATGAGCACAAGATTCCGATGATGTTTACTGGAATTAGACATTTTTTCCATTAATTAAAATAGAATTAAAAAATAATTTGAGATTGTATTTATAGCATTCAAAATTATATATTTGTAAAATAGACTAGATAATAAATAAAGTATGAGAATATTAATCATAGGTGAAGGTGGAAGAGAATCTGCTTTGGCAGCAAAACTTCAGAAGGATTCTAGAGTGAGTCATATGTTTTTCGCCAACGGAAATGCAACTACTGGTGCGATAGGAAAAAATGTTCATTTATCAGAGATTAAAGAACTTAGAGATTTTGCAATTAAGGAAAAAGTAGATCTTACGATTGTAGGACCAGAAGCTCCTTTAGTAGCTGGTTTGAAGGATGAATTTAAGAAGCATGGTCTTAAAGTTTTCGGTCCGAATCAGAAAGTAGCAAGTCTTGAAGGAAGTAAGGCTTTCTCTAAGAAATTTATGCAGACCTATGATATCAAAACTGCAAAAGCGGTAGTGTTTGATTCTTATCCTGAAGCTAAAGAATATGTTCAGAATCAGGAATATCCTTTAGTGGTAAAAGCAAGTGGTCTTGCTGGTGGAAAAGGAGTTGTAATCTGCGAAACTTTGGAAGAAGCAGAAGCTACGATTCACGATTTTATGATCAGAAGAATCTATGGCGATGCAGGAATTCGTTTGGTTATCGAAGAATATTTAGTCGGTTTTGAAGCGTCAATTATTGCATTCTCAAATGGTGAAAAAATATATCCATGTATTGCTGCTAAAGATTACAAAAAAGTAGGAAACGGTGATACTGGTCCAAATACAGGAGGAATGGGTTCTGTGGCTCCAAGCCCTGAATTCACTGAAGTACATTATGTTGATTTCGAAAATAATATTTTGAATCCTACTGTAAAAGGTCTTAAAGCTGAAGGTTTCACTTTCAAAGGAATGATTTTCTTTGGATTAATGATTACTAAAAACGGAACTTACTTATTAGAGTACAACATGAGATTCGGTGATCCGGAAACTCAGGTTTTGATGGCATTAATGGAAAATAATCTGTTGGATGTTATCAACGACTGTATGGAAGGTAAAGAAATTGAACTTAAATTTAAAGACGAAAAAGCAGTTTGTCTTGTAATGTGTTCAGGAGGTTATCCTAGAAATATCGAAACCGGCTTTGAAATCACTGGTGAAGAAAAAGTAAGACACAGTCAGCTTTTATATGCAGGAGCAATCAAAAAAGGAGATAAAGTAGTTTCTAACGGTGGTAGAGTTTTAAATATCGTTGCAACAGGCGCTACTTACGAAGATGCCCGCAAAAAAGTTTACGAAGACGCAAGTCATGTACATTTCGATTATGGCTTCTACAGAGAAGACATCGGAAAGTTTTAATAAAATCATGAAAAAAGATTTGGAGCTATTCCAAGTCTTTTTTTGTAAAGCAATTTATATTGAGAAGTTAGAAATTAGAGCTTAGAAATTAGTTTTATTTTACAGTTTAGCCTAAACTTTTCATCATTTATCAATCATCATTTATCAATTATAAAAATGAACAACGGTATTATCATATTAGATTTCGGATCTCAGTACAACCAGCTTATCGGAAGAAGAATCCGTGAGATGGGGGTTTATTCCGAAATTTTACCTTTCAATACACCATTAGAAACAATTTTAGAAAAACAACCGAGAGGAATTATCCTTTCTGGAGGTCCAAGTTCTGTAAATGCAGAAAATGCACACTTAGTTGAAAAAGAATTGTACGAACAAGGAATTCCTGTTTTGGGAATTTGCTACGGAATGCAGTTAACAGCACATCTTTTAGGCGGAAAAGTACATAAAGGTGTAAAAGGTGAGTACGGAAAAGCACATTTGGAAATTGTAAAAGAATCTTCTTTATTGAAAGGGGTTACCAACGATTCTATTGTTTGGATGAGCCACTTTGACGAAGTGGGAGAATTACCTGCAGGTTTTGAATTAAATGCAAAATCTGGCGTAATTGCTTCAATTTCTAATGAAGATAAAAAAATCTATTGTGTACAGTTTCACCCGGAAGTTTCTCACACAGAAGAAGGTGGAAAAATGTTAGAAAACTTTGTTTTCTCAATCTGTAATGCAGAGAAAAACTGGAAACTGACCAATTATATCGACAAAACAGTTGCAGAAATTAAAGAAAGAGTAGGAGATCAGAAAGTAATTCTTGGTCTTTCAGGTGGAGTAGATTCTTCTGTTGCTGCAGTGTTAATTCACAAAGCGATTGGTGATCAATTGACTTGTATCTTCGTGGATACAGGATTATTGAGAAAAGATGAAGATGTAAAAGTAATGCAGAATTACGGAGAGCATTTCCATATGAATATTAAGCTTGTTGATGCTAAAGAAAGATTTTTATCTAAATTAGCTGGAGTTGATGATCCTGAAGCTAAAAGAAAAATTATCGGGAACGAGTTTATTCACGTTTTCGACGAAGAATCTCATAAAATTGAAGGGGCTAAATTCTTAGCTCAGGGAACAATTTATCCTGACGTAATTGAAAGTCAGTCTGTAAATGGTCCTTCTGCAGTAATCAAATCTCATCACAATGTTGGTGGACTTCCGGAAGATATGGAGTTTGAATTATTGGAGCCTTTAAGAGAATTATTCAAAGACGAAGTAAGAAAAGTAGGTGAAGAATTGGGTATTCCTCATCATTTGGTACACAGACATCCTTTCCCTGGTCCTGGTTTAGGAATCAGAATTTTAGGTGCTGTAGATGCTGAAAAAGTGAAAATCCTTCAGGAAGCGGATGATATTTTCATCGAAGAATTGTACAAAAACGATTTGTATGAGAAAGTTTCTCAGGCTTTTGTGGTGCTTCTTCCTGTAAAATCTGTAGGAGTAATGGGTGACGAAAGAACTTACGAATACACTGCGGTTGTTCGTTCTGCAAACACAATCGACTTTATGACGGCAACGTGGAGCAGACTTCCTTATGAGTTTTTAGATACTGTTTCTAGCAGAATTATCAACGAAGTAAGAGGGATCAACAGAGTAGCTTACGATATTTCAAGCAAACCGCCTGCAACAATCGAGTGGGAATAATTTTGACTTGAATTTTTAAAAAGAAAATCCTGCCTTTTTTGGCGGGATTTTCTTTTTAAAGCATTTGAATTTTATTTGTAGCTTTTCCTGCTTTCCGCTGTATCTTTTTGGTTGCGGTCTTCACTTCGCTCCGCCTTCAACCAAAAAGGATGTCGCTACAATCAGGGCTAGATTTGTAGTCGTTGACTTAAATTTTTGAAAAAATCACAAACATTTGTTATTCTGTAGGAATCTAACTTAATTATTTTTCGATTGATAAAGTTCCTCTAAAAACTTTACAGCTTCCTTTCCTAACTCACTTTTTTCCAAGCAAGAACGATGAAATCCTGAATCATTAAAAATATAAAATTTATTATTTTTTAATAAAGGAGGAAATAACAAAATATCTTCTCCTTCGTTTAAAGTTTGATTACAAATAGTGCATTCACTTTGATTTAAAAAAATTATTGCCATTTCTAAATAATTTTTTGATTAATGGTTTGAGATAAAGATTTGCTAAAAATACTATTTTAAAAATAATGCAAATTTTGAATAGTATCAATTTGAGATAATATTTTCTACATTTGTCTTATGAAAATAGCATACCTCGGTCCACAAGCCAGTTTCACACAATTAGCAGCGTCTCAGATTTTCCCGAATGAAGAATTAGTTCCTCAGTCGAGTATTTTGGATTGTTTTAACGCAGTGAAAAATAATGAAGTAGATAAAGCCGTAGTTCCATTAGAAAACTCTATTGAAGGAACAGTTTCGATGACCCTCGATTATCTCTATGATTTTGAGGTTTTTATTGAAACCGAATTGGTGATGCCAATTGCGCATCATTTGATGATTCATCCCAATAACGAAACTTTTGAGAAAGTGATTTCTCATCCTCAAGCTTTGGCGCAGACTTTTCATTTCAGATACGAAAATTTTAAAGATATTCCTTCACAGGATTTCAGTTCTACAGCAGCTTCAGCAAAGCTGGTTTCTGAAAACCCTCAGGAAAAATGGGCAGCAGTTGCCAACCGATATTCTGCAAAACTGTATGGCTTAAAAATTATTCATGAAAATATTCAGGATTTTGAGCAGAATCACACCAAGTTTATTGTGATCTCAAAAACAAAATCTGCTTTAGATATTCCTTTACCCAGAACTTCAGAAAAAACGTCTTTAATCATTACGCTTCCCGAAGATCATGCAGGAGGTCTTCATCAGGTGCTTTCAGTTTTTGCTTGGCGAAAAATGAATCTCTCTAAAATCGAAAGCAGAACACTGAAAACAGGTTTGGGAAATTATTTTTTCTTCATCAATGTAGCAAGTGAATGGCACAATGTTCTGTCTCAAAATGCAATCGATGAGATTATTTCATTAGGTTCTAATGTGAAATTTTTAGGACATTATAATGAATATGTTTTTGAAGAATAGATTTTTTAAATCCTTAATTTGAATGTTATTTAAGCTTACAACTTAATATTTAGGTGAAATAAATTTGTCTGTTAGAGAGATTAATTCATATAATTTTAAACTATTTTCTTTGAATTAAGATTTTTTTTGAATCTGAATAAATGAAAATAATGAATTGCAGAAATTTAGGTAAACAATAATTGCCAAAATTTCTGTAATTTACATTTCCAAAATTTTCACAGATGATAGATAAATTAAAATCTAAAAACAGTATTAATGATGAATTTAAATATGTTGCCAAACTTATAAGCCGTGCGACATTTAGCTTCCTCAAAATCAATCTTATCGGGCAAATTTCTATTGCTATTTTATGCGTCATTACAATCATTTTAATTATTGCTCAAACTTTTAATAATGGGGGTGGACCGGTTCATACCAATGGGCAAGCTGCCATTTTAGTATTGTTTGCAGCAAGACCAATTTCTTTCGGATTAACTGTTCTGACTGCTTTTGGAGCTCCATTTTTGCTTTTCACATTAGGAAATAAATATGTGATAGCTCGCACAATCAACAGATTGATTGCTGATAAAGGCGAACAAATACTTTTCCCGATGATTGACAGGATTTTAAATAAAGTAAAAGCCAATCAGCCTCAATTATTTCAAAAGGGAACAGATAAAGCCAAACTTCAGTTAAAAATTTTACAGGAAATAAGAGATTCTAAAGAAAATAAATGGTTCAAAAAAATCATCATTTACGGTTTCAAAAAAGTTGAACTTGACGAAATAGATTTTAAAGATGAGAATGTAAGCTTTACTGAGATTTTAAAAGGTAAAATTATCGATAAGCTTAAAGATATTTCAGAGCCAAGCCGACTGTTTTTCTATCTTATTTTGGGATGGCAGACTTTGATCTTGTTGTTGACGGTTTTTAAGGTGATTTAGGTTATTATTTAATATTTTTAGGTGCTAGATTAATTGAGTTAAGCTTTTTATCATTTAAATTAAAATAAGTGATATTATTAGAATTATCAGTTTGATTATAGAATATTTTATCTCCTATATTTCTTATAGTTCTATAATGGTATCCTGTAGAGGGTAATATTTGTGTTTCTTCTTTTTTATCAAGATTAAGCAAAACTAATTGATAGGATGATGAACAAAGAATTTTATTTTGTGATAAAATAACAGGGTTTCCATACATTGTAGAATTTCTCAATGTGTCATTTTCTATTGAAATTTTTTTCAAATTTTGTAAAGTAATTTTAGTTTTTTTATCTACAGTAAATAATCCGCTTTCTTCTTTAGCTCCTTGCATAGAAACTATTAAATTATCTTTATTTATCTCTCCAATTTCTGTCATTGAGTATGAATGTATATTAGATAATTTTTCTGTTTGAAAAGATTTTAAATCTAACTGATAAATATCAAAATTATGAAATGATTTTCTAGCAATGGGTGAATAAGAATCAAATTCTGAAGCCTGAATATAATAAATTTTATTTTCAAATTTAGACGGAAAATAATCTACTATAAATCCAGGAGTGACAGTAATTTTCTTAATAATTTTTTTTGTAGGAATATCATAAATCCAAAATTCTGGTTTGTTTATATGGTTTATGAAAACTACTTTTCCTGCTCCATAAATAAATCTCGGATTTGAAAATTTCCCTGATTTATTTAATAAAGGTAATGATTCATCTGTAGAAATATCCATTAAATAAATATTATTTAATGAGTCTACTTTGTAGTCATAAACAATTTTATTTTCATCTACAGAAATATCAAAACGGCCTAATTTTCTTTCAATATTATTTTTACCACATGAAATTATTAAAAATAAGAATACAATATATTTCATTTAGTTTTTTAAAAAGGTTGCTAAGAAACAAAAGTAATTTTTTTAGTTTATGTTGAGAAGATTTTTATAATATTTCTAATAGGAATAATTTTTGAACGTAATTTGCAATTCAATTTATTCTCACTACAATATGTTTGACAAGCAACAGCGAAAACTCAAAAGATCGGCAAAACTGATTTCTGTTTTAAGCAAATACGGATTCAAAGATATGATCGCAAGAATGGGCAAAAAACCGGAAGGGGATTTTGCACAATCTGATGAAATTATATCTAAAGGAACAGTTTACGAAAGAATTCGTCTCGCTTTGGAAGAGCTGGGTCCCACATTTGTGAAACTTGGGCAAACTTTTAGCAATCGTGAAGACCTGCTTCCACCGGAACTGATTCAGGAGCTTCAAAAACTTCAGGACAGGGTAGAAGTAGTGGAAATGAATGTAGAGGAAATTCTTGAAAATGAATTTAATATTATTCCCAAAGAACATTTCTCGGAAATTATTGCAAAACCTTTGGCAACCGCTTCTATTGCTCAGGTTTACAAAGCGACTTTAACTTCTGGTGAAGAAGTAATCTTAAAAATAAAAAAACCGGACGTTTTATCGGTTATTGAAGATGATTTATTATTGATAAAAGATTTGGTAAAACTGATTTCAACCTACTCTGAAATAGGTTCTAAACTCAATCTGAAACAGGCAATTTCCACTTTTGAAAAATCTTTGCTTGAAGAAGTTTCTTTGGTGAATGAAAGAAATAATATCCAACAGTTCGCTCTGAATTTTAAAGGTAATAAAGAAACTTACGTTCCTAAAGTCTACGATGAATTTTCTAACAATAATGTATTGTGTATGGAATTTATCGACGGAATAAAGGTGACCGATAAAGATGAATTACTAAAACATAATATTGATCCGGTTGTTGTTTCTGAAGTCGGTTTAAGGCTTTTTGTTTCGCAGATTTTAGATTACGGATTTTTCCACGCCGATCCTCATGCAGGAAATATTCTGGTGAAAAAAGATGGAAAAGTTGTTTTCATTGACTTCGGTGCCGTTGGGAAAATTCAGCCGAATGATAAAGAGATTTTGGAAAGTTTAATTGTTGCTTTTGTAGCTAAAAATTCTCATAAAATTGTTCGCCATCTGAAAAAAATGGCAGTGAGTTATGAAATTCCGGATGAAAGAAGATTTGAAAATGATGTTGAAGAAGTATTGAATTTCGTTCATAGTACTTCTTTAAAAGATATTGATCCGAATATTATTATCAATAAAATGAAAGATGTTCTGAAAGATAACAGGTTGTACATGCCCGATTATTTTTATCTTTTATTTAAAGGAATTGGTTTGATAGAAGGTGTGGGAAGAACGATTAATCCTGATCTGGATATTGTAAAAAGCCTTCATCCGTACACAAAAAAAATATTCACCAAGAAAATCAGCCCTAAAAAACTCCTGAAAACAGGAATGGAAAAGGTAATGACTTTCACCGATAATGTAGATGAAATTCCTAAAGAACTGCGATCTGTACTACAAAAATTAGATGATAATAGTTTTACGATTTCAAGTGAAATAAAAAATATTGACAAAACGAATCAATTAATAAAATCAAGCATTATCAATCTTATTTTAGCGATGGTTTTGGGTGCAAATATTATTGCAACAGCCATTGTTTTTGTTTCAGAATCGGGACCGAGAATTGGAGAGATGTCTTTGGTGGCAGTTTTAGGATTTTGTTTTTCAGTGTTACTTGTTATCATCCTTTTGCTTAGAATTACGAGAAAATAAAGTTGATATTTTTAGGAAATAAAAACTCGATATAAACAAATACTTTTAAATTAAATGAAAACATTCATCTTATTCGTTTTTATATTTTGTAGTTTATCACTTTCTGCTCAAGAAAAAGAAGGGGTTTTAGGCGATTTTGACGGAAATGGAACAAAAGAATATGCTTACACAAAGATAAATGATTGTAATGACGACTGTGACGGAAAGTATGAGACAATTATTTATTTTAGTGATAAAAAAATCAAACCATTTATAATTGCTCCATCGAGAAATGGAACTTTATACAATCTAAAAGATTTAAATAACGACGGAAAAGACGATATCGGTTTTTATCCTGATTGGTGCACGAGTTGTTGGCACCCATTTTATGTTTATACCTATAATAAAAATGGTTGGGAACCTTTGGTGTCTCCGATTTCTACACATTGCTCGCAGTGGGAAGATGAGAAGTTTCCGATTAAAAAAGATCCGAAAAAGAAAGGATATGTAATCATTACAACAAGTGTCTGGAAAGATGATGACATCAAAATTATTAGTAAAAGCGTTAAAATGAATTAATTTATTTGCTGAGATTTATACAGATTTAGATGTTTTGTAAACGTAATCACTAATCTAAAAACAGAACATTAATCTCACTTCTTTCAGCATAGATTTACAACCAAATTAATTACCTATCTTTGCAAAATGGAAAAACTCACTTTTGCAGACTTTGACCTTCCGGTTAAAGTTCTTGATGTTTTAGCAGATTTAAATTTATTTGAGCCCACTCCAATTCAGGAAAAAAGTATCGGTCCGATTCTTTCGGGAAGAGATGTGATGGGAATTGCACAAACGGGAACAGGAAAAACGTTAGCTTATTTATTACCGGTTTTAAAAACATGGAAATACAATAAAAACGGAAATCCTACCGTGGTTGTTTTGGTTCCTACAAGAGAATTGGTTGTTCAGGTAACAGAAATTGTAGAAAAACTGACAGAGAATCTTACTGCAAGAGTAATCGGAATTTATGGTGGGAAAAATATCAACACACAGAAGCTATTGTTCAATGATGGTTGTGATATTTTGGTAGGAACTCCCGGTAGAATCATGGATTTAGCGATTGATAACGCAATTTCATTAAAAGAAGTTCAAAAATTGATCATTGATGAATTTGATGAAATGCTGAATTTAGGTTTCAGACCACAGTTAACACATATCTTTGAAATGATGCGTGAGAAAAGACAGAATATTCTTTTTTCAGCAACGATGACTGAAGCCGTTGATGATATGTTGGATGAATATTTTGCTGGTCCGATCGAGATTTCTTTGGCAAAATCTGGAACTCCGCTTGAAAAAATCGAGCAGACTGCTTATAAAGTTGAAAACTTCAATACGAAGATCAATTTATTAGAACATTTGTTGAAAAGCAATGAAGATATGTCTAAAGTATTGATTTTTGCGAACAATAAAAAGCATGCAGATTTACTTTTCACCCAAATTAATGAGCTTTTCCCGGAAGATTTTGATGTAATTCACTCCAATAAATCTCAGAACTACAGACTAAAAGCGATGAAGCGCTTTGAAAATGAAGAAATTAGAGGTTTGATTACGACTGACGTTATGGCGAGAGGTCTTGACATTTCAGATATTACCCATGTTGTAAATTTTGAAACTCCAGAAGTTCCTGAACAGTATATTCACAGAATTGGTAGAACGGGTAGAGCAGATAAAGATGGTAAGGCGATCACTTTCGTAACGAAAAAAGAGGATGATTGGGCTTTAGATATCGAGTTGTTGATGGATAAAGAATTGGCATACATCGACTTCCCTGAAGAGGTGAAAATCAACCCTAAGAAAATTGCATCTGAAGAAGATCAGATTGTGATGAAAAATCCGGCTCATGCAAAACTTTTTGACGGTGGAGGAGCTTTCCATGAGAAAAAAGACAAGAATAAAAAAGAAAACTGGGGTGGACCTTCCAAAAGAAAAACGCCCAAGAAATTCGGAGCAAACAGAGCACAACAGAAAGCAATTTATAAGTCTAAGAGAAAAAAATAAAAAAAATGCGTCTCAAGCGAGGCGCATTTTTTATTTAATGTTGATATTGTTTTCTGTAGAATTTGATTTTTAAACCAAATAAATTTTATTGTTGCTTTTTAAATACAATCACTGAGGTATCATTTACGCCATCATCATTGCAATCTTCAATATGATCAACCGTCATCATTTCAGTAGTACTGAGCGAATGAACAACTGCAGATTCTACCACGGAATCTGAGTAGGTAAAAGTCAGCATTTTTGAATTTTCACTATATTGATACGTTCCGATATCGAATCCATCAGCAATACATTCAATATTATTTTTAGTGTAATATTTTATGCTGAAACTTTGATTTTACCCGAATTCGAAAGTGTTTAGAGCTTCGCAACCTGTAACAGGAGTTGACTGTAGAATGGCATTATTAGAACCTGAAATCATCATTGTTTTACTCATTTTCCAAGTTCCCACAATGCGTTTTATAGCGGTTTGATCATTTTCGTTATCATCATTCCATAGGAGGAAAATAGAAGTAGTGTGGCAAATGCCAATAAAATGTTGTTTTTATCGATGTTTGTGTTTTAATTATTACAAAACTATATTTTTTAAAACACTGACAATGAAATAATTGAAAAAAAAGCGACTTCAACTGAAATCGCTTTTATTTTTCGAATAATCGAATGTATTTAATATATAATCTTATTTAATATAAGGATTCATCACGTTGGTCCAAAGTCTGTAACCTTCTGGCGTAATATGAAGCATGTCTTCTATAAAAAGATCTTTTCTGATGTTTCCGTTAGCATCATTCATCACTTTTGTAATGTCTATGAAATCAGCATTTTTTTCTTTTTTCATAAACTTCGCAATTTTTTTGTTGGCTTCTTTCATTTGAGGCCACAGATTTTCGCGACTCGGAGAATATTTTATTGAAATATAATCAACCTGAATGTTCGGGAATTTCTCACGTATTTTTTTGTAGAATGTTTTGTATCGGTCAACTACAACATCGGCTTTTAATTGCGCATCATCTGCAAAATCATTTTCTCCGCAATAAATAATGATCTGTTTAGGTTGATAAGGGCTCAATAAATCTTCAGAAAAATAGTTTAAATCGGTCAATCTTGATCCTCCGAAACCCCTGTTGATAATAGTTTTACCTGGAAAATAATCTGAAACATCCTGCCATTTTGTGAATGATGAGCTCCCTACTAAAAGAATAGAATTTTTTGGCGGTGCGTTTTCCTGATCTAATTTTTTGAAATTCTGAATGTCCTGCCAGAACATTGGTTGTTTTTCCTGAGCGAAAATCAGGGCGAAAGTCAGTAGCAATACTACCGATAAAATCTTCTTCATTGTTTCTAAATTTTAACGAAAGTAAATATAAAAAAAACTCCCGTAAAAAACGGGAGTCTATATCTTGTATTATTGTTTTTATCTTTTATAAGTAATGTAACTGGTGTCTATGATCATATCACCATTTACGTCAACATTTCCAAAGAGCTGTACAAGTCTAAGTTCTGTGTTGCTTAGAATATCAACTCTGTATGCTCTTTCGCTGTCATTATTATATTTTATAACCAATAATTTATCCTCATTAGAGTATGTGTAAGTTCCTTCTGTTTTTTGACTGGTACAGTTTGCACCTACTCCTGAAAAACCAGTATAAGAAGCGTAATAATCAGTTCTGAACTCTGTGATACTTTTAGTGTCACAACCTGTAGGAGTGAATGTATTTAATACAGTGGTATTGTCTTTTCCTGATATTACTTCAGTTTTTACAGTTTTCCATTCGCCTTTCAGCATATCCATTTCATAACCCTGAACGTCATCATCTTCACAAGATGTTAATGCTAATGCAGAAAAGGCAAATAAGAGTAAGTGTTTTTTCATTTTCACAAATTTAAGAATATGCTAAAATATAAATAAATTTGTAATATATATAATGAAATTAATGTTTTTTAAACAAATGTTTGTAGAAAATATAATCCAGGTAGCAGGTTTTAGGATTTAGGTTTTAGGTTTTAAATTTTTTTTTGAAGTATCATAATTTCTTATTTCACTGAAAATATATCAGCTTATTTTTTACTAAATCCTAAACCCTAACATCTATTCCCTAATTTTAATAACTCATCTCAACGATTTTGAAAGCATCCTGAGGAGTAAGGTTTTTATTTTCACCCAAACCTAACCAATTTCTTTCAGTAAAAGCTTTTTCAACTCTTTCTGCAGTTCCGGCAAAATCTTGCGTGTAATCTGATAATTTAGTCTGAATTTGAAGACTGTGGAAAAACTCTTCCAGTTTCACAACCGCTTGTTCAGCTTTTTCTTCGGTACTTCCTTCAGTAATTCCCCAAACTCGCTCTGCGTATTGTGCCAGTTTTCCTTTTTTAGCATCAAAATTATAACGGTAATGTGAAGGTGCAACTACAGCTAAAGTTCTTGCATGATCAATTCCATAATAAGCGGTTAGTTCGTGCCCCATTGCGTGAACTGCCCAATCGGTAATCACTCCTTTTTGGATTAAACCGTTTAGAGCCATCGTACAACACCACATAAAATTTCCTGCAGCATTATAATCAAACTCATCAGACATCACTTTTGGAGCGGCATTCTGAAGACTTATCAAAATACTTTCGGCAATTCTTTCCTGAAGATCAGCAGAAGACGGAGCCGTCATATATTGTTCTAAAACGTGTGTATAAGCATCTGCAATTCCGTTTGCAATCTGATTTTTAGGAATCGATCTGATTACTTCCGGATCTAAAACTGAAAATTGCGGAAACAATCCTGGTCCGCCTGAAGATAATTTTTCGTTGGTTTCTCTTCTTGAAATTACATATCCTGAATTCATTTCAGATCCTGTTGCAGGCAACGTAAGAATGGTACCGAAGGGCATTCCTTCACCTTCAAAAGTACGAACCGGTTTTTTAAGAATTTCCCAAGGCTCACCTTCGTAATTAGCAGCTGCAGAAAGAAATTTAACGCCGTCAATCACCGATCCGCCACCAACAGCAAGAAGATAATTGATTTTGTTTTCTTTGATGAAATTTAAAGCATTCACCAGAACTTCATATTCCGGATTGGCAGGAACGCCGCCAAATTCATGTAAATCATGATCTTTTAAAGCTTCTTTTACCTGATCGTAAACACCGTTTTTCTTGATGCTTCCGCCACCGTAAATAATTAAGATTTTGGCATCTTTAGGAATTTCATTTGAAATTTTTGCAATTTCACCTTTTCCGAAAAGTATTTTTGTGGGATTTTTAAACTCGAAATTAAGCATTGTTCTAAATTATTTACATCAAATGTAAGAATAGAAACACGAAATCTGAGTTAAGAAAGTTTTAAAATTTGTATGATTATATTTTATGTAAACTATTAGAATCTGTTTACAATTAGGCAAAAAAAACTTTGCTCGCAGATTATGCTAATTGAGCAGATCAATTCAGCAAATTTTTATCTGCTAAATTTGCTGAATCAGCGAGAGTAAAAAAATTGAAAGACAACAATAATATCGTTGAAATTACTTTTTCTGCTTGAGTTGACGGTTTGAATCTATTACTGATAGATGAATTACACTTAGAAATTACAAATACTTAGATTTTCTTGATTTTATTTCAGTATTGATCTGACCAATACTGATAAAACAAGGCATTAATGTCAATGAGCTACCGATTGCAACGGCAATTAAAGCAAAATTTTTGGATGTTATCGCAAAATAAAAAAGAGTACAACACGCAATAATCATTACAATTCCTAATCCTATTGTAGCACTTAAAATCGTTTTTTTCTTTGATTCTAATTCTTCTATACTCAGTTCAGATAATTTATTTGCTTTCATAATTTGGGGATTAATACAAATCTGTACTTTCTATATCAATTCTAGAAGAGATGTAATGATCTTTTTAAAAGAAACTATAAAGAGTGAAAAAACTCAATAGTAAAAACATTTCTTGATTGCAAGAAGAAATTTAAGATTTGAACTTCACGAAATTACAAAAAAATATGAGAAAATTTAATTTGAATTCACTTTAAATTGAAAAAAAAAGTGACGTAAATTGCTTGTTTATAAATTTTTATATTTCTTTTTTTTATCTTTTAGTTGTGTTTTTTTTATAAATGTATGTTGAAAACTACTCCAAAGTAATTTTATAGTATCCCTTTTCGTCTGTTACATCAATTGCGATTCCGGTAAATGTCAGCTTATTGATTTGGTAACCATCGCAACCTCCCTTAAATTCTGAAGATTGTATTGAAAAATCAAAAACTTTTAAATTAGAATAAAAAGTATAGTTTTTCGTCCCATTATACGCACCTACGTTTTCTAAAATGACTTTATTATCATCAGTTTTAGTGAGTTGTAAACTAACATGATTTTCATCCTGAATCGAATAATTACTAAGTGTTCCGTTGGTAATCAAATTTTCATCATCAGAATTTACGAATTCAAAGACAATAGGTTGTGGAGCATTATAGCACTCTTCACCACAAGCTGTGAAAACAAAAGCCATTAAAAGAAATAGAAATATATTTTTCATTTGATTTGGTAATTGATGCGAAAGTAAAATTAATGATTAAACTGAAGTATTCAAAATTATTTATAATCTGGAATTATTGTGACGAGATCTGAATATTTTTAAAACCTGTGCAAATTGATAATTGCTAATGTCAAAATCATCAATCTTAATTTCAATTTTCTCATTATTATGGAAGAAATATAGATAATTAATTTCAGGCTTGTAATCATGTTTAGACTCTCGGCTAACTAAATGTTTTGATGTAATTTTTTCAAGATGAATTTCATTCCAAACATATATTGGTTGGTCTTTTATCTGAATTCCTTTTCTGTTTATAGAAATCATTACTTTAGATATTTTCTTAATTTCTAAAACTATTTTTACGATGAAATAACCTGTAAATCCTATTAATAAAATCAATACAAATATTGAAGCGAAATTTGGTTTAATGATAATTGATAAAAGAAAAAGAATTCCGACCATCACAAAAATACTGTATGTAGAAATTGCTATAATTCTGCCAGAACGTGAATATTTAATAACTATTTCATCTGAAACGGTATCTTCCTCATATCCAATTTTATCATGCTTATGAATATTGTATTCTTTATGAATAAAAACACCATTGATAAATGCGCCAATAAAAAATATAATGGAAATAATAAAATTATACTGAAGAAGATAAACTCCTATTGTAAAAGCTAAAATACCAAGTATGGCGTAAAAAATAATTCCGAATTTCATGTTTATTTTATTAATCTATTTCATATTGATTGTTCAACTTTGCATTCAATTTATCCTGAAAAGGAATTGCAATTTCATCATCAGTAAAAATATTGTAAGATGAAAGAATATCATTAGCACACCATCTGATTTTCCAATTATTGTCTTTGGTCATTTTTTGCATTTTTTGAATAATAATATTTCCTTTAGAAAAATCTTCTTCATCAAGCCAAGAATCTATGAAGGTAAGTGCTTTTAGCCTAATTTTATCATCATTATCACTCAATTCTTGGTAGAGATAATCTATTACTTTTCGCGAAGCAGATGATGGTTCAGAATCATAAAGGATTTCATCAAGAATTTTAAAAATTCTTTTCGAATCATTACTTTTTTTAGCAATTTCAAAAAGTCTGATAAATTCATTGGCAAGAAATTCTTTCCACATATCGGTATCTTCAGAAAGAGCGTAATAAATAGAATCAAGGTTTGTTTCTTCAAATTTTGTGAAGCTTTCGCAATATGCTTTTAACTCACTGGGATGTTTTTTGGCTTGAAACCTTATGTCTTCAAGGTTTTTCTGAAGTTCTTTTTCAGATAAAGAAAATAAATCGTTAAATTTTAAAATGTTTTCAAAAATGGAAATGTCGGTTTTTATTTCTTGATTTTCCGGGTTTCTAAAATCTGATTTCTGAAATTTAGATCTGAAAAATTTTAAACATTTTTCAATTTTATAATCTTGCTGGTCAAGATCATCAATCTGAAATTCAACTTTCTGATTTTTATAATTCAAAGTAAGATATTGTACATCTACTTCATATTTTGAATGTTCTCTATGCTCTTGTTTTTTGATTAATCTTTCGTTTTTAATATTACTCCAAAGCATTTTTTCAGAATTTAAGATAATACATTGATTATTAATTATTAAAATATCTTTCTGTGAAACTTTTTTCAATAATTTCAATATTTTAAAAAGATAAGCGACAATAAAATAAGACGCAATCACAATCATTACATATTCAAATCCTTTATAATTTTGATAATCAGTTCCTGCAAGACTTATAAAATATATTCCAACAATAATAAAAATCAGATAGCCTAAAAAAGTAATAGCTAACGATAGGTTTGAATAATTAATAACCATTTCTGTAGAAAAATCAGATTTTTCAATTTGAAAATCTTTTTCCTTTTGATACAAATATTCTGTGTAAGCGCACAAAGCACATATTATAGAACCTATAGCAAAAGAAAGACTAAATAAAAATTCTTTTTCAAAAAAATAAACAGAGAGTACTGCAGAAATTACTGTTAGAAAGGAGAATAACAACGTTCCATATTTTTGTTTAATCATGTTTTTTTAAGTTTTTAGCGAAGATACATTTTAAACATAATTTTGAAAGAGTCAAATAAAAATATTCATAAAATTTCATATTATTTTAAACCGATTTACTCGCAAATAAATTTAAAATCTATTACATTTGTTATATGATACACGAACAGCGCGCAGAAAAATTCAGGCAGATTGTGGAAAATAAGTTCCAAATCTACAATTCATTATTTATGAGCCTGCCTTATGATAAAATGACCAATATCGGGATGTTGCTTCCGTTTCTTTGTGAAGAAAGTAAAAACGGTTATAATGAAGGGAAAACTCCTGTAGAAATAGTTGAAGAATTTTTTAAAAATCATACCGATTTAGAAACTGAAGAACAAAAACTCGAACTGCTTTTTAAAATTATACAATATATTGAAAGACAAGTAGTTTTGTTTGATAGTATTGAAGATGCTGCATTTCCCGGATTGCACTCTGAAAGCGACAACGGCACGGTTACCAATCTTTATGAAAGATCTTTTCACGATCATAAATTGGAGAAAGTACGTGAAAAACTGAAAGATTTCACGGTTAAAGTTGTTTTTACAGCGCACCCGACTCAGTTTTATCCGAGTTCTGTACAACGTATCATTCATGATTTAAGAAAGGCGATTACAGATGATTCTATTACGAATATTGATACACTTTTGCAGCAACTAGGGAAAACACCTTTTGTGAATAAAGAAAAGCCAACTCCGATTGATGAAGCGTTGAGTATCATTCATTATTTGCGATATGTTTATTATGATACGATTGGAGAATTATTTACGAAAATCAGAAAAACTTTTGATAACGGACATTTTAATTTGCATGAAGATATTATTCAGCTAGGTTTTTGGCCAGGAGGTGACCGTGACGGAAATCCTTTTGTGACGGCTCCTGTTACAAAAAGAGTTTCGGAAGAGCTTCGTACCGCAATTCTGAAATCTTATTACGGGAATTTGAAAGATGTGAGAAGAAGATTGAGCTTCAGAGGGGTATCTGAAATTTTAACGCAGTTGAGTAATGAACTTTACACTGCGATTTTTAGAAATGAAAAAATTACTACGGAAGATATTTTAAAAAGACTGAATGATGTAGAACAAATCTTAATCAACGAACACAATTCTCTGTTTTTAGATTTTCTTCAGAATTTCAGAGACCGTGTGAAAATTTTCGGAACTCACTTTGCAACTTTAGACATTCGTCAGGATAGCAGAATTCACCAAAAAGTAATTGATGATGTCTATGCAAAACTATTCGGAAATTTAGAAGCTGATCATGTTGAAAAATTCAATAAACTGATTGAAGTTTCAGAAAAAATTGAGACGGAATCCTTTGATGAAATTGTTTCAGATACACTCATAAATGTTGCTCAAATCAAAGAAATCCAAGAGTTAAACGGGCTCCGTGGAATGAACCGATATATTATTTCAAATTCTGATGCTGTGAAAGATGTGATGAATGTGTATGCATTTTTCAAAATCTCAGGTTATAAAGATGAAGAAATTGATATGGATATTGTTCCGCTTTTCGAAACAATGGAAGGTCTTGCCAATGCTGAAAATGTGATGAATGAATTGTACCAAAATCCGGTTTATCAGAAACATTTGAAAAGAAGAGGAAATCAACAAACGATTATGCTTGGTTTTTCAGATGGTACAAAAGATGGGGGTTATCTGAAAGCAAACTGGGAAATTTATAAAGCAAAAGAAGTTCTTACCAAGCTTTCAGAAGAAAACGGAATTAAAGTAATTTTCTTCGACGGAAGAGGCGGACCTCCTGCAAGAGGTGGCGGGAAAACCCATGATTTCTACGCATCGCAAGGAAAGACAATTGCCAATAATAAAATTGAATTAACAATTCAGGGACAAACCATTACCAGTATTTTTGGAAATAAAGAACAGGCGAAATATAACTTTGAACAGCTTTTAACAGCCGGAGTTGAGAATGATGTTTTTAAAAACTCTAAAAAAGATTTAACCGAAAAAGAAAGAGCCTTAATTATCGAATTGGCGGATATCAGTTATCAAAAATATTCAGATTTAAAGGCACATCCGATGTTCGTTCCGTATTTGCAGGAAATGAGTACGTTGGAATATTACGGGAAAACCAATATTGGAAGCCGTCCTTCAAAACGTGGTGGCGATAGCGAGCTGAAATTTGAAGATTTAAGAGCAATTCCTTTTGTGGGATCTTGGTCGCAATTGAAGCAGAATGTTCCCGGATTTTTCGGGTTTGGTTTTGCGATGCAACAAATGAAAGAGCAGGGTAGGTTTGAGGAAGTAATCGATTTGTATAAAGGTTCAGACTTCTTTAAAACTTTAGTTTTAAACTCGATGATGAGTATGAACAAATCTTATTTCCCGTTAACGTATTACATTAAAAACAACCCGAAATTTGGTGAATTCTGGAATGTTTTATTTTCTGAATACAATCTTTCAAAGGATATTATGCTTGAATTGACAGGGTTTAAACAACTTCAGCAAGAAGATCCGTTGTCAAGAAAGTCGGTGAAAATAAGAGAAAGAATTGTGCTTCCTTTGTTGAGCATTCAGCAATATGCTTTAATGAAAATTCAGAAAGGCGAAGGCAATAAAGAAGCTTACGAAAAACTGGTAACACGTTCTTTGTTTGGGAATATTAATGCAAGTAGAAATTCAGCGTAAAGAATTTTTTGAAATAAATTAAAAGAGACTGCCATAAAGGCAGTCTCTTTTTTTATAGACCTAATTTGTCATTAGGATTTGCCTGTTCACTGGCCTGATTCACCAAATTGATGCTTGTCGGCGTAACCAAAGGGATGTTGTCTGCATCGAGACGTTTTTTTATCTTTTCTAAAGCCTCACTTTTGATGTGAAGCATATTAGAACCAACCGCAATCCAGAATTTAGCCTGAAGATTGAAAATCCCTTGTTTTAAGCTTGTGAAATTTACCTCAGCAGTTTCAAGCTTATCGATGTTTTCTAAATTTTTGATAACATCTAAAATCCCTTGCTGTGCTTTGCTGACATCTTCATCGGCAGGAATTTCAAAATCTAAAATAATTCTTCTCTGCGGTGATGCTGTAATATTGTAAAACGGTGCATTAAAAATGACCTGATTCGGAATATATGCTTTTTTTCCGTCATCGGTAATCATTTTTGTCGTTAGAAAACCTATTTCCTGCACAGTTCCCGAATGATTTCCTATCGTGATATAATCTCCCACTTTGAAAGCTTTATCAATCCCGATCAGCATTCCTGAGAAAATACTTGATACCAAATCTTTCAGAGCAACACCGGCAATTACACCGGCAACACCTAAACTACCGATAAACTTCCATAAAAAGCCACTAAATCCCATGATTTCAAGAGCAATAAATGATCCCATCATCATGATGATAAATCTGAAAATTCCGATAATTGTCACTACAGATCCTTCCTTTTTACTATTAGGAAAAACCTTGTGCATGATTTTTACGGCAAGCTTACTAAGATATTTACTGGTGAAAAGAAAAAATAAAAAAACTAAAATACCCACTACAAGCTTCGGCGTGAGCTTGGCAAATGCGATATACCAATTCTCTAAAACTTTATACACTGTATCTACGTAGCTTAAGCCATAATCCATAATAATCTTTTAAATTTTAAAATATTTTTTAAGCAAAAATTTTGCCAGTTATAAAAAGTCTATTAAATTTGTAGACTAATAAAACAAAATATTATGTCAATCAAACTAGGAGATACCGCACCCAACTTTAAGGCAGATTCATCATTAGGAAATATTGATTTTTACGAATACTTAGGAAATTCTTGGGGGATTTTATTTTCTCACCCTGCAGATTTTACTCCGGTTTGTACGACAGAATTAGGTTTTACTTCAAAACTGCAGTCAGATTTTGAGAAAAAAAATACAAAGGTTATCGCATTAAGCGTAGATGGAGTAGAAGATCACAAGAAGTGGGTTAATGATATTAACGAAACTCAAAATACAGAAGTGAGGTTTCCGATAATTGCAGATAAAGACAGAAAAGTTTCTGAACAATATGATTTTATACATCCGAACGCTTCTGCAACTGCAACAGTTCGTTCATTATTAATTATTGATCCTGATAAGAAAGTGAGATTGATTATTACGTATCCTGCTTCTACAGGAAGAAATTTTAATGAAATCAACAGAGTTTTAGATTCTCTTCAGCTCGTAGATTCTCATAAAATAGCAACGCCTGTCAACTGGAATGATGGTGACGATGTGATTATTCCACCGTCTATTTCTACAGAAGATGCTCGAAATATTTTTCCTAAAGGTGTTACCGAAATAAAACCTTATTTACGATACACACCGCAACCCAATAAATAGGCTTAAATTTTTTATTTATTATATATAGTTTAGTTTTAATTTGAAGAAAGCGGCTTGGAATTTCTCCCAAGCCGCTTTCGTTTATTATGATAAAACTGTGTTTTATTATCTTACGTCGTTAGCAATGCTTTTAGCTTTTGAAGTTGGTAAATAAATACTGAAACCAACATTAAATGTAATGTTTGAGTTTAAACCTTCATTACCAAATCCTGCTTGTCCTTGATATTTTACCAATCCTTCAAGTCCAATATTTGGAGTGATGAAATATGAGTAACCAGGACCAACTCCGAAATCTAAACCAGTTGTCGAGTTACCACTTTCAACAGAAGATCCACCAATACCTACGTTACCTTCAAAAAACCATCTACCGTGATTCAATAAATTGTCAACTCCTTTTTCTCCTGGCGAAAGGAAATAACGACCTAAAGCTCCAACTCCATAATCAAATCTTGTAGGGCTTCCGTTTGTTACTTTAGAAATTCCTAAATTTACGTAACCACCGACAGCAACATTGTCTTCTACAAAGTATGCTCCTTTAGGTTGTAATGCAATGCTGTAACCTCCACCAGTGTTTAGTCCAAAGTTACTTGAAAGCAAACTACTTCCTACCATCCAGTTACCTTTTTGAATTTGTGCATTTGCGGTAGTAGCTAAACCTGCGATAGCTAATATTCCTGTAAAAATTAACTTTTTCATATTTATAATTTTAATATTAATGTTTATTATTTTGTTAAAAGTTAAAATTCAATTAATGTGCCAAAATGCTTATTGTGAAAAGGATTTAAATATTTTCAAGAGTTTTGTTAACTAAAAATTAACTTTTTTTTGTTGTTATAAATTAAGAATATTGTAATTGAATTTGCGAAATATTTTAACATAATAAGAAAACAAAAGTGATTCATAATGCTTTTACTAATGAAGTAATAAAAAAATATTAGTAAGACTTTCTTTTAGATTATAAAATAATAAAGTGGAAGTTACAATATTGTAACTTCCACTTTATATAATGATTGATCAATTATTTAAAGCTTATAAGTAAGCGTAAAATAAAAGTTTCTTGGTGTAATAGGATTTACAGAATAATTTTCGTGTACATTGTAATTCTCTACATCAAACAAGTTTCCAACTTTAGCCTGAATCATGAATTTTTTCCATTCATAACCTGCAGATAAAGCCACTGTTGTATAATCTTTTATTTCAAAAACTCTGCTTACTCCATTTCTGGCTGCTAAACTGTTTGCTCCTGTTTTTGTATCATTCCATCCAGCCAATCTATTACCGATATAGTATACACTTGCTCCAACTCTAAGTCCGGGAACTAATTTTGTAAACTTATAGAAAACAGAAGCATTAGCTGTAGTTGCAGGTGTTCTTACCAATCTTTGATCTTCCACATATCCAAACATTTCAGGAGTATCCAAATAAACCGAATTGTTGTAAGAAATACCTCCGATAATTGATAAGTTTTCAGTAGGATTTCCTGTAATGTCAAGCTCAACACCACGGCTTCTCATTTGTCCTGCAAAATCTTTTGTTAAACCTGTAGGATCAACAGCATTTCCATTATTATCTAAAGCATTTTGATAGTAATTTTTGTATAAGATTTGATATACAGTTAAATTCACAGCTAAAGCATTATTCCAAAGATTCTTTTTTACTCCAACTTCATACTGATCAATGTTCGTAGGTGTTAATGCTTCTCCATTTCTTTCTTTTCCTACGTTTGCAACAAAAGAATTGGTATAAGTTGCAAAAGCTGAAAGATTATCATTTGGCATGTAAACAAAACCTACTTTTGGAGATATTGCTTGGTCTGAAGATGCTGAATTATCTACTAATCCTTTAGTTGTTGTAGAATTAAGATTTACCAAACCGCCAGTAACAGTCTTGTACTTAGTATTAATAGTTGGCATGTTTTCAATATAAGACCAACGTAATCCTGCAATCACCTTAAATTCTTTCGAAAGACTTACAAAATCCTGAGCATAAATTCCAATTCTTCTCGTATTAATACGGTTTTTTTCCAGCGTTTGAGATTCTGGCATCGTTCCGCTTGCCCAAGATGAAGGATCGTCAAGATATAGACGACCTGTAGTTCCATTTGTACCATAAATATAGCTTGTACCGTAAGCTGCTCTATTTAAAGGATTATAATAACTATAAGAATCAGCAACACCGTAATCAGCATCTGTACCGATTAAAACTTTATGATTGATTTTTCCGGTATTAAATTCTCCATTTAAGTTTATCTGTGCAGAAGTATAGTTTTGTTCATTATACGTTCTGTTCAACGGTCTGTTCCAAGAAAGGCGGTTCGGACTTGCTGTTGCATAACCCCACTGAACTCTTTCTGTAGAAAAATAATCCTTAGTATAATTTTGATAAGAAGCCGTAGAGTTTAACGACCAATTATCATTAAACTTATGATTAAAAGTAACATTGGTAGAAACCTGTTCTACATTTTGATATTGCCAATCTGTTCCTAAAAATGCACTTCTATCTAATCCTGTATTCAAAGAATAGCTCTTGTCTTTATTTTCAATAGCACCAATTCCAAAATCCGGAGTGAAATCATTTTTAAGATAATCAGCTTCAACGATTAATTGAGATTTAGGGCTCAGATTAAATAAAAATGAAGGGTTGAAATAGTATTTCTCCGACTGTACCACATCTCTAAAACTTTCAGCATATTCATAAGCTCCGTTTACTCTGAATGCAATATTTTTTGTTAAAGGACCATAAATATCAACCGTTGGTTTGTAAGAATTCCAGCTACCTGCGTTCAAACCAACACTTCCACCAAAATCAAACCTAGGCTTTTTTGTAATCATGTTGATAACACCTCCTGCAGCCGTATTTCCGTAAAGCATTGCATTGGCTCCTTTTAAAACCTCAATTCTCTCTAATCCGCTTACTTCAGGGAAAACACCACTATTAACTCTTGATCCGTTTTTAAAAATATTGTCATTACCAAGAGCGAAACCACGTCCACCGAAACTATCCTGAGAATTTCCTCTTGAAGAGGTAATGTACATTCCGTTTACATTTTGCAAAACATCACTAAGTTGTTTTGCCTGTTGCTGCTCAATAATATCATGAGTAACGATTGCAATGGGTTGTGGAGTTTCCATCACGGTAAGATTCGATTTTGTAGACATCGGGGTTGCCTTGTTAGGGTTTCCTGTCTTACGGATATTCACATCTTCGATGGTTCCGATTCTAATCGTATCAGCTTCTGCATTTTTTAGTTGAGCACTAACTGTAACAGAAATAACCAGTAAGCCTAAAGAGATAATTTGTTTTTTCATTTAGATTATTTAGAGAGGTTTTAAATAATGCGCAAATGTAACATTGTTGTTTAGAATAATTAAAAATTATTTTCTGATATTTATCATATCATTTTATGAGTTAATTTTTCCAATTCTGATGTTTCTAAATTTAAATATCTTTGTTAAAAAATAAATCTATGCAATTGGTAAAAGTAGGTCTTTGCGCATTTGGAATGAGCGGTAAAGTTTTTCACGCTCCATTTTTAAAAGAACATCCTGGTTTTTTTATGTCTTCTGTTGTTGAAAGATCAAAGGATGATTCTAAAGAAAAATACCCCGATGCAGAAATTTACCGTTCGATAGAAGAGATGCTGAAAAATGCAGATATTGAAGTAGTTGTTGTGAATACTCCGGTTCAGACTCATTTTGAATATGTGAAAATGGCTCTGGAAGCTGGAAAAAATGTAATTGTAGAAAAACCGTTTACTGTTACGGTTTCAGAAGCAGAAGAACTGGTGAATTTGGCTGAAAATAAAAATCTTTTCTTAAGTGTTTACCAAAACAGAAGATTCGACCGTGATTATCTTCAGGTACAAAAAGTTTTGGCAGAAGGAAAATTAGGAAATGTAAGAGAAACTGAAATTCGTTTCGACAGATTCAGAACCGAGCCAAGCGGAAAAGAACATAAAGAAAACCCTGAACAAAACGGTTCAGGATCAATGCACGATTTAGGTTCGCATTTAGTTGATCAGGCGGTCCAGCTTTTTGGCTTTCCTGAAAAACTTTTTGCTGATGTTTTTTCAATGAAAGGGGAGAGTTTTGCCAACGATTATTTTGAAATTCTTTTGTATTATAAAAATGATTTACGAGTGAGATTAAAATCTTCTGTTTTTACCAAGGAAGACCATTATGCCTATAAAATTCATGGTGATAAAGGAAGTTTCTTGCAAGAGCGTACAGATAATCAGGAAAATGAATTGGTAGCAGGCGCGGTTCCAACTTATGGAAAAGAATGGATGCAGCCTTTAAAAGAAGCTGATGGAATTCTTAATTATTTTAATGAAAATTCCGAAACTGAAAGAGTTTTAACTTCAAGTGAATTCGGAAATTACATGAATTATTATCAACAAATCTACGAACACATTGTTTTTGGATATGCTTTACCATCTCTTGGAAATGAAGTCATACAAAATATGAAAATTATTGAAGCCGCTCTTGAAAGTTCTAAAAAAGAAAAAGTTGTTGAATTATAATAGATTTTTGTAACAAATATAGCCAGTAACACACCTATCTATAAAATAAATTATGCAAAAAAGAAGTTCAAGTTTTACCGTCATCGGTTTGCTTTTTGTAGGAATTGCAATGACTTTAGTTCAGGATAATATATATCTAAAATATGGGTTTCTTATTGTAGGAACCGCATTTCTTTTTTACAGTATTTTTACATTGATCAGAAAAAAGTAATTTTAGATATCATAAAAAAATAGCTGTTCGATTACTGAACAGCTATTTTTTAGTTTATTTAGTCCTGAAGCTCAAGCCATCTCATCTCATGGTTTTCCAGCTTTTCAGCAAGGCTTTCCAATTCTGCAGAAAGTTTTGATATTTTTTCGTAATCAGTTTCATTATTCAGTTGTTCCAGAATTGTGGCTCTTTTTCCTTCAAATTCCGGAATTTCTTTTTCAATGGTTTCCAGCTCACGTTGTTCTTTGAAAGAAAGCTTCTTTTTTGGAGCTTGAGCTTTCGGAACATCTGCAACAACTGGTTTTTCAACTACCTTTTCAGCTACAGTTTTTGCTTTTTTATCTTCATTTTTCTGGCTTCCGTCTTCCAGTTTTTTATTTTCTCGGTATTCTGAAAAGTTTCCGATGAAATCTTTAATTTTTCCTTCACCTTCAAAAGCTAAAATATGATCAACAATACGATCCATAAAATATCTGTCGTGAGAAACGATGATTAAACTGCCTTGGAAATTTAAAAGGAAGTTTTCCAAAACCGTCAAAGTAGGAAGGTCAAGATCATTGGTAGGCTCATCAAAAATCAAAAAGTTTGGGTTTTGATATAAAATATACATCAAATGCAGTCTTCTTTTTTCACCACCCGAAAGTTTAGAAATTGGTGAATACTGCGTTTGATCATCAAATAAGAATAATCTCAAAAACTGCGATGCGGTAATCGTTCTTCCATTTGCCAAAGGGAAGTTTTCAGAAATTTCTTTAATGAAATCAATTACTCTTTCTTCTTCTTTATATTGAAGTCCTTTTTGAGAAAAATATCCGAACTTGATGGTTTCTCCGGTTTCAATTTCTCCCGAATCTTTTGGTTCAAAACCTTGAATAATGTTAAGTAAAGTAGATTTTCCGGCACCGTTTTTTCCTACAATCCCTACTTTTTCTCCTCTTTGGAAAGAATAACTGAAATCTTTCAGCAACAATTTATCACCATAACTTTTAGAAATATCTTTAAGTTCAAGGATTTTGTTACCCAATCTTTTCATTTCAAAATCAAGCTCCAATTTTTCTTTACGGGTATCTGTTTTTGCTACTTTTTCAGTTTCGTAAAAATCATCTTGTCTAGATTTTGATTTGGTAGTTCTTGCTTTAGGTTGTCTTCGCATCCATTCCAATTCCTTTCTGTAAAGGTTTTGCGCTTTGTCAATCGTAGAATTCATATTATCCTCACGAATCATTTTGTTTTCAAGATAAGTCGCATACGAACCATTATGGAAGTACATATTCTGATCTTCCATTTCCCAGATAATCCCACAAACCGCATCAAGGAAATAACGGTCGTGAGTAACAAGAATTAAAGTGATTTTTGCTTTATTTAAATAATTTTCAAGCCATTCTACCATTTCCACATCAAGGTGGTTGGTTGGCTCATCCATAATTAAAAGAGTGTGACGGTGTTCTGCTCTGGTTTCTGTTAAAAGTTTTGCCAAAGCAACACGCTTAATCTGTCCACCCGAAAGCATTCCCATTTTGGCTGTTAAATCTGTAATTTTCAACTGAGAAAGAATCTGGCTCATTTCATTTTCCAAATCCCATGCTTTGTGAATCTCCATTTCTGCAAGTGCTGTTTCCATCTCATCCGGATTTCCTGAAAGCAAAGCATGATGATATTTTTTTAAAGCTAAAATAGGAGCAGAATCTAAAGTCATCATAAACTCGTCGATAGTAAGATCAGACTCAAAATCGATTTCCTGATCAAACAAAACTACCTGAATATCTTTATTAATAACTACAGAACCGCTGTCTGCAATCTCTTTTCCCATCAAAATTTTCAGAAGGGTAGATTTTCCGCTGCCGTTTTTGGCAACTATGGCAATTTTGTCACCTTCATTAACGTGAAATGAGACATTTTTAAACAAAGTTTTGATGCCATATGATTTGGTAAGATTTTCGACTGAAACGTAATTCATTATAGAGTGAAAGTTTTATTTGAAATTTCGATTGAGGCGCAAAAATACGAAAATTAAACCTTAAAAATATGATTGCAAAATTACGTTCGATTCCTAAAAAAAGATAATGGGATTATTTCATTTTAGCAGCGAGATTTTTACTTGCTTTTACTTTTATCAATTATGGTTATAGTAAACTTGTAGATGGTCAGTTTGGAGTTTCTTCCAGTGATTTGCTGGTTCCGTTGAAAGATCTGCCTTTGTTTAAAGTAATGTGGTTTTTATTTGATCACGAACCTTTAAAAACAACTGTAGGAATTCTTCAGATCATCGCAGGAATTTTACTGCTGTTTGAATCTACAGCGATTTTAGGAGTTATCTTCTTCATTCCCATTGCTGCCAATATTGTTTTAATGGATATCAGTTTTATGGATGAAGGAATGGGGCAGTCTTTTGCAAGGCGTTTTGCATATTACTTTCTTTTATGTTTTCTAATTCTATGGAATGATAAAGACAGAATAAAAATCATTTGGAATGCAATAATAAAAAAGTTTTCGATGAAAAGAAAATTCCCGATATTTCTTTATCTGTTATTACCATTATTTGTAATAATTCTAGAGATTTTCCCGGGTATTCCTTACGCTCTTTATTATTATATGACCAATCCTGAAAGAATTTCTGAAAGCTTCAAACTTATTCAAAGTCTTTTTCAATAGACCGGATATTTTTTTTACTACGTTTTTTGTAATCATTTTTAATGTAGATTTGAGAAACTAAACTATAAACCTGTTTAAACTTTTTAGAAAAAGAGTTTCCAGAAAATTAGCAATTTAGAGTTGCAAAAAAAAGAACTAAAATCTGGAACTCATAAGCAAAGATAAACTGGAAAAATGGATTTTACCTCATTTAAGCAAAGGCAAACGAGGGTTTTCCACGAGATTTGATTTAGGAAAAATCTTTAAACTCATTATAAAACGATTGAAAACAGGCTGCCAATGGCGGGAATTAAGCCTCAAAGAATATTTTTCAAAAGAAACAATAAGCTGGCAATTAGTCTATTATTATTTCAATAAATGGTGTAAGGACGGCTCTTTCAAAAGAATTTGGATTTCTCTTCTTCAAAATAATAAAAGGAAATTAGATCTTTCCAGTGTCCAATTGGATGGAAGCCATACCCGAAGTAAAACAGGAGGAGAATCGGTAGGTTATCAGGGAAGAAAATCATCTAAGACCAGTAATTGTATTTTTCTCTGTGATAATCAGGGACAAATGCTTTCAATGGGAAAGCCAATAAGCGGTGAACATCATGATCTTTATAATATTGAAGATACTTTGGAAGAGATTTTCGGTCTTCTGGATGCTGCTGATATAGAGTGTAAGGGATTATTTCTTAATGCCGACTCTGGTTTTGACAGTAAAAAACTTAGAGATATGCTGTATAAAAAAGAAATTATTGGAAATATCAAAGGGAATCCTCGTAACAGGGATACAAAGAATGAAAAATATTTTGATAATGAGTTGTATAAAAGAAGATTCAAAATAGAAAAAGCAAATGCATGGCTTGATAGCTTCAAAGCTTTATTAGTAAGATTTGAGACTTTGAATATTACTTGGACAAATCTACATTATCTCGCTTTCTCTATTTTGTTTCTCAGAAAAATAAAAGTTTAAACAGGTTTTATATCTAAAAACTATGATACAAATTAACTTTCTGGCAATACTTCTTGCCTCATTGATTCCTTTGGTGATGGGATTTATTTGGTATAATCCTAAACTTTTAGGGAAAGCATGGATGAGAGAATGTGGATTAACAGAAGAGAAAATGAAAGGCGCAAATATGGGCGTCGTCTTTATTTTGTCGATTATTTTATCTTTTTTAATCGGAATGTTTCTTCAGTTTGTAACGATTCATCAGTTTGGAGCTTTAGGAATGATTGGCGGTGACGAAACTTTGGCGAAACCTTCTTACGCTGCTTTTATGAATGATTACGGTAAAGCATATCGCTCATTTGGTCACGGTGCATTACATTCTTTTATGACGGGAATTTTCTTTGTTTTTCCTTTAATTGCCATCAATGCAATGTTTGAAAGAAAATCTTGGAAATATGTTTTCATCAACACCGGATTCTGGACGATCACTATTACTTTAATGGGCGGAATTATTTGTGGATGGTACGCAATGGACGGATTTAACTGGGTGACTCAAAAATAATTTTAAATATAAATTTTAAGGCTGCATTTGTGGCCTTTTTTATGCCTTATACTTTTAAAATTTTTAATTCAACTACTGAGCTTCCAATTAATTGGAATATCATCATCGGACAGCAAAATATTATGTTGTCTGAAGAATACTTTAGTGTTTTGGAAGAATCAAAACCGATGAACATGAAATATTGTTTTGTCGGTTTCTTTTCTGATGAAGAATTAATTGGTGGTGCATTATTTCAATACTTAAGTTTTATTGAACATAAAAGTTTTCAGAAAGACGAAATTTTGTGTAGTTTAAGAAATTTTTTGACCAAACAGTTGAGTAAAGATGTGATGATTTTAGGTAATAATATGTTGACCGGGCAAAACGGTTTTTATTTCGACACTTCAAAAATTCCAACTGAAAAAGCGATTCTTTTGTTGAATGAAGTTTCACAAAATATTCAAGCAATATTAGGAAAAACATCATTGATTATTTATAAAGATTATCAGAAATCATTTTTGAAAAACTTTGAAGAGGAAAAATTTAAATCATTTTACAGGTTTTCAGTACAGCCGAACATGATTTTAAATATAAAACCGGAATGGAATTGTTTTGAAGATTATAGCAATGATTTATCTAAAAAATATCGTGCAAGACTGAAATCAGCAAAGAAAAAGATTGATGGAATTCAAAAATTAGAATTAGATATTCAGTCGATTAAAAAGCATCAGAATGAAATGAATATTCTGTATCAAAATGTTGCAGAAAACGCTCCCTTCAATACCTTTTTTCTCACAAAAGATCATTTTGAAAGTATGAAGCAAAATCTGGAGGAGAATTTCAAGGTCTTCGGATATTTTTTTAATGAAAAACTGATTGGCTTTTATACTTTAATTCTTAATAACAACGATATTGATACCTATTTTTTAGGCTATGATAAAGAGATTCAGAAAGAAAAACATATTTATCTGAATATGCTTTTTGATATGACCGAATTTGGAATTTCAAATCAGTTCAAGCGTATTGTTTTTGGCAGAACTGCACTCGAAATAAAATCTACAATTGGTGCCGAACCTGTAGAGATTTTTGGTTTAATAAAACATAACAACAAAGCCATCAATCCTTTTATGGAAAAGATTTTCACATCATTAAATCCAAAAGTAGAGTGGATTCAGAGAAAGCCTTTTAAATAAATTAAGAATTCCGTTCACTTTAACGTGATTATTTATATTATTTTTAACTAAACAAAGCTCAAATTTAATAGGATTTTATGAGTGATTGATAGGCGGATTTGAGATTTTTGCTTCAAAATTATTATCATGAAAAAGCCCAACTTTACATTACTTCTTTTTACCGCAGGTTTTTATTATTCACAAACCATTTCGGGAACTGTAATTTCTAAAAATGAAAATCAACCGGTTTCTTATGCCAAAATTGGTGTAGACAAAGAAAATATTGGGGTCATTACCGATGAAAACGGAAATTTTACAATCGATCTTTCTAAAGCAAATACTTCCAACAAAATTAAAGTCGAAGTTGCAGGATACGAACCTTTTACTGAAACTGTTGCCAATTTTGTGAAGCAAGATCAACAGAAGATTTATCTGAAAGAAAAAGTAAAAAACATTCAGGAGGTTGTTTTAAAAACTAAAAAATTAGTCGATAAAAATTGGGGAGTGAATACGAAGACTAAAAGTGTGATGTATTCGGTAAATCCGGAATTTAAAAAAGAAGATTTTTTAGGCGAAACAGCATTGGAATTTAAAGCGAGTAAAAAATCTAAAATCAAAAACATTAATCTTAATATTGCAAGTATTACAGCAGACCGACCTGTAATTATGCGGTATACGATTTATAATGAAAAGAATGGTTTGCCGAACGAAAGTATTTTGGATGAAGAAATCACGGTTGAATTAACAAAAGATAAAATTGTTGACGGAACTTTTACTTTGGATGTGAATGACAAAAATATTTGGGTTCAGGGAAAATTTTTTGTGGGAATTCAGTTTTTGAAAGAGTTTGAAGGTCGACTAAATATCAGTGCTGCGCTTTTCAGAACAGGATATATAAGAAAATTTTATGATGAATGGAAGAAAATGACCATTGCTGCTCCGGCCATAAATATTGATGTAAAAGTGGATAAAAATGCAAAAGATGAAAATAAGCACGAAGAATTGAGTGAGGAAAGTATTGCTTCTTTTTTTCCGGATGTAAGTACTTATCAGATCGCTTCTGAAGAAAGTGTGTACGGAAAAAATCTGGAAGTTGGAAAGATATTGAATCTTAAGAATGCAGATCTTTATTATGAAGTGTATGGTGAAGGTGAACCTCTTTTTTTACTTCACGGAAATTCGGGAAGTATAAAAGATTTTTATCAGCAGATTCCTGTGCTTTCAAAACAATATAAAGTGATTGTGATGGATACAAGAGCGCAAGGAAAAAGCATTGATAAAACTAAAAATGATCTAGATTATAAGATTTTTGCAGATGATGTAAAAGCTTTGGCTGATCATTTGGGATTACAAAAGATCAATATTGCAGGGTGGAGTGATGGCGGAAATACAGGATTAGAATTTGCTTTAATATATCCAAAGAATTTAAATCGATTGATTACAATTGGCGCAAATGCTTTTCCGGATGGTGTTGATCAGGAATTACTCAATAATTTTAATATTAAATATAAAGTGTTACAGCTTCAAAATAATCCTGAAAAACTGAATGAAAGAAGACTCCTGAAACTGATGTTGAAAGAACCGAATATCAGTGAAAAACAATTAAATAAAATTCAGAATAAAGTGTTGGTGATTGCTGGTGAAAAAGATGTCATCAAACAAAGCCATACCGAATTTTTGGCGAAACAAATGCCTAACTCAGAACTGAAAATCTATAAAGATACCACTCACATGATTCCTTTTGAAAATGCAGATCAGCTCAATCAGGATATTTTAGAATTTTTGAAACAATAATCTGATTATTGTTTCAAAAACTTTTCATAATATATTTTATCCTTAGTCTGGATTTTTAAATAATATGTTCCTTTTGCAAAATCTTCTACTTTGATGGATTTTTGAGCAGATTTTAAAATCATTCTTCCCAGATTATCGTAAACTTCGGTTGAAATAATTTGTGCTTCGGTTGCAATATTCAGGATGTTTTTTACTGGGTTTGGGAAGATTACTATCGTATTCTTTTTAACGAGTTCTGAAGTATTTAATGTAGAGTTATAAAAACTTCCAAAATTAAGAATTCCGTATCCCATTTGATCGTTGTGTGCAGGAAATAATGAAGCATTCTGTCTTAAGTTTGTTCTCATCAAATCTCTATTCATTCCCGGAAAAGCCTGAATTAAACAGGCAACTCCACCCGCTGCGATGGGCGTTGCAATGGATGTTCCCGAAACTGAGATGATCGTATTATTGTCTACTGTTGCAGATGAAGTTCCTCTTGTACTTGCATCTGGTTTTATCATTCCTAAAGAATTGGGACCGTAAGACGAAAATGCAGAAGCATTTCCTGCTGAATCTACCGAACCAATGCTGAAAACTTTAACATTGTCTGCCGGAGTTGTGATGTAATGCCAAGGAACTTCACCAGAATTTCCGGCTGCAATTAAAACAAAAATCCCTTTGTTTACAGCAATTTCGCTGGCTCTTCCAATGAAAGATTTTGTACCGTTCATGTCGTTGTAAGTGTAGCTGTATTTTGGGTCATCAAAATTATTGTATCCTAAAGAAGTTGTGATAATATCTACACCTTTTCTGTCGGCTTCTTCTGCAGCTTCAATCCAATATAATTCTTCTTCAGGAACTTCAACTGCTGAATTTTCACTACGGTAAAGATAAAAATCTGCATCGGGAGCAGAACCCACAAAAGTATCAGCAATATAACCGCCAATTGCTCCTAAAACCACTGTTCCGTGGCCATTTAGCGAAGGATTATAGATGTCCGTACCTTTTGAAACAAAATCATAACCGCCTTTTATTTTATTATTGGTCCATAATCTGGAAAATGCCGAACCTGTATTTACGGTCGGAAATCCTGTATCAATTACAGCGATTGTCACTCCAGTTCCGGTAAATCCGGCAAGATGGAGTGGTCTTAAATTGATTTGGTCGATTTGTTCTGAGCCTGAACCGTAATCAAAAACAGTCTGGTTTTTCTGAGTTGATTCAAAATCTGACCATTTATTGGTATTTTGAGTTTTTAAAACTAAAGAAGAATTTTTAGCAAAACTTTCTACTGATTGTACAAAAGGTTGTGTTTTAATTAAATTAACCTGCGCCTGATTGGCATTTACGGCAACACCATTCAGCCATTTTGAATAATCGGTGATCGTAAATCCTAAATTTTGTAGATTTTGAATATAAGATTGCTCGATGGGAGCGTCCTGATCATTTAATGCGATTCCCAATGCAGTACGTCTGTTGAGCGATTTTTGACTCAACTCAGAAAGTGGATTGGCATAAAATGCAGCTTTATTGGGTTTACCGGTAAAATAAACAAAAACAAGTTCAGTTTGTGCAAAAGAAGTGGAGTAACCTGCTAAAAAACAAAACAGTAAAAGTTTTTTCATCTAATAATTTTTTATAAAGATAAAACAAAATCAATAAAATTTTTGATAGCACTTTAAAATCCTTATTTTTACGAAAATATTCGTTTAAGAAATTGCTTTATTAGGAAAAATAAAATCTAAAACCTAAAAGCAATTTTACAAAACTTAAAAAATAAAATTTATATGAAAAAGATACAGATGGTTGACTTGCAGAGTCAGTATTACAAAATAAAAAATGATGTAGACAATGCGGTTTTAAATGTAATGGATTCTGCTGCTTTTATTAACGGACCGGAAGTGAAATCTTTCCAAAACGAAATGGAAACTTATTTAGATGTAAAACATGTAATTCCTTGCGCCAACGGTACTGATGCCTTGCAGATTGCTTTGATGGGTTTAGATTTACAGGAAGGAGACGAGGTAATCACCGCTGATTTTACTTTTGCAGCTACCGTTGAAGTTATTCATTTATTAAAACTAAAATCTGTATTGGTAGATGTAGATTACGATACTTTTACTATCTCAACAGAGGCGATAAAAAAAGCAATTACTCCTAAAACAAAGGCAATTATTCCGGTTCATATTTTCGGACAATGTGCGAATATGGAGGAGATTTTAAAAATTGCTGAAGAACATAATTTATTTTTGATTGAAGACAATGCACAGGCAATCGGTTCTCAATATACTTTTTCTAGTGGAGAAGTGAGACATGCAGGAACGATGTCTACTGTTGGAACAACTTCTTTTTTTCCATCTAAAAATTTAGGTTGTTACGGCGATGGTGGAGCAATTTTCACGAATAATGATGAGCTTGCTCACCGTTTAAGAGGAATTGTAAACCATGGAATGTATGAAAGATATTACCATGACGAAGTAGGGGTAAACTCAAGATTAGACAGTATCCAGGCTGCAATTTTAAGAAAAAAACTTCCGAATCTTGATTCTTACAACGATGCAAGAAGAAAAGCTGCTGATTATTATGACGAAGCTTTTGCCGGGAATGAAAATATCCTGACTCCGAAAAGATCTGAAAATTCAACTCATGTTTTTCATCAATATACTTTGAGAATTTTGAACGGAAAACGTAATGAATTACAAAAGTTCCTTACTGAAAAAGAAATTCCGGCGATGATTTATTACCCTGTTGCATTAAGAAAACAGAAAGCGTATTATCAGGAAAGCAATGATGCTGATTTTGTGAATACAGACAAGCTTTTGGATCAGGTAATTTCCCTTCCGATGCACACAGAATTGGATGAAGAGCAGTTGAAGTATATTACTGATGCTGTTTTGGAGTTTATGGGATAAATGAAAAAGAGAGTTTTTAAATATAAATTTGTTTATTGGATAATCCTTTCATTAAACATTATTTTATTCATTTCTTTTTCGATAGGTTTAATTAATAGAATTGAAACTGATAATTTTGATAATTCGATAGATGTATTTTCATTTGTTGCTATTATTATGATATGTATTTTGTCATTCACTTCTCTTATAATGTTTATAATAAAAAATAAAAATTCAATTATAACTTTTTCAGCAGTGTTGTTTTTAATACTTCTGATTATATCTTTTTTTCTCTTTTATTCAATATTCATTGTTAAAGATTTCGGTGAAAATTCTACAGATTTTTATACAGTACCTTTGGTGTATGGGATTATTTTAGGTATTTTATTTATTACGAATTACTTTAAGTTTAGAAAAGATATTAACGAACTTGAAATAGAGGAAATTGGACAAAACCAAAATTAAAAAACATAAATAAAAAATGGCAATATTAGTCACAGGCGGACTTGGATATATTGGTTCTCATACGGTTGTAGAACTAATCAATAATAACTTTGAAGTAATCATTGTTGATGATTTATCCAATTCGGAAAAATTTATTTTACATAATATTGAGGAAATTACAGGGAAGCGACCTATATTTTATCCTTTTGATCTGAAAAGAAAAGAACTTCTTAATCAGGTTTTTGATGCCCATGAAATTGAGGGTTGTATCAATTTTGCAGCTTTTAAAGCAGTTGGCGAAAGCCAGGAAAAACCAATTGATTATTACGAAAATAATTTGTTTTCTCTGATTAATATTCTTCAGGAATTTAAAACCAGAAAAATTTCGAACTTTATTTTCAGTTCATCTTGTACGGTTTACGGGCAGGCTGATGAAATGCCAATCGATGAAAATACTCCACTGAAAATGCCTGAAAGTGTTTATGGGAAGACAAAGCAAATGGGAGAAGAAATCTTAAAAGATTTTGCTAAATCTTATAAAAGTAAAATTGGCTTGTTAAGATATTTTAATCCAATTGGAGCGCATCCTTCAGCTTTGCTTGGGGAATTACCGATTGGAGTTCCCAATAATTTGGTTCCTTATGTGATGCAGACTGCAGCTGGAATTCGGGAAAAATTAAGTATTTGGGGAAATGATTATCCTACAGAAGACGGAACGCCAATTCGTGACTATATTTATGTTGTAGATCTAGCTAAAGCGCATGTTGCAGCTTTGAAAAGTTTGATAAGCAAAAATTCTGAAGAAACTGTAATTGATGTTTATAATCTGGGAACAGGAAAAGGGTCATCAGTTTTGGAAGTTGTACAGGCTTTTGAATCTGCAAATGAAGTTGCTGTACCTTATCAAATTTGCGATAGGAGAGAAGGTGATATTACAATCGCTTATGCCAATGCTGATAAAGCAGAAAGAGAACTCAACTGGAAGTCTGAAACTTCTTTGGAAGAAGCCTTGAAAACTGTTTGGGAATGGCAGAAATATTTAGAATCAAGAAAAAATTAATTTTAACTAAAATTACACACGAAAAATATGAAAACGGAAAGAATAGGAATTACATTTTCCTCGTTTGATCTTTTGCATGCAGGTCACATCAAAATGTTGGAAGAAGCTAAAACAGTCTGTGATTATCTTATTGTAGGTCTACAGATTGATCCGTCACATGACCGTCCTACAAAGAATAAACCTACACAAACAATTGTTGAGAGATATATTCAGTTGAAAGCAGTGAATGCAGTTGATGAAATCATTCCTTATTACACTGAGCAGGATTTAGAAGATATTTTAAAATCTTTTGTAATTGATGTAAGGATTATCGGAGACGATTATCTAGACCGTGATTTTACTGGAAAAAAATATTGTGAAGAAAAAGGCATTGAGATTTTTTATAATAAGAGAGATCACCGCTTTTCTTCAAGTGATTTAAGGAAAAGAATCTACGAAGCAGAAATGGCAAAATCTAAATAAATAAAAATCCCGAAAAATTAATTTTCGGGATTTTTTATAATTGATTGTAAATAATATTACATTGGTCCGCCTTGTTGGTCATCACCTGTAGCATTAGAATTTACATCTTTCTTTCTCTTCGGCTGCTCAATCTTTTCACCTTGCTTAAATCTGTAGGTTAAAGATACTGCAAACTGTCTTGGCTGCCATTGCATGTAAGATTCTCTGGTAAAGTTTTCACCATAAGTTGTAGATCTCATAGCTCTGGTGTTGAAAATATCTTGTACATTGAATGACAATGTTCCATTCCCTTTCCAAATCGTTTTAGAAGCTCCTAAATTTAAAGCATACATGTCTTTTCTATCCTGATAAGCAGTTTTCTGTCCACCTCTGTAGAAACCTTGCAACTGGAAACTGAATGTCTTGTCAATTTTGAATGTAGAAGTCAATCTAGCTCTTGTAGAGAAACCGCTACCCTTAAAATCTGCTGTTGCTACAATTGGGTTTCTATTATTATCCAATGTGTTATAAAGTATGCTACCTTTTGTTTTGTATCCGAATAAATCAACATTACCTAAAAACTTCAACCAACTTGTTGCATCCCAGTTAAAGTTTATATCTAAACCAAAACGGTCATCAGATCCTAAATTGATAGGTTTTGTATGGAAAACAATTCTTTCTATTTTTTCTTCGTCGGATAAATCTGGGAAATCAGGATTGTCAATTAATACTTTTTCATTATAAACCAGCATTTTTGTATCATCTGTCTGATGTCTATAATAAATAGTTGGATTGATCGTAAATTTCTTTTTAGAAATACTATAACCAAACTCGTAAGAATCAACATAAGACGGATTTAAATTGATATTTCCATCGAAGATATTTTGATTATCGTTATAGTTAGGATTAGGTATTAAAAAGAAAGATCTCGGTCTGTCTATTCTTCTTGTATAATTTAATAAGAACTGACTGTCTTTTGCTAATTCATAACTCAAATAAACACTTGGGAAAAGATTATTATAACTTTTTCTGGTTCTAATATCCTCATCTGCAGGATTTAGATTAGAGTAGTCAATATCAACATTAGAATATTCATTTCTTACACCTACCTGATAACTTAATTTACCAATTTTACTTTTAAATTGTAAATATCCTGCATTAAACATTTCTTTATACCTTGCTTCGTACGTATATGTTCCCAAGAAATTCAAAGTAGGAATTTTCACAGTACTTTCTCTTACATCGTTATCATAATCATTTTGATTAATATCAATTCTGTATCCAGCTTCGATTTTAGAATTTTCACCAATTGGTAGCTCATAATCTGCTTTACCGATTAATGTTTTGTTCTTCGTCGTTTGATTAATAATGTTTTGAAGTTCAAAGTTGCCATTATTTGTTTCATCAATATCGGTATCATTATATGATCTGTTGCTTTGTAAACTCAATGATAAAGAGATGTTTTGACCCTTATCATCAAATTTATGATCCAATCCTATATCTCCTTGAAATGCGAGATTATTATTAACACTGTTAGTCAATCTATTTCTGAAAGTATCGGGAGCGCTAAAAAGTTGGTTATTGTAAGTAACGTTACCAGAATTTTCGCTATCAAATGTTCTTACAGTTCCCGATAAGTTAAAAGAAGTTTTATCAGAAAAATCATAAACAATTCCTGCCGAAGCATTGTAGTTTTTATTTTGACTTTCACTAATATTCTCCTGGTTACTTTGAAGAGTACTTCCTATTTTGGTTACATTAGTAAAGTAATTGTCTGTTCTATTTGTATTTTTAGATTCACGGTAACCACCGCCACCGTTTAGAAACCAGGTAAGATTCCCTTTTCTCCAGCTTAAATTCGTATTTAAATTGGTTTGCGGTAAATATCCTAAAGTTCCGGTAACGCTACCGTTGAAACCTGTCTTTTTTGATTTCTTTAAAATAATATTTAAAATACCTGCAGTTCCGCTGGCTTCAAATTTTGAAGAAGGATTGGTAATTACTTCAATTCTTTCAATCTGATCGGCAGGAATACTTTGCAATGCATTGGCTCCGTCATCAATCCCAAGAAGGGCAGAAGGCTTTCCGTTAATTAAAAAACGAACGTTTGAGCTACCTCTCATCGAAACCGTTCCGTCTGTATCTACAGAAACTGATGGTACATTTGATAAAACATCCTGAAGATTACCTCCTTTACTTACAATATCTTGTGATGGATCGTATGTTCTTTTATCCAGCTCAACTTTATAAGGTTTTGCAGTTGCTGTAATCACAACTCCCTGAATATCCTGAGTTTTTAAATTGGTACTTGTTGCTTCAGGTTCTATAGAAAGCGCACCAATACTTCCAGCTGTAGTAATTTGCTTATTAATAATGCTTTTCTTGTAATCGATTGCTTCTACTGTGATATCGTAGTTACCCGGAGTAAGGTCTAGTTTATAGTTTCCTTTTTCGTCTGTGAGAGTAGCGTCACTCAACAGTTTACTTGCTTTATTACTGAAAGTTACAGAAGCATAAGCAACAGGTTGGTTGCTTTTATCAACCACAGTTCCTGAAACTCCCACTTTATCCTGAGCAAAAGCAAAAGCTGCTGCAGATAAAACAAAAGTAAGCCCTAAGGTTTTTTTTGTGAAAATACTGATTATTTCCGTCTGATTCATAAGGTATTCTTTAGATAAAATTGTAATAAGAAGGTTTTAATTTTATTAATTTATTAAAGACTTTAAAAGTACAATTTTACGATTCGTTTATTATTTTTAATAGATATGTCGCCTTTGAGAGCTAAATGTTAATTATTAATTTGTTAAAATAAAGTTAAATATGTTTATTATTTAATATTTTTCGAGTTCAGCCAATCCTGATACGCTTTTGCATTGATAACATGTTGCTCTGCACTTGCCGTAAATTTGTGAAACCCGAATCTTTCAGGATCTGCACACATGAAAATATAATCGTGTTTTTCAGGGCTTAAAACTGCATCCACAGAATTTTTATCTACCACACAAATCGGTCCCGGAGGAATTCCTGCATTAGCATAAGTATTGTAAGGCGATGGAGTAGAAAGGTGCTTATAAAAAACTCTTTTAATAGATTCTTTAAAGTTGGTCTGTTTGTTTATTGCGTAAATAACCGTTGGGTCAGATTGCAGTTTCATTCCTTTTTTATATCTGTTTAAATATAAACCGGCAATGGTTTTCATTTCGTCAGGTTTTCCGCCCGATTCTTTGTAAACAATAGATGCCAAAGCATAGATTTGATCTCTTGTTAAACCAGATTCTTGTTCTTTAGCCTTTCTTTCAGAAGTCCAGAATTCGTAGTACTGATTTTCAAATTTGTTGAAAAATTCTTTTGGAGTAACCGTCCAGAAAAAATTATATGTATCGATGAAGAAATATTTTTTTAGATCTTCAGCATTTTTATATCCTTTTTCAGAAGCTATTTTATCAAGATCGCTGACAAATTTTAATGAATCTAGCTCTGTTTTTTTGCTCACTTTTCCTACCATCTGATAAATATCTCCGAAATCACCAATTCTGAATGAATTTTCAGTCTGATTTCCGGCTTTTATCATATTTACCAATTTTGTATTGCTGGCTCCTTTTGCAAAATGATAACGACCTGGCTTGAAATATTCGTCCATGTTTTTATCTTTTGCAACCTCAACAAATGATTCTTTATTGTCAACATACGGACTAATAGAATCTAAGATCTGATTAAATTTCGCACCATGTGGTATCAAAACATATCCGTCTTTTGAGACATTGTTACCGTAATATTTACTGTAGAATTTTAAACCAAAAAATCCTGCTACTGCAAGAATAAGGAGTACGATAATGAGAATAGCTTTTTTCATTATGATTAAATAGATTAAAAGTTTTTATGTTTTTTCTAAAGAAGATCTACTTTTCCTTCGAAAACTTGTTTTGCAGGACCTTCAAGCCAAATTTGACGGAATGTGTCTCCATCTTTTTCAGCATAAACTTTAAGGTCACCACCCAACGTTTTAACTTTTATGGAGGTTAGATTGCTTTTTTTAAGAAAAGTTAAAGCAGAAGCTGTAACTCCCGTTCCACAACTGTAAGTTTCGTCCTCAACGCCTCGTTCATAGGTTCTTACAAAGATCTCATCATTAGAAATATTTTCAACAAAATTGACATTGATACCTTTTTCTTTATAATTTTCCGAATTTCGGATGCTGTTTCCTTCTGCAAAAACGTTGAAATTGGCAATGTCTTCTACATATTTAATATAATGAGGCGAACCTGTATCTAAAACAGAATCTTCACCGTCATTTGTGATTGACGTAACATCACTCATTTTTAGTTTTACAATGTTTCCGTTGATCTCGGCTTCGTGAGGTCCGTCAATAGCGGTAAAAGTTGTCGTATTATTTTTAAAGATCGAAAGAAAGTGAGCAAAAGCTACCGAACAACGCGCTCCGTTTCCGCAGAAGCTTTTGGAACCATCAGAATTGTAGTAATCAACTTCAAAATCTACACCTTCTGCCGTGTTTATCTTGATCAATCCGTCTGCGCCAATTCCAAAGCGACGGTCGCAAAGTTTTTGAATATTTGTAACCGAAAGGTTATCCCACTCTCCTGAGCGATTATCTATCATTACAAAGTCGTTTCCTGTTCCCTGATATTTATAAAATTTCATAGTTTTTTTGTCTAAAATCAACCTGCAAAATTAATATAATTAAAACAAAAAACGAACAGCGATTGCTGTCCGTTTCATTATTTAGAATGATTATCTTCTTGATCCGCTTCTTTGAGGATTGTTATCAGAATTATTATTGTTCTGAGGCGTTGTCTGCGTATTGTTTCTGTAATTTCCGCTACTGTTTTGTGAAGGTTGCGGCTGATTTCTTACGCCACTGTTTCCCTGGCTTTGATTACGGAAACCTGAGTTACCTTGATTTCTCACTCCATTATTGGAATTATTTCTTGGTGGATTATTATTATACGTTCTCTGATTGTTGTTGTATCGGTAAGAATTATTTCCGTTACCAACTCCATTATTAGGTCTCTGAGTTCCTGTGACGTTTCCTACAGCTCCTGAATTACGTTGTATGTAGACTTTATTTCTGTTATTTCCGTAATAATAAGGTACTCCGTTGTCATAATAATATCTCATATCGTTTCTATAATAATATCCGTCGTTACCATAATAACCACCGGAACCATAATATCCTGAAGGAGCATAATAATATCCGTTATCATAATATGGATCTCCGTAAGCACCGTAATTATCACTGTAAACGGCACATGATGTTAAACTGAAGCCGAGTAGAAGACCCGCTGTTATTTTTAATATATTTTTCATAATTGTACTGTATTTTTTTCTTTAAAACTTTTTTTCCAGCTGACATATCCTAAGATTGCCATTATCGTAAATACCAAATATTGAACCGAAGTTATTCCGTATCCTTTATAAATATACATCGGGATAGAAATAAGATCCCCCAAAATCCAGAAAAACCAACTCTCAATGCGTCTTTTCGCCATCAACCACATTCCGACCAAAAATACAGAAGTTGTAAAAACATCCAGCCAATTTGCCCAATCGAGATGATATAAACCAAACTCTATATTTTCCAGAGAAAAATGATTATCGATGTAAGGTTTGTAGTAATAAATAATCATTACTAAAAAAATACTCAGGATGAAAAGTATTGCTGCCATCATCCATTCTTTCTTTTTTGCCCACGAAACTTCTACGTGAATTTGGTCTTCAGAATTTTTATTCCACAAAATCCATCCATAAACACTCATCACAGAATAATAAACATTAATCATACAATCTCCCAGTAAACCTGCGATAAAAAGAAGGTAAACATAGATGATGGTAGAAACAATTCCTGTAGGATAAACCCAAATGTTCTTTTTAATCGAAAAAAATACACTCATAATTCCTAGAACAGTGGCAAAACCTTCAAGGAAAATTTGCAGATTAGTGTATGTTTCGTAGGGTTTTATGAAGAGATCATAGATATTCATGGCTTCAAAAATAAGCAAAAAACATTGCATTTTAAAATACATTAAAATAGGTGAAAATCAGTTTTGTATAGTCTGGAATTAAAATAAATTGACGAAAGTTTGTCAATAAATGTTAAGGTCTCCAAATTTTTTATATTTTCGTAAATCTTTAAAACAAAGAAAACAATATGTCAAATATTTGGAAAACAAAACCATTAGGAGCCTATGAGGCCGATATGAAAAAGAGTGAGCTTAAGAGGGTTCTTGGGAAATGGAGCCTTACAGCCATTGGTATCGGTGCGATTATCGGAGGTGGAATTTTTGTACTTACAGGTACCGGAGCTTACTATCATGCGGGTCCTGCTTTAGCTTTATCATTCGTTGTTGCAGGGATTGCCTGTATATTTGCGGCACTCTGTTATGCAGAGTTTGCAGCGTTATTGCCTGTTGAAGGTTCTGCTTATGCTTATGCATACGGAACAGTAGGGGAAGTTTTTGCCTGGCTTATCGGTTGGGGATTGGTATTGGAGTACGCAATGGGTTCTATGACGGTGGCGGTTTCCTGGTCCGGATATTTTAATAAATTTTTGAAAATCATCAATGTAGAATTACCTTATTATCTCACGAATGATTTTGCGACGGCAAAGCAATATGCAGTAGCTCATGGCTTAACAGAACCTAGTTTTGCGTTTAATTTACCAGCATTTATTATTGTTTTGATCGTTACTGCGATCTTGGTAAAAGGAACTAAAGAAGCTGCGGGTGCAAACAATATGATTGTAATTTTAAAAACTTCTGTTGTAGTTTTTGTAATCGTTGTTGGAGCTTTATTTATTAATATGGATAATCTTACACCATTTATTCCGGACGAAAAAATGATTCTTCAGTCTGATGGAAAAATGGGACCAGCGTATGGTTTTAACGGTATTATTGCCGGTGCAGCCGCTGTATTTTTTGCTTATATTGGTTTTGATGCAGTTTCTACTCAGGCTGCGGAAGCTAAAAACCCTAGAAAAGATATTCCTTTTGCAATTATTACTTCATTATTGGTTTGTACCGCGTTATATATTTTGATGTCACTTGTATTAACCGGAATGATGAATTATAAAGATTTCGGATCTATTCCTGATGCTCTAACTGCTCCGGTTGCGATTGCTTTTGAAAAAGCGACAGGAATGGATTGGGCTGTAATTTTAATTACTGTTGCTGCAACTATCGGATTGATTTCTGTATTGTTGGTAATGATGTTGGGACAGTCTAGAATTTTCTTGGGAATGGCAAAAGACGGTCTTCTTCCGGGAATGTTCAAAGAAATTCACCCTGTAAGAAAAACTCCTTATAAAAATACGATTCTTTTAGGTTTAATTGTAGCTACTGTTGCGGCACTTACACCAATCAGTACTTTGGTACATATGTGTAGTTTCGGGACTTTATTTGCATTTACAATGGTTTGTTTTGCAGTGTGGTTATTAAGAGTTAGAAAACCGGAATTAAAAAGAGGTTTCAAAACACCAATGCTTCCTGTAGTAGCATCTTTAGGAATTTTAATTAATATTTATCTAATCATTAATCTTGAAGCAACCGCAATTTACATGGCAATTGGCTGGTTGGCTTTAGGACTTTTAATTTACTTCCTGTATGGTAAACGAAACAGTGTACTGAACAAAGGTGGCTATGATGAATTTATCGAAAAATAAGTTTTAAATATATATTTTACAATCCGCAGTTTAATCTTCTGCGGATTTTTTATTTTTGTTATTATGAAAAAGATCTTCACTTTGTTATTTTCTACGGTTGGTTTATTGATGTTTTCTCAAAAAATCGAAAGTTTTGAAACTATTTTAAATGATAAAATAAGCATCAGAGCAATCGAATTGTATGATAATAAAGTCTGGTACAGCGGAACGGAATCTAAATTCGGTTTTGTTGATTTAAAAAACAGTAAAACTCAAAAACAGATTAAACTGTCTGAAAAGAAGTTGCAGTTTAGAACATTAGCACAAAATAAAGATGCTTTTTATGCCATTAATATTGAAAGTCCGGCTCATTTTTTTAGAATAGATAAAAAAGATCTTTCGGTTGTAAATATTTATACAGATACTTTGAAAACGGCATTTTACGATGCATTCATTTTTGTAAATGATGAGCATGGAGTTACATTCAGTGATCCCGCAAAAGATTTGAATCTGAAATTATCTTTTATCATGCCAAAATTAAATTCTGTTTTAGATTTTAATACACTCACCAAAAGAGAAGGCTTTAATACCATAAAATTAAATGAAGGTGAAGCAGCTTTTGCAGCAAGTAATACTAATATTGCTCATCAGGGAACTAATATCTGGATCGCAACTGGAGGGAAAAGCTCAAGAATTATTAAGATAGATTATACTACCTTAAAATCAAACGTCTATAAAACACCTTTCGTTCAAGGAGAATCGGCTCAGGGAATGTATTCTATTGATTTTGTCAATCAGAATTTTGGAATCGCTGTTGGTGGTGATTACACAAAACAGGAAGCCACTGTCAATAATATTGCAACGACAAATGATGGCGGAAAAACCTGGCAAATTCAGGCATCAGGAAAAAATGCAGGATATACAACCTGTGTAAAAATAAAACCTAATTCGAAAGGTAAAGAAATGATTTCGGTAGGCGATCAACACATCAGTTATTCTTCAAACTTTGGAAAAACATGGAAGAAAATTTCCGACGAAAAAGGATTTTATGTTTGCAAATGGGTTGATGGAAATACGATTGTTTTTGCTGGGAAAGACAAGATTTCATTGATGAAATTAAAATTTTAAATGCTTTAGATAGAGCATATCTTTTCGATTACAGCAGATTTAAAATTTCTTAAAATTACCTTTGATCAAAATTTTCTAATGAAAAATTTAAAAATATTTCTTTTTTTATTAATTCCAACCTTTTTTTATACTCAAAAAATAAGAGTTTTCGTTTTGGCGGGTCAGTCAAATATGAACGGGTTTGGATATAATAAAGATCTTCCAAATGATTTAAAAACCATTAAAGATGTTTATATTTTCCAGGGAAATTCTGTTCCTGACGGAGAAAAAAATGGCGGAGTGGGAAAGTGGGATGTTTTGAAAGCCGGAAACGGAACAGGTTTTAAAACTGATGGAAAAACCAATACACTTTCAGATCGATTTGGTTTGGAAATGACTTTTGCCAAAAGAATGAAAGAACTTTTTCCGAATGATAAAATTGCGTTGATCAAATATGCGAGAGAAGGTACTTCAATAGACAGTCTTGCGACAGGAAGTTTCGGCTGTTGGGATTCAGATTATCACGGAAAAAACGGACTGAATCAATATGATTATTTTCTGAAAACCGTAAAAAATGCTTTAAGCGAAAAAGATATTGACGGGAACGGAAAAGCAGACGAATTACAAATGTCCGGAATTCTTTGGATGCAAGGTGAAGGAGATGCAAGCTACAACGAAGAAATTGCCAATAATTATTACGCTCATCTGAAAACTTTGATGAATCAGATGCGGGCTGCTTTACGCACCGATGATTTACCGGTTGTAATTGGAAAAATTTCAGATTCGGGTAAAAATGAAAAAGGAAAAGTCTGGCCAATAGGAGAGTTGGTACAGTATGCTCAGGAGAAATTTGTTCGCGATGATAAAAACGCTGCGATTGTTCGTTCTACCCAAAAATACAATTACGGAAACGACCCATGGCATTATGACAGTGCGGGTTACATCGATTTAGGAAAGAATTTTGCGGAAGAGGTATTTAGACTCATTATAAATTTCGAAAAGAAAGACTAATATAATTCATGATCTCTAATTCAGAAGTATTGGTTAATTTTGCAGAATGAAATTCACCAATTTCATTAGTTTAGAAAAAATATAAAGTATCAAATGAATTCGTTAATCGATAAATATAATATTCCAGGTCCGCGTTATACATCTTATCCCACTGTTCCTTATTGGGACGAATCTACTTTTTCTCCGGAAAAATGGAAATCAAGTGTGATAAAATCTTTCAATGAAAGCAATTCGGCAGAGGGAATTTCAATATACATTCATCTTCCTTTCTGTGAAGCATTGTGTACTTTTTGCGCTTGTCACAAACGTATTACAAAGCAACACAGTGTAGAAGTTCCTTATCTTGAAAGTGTTTTAAAAGAATGGATGCTTTATCTTCAATTATTTAATGAAAAGCCGAAGCTAAAAGAACTGCATTTAGGAGGTGGGACGCCAACGTTTTTTTCTCCGCAAAATCTAAAAACCTTATTGCAGGGAATTTTTGACACCGTTGAAATTGCAGAACATCCTGAATTTTCTTTTGAAGGTCACCCAAATAATACAACAAGAGAGCATCTTCAGACTTTGTTTGATTTAGGATTTAGAAGAGCCAGTTTTGGGGTGCAGGATTATGATTTGAAAGTTCAGAAAGCCATCAACAGAATTCAGCCTTTCGAAAATGTAAAAAATGTTACAGAATGGGCCAGAGAAATTGGGTATACAAGTATTTCTCACGATTTGGTTTATGGTTTACCACATTCTAACTGGGAAAGTATGGCACTTACCATTCATAAAACTTTAGAGCTAAAACCTGATCGTCTTGCTTATTATTCTTACGCTCATGTTCCATGGATAAAAGGAGTGGGGCAAAGAGGTTTTGATGAAAATGATTTGCCAAGCGGTGAAGAGAAACGCAGACTGTATGAAGATGGCAAAAAATTATTGGAAGAATTAGGATATAAAGAAGTAGGGATGGATCATTTTTCTCTTGAAGAAGATGAACTGTATAAATCTATGATCTCAGGAGACATTCATCGTAATTTTATGGGATATTCTTCGAGTAAAACTCAGTTGATGATAGGTTTGGGGATGAGTTCTATCTCAGATTCTTGGTATGCTTTTGCTCAAAATGTAAAAACCGTTGAAGAATACCAAAAAATTGTGGAAAAAGGTGAAATTCCTGTCGTGAAAGGACATGTTTTGAATGAAGAAGATCTATCGATCAGAAGACATATTCTAAATTTAATGTGCCAGTTGGAAACTACTTTTGAAAATAAAGACGCCATTCCGGAGCTTGAAAACGCTTTTGATATGCTTCAGGAAATGGAACGTGATGAATTGGTTGAAATTAACAACAATCAAATAAAAATAACGGAAAAAGGAAGAGCTTTCACAAGAAATGTAGCGATGGTTTTTGATCTCAGAATGTTGAGAAATAAACCCGAAACCAGAATTTTTTCAATGACAATATAACAAAAAAGCGATTCAGAAATGAATCGCTTTTTTATTGATATCTAAAGTATATTTTTAGAATTAATTCTTGAGTTCTGGAAGAGTAATTGAGCAAAATTTTTTATCACGCAAAGATTTTAATTTTTCAGCTTATTATTTTAAGGAGCAAAGAATGGCGACAAGTCGCTGATGAAGCTTGAATAAACGAGAGCTTTATAAAAATCAACTTATTGATTCATCTTTGCTCCTTAAAAATAAGATTTGTGAAAATCAATCTTTGCGTTAAATATAAATTTTTACAATAGTAATTTATGCTTGTTGTTTAATTCGAATTGAGTTTATTTAATAATTATTTTCTGACTGTAAGATTTAAAATCTCCCGATTTAATATTGATGTAGTAAACTCCTGCAGGAATTCCTGAGATATTGATGCTGTTTTCAGAATCGAATTTTGTTTCGTCCAAAACTTTTCTTCCTTCGGTACTGAAAATTTCAGCAATATTGTTGTTACCCTTTAATCCATCCACAAAAATTCTTTCTGATGCAGGATTTGGGTAAACTCTTATTTGGCTGAATGTAGCGTCCTGAACTCCTAAAGTTGTTGTCTTAATTTTGTAAATTTTACCATTATTTACAGCAGCTACGTAAAGTTCTTTAAGGTTGTCTTGTCCAAAGGTTGAAAAATTATTTCCGGTAAAAGGTGTCGTCCAAGAAATTGAATTGTTGGGATCCATTGTACCGATTTGCGAAGAACAGTAATCTGCAAAAAAGTATTTTCCCTGTAAAGAAGGATTCTGTGTTCCACGATAAACATAACCTCCGGTAATGGAACATTTATTTCCGGAATGATCATAAACAGCAACCGGGAAAGTCATCGTTGAAGAAGCTGCACAACCTGTTGTGTTATAATCATTATTTCCTTCATAACATCTCCATCCATAATTGATTCCAGCCTGCGTTATCGGCATTCGGTTGATTTCTTCAAACAATCCTTGTCCTACATCAGCAATCATTACGTTTCCGCTGGTTAAGTCAAAAGAATACTTCCACGCATTTCTTAAACCGTAAGACCAAATTTCATCTGAGCCATCAACGCCAATAAAAGGATTTCCGGTAGGAATATTGTAGGCTCCTGCAGAATTAATATCAATTCTAAGCATTTTTCCTAATAATGAATTTTTGTTTTGAGCATTATTGTTGGGATCACCGCTACTTCCGCCGTCGCCCGTTACAACCCACAAATTTCCGTCAGGAGCAAAATGGATGCTTCCACCATTATGATTGGCAAAAGGTTTGGGAATATTTAAAATAATTTTTTCTGAATTGGGATCAGCTGTATTCGGATTTGCCGTATTCACAGAATATCTTGCTACGATAATATTTCCGGCTGTATTGTTATAATACACGAAAAAATATCCGTTAGTTAAATATTGCGGATGAAAAGCCAAACCTAAAAGCCCTCTTTCTCCATTGAATGTAATTTTGCTGCTTATATTAAGAAAGTCTGCAGCATTCACAGTTCCGTTAGGTTGTATGATCTTAATGATTCCATTCTGTTGTACTACGAAAAGACGGCTGTCGTTTGTGTTGGTAATCTCTACGGGACTTGTAAGCCCGGTTGCAAATTCTTCCAGAACAAAACTTTGAGATTGTACTGTTAAGGAAGAGAATAATGCTATTGAAAGTAATAGTCTTCTCATAATATTTTGAAATTTAAGGTGTTGTAAAGTTCAAATGAAAATTTCGTACCAATACTTATTTTTAATATTTAATAAAATTAGCCATAAAATATCATTAAAATAAGATTGCCGATATATCTGAAAATAAACCATTTCTGTTGCCAAAAGTTCATAAAATATCAATAAAATCATTATATTTGCCGACTTAATTTAACGTAGTTATAACAAAATGCAAGGAAAAGGACTTATTACAATTGTTGCTATTGTACTAGGGTTAATTTGCTTAAATGAGCTATTACCAACCTGGTACGCCGGCAAAATTGAATCGCAAATCGAAGCTGCGAACGGAAACGAGAAAGAAATCCAGAGATTAAAGGATGAAACTTTAAATCTTGGATTTACAGAACTTTCTTATGCTAAGGCAAAAGACAAAGAAATGAAGCTAGGTCTTGACCTGAAAGGGGGGATCAACGTTCTTTTGGAAATCAATCAGAGAGATTTGGTGAATGATTTAACTAATTATTCTACCAATCCTATTCTTATTGAGGCTCTTAACAGAACAGATGAAGCTCAGAAAAACTCTACTAAATCTTATATCGACAATTTCTTTGTTGAGTTTGATGCCGTAAACAAAGCAAAAGGCGCAAACCTTAAACTTGCAGATCCTGAAATCTTCGGAAACACTAATCTTTCTGAGATTAAATTCAACACCACTGATGAGCAGGTAAAAAGCATCGTTAAGAAAAGAATTGATCTTTCTGTAGGTACAGCTTTTGAAGTAATCAGAACCAGAATTGATAAATTGGGAGCTATCCAGCCAAACGTACAGAGAGTTCCGGGAACGGCAAGAATCTCTGTAGAAATGCCGGGTATGAAAGATATCGATAAGGTGAAGAAAATGCTTCAGACTTCTGCAAAACTTCAGTTTTGGGAAGTACAGCAGTTTGCTGAGGTTGCACCATATTTCCAGACTTTAAGTGCTACAGTTGCTGCAAAAGGTGACTCTATGGGAGTTGCTAAAAATACTAATTTCCTAAACTTAATGCAAGGAGGGAAATCTGGAAGCATGAGCTCTGTAGGAAGTGTGAAACTGACAGATACTGCAAAAGTAAACAAGATCTTAAACAGTAAAATTGCGCAGTCTTTACGTCCTGCAAATATTAAATATACCCAGTTTATGTGGGGTTACAAGCCAGAATCTACAGATGAAAAAAGCTTGGTTCTATATGCTGTAAGAGGTAATATCAACCAAAAAGCTCCGGTAGACGGTGCTGTAGAGACTGCAAACATCGGTTACGATGAATTGAGCAGAGTAGTGGTAGATATGCAAATGGATTCTAAAGGTGCTAAAGATTGGAAAACGCTTACTGAGAAAAACGTAGGAAAACCAGTTGCTGTAACTTTAGATAACAGAGTATATACTGCGCCAAATGTACAGGGTGCAATTCCTAACGGTAGAACTCAAATCTCTGGTAACTTCTCTCAGGAAGAAGCTAAAGAATTGGTAGACGTTTTAGGAGCGGGTAAATTACCTGCAGGTGCAAAAGTAGTACAGGCTACACAAGTAGGTCCGTCTTTAGGACAGGAGTCTATTGATGCGGGAGTGATGTCATTCTCTATCGCATTCTTAATTATTATTGCATACATCATTTTCTACTACGGTTTAGCTGGAGTTTATGCGGTAATTGCAATGATCATCAACTTATTCTACATTTTCGGGATTATGGATTCCGGAGACTTTACTTTAACGCTTCCTGGTATTGCGGGTATTGTACTTTCAATGGCGATGGCGGTAGATACCAACGTAATTATTTACGAAAGAACGAAAGAAGAATTATTTGCAGGTAAAAATATTCTTGAAGCTTACAAAGATGGTTTCAAACATGCATTGAATGCAATTATTGATGGTCACCTAACGATGATCCTTACAGCGGTAGTATTGTTCTTCTTCGGAACAGGTCCTATCAAAGGATTTGCATTGACGTTATTGATTGGTGCTGTAATGACATTGTTTACATCAATCTTACTTTCAAGAGTAATGATCTTCCACAGATTAAATAAAGGTAAAAGTCTTTCAGTTTGGACTCCTCCAACGAAAAACTTATTCAGAAATACTTGGATCGATTTCATTGGAAAAAGAAAATATTCATATATTCTTTCTGCAATTTTAACGGTAATCTCTTTAGGATCAATTTTCGTTAACGGATTTAAATTTGGTATCGATTTTACGGGTGGTAGAAACTACGTTGTAAGATTTGATAAAGAAGTAAATGCAGAAGATGTTGAAAATGGTTTAGTTAAAGTTTTCACAACTCAGGATGGTAAAAACTCTTCTGTAGAAGCTAAAACTTTCGGAAACAACAATCAGCTGAAGATCTCTACAGATTACCTTATCAATGACGAATCATTGAAAGCTGACCAGACTATTGAGCAAAAATTATTTGAAGGTTTAAAACCAAATCTTCCTGCAAACATGACTTTAGAAGAATTTAAATCTGCAGACACAGATCACGCAGGAATTATCTCTTCTGAAAAAGTAGGACCTTCTGTTGCTGATGATATCCAGACACACGGTACTCTTGCGGTTGTTGCTGCTTTGGCAGGTATTTTCATCTATATTTTGGTGAGATTTAGAAAATGGCAGTTTTCATTGGGTGCTGTTGCGGCACTATTACATGATGCGATCATTATCTTAGGTGCGTTCTCTTTATTCCATTCGGTAATGCCTTTCAACATGGAGGTTAACCAGGATTTCATTGCAGCAATTCTTACAGTATTGGGTTACTCAATCAACGATACCGTAATTATCTTCGATAGAATTAGAGAATACTTGAGAGAGAAGAAAGCGCTTACTTTATCAGGATTGTTTGATGATGCTATTTCTAGTACTTTAGGTAGAACGTTCAACACAACATTTACCACTTTACTTGTAATTCTTGCCATCTTCATCTTTGGTGGAGACAACTTGAGAGGATTTATGTTTGCATTGTTAATCGGTATTGGATTTGGAGCTTATTCATCCATCTTCATTGCATCGGCAATTGCTTACGACTTCCTTAAAACAGGAAAAGAAGAAGACGTACACGGTAAATCTTCATCAGATAAAGAATTACTTGCTACAAAGTAATATCAACTACATTAAATATATTAAAGAGCCTTTCACACGAAAGGCTCTTTTTTTATGACTTCTAAATTTGATTAATGATTGTCCGCTTTTTGTCATATTAAAAAAATCTTTGTGTGCTTATCTAAGTGAAATCGAAGATTAGACGAAGTCAAACGCCTTTGCGAGCTTAAAAACAGCGAATTGTTTAAAGAAATCTTTGCGCTCTTTGTGTTAAAATTTTTATTATGATGGAAAACGGATATGCATAATTTGATTTTAATTAAAACTAAAACAGTTATTCCATCAACCAAAAACCATCAACTATCAACCAACAACAATTCATTAATTTAACACGAATATTTTTCCCGATTTCCTTATTTTTGCACAACAATGGAAAATTCAAAAAAGAAAGCAGCAATGAGTTTTATATTTATCACGTTGCTGATAGATATAACGGGATGGGGAATCATCATTCCTGTAGTTCCGCAACTGATCAAAGAACTGATTCACGCAGACATCAGTGAAGCTGCAAAATATGGAGGCTGGCTCGGTTTTGCTTATGCTTTCGTTCAGTTTGTTTTTTCTCCGGTTGTAGGAAATCTTAGTGACAAATTTGGGCGAAGACCTATTATTTTGATCTCACTTTTTGGTTTTGCCATTGATTATATTTTGCTTGCATTGGCTCCAACCATTTTATGGCTGTTTGTAGGAAGAATTATTGCGGGAATTACCGGAGCGAGTGTTACTACAGCAAGTGCATACATTGCCGATATTTCTACAGATAAAGACAGAGCCAAAAACTTCGGTTTAATTGGTGCTGCATTTGGCTTAGGTTTTATTATAGGTCCGGTTTTAGGAGGTGTTTTAGGTCATTATGGAGCAAGAGTTCCGTTTTATGCTGCAGCAGGCTTATGTCTTTTAAATTTCCTTTATGGTTATTTCATCCTTCCTGAAAGTTTAGATAAAGATAAAAGACGCGAGTTTAGCTGGAAACGTGCAAATCCTGTTGGTTCATTCAAGTTTTTAGGAAAACATCCTGAAATTTCAGGTTTAATCTTTGCTTTAATTTTAATTTATATTGCAGGTCATGCAGTACAAAGTAACTGGAGCTTCTTTACGATGTACGAATTTGACTGGACAGAAAGAATGGTCGGTATTTCTTTAGGTGTCGTTGGTCTTTTGGTCGGTTTGGTTCAGGGAGTTTTAATCCGATGGACAACTCCAAAGTTGGGTGAACAAAAAAGTATTTATTACGGATTAATATTATACGCGATAGGATTGCTGCTGTTCTCATTCGCATCCGAAGGTTGGATGATGTTTGTATTTTTAATTCCTTATTGTTTGGGTGGAATTTGCGGTCCTGCTTTGCAGTCTGTGATCACAAAATCGGTTCCTTCAAACGAACAGGGAGAATTGCAGGGAGCTTTAACCAGTTTAATGAGTGCAACATCCATTATAGGTCCACCTGTAATGACCAATTTATTTTACTTTTTCACCCATGATGAAGCGCCGTTTAAGTTTTCCGGAGCACCTTTCTTTTTAGCATTTATATTGATGTCTGTAAGCGTTGTGATTACTTATTATGCTTTTCAGAAAAATAAATCTTAAAATTTATTTAAAATTAAACATATCATATTTTATATATATAATCTTTTGTAATTTAGCACCATGGAATTAAGCATTGGAGAAATGGCACTTATTGCCATTGCAATTGTAGTTTTATTTGGTCCGGATAAACTACCCCAAATTGCTCGCGACCTTGGAGCGGGAGTGAGAAAAATGCGTGGCGCAGTAGAAGACATCAAAACTGAGATCATGAAAGAAACAGATAATCCTGTTTCTGAAATAAAGCGTGAGATCGAGAAAGTGAAAGATGCTGCAAAAGACTTTAATCCGATGAAGAACATCGAAGAAAATATTTTAAAGGAACAGCCTTCTGCAACCGAATTACCAAAAGTAAAACCCGCAGATGATGAAACTTACGAAGGACCGGTAAGCCGTTAAAATATGGAAGAAATTATTCAGGAAGATAAAAATCTATTCCTTTATCTTAATAATTTAGGCGATACTCCGTTTGACCAGTTTTGGATGATGATTTCTGCAACCTGGATCTGGGTTCCGTTGTATGTGATTCTCTGTTATCTTCTGTACAAAAATTTCAAATTAAAATCTCTGCTGTATATACTCCTTTTCATTGCGATTGGAGTGACAGTTTCAGATCAGGTTTCAGGGATTTTTAAATATGGTGTTGCAAGATTAAGACCTTGTCATGACCCTTCACTTCAAAACGTTATGCGTATTGTAAAATGTGGCGGGCAATATGGTTTTTACTCTGCACATGCTTCAAATACTTTCTTTTTAGCAAGCTATTTAAGTTTTTTATTGAAAGATAAACTTAAATGGTTTCCTTATGCTATATTTGTCTGGGCTGCAGTAGTAGCGTACAGCCGTATATATTTAGGAGTACATTTCCCGGTAGATATTTTGGTAGGGGCGTTTGTTGGAACTTTATTGGGAGGGCTTTTTGCTATGCTCGCAAAAAAAGTAATCAATAAACAAACTATAAACCCATGAAAAAACATTTACTCGTTCTTAGCGTAGTACTTACATCTCTTAACTTTCTGTCTGCTCAGGATAAAGGAATAGCTGAAGAATGTTTTAAAAAAGCCGATTATCAATGTGCCGAAGAGCAATATTCAAAATTGGTGCTTTCGGAACATATTCAGAAATATCAGTCAGATTATTACGTTAGTTTAGGAACTTCACAAAGAAGATTAGGCAAAACGACTTTGGCTTTTAAATCTTATGAATCTGCTTTAAAATCAAATCCTAAATCTATTGCTGTTTATGAAAATCTGGCTTCTTTACATAATCAAAAAGGAAATCGTACCAAAGCTTTAGAATACGCCAATACAGGAGTAAAACTTGAGCCTGAAAATGCTGAAATTTATTTAATTCGATCTAAGATTTACAATAATTTAGGTAAAAAAGATTTGGCGATGGCAGATCTAAAACAGATTCTCACTTTTGCTCCCGACAACATTTTGGCAAGAACAGCATTAGCCAATCTTAAAAAAAATAGCGGAGATCTTGAAGGTGCTCTTAAAGATTACAACTTAATGCTCACTGAGAAACCTGAGTCTTTGCTTTACAATGGAAGAGCAGATGTCTATCTGAAAATGAAAAAATCAAAAGAAGCTTTAGCAGACATCAATAAAGCCATTTCTATTGATCCTAAATTTTCGCAGTCTTATGTCACAAAAGCAACGATTTTGTTTGAATCTGCAAAAGATAAAGAAGCGTGTTCCAATTTAGATAAAGCTGCTACATTGGGTCACGAAAAAGCTTTATTGACAGAGTTTGCAGGAAAATGTATGAAAAAATAGACTTATTTTTTTAAAGAAATATATCTTTTCGTTTCTTAGGTGAATGAAATCGAAGATTCGACGCAGTCAAACGCCTTTGCGAACTTAAAAACGTTTATAATTAAATAAAATCTTTGCGAGCTTTGCGTTAAAAAATTAAGCTCCAATTAAATTAAAAAATTCATGTTAAATATTGTTCTCGTAGAACCAGAGATCCCTAATAATACCGGTAATATCGGAAGACTATGTGTAGGAACCGAAAGCAGATTACACTTAATACATCCTTTCGGATTTTTGATTGATGATAAAAACCTGAAACGTTCCGGTTTAGATTATTGGGTGCATCTTGATGTAACAGAATATGCAAATGTCGACGAATGGATGAAAAATATCCCTAATTTGTCTCGTGTTTTTCTAATGAGTTCACATGCTGAAAAATCTTATTTGGAAATCGATTTTCAGGATGGAGATTGGTTGGTTTTCGGAAAAGAGAGTAAAGGTTTGAGTAAAGATGTTTTAGACCGTTTTGAAAATCATTTGACTATTCCTATGTCTAAACTGATTCGAAGTTTTAATATCGCAAATTCGGTTGCGTTCGTTGTAGGAGAGGCGAAAAGACAGATTGGTTTACAAAAATAATTATTTTTTATTCCCACAGATTTCACGTTTTGTTTCACTTACGATCTGTGAAAATCTATGAAATCTGCGGGAGTAATTATTTTAAAATAAAATATATTTTAACAGTAGCTCAAATACTATAAAAATATATTCTTCTGATGCTACCTATTATCTAATTCCTGCTATCTATCAATCTTTTAATCGTTGTGATAAGGTTTCCCCTGTAAAATCTGATCAGCTCTGTAAAGCTGTTCTACAATAAATAACCGTATCATCTGATGCGTAAATGTCATTTTAGATAATGACATTTTTTCGTTGGCTCTGCTGTAAATTTCATCCGAAAAACCGTAGGCTCCACCAATCAAGATATGAACTTTTTTTACTGAAGAATTCATCCACGAATCTATTTTCTGAGAAAATTCACGGCTTGTAAACTGTTTTCCTTTTTCATCAAGAATAATAACCAGATCATTTTTATCGATTTGATTTAAAAATAATTTGGCTTCTTCTTTTTTGAGAAGTTCGGAAGAAAGATTTTTGGCATTTTTCACATCCGGAATTTCGATGATCTCAAAATTCCAGTGTTTTGGAAGGCGGGTAAGATAATAACCGATTAAAGATGTAATTTCTTTGTCATCTGTTTTCCCAATACAAACTAAACTGATTCGCATTTCTTATATTTGCTAAGCGCAAATATACTTTATGGCTTTAAAAATTCCTAAATTTATCGTGAAATTTCAAGAATTTCTAGACGACATCCATCTTCCGGTACTCGGAATATCACTTTGGCAGATGTTTCAAATCTATATTTCAGGAATTTTTAAAGGTAATATAGGTCGAAAGGCAGCAAGTATTTCCTGGAGTTTTACCTTAAGTTTATTTCCTTTTTTGCTTTTCTTACTTTCGGTAATTCCGTATATGCCGCATTATGATAAGCTTCAGTTCTATATTTTTGAAGTTTTAATGCATAATATTTTCCCATCCAATATCGAAGGTGATGTAAGAAATTATATTGAAGATAATATTATCCCAAACATGAAGGGAATCAGTAATTTAACAATTCTTGTAGCACTTGTTTTTGCAACAAATGGTACTTTTTCTTTAATTAACGGATTCAATGAAAACTCAGAGGAAAAACTGACCGATGTAAAAGAATTTATTCTTTCTTTTTTTATTACGATTGGTTTCGTAAGTATCATATTTTTAGCGCTTTTCGGGGTGTATTATGTGGAAGTTGTACTCAAACTGTTTACACCGTCTTATGATGTTTCCTGGCTCGTAAGAAATCTTTCTAAAATAATTGGTTTTGTATCATTTCCGCTCTTTTATTTTATCCTTTTAGCGATGTTTTATTGGTTGGGAACGGTGAAGATTATCAGATTCAGACAGGCGATTCCGGGAGCAATTCTTACGACTGTTCTGTTTGTGGTAACCACATATTTCTTTGCGTTATATGTGAAAAATATTGCCCGTTATAACGTACTTTACGGTTCCATCGGAAGTATGATTTTGTTGATGGTTTGGGTGAATGTAAATGTTTATCTTTTGCTTTTTGGGAACGAACTGAACATGGCATTGAGAAAATTAAGAATTGAAAAATTACTTTCAGACGAAATAAAAAGAGAGGCGAAAAATTATCATTCTCACAATTCTGAACCCAACCTGGAAAGTGATGATGAACACAGAAGACCTTATGAGAAAAAAGAAAATTAAAATGAAGCGTATTTCAGGTGTATTAATGATAATGTCTCTTTTGACTTTACAATCGTGTGAAGATGTTGTCGATCAGATTTATGAAAATAAACAAGAACAGAATGCTGTTTCACCATACCGAGGAACTTACACAGGAACTTATACCGGAGATGTGAGTGGAAATCTGATCATTAATGTTAGTGAAAAAGGTACAGTAGAAATTACAAGAAAAACGCTGAATTCGAGCGAAAGCTATCTTACAGGTTTTATCAATGCATCTTTCAATACTACCAACAGAGCGCCATCGGGTTTTATGTTGATTGGTAATCTTAATTCGAAGATGGGGACTTGGGAAATGGGCAGTCTTAAAGGAAACTGGACCGTTAAGAAGAACTGATCTTTCTGTGTTTTTTTACTCTCTTTTTCTTTGCACTGAAATTTAAAATCAAATATCCGGAAACTGCTGCGATAAATGAAGCAATCAGAATAGCAAATTTAGCTTCATCCTGAAAAGATATTTCATGTTTAAAAGAAAGCAAGGCAATGAATATTGACATTGTAAATCCTATTCCCGCTAAAAGACCGACACCGATCATCTGATTCCATGAAGAGCGTTGTGGAAGTGAACTGATTTTTAGTTTTATGGCAATCAGTGAGAAAAGATTAATTCCTATCAGTTTACCTAAAACAAGTCCGCCAATTATTCCCAATCCTAAACTGTTGAATAATCCGTCGACCATACTGCTGTTAAAGGCAATATTGGTGTTTGTTAATGCGAAAATCGGCATGATAATAAAGCTCACCGGAAAATGCAGCGAATGTTCAAGTTTTTCTAAAGGTGATATTTTTGTTTTAGAAACATTAGTTGGAATCGTAAAAGCCAATAAAACTCCTGCAATCGTTGCGTGAATTCCTGAATGATGCAGGAAATACCATAAAAATATTCCCGGAACAATATAGAAAACCAGCTTTGTAACCTTCAGATAATTTAAAAGAAATAAAACCGCAACAATGCCGAAAGAAAGCAAAAGATAGATCCAGTGAATTTGTTCGGTATAAAAAATCGCAATCACCAAAATAGCACCCAAGTCATCGACAATTGCCAAAGCTGCCAGAAAAATCTTTAGCGAAGCCGGAACTTTTTTTCCCAACATTGAAATAATAGCCAAAGAAAAAGCAATATCAGTCGCCATCGGAATTCCCCATCCGTTGCCGTAATCTGTTCCGAAGTTGAAGGCAGTATAAATAACCGCAGGAACTAGCATTCCGCCGATTGCTGCGAAAATTGGCAGCGAAGCGTTTTTAAAAGACGAAAGCTCGCCTTCTACCAATTCTCTTTTAATTTCCAATCCCACTAAGAGAAAGAAAACTGCCATCAAACCATCGTTTATCCAAATACTTATAGGATATTTTAAATGTAAATCTTCAGAACCTAATTGAAAATCTAAAAATTGCTGAAAACCAGTTCCTAAGGATGAGTTTGCAATAATTAATGCAAAAACCACACATAAAATGAGTAAAACTCCGGATGATTGATTGCTTTGAAAAAAATTTTTAAAATACTGGGTCAGCATCATTTTTTTTATTTTTAAATACGTCTGATTCTTGAAATTCCGTCGATTGCCTTTAATTTTTTGAATGTTTCTTCAAGCTGACCTTTATGTTTTACTTCTAAGTTGATATTTCCTGTGAAAATTCCGTTGTTAGATTCAATCGACATACTTTTCATATCCATTCCCATTGCACCACTGATTACGGTGGTGATGTCGTTAATCATTCCCATTCTGTCGAGACCTTCAATCTCAATTTTAATACGGTTTTTGAAGCTTTCTTCATTCACCCATTTTGCAGGAATGACGCGGTAATCATATTGTGCACGAAGATTAATCGCATTCGGACAATTATCGCTGTGAACTTTAATTCCGTCTGAAATGGTAATGAAACCAAAGATTTTGTCTCCGGGAATTACCGTACAACATTTTGCATAACTGTAATTGAGCTTTTCTTCATCTTTCCCAAAAACAATCATATCGAGATTGATTTCTTTCGGCTCTTCGTAATGCTGGTTTTTATTGGTATTTCTCTTAAATCTCGAAAGTAGATTATTGAAAACGTTTTTACTTTCAATATATTTTCTTAAACTGCTTGCATCCAGTTCGTTAGTTTGGAATTTTAAGAAAAGCTCCTGAGAAGACTTAAGGTTGAAAAACTTCTGAAGTTTATTGATTTCCTCGTCATTAAAATTAATTTTTGCATGACGAAGTTTTCTCTGTAAAATTTCTTTTCCTTCTTCTACGAATGAGTTTTTCTCAGAATTAAGATAACTTTTAATTTTTGATTTTGCCTTTGAAGTCACTACAAAATCAAGCCAGTCAAACTTGGGTTTTTGATTTTGAGATGAAAGAATGTCTACCTGATCACCGTTTTGAAGAACGTATGAAATAGGAACCAATTTCCCGTTGATTTTCGCTCCTAAACATTTCATTCCTAAATCTGAATGCACAGAAAAAGCAAAATCTAAAGCCGTTGCATTGGTCGGAAGAATTTTAATTTCACCTTTTGGCGTAAATACAAAAACTTCTTTAGAATATAAGTTGAGTTTAATATTATCTAAAAGTTCAGAAGTCGTAAGATTCTGCTGTTGTTCGAGTACATCACGTATTTCGGTAACCCATTTTTCAAAATTTCGGTCATCATTGCTTTGTTTGTAACCTTCTTTGTATTTGTAATGAGCAGCAACCCCTTTTTCAGCAATATCATCCATTCTTTCAGAACGAATCTGTACTTCAATCCACTTTCGATCAGGACCAAGAACAGTTAAATGTAAACTTTCATAGCCTGTAGAACGGGGTTGCGTAATCCAGTCACGCATTCTTGATGGATTACTGTGATAAACATCTGTAACGATAGAATATATTTTCCAAGCAAGGAACTTTTCATTCTTTGCATCAGATTTATAAATAATCCGGATTGCATAATTATCAAAAACCTCTTCAAAAGAAACGCCCTGTTTAAGCATTTTTCTGTAAATAGAAGAGATGGCTTTTGCGCGACCTTTTATACTTACATTTAAACCTTCATCCTTTAATCTTTCTGAAACTTCTTTGGTAAACTCATCGATGTAGCGGATTCGGCTTTCTTTTGCCAATTCCAGTTTTTCGGTGATTTCATTATAAACTTCGGGATTATTATATTTTAAAGATAAATCTTCGAGCTCAGACTTGATATTGTACAATCCCAATCTGTGAGCCATCGGTGCATAAATGTAAACCGTTTCAGAAGCAATTTTTTTCTGTTTATCGGGCGCCATGCTTTGCAACGTTCGCATATTGTGAAGTCGGTCTGCAATTTTAATAAGAATCACACGGAAATCTTCAGAAAGCGTCAATAGCAATTTTCTGTAGTTTTCAGACTGTACAGAAATATTCTGATGATTCATGATAGAAATCTTCGTCAATCCGTTGACAACACCGGCTATTCTTTCTCCAAAAATCTTTTTCAGATCTTCGTAAGTGTACTCAGAATCTTCTATAACATCGTGTAAAAGCGCACAGGCAATTGATGAAGCTCCTAAACCAATTTCTGTCGCAACAATTTTAGCAACAGCAATAGGATGATAAATGTAGGGTTCACCAGATTTTCTTCTTTGATCTTTGTGAGCATCAAGAGCAATATCAAAAGCCTTTCGGATGAGTTTATTATTTTCTTCATCCAAAGTTCTGTATGTGTTAGAAATCAGGTCTTTATACCTCGCAGAGATTTCTTTATTTTCTTGTTCCAAATCGTAACTCATCTGTGTAAAAGGCTTTATTTAAACGAAAATACGAAAAATATTATGATTGGTCGATTTATAAAACTAAAAATCCGCAGAAATAAATTCCGCGGATTCGGTTATAAGTTTTTAGTTTTTAATGCTAAGCTTTCACTTCAGAATTTATTCCGTCGTGCTGTACTTTTATTCTTACATCCGGACTGCTGTGAATTTCAGCTTTGCTCCGTGCCTCAATCAAACTTTTTAACTTAACGTAAGAAGCCTGGTCGATGCTCATATTTTCAAATAAATAGGTTTTATGTACATGGTTTTCATCAAAGATATGCCTCACTTTTTCGGTTAAATCTCTGTTTTTTATTTCTACACTCGCCAAGTATTGGGAGTTATGATGATCGTCACTAAGGTACACAATGTACTCGGAATCTAAAAATCCTAGGCCTTCAATTTCCTTCTCGAGTTTTTTGTAATCACTGTGCGGTCCAAATAATCCTGCTAAGATGCTTGACATAGTAATATTGTTTTGTATTTGTTATCTAAAGATAGAAATATTTTCAATATGTTTGTTAAAAATTTAATAAAATTTATAATATTTTATTTTATCTATAAAAATTTAATAAAAATTAAGATTTTGTCTATTTTAGAACAAACTGTTTTTATAAAACTTTAAGCACAAAAAAACTCTGTTATAAATACAGAGTTTCGTTTAGTATAGAAAATTTTTCAATTTAAATTCTTTCATTCTTAATCTCCTCCACAATTTCAGGATTCAATAGAGTAGAAGTATCTCCAAAATTACTGAAATCTCCTTCCGCAATTTTTCTTAAAATTCTACGCATAATTTTTCCGGAACGTGTTTTTGGAAGCCCTGAAACAAACTGAATTTTATCTAATTTTGCAATCGGACCGATCTGATCGGAAATTAATTGATTAATTTCTTTAACCAAATTTTCCTGCTTTCTGTCGGAACCGGAATCTTTTAAAATTACAAAACCGTATAAAGCGCTTCCTTTGATATCGTGAGGGAAACCTACGATTGCAGATTCTGCTACAGCCGGATGTTCATTGATGCTGTCTTCAATTGGTGCAGTTCCTAAATTATGACCAGAAACAATCACCACATCATCTACACGACCTGTGATTCTGTAGTAACCAACCTCATCTCTCAAGGCACCGTCTCCCGTAAAATATTTTCCTGGAAATGCCGAAAAATAAGTTTCCTTATATCTTTGGTGATCACCCCAAATTGTTCTCGCAATTCCCGGCCACGGAAAACGGATGCAAAGGTTTCCTGTAACTTGGTTTCCTGTAATTTCGTTGCGTTTATCATCCATTAAAACAGGTTGAATTCCCGGTAATGGAAGTGTTGCGTATGTAGGTTTTGTAGGTGTTACAAATGGAATAGGAGAGATCATGATTCCACCAGTTTCTGTTTGCCACCAAGTATCTACAATCGGGCATTTTTTTCTTCCGACATGATCGTTAAACCAATGCCAAGCTTCGTCATTAATAGGTTCTCCAACAGATCCTATTACTCGTAATGAACTTAAATCATGCTTGTCAACCCACTCTGTGCTTTCTTTTGCTAAAGAACGAATAGCAGTTGGAGCAGTGTAAAATTGGGTTACTTTATGTTTTTCAATGACATCCCAAAATCTGTCCGGTTCAGGATAAGTCGGAACTCCTTCGAAAATTACGGTTGTTGCACCGTTTAATAATGGCCCGTAAAGAATGTAAGAGTGTCCTGTAATCCAGCCAATATCTGCAGTACACCAATAAATATCATTTTCCTGATAATTGAAAACATTTTTGAAAGTATATGCTGAATACACCATATAACCTGCAGAAGTGTGAAGCATTCCTTTTGGTTTTCCTGTAGAACCGGAAGTGTATAAAATAAATAAAGGATCTTCTGCATCCATAATTACGGTAACGAAATCTGCGGAAGCTTTTTCATATAAATCATCCATCCAGAAATCTCTGCCTTCCTTCATTTTTATTTCGTTGTGGGTTCTTTTTACGACTAAAGTTTTTTCCACAATCGGGCATTTTTCTAAAGCTTCATCAATAATCGATTTTAAATCTAAAACTTTGCTTCCTCTGTAACTTCCGTCTGAAGTAATCAACATTTTTGCGCCACAATCATTTACTCTTGAGACCACGGCCGAAGCTGAAAACCCTGCAAAAATTACAGAATGAACCGCTCCTAATTTTGCACACGCCAACATAGTAACTGCCAATTCAGGGATCATGGGAAGATAAATACAGACTCTGTCGCCTTTTTCAATTCCCATTTCGCGAAGAACATTGGCTGTTTTGTTGACTCTTGTATATAATTCGTTGTAAGAAATGTGTTGTGCTTCTTCTTCTTTCGGATCATTCGGTTCCCAAATGATGGCAGTTTTTTCTCCTCTTACCGATAAATGTCTGTCGAGGCAGTTTTTGGTGATATTTAATTTAGCATCTTTAAACCAAGTGATTTTCGCTTCATTCATATCATATTTTACCACCTTGCTCCATCTTTGATACCATACAAAATTCTGATCAGCAACTTTATCCCAGAATTTTTTAGGGTTTTTGATTGATTTTTTGTACTCTTCAAAGTAGTGCGGTAAATCTTCTATCACGTAATTTCTCATACTTTTATTTTTTTAGAAATTATTTATTTTTAAATTATTTTTTGTTTTTGTAAGTCTTGAATTTTTCTTGAATCTCATCAATAATTTTTTCATCATCAATCGTCGAAGGAATCTGAAATTCTTTATTATCAATAATGGTTCTGATGAGTTTTCTTAAAGTTTTTCCGGATCTTGTTTTTGGAAGCCTTTTTACGACCATCACGCTTTTTAAAAAAGCAACAGCACCTATCTTTTCTCTTACTTTCAGAATAATTTCTTTTTCTACATTTTCTTCCGAAATTTCAGAACCGTTTTTCAAAACAACGGTTGCAAAAGGAGCTTGTCCACGCAGATCATCATCAATTCCTACAACGGCACATTCGGCAACATCGGGATGAGACGAAACAATTTCTTCCATTTCGGAAGTTGAAAGTCGGTGTCCTGCAACGTTAATCACATCGTCAACTCTTCCTGTGATGAAAATATAACCGTCTTCATCTTTTATGGCGCCATCTCCTGAGAAATAATAACCTTTATATTGAGATAAATAGCTTTTTTCAAAACGTTCATAATCATTCCAAACCCCTAAAAGAGCACCTGGAGGAAGTGGAAGTTTGATGACTAAATATCCTTCTTTGTGCTCGTCTAATTCGTAACCATTTTCATCAAAAATTTTAATATCATATCCTGGAATCGGGTTTCCTGCAGCCGCTCTTTTAATTTTATAATCATCATTAAAAGTCATTAAACCCAACATTGGTGAACCAGATTCTGTTTGCCACCAATGGTCAATGGCGGGAACTCCGATGTGTTCTGCAAACCAGTCTAAGGTTGCAACGTCACACCTTTCACCTGCCAAAAACTGTTTTTTGAAATGGCTTAAATCATATTTTTTAATCAATTCGCCATTCGGGTCTTCTTTTTTAATCGCTCTAATTGCAGTTGGAGCCGTAAACATTGCCGAAACTTTATGCTCAGAAATGATTCTCCAAAAAGTTCCTGCATCGGGAGTCATAATCGGTTTTCCTTCAAAAATAATCGTTGTATTTCGGTTGATTAAAGGAGCGTAAACCGTGTAACTGTGACCAACTGCCCAACCAAAATCGGATGCTGCCCAAAAAGTTTCGCCTTGCTCAATTCCATAAATATATTTCATGGAAAATTTCAACGCAGTAGCATAACCTCCCGTATCTCTGGTGATTCCCTTGGGTTTTCCGGTAGTTCCGGAAGTGTATAATAAATACAAAGGATGATTGGATTCTACAGAAACACAATCTGCAGGTTCTGATGTTGAAACCAATTCTTCGTAATCAATAATTCCTTCGAACATTTCGTCCTTATTATCAGTCAGCTTTCTATTGAAGACAATTATATTATCTACCTTATCCTGCGCCAATTCAATCGCTTTTTCTACTAAAGGTAGATAAGGAATTCTTTTGGCGATTTCAACTCCTGCGGTTGCAGTAATTAAAGCTTTTGGTTTGCAATCATCAATTCTTACAACCAATTCGTGTGGCGCAAAACCTCCGAAAACAACATTGTGAATCACACCGATTCTCGCACAAGCCAACATTGCAAAAAGCGTCTGCGGAATCATTGGCATATAAATTACAGCCGTGTCGCCTTTTTTTAAACCTAAAGAAACCAAACCGCCTGCTAATTTTGATATTTCTTCTTTAGCCTGATTGAAAGTATATTTTTTCTTTTGATTGGTAACGGGAGAATCATAAATAATCGCAATTTCTTCTCCAAAGCCGTCTTCAATATGTTTGTCGATGCACAAATAAGACATATTGAGTTTTCCGTCTTTAAACCATTGTGTGTAGTTGTTTTTATCTTTCGAAATAATCGTTTCGGGAAATTCAAACCACGAAATTTCCTGAGCTTGTTCTTTCCAGAATTGCTCCTTATTTTCTATGCTTTGTTTAAATAAATTATCTGTGTTCATATTTTCTGTGTTTGTTTTTTAAAAACTAATTACACTAGTTTTTTTCACGAATGACACAAAAGGATTTGTGTTATTTGTGTAATCCACTTGTGATATTTATGTTTGAATTATCCTAAAAGTTCCTCAATCTGCTGAATTAATTTTTTAATCGAATAAGGTTTTGTCACATATGCATCAGCTCCCTTTCCCAAGCCTTTTTCTATGTCTTTCGGATTATTCTTAGCGCTTAAGAAAAGAACTTTTGTATTGTTTAAAGCTTCATTTTTTTTAATTTCTTCCAAAGTGCTGTAACCGTCAAGTTTCGGCATCATGATATCTAATAAAATGACGTCCGGAACAAGAGTTTTTAGAAATTCTAAAACCTCAGCTCCGTCTCTTGCAATGTATACTTCGTACCCTATTTTCCGGAAACTGTATTCTAGAGACATTAATATTTTATGTTCGTCATCTGCGATTAATATTTTTTTCATTTTTGTACATCGTTAAGGTTCAACTTCATTACTTTTTATATTTTTCGGGTTAAGGTAACGGTAAAAGTCACCCCTAATCCACTGTTTTCTGCTTTTATAGTTCCGTTGTGGGCTTCTACAATTCTTTTTGAAATGGCAAGACCGAGACCGCTTCCTGTTGGCTTTATAATGTTTTGATTTTTAGACTGGTAAAATTTATCAAAAATAACTTCCAGATCTTCTTCCGGAATGTTTTTTCCGGTGTTGAATATTTTTATAATTAAAAGATTCTCTTTTTCTGAAAATTTAGTCTGAATTGTACCTTGTTCTTCAGTGAATTTCAAAGCATTTCCAAGTATATTTTGAAAAAGTTGAATCATTCTCGCTTCATCAAATTCAAACAGATAATTATGAAGTAGATCGACTTCGCTTACATGAATGAATTTCTGTTGAATTAAATGTAAAATAGGGTTTAAAGCTTTTTTGTAAGTTTCAATAATGTTGTTTTCCTGAATATTTAAAGCAATTTCTCCATGCTGAAGTTTATCCAAATAAAGAATATCGTTGATGATCTCACTTAAACGGTCAGATTCTGTGATGATATTGTTTAAAAATTCCCTTTTAATATCTAAAGGAATATCGTCATCATCTGCTAAAATTTCTCCGGCTGAACGGATGGCTGTAATCGGAGTTCTTAATTCGTGTGCGACAGAATCAAGGAAATCATCTTTCTGGCGGTCTTTTACAATTAGATTTTCATTGGCTGCGCTCAGGTCGTTTGAAAGTTGTTTCAGTTCTTCAGATTTTTCTGTAAGTTTCTTGTTTAACGTTATGTTTTCTTTGGATTCTTCTAAAATATTTAAAACTTCTTTCAAAGATATTTTGTCTTCTTTGGTTACTCCTTCAATTAGAATTTTGGCAGAAGCTGTCCCAATCCTTCCTGCTAAAAGGTTTTCAGAGAATTTTATAAATCTTGAATCTGCAGTTTCGGTTTGCGAATCGATATTGTACTTGATGTTGAAAATCCGCATTGCCTGTTCGGTTTTCTTTTTACCTAAAAAACGCTCCAAAATATTTTTGATGTCAGAAACATAAGCGGTTCCTCTCCAGATAAATGCATTCTCATGATTTTGAATATACTTATCGATGTCAACATATAATTCGGCAAAATTTCGCTCACGGTAATTTCCTTTCATGCTTACAGAAAGAATGGTAAACAAACCTGTATTCACTAAGATAGACCAAAAGAAAATTTCAGGAATTCTTCCTAAATACGGAATACTGAAGAAGTTGAAAACGTCATACATATCGCGTAAAGCTCCTTTAATTTCTGAGTTGTATGAAAAATAATATTGGGGTACAATCAATCCGAAGTAGCAAATAATTAGTCCTGCAAAAAGCCCGATGATTGCACCTTTGTAGCTTCCTCTTCGCCAAAATATAGCGCCGAAAAATGCAGGAGCCAATTGCGCAATAATGACAAACGAAATTAACCCAACTGAATCTAATGAAGTTTTTAAAATGAAATATTTATAAAAAGCAAACGCTACGATAATCAATCCGAAAATTGAAAATTTACGTACGTTGGTAATGTTTCTGGTATTTTGAGTTTCATTTTCAGCTTTAAATTTTCCTAATAAACCGTAAGGAATGATCAGGTTGTTGGAAAGCATGATCGACAAAGTGATTGCTGAAATAATAATCATTGAAATGCACGAACTCAAACCTCCTAAAAATACCAAAACTGTAATCAAAGTATTATCAAAATGTTGGGGAATGAGAATGGAGTAGAACTCCGGATTTACGTTTTGACCTTGAAAGATCACTCTTCCACCCCATGCGATCGGAAAGATGAAAATGGTAAACATTAAAAGATATAACGGAAAAAACCAAATTGCGGTTTTAATATGTTTTTCCTGTCTGTTTTCGACAATTGCGGTGTGAAACTGTCTAGGTAAAATACAAATTGCTGTTCCGGAAATTAAGCAGAGAACCATCCAGTTCATGGCGCCTTCAATTCCGTTAAATGTATTTTTTGCTTTAAAATCTGAAAATTTACTCGCCTTTTGATATAAATCTGAAAACCCGTCAAAAGCATAGTAAATGACAAATAATCCTAAAATAATAATGAAAAATAATTTAAGAAAGCTTTCTAATGCGATTGCGGAGATAATTCCTAAACGTTTTTCGGAAGCGTCTACATATTTCGTTCCGTAATAAGATGAAAATACAGCGATTAAAACAACTACAAAAGTTCCGCTGTCGGTAAAAATATTTTTAGAAACACTGGTCTCTGTCACTAAGTGAAATGTTTCAGATATTGCTTTTATCTGTAATCCGATGTAAGGAATGATCGCAAAAAGGCAAACCAAAGTAATGATTGCGCTGAAGCTTCTGCTGTTTCCGTATCGCAAAGAAATGAAATCTGCAAGACTACTTATTTTATTAACTCTTGAGATTCTTACAATTCTTGTATTAATGTAAATCCAAGCCGGAATGACCATGATGGGACCGATGTAAATGGGTAAATAATTGAGACCGCTTGTCGCTGCTACGCCGATACTTCCATAATACGTCCATGCAGTGCAGTACACCGCAAGAGACAATGCATAGATGTAAGGGTTGTTAATCCAAAGCTTGCTCTTCTTCTTCTCTGCCAAATGAGCAACTAAGAACAAAAGTGCGAGGTAAATTAAAACAACGATAAATAATGCGAAACTACTCATCATATTTTTTTACGATTACAAAAGAAATAATGATGGAGATCATCCAGACTGCGAATAGGTAAACAAGGATCATCGGGTAACCGAAAATTTCCCTTTCACTGTTAAAAAGCAATGAAACAGGAATGCTGAAAGCAATAAGTAAACCTACGCTCAGAATAATCAGTTTTTGTTCGTGTCGCTTTTTCATGAATATTGAATAATCAATGATAAAAGATAATTGATGAACAAAATCATTCATCAATTATCATCTATCGTTTATAGTTTAAACTTTATCGTCAGAGTATTCTCCTGTTAAAGAATAATATCCGAAGATTGCCATTCCGCCTGTTACGATCGGTACCAATACAAAAAGTATAATGATTCCGAATACAAGGTCCTCCTGTTTTCCTGAAGTGAGTTTAGGTACGCCCATCACTGTTATTCCGAAGTAGGCAACAACTAAGGCGGCTAAAATCCAGACAATGCCTAATATTTTTTTTAATCCGTTCATTTTAGTAGATTTAAAATTAATAAATTTTTAAGTGATTATCCCTATTAATCGTGGATATTGTTGTTCTTATTTTTAAGGTAGATCAATCCGATGACCAAACAGACTGCGGCAACTCCAATCGGATACCAAAGTCCTTCAAGATACCAGGTTGGATGTCCTGCATCTTTTCCGGAAGTTACGAGATAAGTGGCAACTGCAGGAAGTAGTCCTCCAAAAACCCCATTACCAATATGATACGGTAAAGACATCGAGGTGTAACGGATCCTCACAGGGAACATTTCAACTAAGAATGCTGCAATCGGGCCGTAAACCATCGTTACGAAAATCACCTGAATAAATACAAGGAATACCAAATACCATCTTGTGTCGTCGTTCAAAGTAATAGCTGTGGAAACTTTCGGCTCTTCAGCTTTTCCGTCTTTCATTACCGGACCTGTTGCAGACCAGTGAATGATACTGTCTTTTTTAATTAAAGTTCCGTCGGTGAAAGTAGTTTCTTTATGGAAAGTAACTAAGCTGTCTGTTGCGATTTCTTTATGAATTGCTGCAACTCTGGTTTCTTTAATGCCGTCACTCGCCACCGTTTTTGCTTCAATGTTTACACTTTTGTACATAGCATCATAAATCGGTCTGTAGGCTAAAATAGCAACCAACATTCCGGTCATCATAATTGCTTTTCTTCCAATTTTATCTGAAAGCCAGCCGAAGAATACGAAGAAAGGAGTTCCCATCAATAAAGCTGTTGCCATTAAATAGTCTACCTGCATTGAGTTGATATTCATTACTTTTTGGAGGAAACTCATGGCGTAAAATTGTCCTGTATACCAAATTACACCTTGTCCCATCGCTGCTCCGAATAATGCCAATAAGACAAACTTGAAGTTGAATTTATTACCGAAACTTTCTTTTAAAGGATTTTTAGAAGTTTTTCCTTCACTTTTAGCCTTTGCAAAAAGCGGAGACTCCTTCATGTTTTTTCTGATGAAATAAGAAACTCCCACCATTAAAATTGAGATCCAAAATGGAACTCTCCATCCCCAGGAATCAAAATCTTCAGCAGAAAGTGTATTTTTTGTAATTAAAATAACAATTAAAGAAATGAAAAGCCCTGCAGTTGCGGTAGTTTGAATCCATGAAGTCCAGTAACCTCTTCGGTGTGGCTGTGAATATTCCGCAACATAAGTTGCTGCTCCACCGTATTCACCTCCCAAAGCTAAACCTTGTAAAAGTCTTAAAATTAAAACTAAAACTGGCGCCAAATATCCTATAGTTTCATATCCAGGAATACATCCAATCAGAAAGGTGGAGAATCCCATGATTAATAAAGTCACGAGAAAAGTATATTTCCTTCCGATAATATCTCCCAATCTTCCGAAGAATAAAGCTCCGAAAGGTCTTACTACAAATCCTGCTGCAAAAGTTGCCAGTGTAGATAAAAATGCTGCGGTAGGATTGTCTGCGGGGAAAAATTTTGTCGCTAAAACGACGGCTAAACTTCCGAAAATATAGAAATCATACCATTCTATCAAGGTTCCGAGAGATGATGCAGTGATGACACTCCAGATGGTGCGGTTTTTCTGCTTATCTGTCATATTTTCGTAAGCATCGTGGTGTTGTTCGCTCATATCACTAGATTTTTTTGTTTAAATTATTATAATGGAAATTAATTTTTATAGATAGATCTGAAGTTGTACAATAAATTCTCCTTTGGATTTCGGACTCTCAGTTGGGCTTGTGTAAACCGGTCTTGTAGAGTATTGTGTGGTAATTTTCGCATGATGACCGTCTAAAAACCAGTTGGCTCCCACATCAAACTGTGAAGATGGTTTGTCGAATGCTTCAAAATCTTTGTAAGTATAGGCTGCAAAAGGCTGAATTCTGACTTTCGGTTTTTCTGCCTGATTGGGAAGTAACAAACCCGCTTGAGCATAAACTACATTTCCTGTACCGATCATCGGCTGTAAATTTCCAGGACCTGCCAAAGCTCTTTGTCCGACAAAATTCGGGTCGTTCGCTGCAATATTCATGGTTCCTAAATTTCTAACGTAATTGGGTCCGAAATTATAGTTGAAATATCCTGCATAAGCCGAAACTGCCATTTTATTTTTTGCTTCACCTAAAGGAATGTCGGCAAAAGCATCTGCCGAAAGTAGCGTGATGTCGTGTTTTTCAATATTTGAGTTGACTGAAGTTCTTGTTCCCTCGGCTTGATGATAAAAACCAGCACCAACGTTGAAAACTTTTTTTGTCCCTAAGTAAGAACCTACTTTGAAAGGAAGAAGATTAGATTCTGTATCTAAAAATTGGTATTCAAAATAACCCGCTTTAGACCAATTGGGGTTTCCGTTGTTGTCAACTGCAACTTCATTTCCTGGAATTAAAGTATTTGAAGGAGTTAAATCTGTTGCGAATGGCTTGTTTAAACTCATTCGGTATTCAAACTTTCCATATTTACCTTTTGCGAAAACTCCCATTTGTCTTGCAAACTGGTCGGAATTATCAATTAAAGGCCAGCTGAAAATAGGAGAATCTACCGTAAGAAAGTTTAATGTTGAAGCCATTGTCATACGGGAAAGTCCCATGTAATAATGAAGTCCGCCTCCTAAAGTTAAGCTGAATTTCCCTGCTTCACCCGGCATAATTACGGCATATTCATTCCAGGCATCATGAAAGAAAAGTTGTGTTTTTTTGCCGTTTCCATAACCTCCTGTTCCGGTTGTTCCGGTTGCGCCACCGTTAATGAAAGTTTGATTATTCATTCCGAAATGCAATAAGATCATATAACGCTTGGTTACTTGTGCGTAAGCCAAAATACGGGCTCTTCGGTTTCCTAAATTCCAGGTATTGTCGGTAGGTTCACCTCCAACCATACTTCCGGGATTCATTTCTGTGTTCCTGATCCAGAACTGATCCCATAAAATAAATCTAACATATTTATCTCCTTCAAGATTTAAATTTATTTTTAAACCATTTCCATAATCAGGAGAGCCTTGACCGTATACAGAACAGCTAATTAAAGCTAATCCAATAAAACTTAATATTTTCTTCATAAATTATTAATTTTTTGGCTGTTATTTTGTGAAAGCCAAATTGTAATTAATAATTTAGTTATAAAAATTTAATATATATTTATGCTGTGTATATAGTTATGAATTATAAATGATGGATTATGAGTTCGAAAGTTCTTTTTTATTTTAAATTAAATTATTGATAATCATTGAATTAAGTTTTATAAAAAACTTATAACTTATAATTCATAACTCATCATTCAGAAAATTATTTCTTAAAACGCTCCCATTTGATCAACATATATTTATCTGCAAATTGGGTAATAATTAAACCGGAATCTTTAATGTTTTCTTCTTTGGCAATATATTCAATCAGCTCATTTTGTTTTAAAATTTTATAAACAGGATGAAAGCCTGAATGAGGAGGTCTTGTGATATTGTATTTCTTGATCCATGAACTGATTGTTACATGAGAAACGCCAATAATTCGCTCTATTTCACGGAAGCTCAATCCTTCAAGATATAGTTGCAAAGCTTTTGTTACGTAATAATCATCAATCTGTTTACCAAGTTTTTTTACCGTAAAATAATAGTTGCAGTCCTTACAATGAAACCTTTGTTTCTCATTGATAATTCCGCTTTTTACAATATTTGTACTCTTGCATTTCGGACAGTTATTTTCCATAACTATATTTTTTTAGCAAATATATAATAATTTAGCAAAATGTTAATTTACTGTAAAGATAAAATTACCTGTATATTAATTTAATTCGATAAAATTATCTTTTTAATTTGGTTTTTAAAGTTATTATGTTTTAAATTTGCCAAAAAATTCAGATAAATAAATGGAAATAGAAATTTCCTCGTCCATGCATCTAATGTATGTGAGTGAAATACAGCAGGAAATGTATGATTCTGCACAGCGAAGAGGGACGGGTATTGCAAAACGTTCTATAGAATATTTAAGTAAAAAGATTTCAGAAGGCAATGCTGTTGTAGCCACTGAAAATGGAGAGTGGGTGGGTTTCTGTTATATTGAAACCTGGTCGCATGGTCAGTTTGTGGCTAACTCTGGATTAATTGTTTCTCCAAAATTCAGGCATGGAGGTATTGCAACCTTGATCAAAGATAGAGTGTTTGCTTTGTCAAGAGAGAAATTTCCGAATGCGAAAATATTTGGCTTGACAACAGGTCTTGCTGTGATGAAAATTAACAGTGATTTAGGGTACAAACCTGTAATTTATTCTGAATTGACACAAGATGAGGAATTTTGGAACGGTTGCAAGAACTGTGTGAATTATGAAATTTTAATGAAAAAGGAACGTAAGAACTGTCTTTGTACAGCAATGCTTTTCGTTCCCGATAATAATAAAGTAAATGAGGTTGTAAATGATCAACCCGAAAATCAATATCAAAATGAGCAAGAAAGTAATCTTAGCGTTTAGCGGAGGTTTAGATACCTCTTACTGTGCCAAATATCTGAGTGAAACACTTGGATATGAGGTATATGCAGTGACTGTAAATACCGGAGGTTTTTCTAAAGAAGAAGAAAAAGAACTGGAAAAAAAAGCCTTCAATCTTGGGGTGAAAGAATACAGGTGCGTAGATGCTCAGGAAGATTATTACAATTCTTGTGTAAAGTATTTGATTTTCGGTAATGTGTTGAAAAACAATACCTATCCTTTGTCTGTAAGTGCAGAACGTACGATTCAGGCTCAGAAAATTGCAAAGTTTGCGATTGAAGTTGGAGCTGATGCGATTGCTCACGGAAGCACAGGTGCGGGAAATGACCAAGTTCGTTTCGATTTGATCTTCCAGGTAATGTGTCCGAATGTAGAAATTATTACGCCAATTCGTGATATGGCTTTATCCCGTGAAGAAGAAATTGAGTTTTTGAAAAACCACGGTTATGAAATGGAATTCCAAAAAGCACAATATTCTGTAAATAAAGGACTTTGGGGAACATCAGTTGGCGGAAAAGAAACCTTGACTTCAAGAAACTATTTGCCGGAAGAAGCTTTTCCATCTCAAATTAAAGAAACTCAGCCTTCAGAATTGGAAATCGAGTTTAAAAATGGTGAAGTTGTAGCAGTTAATGGAGAAAATTTTGAACATTCGGTTTATGCAATTCAAAAGATTGAAAAATTAGCTTCTGTTTACGGAATCGGTCGTGATATCCACGTTGGAGACACGATTGTCGGAATTAAAGGAAGAGTAGGGTTTGAAGCAGCTGCGGCGTCTGTGATCATCAAAGCGCATCATTTATTGGAGAAACATACGCTTTCAAAATATCAGCAGATGATGAAATCTCAATTGTCTGATTGGTACGGAAACTGGCTTCACGAAGCACTTTTCTTAGATCCTGTGATGAGAAATATCGAGTCTTTCTTAGATGATTCTCAGAAAACAGTTAGCGGAAAAGTATTTGTAACGCTTCATCCCTATAGATTTATCTTAAATGGAATTGAATCTAAGTATGATCTAATGTCTGATAAATTCGGAAGCTATGGCGAAGCAAATAGAGCATGGACGGGCGAAGATGTGAAAGGCTACACGAAAATCGTAAGCAATTCTTTAAATATATATCATCAGATTAATCAAAATATAAATTAATTCAACGGGAAGTCCCGAAGGGACGACTTAAATCAGGGTAGGATGAAAATCCTATCAAAAATAATTATTGAAAAAAATGATTAATCAAAAAGAAATAAAAACAGCAGGAATCATCGGAGCCAACGGTTACACAGGAAGCGAACTGGTTCGTCTGTTGGCTTTTCATCCCAATGTGTCTTTGAGTTTTTTATATAGTCGTTCAAATTCGGGGACAAGAATTTCAGATCTGTACCCGGATTTAGCGACGGTTTGTGAAATGGTTTTAACAGATCAGCCTGAAGAGGTAGATATTTTATTTTTATGTCTTCCTCACAAAGAAAGTCAGAATTGGCTAGCTCAAAATGGGGTAAAAGATGAAACGTTGGTCATCGATTTAGGAAATGATTTTCGTTTAGAGGGAGATTTCGCAAACAGAAATTTTATCTACGGATTACCTGAAATCAACAAAAAACAACTCTTAGGAGCGAAAAGTATTGCCAATCCTGGATGTTTTGCAACGGCAATTCAATTGGCTTTGCTTCCATTAGCTCAAAAAGGTTTGTTGAATGAAGTGCACTCAACGGGAATTACAGGTTCTACAGGAGCGGGTCAGTCTTTGCAGCCGACGACCCATTTTACCTGGAGGAATGATAATATTTCGGCTTATAAAACTCTGACACATCAACATGTAGATGAGATCTTACAGCAGTTAGTTTCTTTTAATAAAAATGAGATCAGTCTGAATTTTGTTCCATGGAGAGGGGATTTTGCAAGAGGGATTTTTACGAGTTCCACGGTAAAAACAGATTTAGAACTTTCAGATATCAATCAATTGTTTAAGGATTTTTATGCAGATGAACCTTTTGTAAAGGTAAGTGAAAAAGCAATTGATTTAAAACAGGTTGTCAATACCAATCGCTGTATGATTCATATAGAAAAGAGTGGAAATGTTGCGGTTATTCACTCAGCGATTGACAATTTGTTGAAAGGAGCTTCCGGACAGGCGGTTCAAAACGTGAATATTGCAATGGGTTGGGAAGAAAATTCAGGACTGAATTTAAAACCAATTGCGTTTTAGATATGAATTAAAATGTGAATTGTCAATAAGTCAATAGTGAATTTTAAAAGCTTGCATCAAAACCGTCCTAGGAAAATGGAGCGTTAAGAAAATTGAAATTTAATCCGTTAAGAAATTCCCACTGTTTGAGCACGAGGCAAGCTTTCAATCGAAGAACAAATCTTCAATTCGTGCGAGTTTTGGGGATTTTAGGATTTAATTTAAATTTTTAGCGGAAGTTTCCAGTCTTGAACTTTTGTTTTTTTTGTTTCAAGACAAAAGAAAATATAATAAAATGAAGTTGTAAAACCAGCAACTATCAACCAACAACAATCAACTAGAAAATGAATTTATTCAATGTATATCCATTATTCAACATAAATCCGGTAAAAGCTCAGGGATCATTTCTTTGGGACGATAAAGGAGAAAAATACCTTGATTTTTACGGAGGTCACGCGGTAATTTCTATCGGGCACAACCATCCGCATTATCAAACTCAATTAAAAAACCAGTTAGATAAAATATCTTTCTATTCAAATTCGGTTCAGAATGAATTGCAAACTGAACTAGCTGATAAATTAGGAAAACTTTCGGGTTTGGAAGATTATAATTTATTTCTGTGTAATTCAGGAGCTGAAGCGAACGAAAATGCTTTAAAACTGGCTTCTTTCCATAACGGAAAAAGCAAAGTATTGTATTTTTCACGTTCATTTCATGGAAGAACTTCAGCAGCGGTTTCTGTGACTGATAATCCTAAAATTGTCGCTCCAGTAAACTATGACGAAAGATTTATTAAGTCTGAATGGAATAATATAGAACAGCTTGAAGCCGTTTTTGAAAATCAAGGAAGTGAAATCTCATCTGTAATTATTGAAGGAATTCAAGGCGTTGGAGGAATTATGATTCCAACGGTTGAATTTTTAACGAAAATCAAAGAACTGTGCGAAAAATACGATGCGGCTTTGATTTTAGATGAAGTTCAGTCAGGTTATGGAAGAAGCGGATATTTCTTTGCTCATCAGGAATTTGGAATTGAAGCAGATCTCATCACAACAGCAAAAGGAATGGGGAATGGTTTCCCAATCGGTGCCGTATTGATTCATCCTAAATTTAAAGCAAGCAATGGCTTATTGGGAACAACTTTTGGCGGGAATCATTTAGCTTGTGTTGCTGCGATTGCTGTACTAGATGTGATGAAAGATGAAAATCTCATCGAAAATGCTCAGGAAATGGGCGAATATATTGAAAATGAAATTAAAGATTTTCCACATATTAAAACCATCCGAAGGAAAGGCTTGATGATTGGGATTGAACTCGACAGGGATTGCTCGGAAGTGAGGAATAGCCTGTTGTACAATCATCATATTTTCACAGGAAACTCTAATGATAAGGCTGTGTTGAGGATTCTTCCGGCGCTTAACATTAAAAAAGAAGAAACTGATCTTTTTATTAATGCTTTAAAAGAAGTATTGGAGAATATTTAAACTGTGAAAATTATGCGTTCTGTCATTCTGAATGGAACGAAGTGGAGTGAAGAATCTTTAAATATATAGTTGAAATTCTTCCTTCGTCAGAATGACAAGCAAAACCTTCAATTGCTGAGTGAAACGCCTTTGCGAACGAAAATGTTTTCAAGTTTAATTAAAAAAAACTTCGCGAACCTAGCGTTAAAAACTCAGATAACATGTAAGATAAAAAATCTTTAAAATCAATTCAAAATGAAATGGATATTCCGTTTGTCCATTGAAAAAATAAAAATTTCCAAATGAAAAAATTCACCTCTGTAAGTGATGTTAAAAACTTACAAGACATTATAAAAAAAGCTTTACAAATTAAAGAAAACCCTCTTTCGGAAACCGAAAAGGGAAAAGGAAAAACCATCGGACTCGTATTTTTAAATTCAAGTTTGAGAACCCGTTTAAGCAGTCAGATTGCAGCGCAAAATTTAGGCTTAAATGTATTAACGTTAAACGCAGCTCAAGAGGCCTGGAATCTGGAATTTGCGGACGGTGCTGTAATGAACGGAGATACGGTTGAACATATCAAAGATGCTATCGAAGTATTAAATCAATATTGTGACATCATTGCAGTGCGTTGTTTTGCAGGAATGAAAAGCAAGGAAGATGATGTTAACGAAAGTATTTTAAGCCAGTTCGAGCAACATGCAAAAGTTCCGGTTATCTCTTTGGAATCTGCAACTCGTCACCCTTTGCAAAGTTTGGCAGATTGTATCACGATTACAGAAAACTGGAAAAAAGAACATAAGCCGAAAGTGGTGTTGACCTGGGCTCCTCACATTAAACCTATTGCTCATGCGGTTGGAAATTCTTTTGCAGAATGGATGCAGGAAATGGATGTTGAGTTGGTAATTGCGAATCCGGAAGGGTATGATTTGGATAAAAATTTCACAAAAGATGTAAAAGTGATTCATAATCAGGATGAAGCGTTGAAAGATGCAGATTTTATTTATATAAAAAACTGGTCGTCTTTTGATGATTATGCAACAATGCCTGAAGTGAAAGAAAACTGGATGTTGACGAATGAAAAACTGGAAAACACCAATCAGGCAAAAGTAATGCACTGTCTTCCGGTTCGTCGAAATGTAGAATTGAGTGATGAGGTGATGGACGGTAAAAACTCTATCATTTATCAACAGGCAAAAAACCGAATTTTCTCAGCTCAGGCTGTTTTCTCTGAAATTTTGGATGAAGTGAATTCTTAACAACTAGACCTCATAGGTTTTAAAATCTATGAGGTTTACAATCGCAAACCTTGTCAAGGTTTTAAACCTTGACAAGGTTCTCAAAAAAGGTTTGTAATGAAAGAAAAATTATACATTATAAAAATCGGCGGTGCTTTAATTGATGATGAGGAATTATTGAACGAATTTCTGGAGCAGTTTTCTAATATTCAGGAAAAGAAAATTCTGGTTCATGGAGGGGGGAAATTAGCGACCACGTTGGCTGATAAACTAGGCGTTGAACAAAAAATGATTAACGGACGAAGAATCACAGATAAAGATACATTGGATATTGTAGCAATGGTATATGCGGGAGGAATCAACAAAAATATTGTGGCGAAACTTCAGCATAAAAAATGCAAAGCAATGGGGTTTTCGGGGGCTGATGCCAACTTAATTAAGGCTAAAAAAAGAGAACACGCCGAAATAGATTTCGGGTTTGTAGGAGATATTACTGAAAAAAGCGTCAACAGAAAGTTGATTTCAAAGTTATTGAAGCTTGAATTGGTTCCTGTATTCTCAGCGATTACTCATGATAAAAAAGGACATCTTTTTAATACAAATGCAGACACGATTGCTTCGGTGATTGCTCAGGCTTTATCAATAAAATATGATGTTGAATTGTTGTATTGTTTCGATAAAGAAGGCGTTTTGGAAGATGTAAACAATCCAGAATCTGTTATAAAAAATATTTCCGAAGGAGAGTTTTCAATCTTAAAAGAGGAAGGGAAACTTCATAAAGGAATTCTTCCAAAGTTAGAAAACGCTTTGGGAGCTGTGAAAAATAAAGTCAATAAGGTATTCTTAATTAAAGAAACCGAACTAAAAAACCATATAGAAAATCATCATGCAGGAACTGAAATCTGTTTATAATAAAGAAGAATTACTGAATAACGCAGTAGATTTGTTGAAAAAACTGATTGAGATTCCGTCATTCAGCAAGGATGAATTTAATACGTCGATGGAGATTGAAAATTTTTTCAAAAAACATCAGATTCCAACAAAACGTTTTAAAAATAATATCTGGGCGGTGAACAAAAATTTTGATGTTTTCAAGCCGTCAATTTTGTTGAATACCCATCATGACACGGTAAAACCAAATAAAGCTTACACTTTAGATCCGTTTCTTGCCATTGAGAAGGATGGAAAGTTATTCGGATTGGGAAGTAATGATGCGGGGGCTTCTCTGGTTTCGATGGCGCAGGTTTTTTTGCATTTTTTTGATAAAGAAGATTTAAAATATAATTTAGTTATTGCTTTGACGGCAGAGGAGGAGATTTCAGGGTTTGATGGGATTGAAGCTTTATTTCCGCAGCTCCCGAATGTGGAGCTTGCCATTGTAGGGGAACCAACGCAGATGAATCTGGCGATTGCGGAAAAAGGACTTTTGGTCATTGATGGAGAAATGAAAGGAACTCCTTCTCACGCCGCTCATCCGAATGATGATAATTCGATTGTAAAATGCATGGAAGATTTGCAGCAAATTTTAAGCTTTAAATTTCCAAAAGTTTCGGATTATTTGGGAGAGGTTAAGGTGACACTTTCGGGAATTCATGCCGGAGTTCAGCATAATGTCGTTCCAGAATCGTGTGCTTTTACTTTGGATGTGAGAGTTACGGATGAATATTCTAATAAAGAAGCGTTTGAAATCATTCAATCGCAGATGAAATCGACTTTAACGGCAAGGTCTTTCAGATTAAATTCATCAAAAATCGAAATGGAACATCCATTCGTACAGGCTGGTTTGGAAATTGGTAGGACAACTTATGGCTCTCCAACTTCATCCGATCAAGCAATCATTCCTTGTACATCGGTAAAAATCGGTCCTGGTGACAGTAGGCGCTCGCACACTGCGGATGAATTTATTTTCATCGAAGAAATTGCGGAAGGAATTGAGATTTACATCCAAATTTTAGAAAAAGTTTTATAGGCGGGAAGCTGGATGATGGAAGTTTCCTAAACGCAAAAATATTGACTTAGGAAACGGAGGCGTTAAGAAAATTGAAATTTAATCCGTTAAAAAATTCCCACTGTTTGAAGCGCGACACTAATTTTAAATTGAGGAACAAATGTTGAATTCGCGCAAGTTTTGGGGATTTTAGGATTTAATTTTAATTTTTAGTCGGAGTTTCCAGTCTTGAATTTTTGTTTCTTTTGTTTCAAGACAAAAGAAAATTTTAAATAAAAAAAGAATTTTATGAAAAAAATATGGCAAAAAGACAACAATGCCACTAATATATTAGTTAACAAATTTACAGTTGGGAAAGACCTGGACTTTGATGAGCGTTTGGCAAAATACGATGTTCAAGGTTCGATGGCGCATTGTACAATGTTGGCAGAAGTCGGAATTATTTCGAATGAAGAATCAAAGCAGATGTTATCTGTTTTGGGAGAGATTTTAGAAGATATCGAAAATGGAACTTTTGAAATCGATAAAACTGCGGAAGACATTCACTCGCAAGTTGAATCTATCTTAATTGAAAAATTAGGAGATACAGGAAAGAAAATTCACACAGCACGTTCGAGAAATGATCAGGTTTTATTAGATATTAAATTGTATTTGGTTGATGAGATCCGTGAAATCACAGCTTTGACCGATGAATTTTTTCAAATCTTAATTAAACTGGCAGAACAGCATAAAAATGTTTTGCTTCCGGGTTATACGCATTTACAGATTGCGATGCCATCATCGTTTGGATTATGGTTTGGAGCTTATGCAGAAGCGTTGTTAGATGATGTCGAAATGTTATTTTCGGTTAAAAATATCATTAATAAAAATCCACTGGGTTCCGCTGCAGGATATGGTTCGTCTTTCCCGATTGACCGTGAGAGTACGACCTATAATTTAGGTTTTCAGTCGATGAACTATAATTCAGTTTATGCTCAAATGACGCGTGGGAAATCAGAGAAAATGCTGGCGATGGCAATGGCAACTTTGGCAGGAACTTTAGGTAAATTTTCTTATGATGTTTGTCTGTATTTAAGTCAGAATTTTGATTTTATAAGCTTTCCTAAAGAATTTACAACGGGAAGCAGCATTATGCCTCACAAGAAAAATCCTGATATTTTTGAGTTGGTTCGTGCCCGTTGCAACAGAATTCAGTCGTTACCGAATGAGTTTATTTTGTTGACGAACAATCTTCCATCAGGCTATCACCGAGATATGCAGCTGACGAAAGAAATTCTTTTCCCAGCAATTGATTCTTTAAAAGAATGTTTGGAAATTTTAAGTTATACATTACCAAATATTCAGGTGAAAGATGGAATTCTTGAAGACGAAAAGTATAAATATCTTTTCAGTGTAGAGAAAATTAATGAAGAAGTAAAAAACGGAAGTTCATTCCGTGATGCTTATGTAAAAGTAGGGCAGGAGATTGAAAATAATGAGTTTGATTTTGAAATAGGAAAGCTAAATCATACCCATCAGGGAAGTATTGGGAATCTTTGTCTGGATAAAATAGAATATCAGTTTAATAAACTAAAAAACAAATTGTTAGGTTAATGGTTTTAAGCTAAAACTATTCTTAAATGCTTCGATTCCGCTTAGCACGACACCGCTGGAAAATGACTTTAGTATTAGAAATGTCATGCTGAGCGAAGTCGAAGCATTTTCAAATGATTAAATATTTTTTAACCTAAATCAATCTTAAATTTAGTAGATTTTTTAACCTCGTGAAGTACGATAGAACTATGATATTGTCCGATATTAGGAATATTTGAAATTACATTTACCGTGAAATTATTGTAAGAATTGATGTCTTTAGCGATAATTTTCAGCATATAATCATATTCGCCTGAAAGGCTGATTATTTCCTGAACTTCATCGTGCTGCATAATGTTTTTCTCAAATGTTTCAAGCACTTTTTTAGATTGTTCTTTCAAACGAACATTGCAATAAACAACAATATTTAAACCCAGTTTTTCACGGTTCAAAAGTCCTACATACTTTTCGATGATTCCCTGTTTTTCCAGCTGTTTGATACGTTCATAAGTCGGAGTAAAGGTAAGACCAATCTTTTCTGAAATTTCTTTCACAGAATAGGTAGAGTCTTCCTGAATGATGCTGAGAATCATTTTGTCTTTTAAATCCATAAAAATGAGGTTGAGTTTTAACAAAAGTAGTATTTAAAAATGAAAATAAAGAGAGATTAAGATTTTTTAATTTTATAGGAATTTTGATTTTGTTAGTTCGCCAAAATGTTATATCTTTGCACCTAATGAATAACACAGTATTTATATCATTAGAATTACCGGGCGTAGACGCCCTTTACGATATTTATTTATTTTAAGCGAAGATATTTTCTTCGCTTTTTTTTTGTAAAAAATTAAGATATTATGTTTACGATTACAGAACTAAGTACCGAGAGAATCAACAGTATAGTAACAGAAGCACTGGCTTTTGCTAATGGAAAAACTGCTAAAATTGAAGGAGAAGTTTTTTGCTCAAATCTTTTCTTTGAAGACAGTACACGAACGAAAACAAGTTTTGATATTGCCGAAAGAAAATTAGGATTACAGGTGGTTCCTTTTGATGCGGCAAACAGTTCTGTTAATAAAGGTGAAAGTCTTTATGATACGGTAAAAACGATTGAAAGTCTTGGTGTAAATCTGGTTGTAATCAGAGATAAGAAAGACAGATATTTTGATGAATTAAAAAATATTACAATTCCCGTTATCAACGGAGGAGACGGAACAGGAAATCATCCTTCTCAATGTATGTTAGACTTGATGACAATCTATCAGGAATTTGGAAAATTTGAAGGTTTAAAAATAGGAATTGTAGGAGATGTAAAACACAGCCGAGTTGCTAATTCAAATGCAGAAGCATTAAGAAGATTAGGTGCCAAAGTTTATTTCTCAGGACCAGAACAATGGTTTGATGAAGGAGCTTTAATTAACGGGACTTATTTATCTGTTGATGAATTGATTAAAGAAGTTGATGTTTTGATGTTATTGAGGATTCAACACGAAAGACACGATGCGAAAATGAGCTTCTCTGCTTCAGAATACCACAGAAAATATGGTTTGACGAAAGAAAGAGAAAAAGCGATGAAAAAAGAAGCGATTATCATGCATCCAGCTCCAATCAACAGAGGAGTAGAAATTGATACAGACTTGGTAGAATGCGAACGCTCAAGAATTTTCAAACAAATGCAAAACGGCGTTTTCGCGAGAATGGCAATTTTAAAAGAAGCCTTAGAAAAAGAAGGATACACTTTTAAATAAGAGATTCGGGATACGAGTTTCGAGAAAAATAAACGCCCACAAACTCCCCTCCTTTGGAGGGGTGGCGAAAATTCAAAGAATTTTTGACGGGGTGGTTTAAAAAGTAAAATAGAAAAAATAAGAAGTAAAATAACAGAATGAAGAAGTCTAACTTCTAATTTCTAAAATCTAATATCTAATTTAAAAATGAAGAAAAAATTAATACTGGAGTCCGGTGAAGTGTTTCATGGAGAAGGTTTCGGAGCAGAATTGGAAACTGCAGGAGAAGTGGTTTTCAATACCGGAATGACAGGGTACCAAGAACTTATTTCTGACCCATCTTACTGCGGTCAGATTGTTTGTATGACCTATCCGCTTATCGGAAACTATGGGATTAATAGAGATGATTATGAGAGTATAGAGCCGGCTATCAAAGGTCTTATCGTAAAAGAACTTTGTGATTTGCCGTCGAATTTCCGTACTCAGATTACTTTAGATGAATTATTTAAAAAGAAAAAACTTTCAGGAATTTCAGGAATCGATACAAGAAGACTGACAAGAATTCTTCGTAACCACGGAGTTGTGAAAGGAAAAATCGTAAACGCTGATGCAGACGAAAGCACAGTAGTTGCAGAGCTAAAAGGAACGACTTTTCCAACCAATCAGGTGGAGCAGGTTTCTACAAAAACACCTTATGCAAACCCGGGAAGAGGACTTAAAGTAGTACTTGTGGATTTTGGTTCTAAATTAGGAATTATCAGAGAGTTGTCTCAAAGAAATTGCGACATCACAGTGGTTTCACATGATACAACTGCAGAGGAAATTTTATTGATGAATCCAGATGGAATTATGCTATCAAACGGTCCTGGAGACCCGGAAGATAATCAAGGAGCTTTAGAAATGATCCGTGGATTATTAGGAAAAGTTCCAATCTTCGGAATCTGTTTAGGACACCAATTGATCGGTTTGGCTTGTGGAGCAAAAACTTTCAAGTTAAAATTCGGACACAGAGGAGGAAATCACCCGGTTTTAGATTTAGAGAAAAACAAAGTGGCAATTACTTCCCAAAATCACGGTTATGCAGTAGACCAGGAAAGTCTTAAAGAAACAGATTTAATTGAAACGCACATCGCATTGAACGACAGAACAAACGAAGGTCTGAAACACAAAATTCACCCTTGCTTCTCAGTTCAGTATCACCCGGAAGCAAGTCCAGGTCCTGAAGATGCAAACTACTTGTTTGATGATTTCATCACGTTGATGGAGGATTTTAAGAATAAGTAAAAACATTAAGTTTGTCATTCAGAACGAAGCGAAGTGTAGTGAAGAATCTAGGATAATAAAAGATTCCTCGATTCCTCGGAATGACAATGTGTAAATTAAATCTAAATAAAAAACAGTGCTAAAAGTCTAACATCTAACTTCTAGCATCTAACATCTAACTTAGAAATGGCAAAACGTACAGATATAAAAACAATTTTAGTAATCGGTTCAGGACCTATCATCATTGGTCAGGCTGCAGAATTTGATTACGCAGGAACGCAGGCTTGTCTGTCTTTGAGAGAAGAAGGCTACAAGGTAATTTTGATTAACTCAAATCCTGCAACGATTATGACGGATGTTGAAATCGCGGATAAGGTATATATCGAGCCGATTTCACTTCAGTTTGTAAGTCACATCATCAGAAAAGAGCGTCCGGATGCACTTTTACCGACTCTTGGTGGACAAACAGGTTTGAATATGGCGGTAGAATTGGAAAAATCAGGAATTCTTGAGGAATGTAAAGTTGAAGTTCTTGGAACTACGCTTTCGGCCATCAACAGAGCGGAAGACAGAGATTTGTTCCGTGAATTGATGAGAGAATTGAACGAACCGGTTCCTGAATCTGATATCGTAAATACGGTGGAAGGAGCAATTAATTTTGCTAATGAAATTGGATATCCGGTAATTGTTCGTCCTGCTTTCACGATGGGTGGAACAGGTGGTGGAATTGCTGCGACTGAAGCAGAATTGAAAGAAATTGCAGAATTAGGATTGAAATACAGTCCTGTTACACAATGTCTTATTGAAAAATCAATTGCAGGTTTCAAAGAAATTGAATACGAAGTAATGCGTGACGCAAACGACAATGCGATTGTAGTTTGTAACATGGAAAATATCGACCCGGTTGGAGTTCATACAGGTGATTCAATCGTTGTGGCGCCTTCTCAGACACTCTCAGACAGAGAATATCAGTTGTTGAGAAATGCTTCATTAAAAATTATCAGAGCATTAGGAATTGAAGGTGGATGTAACGTACAGTTGGCTTTAGACCCACATTCATTCGAATATTATATCATTGAGGTGAATCCAAGAGTTTCTCGTTCATCAGCTTTAGCATCAAAAGCAACAGGTTATCCGATTGCGAAAATTGCTGCGAAAATTGCGGTAGGATTAACTTTAGATGAAATTATGAATCCGGTTACAGGAAAAACTTACGCTTGTTTCGAGCCGGCTTTGGATTATGTAGTAACTAAATTCCCAAGATTCCCATTCGATAAATTCGAAACAGCGGACAGAAGATTGTCAACGCAGATGAAAGCGACGGGTGAAGTAATGGCCATCGGAAGAAATTTCGAAGAGTCTTTACAAAAAGCAATCCGTTCTTTGGAAACAGGAATTAAACATATTGGTTTAAAAACTAAACAGGCTGCAGCTTTAACGGCAGAAGAAATCGAAAGAAGAATCAGAGTGTGTGATGACGAAAGATTGTTCATCATCGGAGATGCTTTAAGAAGAGGATATGATTGGGAACAAATCGTAGAATGGAGCAAAATAGATAAATTTTTCATCTGGAAAATCAAGAAATTGATTGATTTCGAAAAAGTGATCGCTGAAAATAAATTCAATAAAGACATTTTATTAGAAGCTAAAAAACTAGGTTTTGCCGATGTAAATATCGCAGTTCTTTGGGATGTAAAAGAGCGTGAAATCTTCAATTTCAGAAAAGAAAACGGAATAATGCCGGTATTTAAAATGGTAGATACTTGTGCTGCAGAATTCGAATCTGAAACGCCATATTTCTACGGAACGTATGAAGAAGAAAACGAAAGTGTTGCTTCAGACAAAGAAAAAATAATCGTTTTAGGTTCAGGTCCGATCAGAATCGGACAGGGAGTTGAGTTCGATTACGCTACGGTTCACTCAGTTTGGGCAATCAAAGAGATGGGTTACGAAGCGATTATCATCAACAATAATCCAGAAACGGTTTCTACAGACTTCTCTATTTCAGATAAATTATACTTCGAACCTTTAACGGAAGAAGATGTAATGAACATCATCGAGCTTGAAAAACCAAAAGGAGTTGTCGTACAGTTCGGAGGACAGACAGCAATCAACCTTGCAGATAAATTAGCTTCTCATGGAGTGCAGATTTTAGGAACTTCTCTGGAAGATTTGGATAGAGCAGAAAACAGAGACAAATTTGAAAAAGCCCTTCAGGAAATGGGGATTCCTCAGCCTCTAGGAAAAACTTCAACATCAAAAGAAGAAGCGATAAAAATTGCCAACGAAATCGGTTATCCGGTTTTGGTTCGTCCAAGTTACGTTTTGGGAGGTAGAGCAATGGAAATTGTTTATACAGAAGCAGAATTGGCTCATTATATGGAATTTGCGGTAGACGCAAGTCCAGAACATCCGGTTTTGGTAGACAGATATATGGTAGGAAAAGAAATTGAAGTTGATGCGATCTGCGACGGTGAAACGGTGATCATTCCTGGAATTATGGAACACATCGAAAGAGCAGGAGTTCACTCCGGAGACTCGATTGCAGTGTATCCTCCACAAAATATTTCACAAAGCGAAGTTGATACTTTGGTAGATTATACACAGAGATTAGCTAAAGGACTGAAAGTAATTGGTTTAATGAATATTCAGTACGTTCTTTTCGAAGGAAATGTATATGTAATTGAAGTGAATCCACGTTCATCTAGAACGGTTCCTTTCTTATCTAAAATTACGGAAGTTCCGATGGCAAATCTTGCTACAAAAGCAATTTTAGGTCAAAAACTGACTGATTTAGGTTACAAAAACGGATTGGTTCCGAATAAAGAAGGTGTTTTCGTAAAAGTTCCTGTATTCTCTTTCTCAAAATTAACTAAAGTTGATATCTCTTTAGGTCCAGAAATGAAGTCTACAGGAGAGGTTATGGGGAAAGACACGACTTTAGAAAAAGCGCTTTACAAAGGATTGGTTGCAGCAGGAAGAAAAGTTCCGATGCATGGTTCAATCTTATTCACGGTGGCTGATAAACACAAGCAGGAAGCGGCAGATTTAGCTGCAAGATTCCATGAAGTTGGTTTCAGAATCTGGGCAACTGAAGGAACGGCTAAATTCTTCGGAGAACAAGGGATTCCTTGCAAAATTGGTTACAAAATAGGAGAGGAAAGCGTCAACTTAATCGATTTGATTCAAAAAGGAAAAGTACAATACGTTGTCAACACTATGACGAAAGGAAAACAGTCTGAAAGAGACGGTTTCCAAATCAGAAGAATGAGTGTGGAAAACGGTGTTCCTTGTTTAACATCGATGGATACAGTTGAAGCAATATTGAAAGTTATCGAAAGTATGAGTTTCAAAATGGAAACGATGTAATTTTTAAATAAAATTTGAACGAAACTTTTCGTCAAACCTAACAGGTTTTTAAAACCTGTTAGGTTTTTTTGTTTAAGAAAAATTAAATAATTTGTTGATTCATTGAAAATTGGTTACTTTAGAAAAATTATAACTTAGCTTAAAGCATTGCTTTAAGCTAAGTGTTGGCGGAAATTTTATCTAAACAGCAAAAAAAAATGAAAAACAATTCAAATTTTATTTTTAAATTATCAATAGCTTTTATATTGATTCTCTCAAGTTCATTTTTGTACGGACAGCAAATTATCAATAACAATCAAACAGAAACAATAAAATTACCACTAAAAAAAATTGTAAGATATTTTAATGATTTTAATTATCATTATCTAAGCGATTATACGTTGAATGAAACGAAAATAGATTCTACAACTCAAAATAATAATATTATCACAATTTATTTTACAGAAAACAAAAACTATAAATCTACTATAATCCTAACGAATTTGGATAAATATCAGAAAACACTTAAACAGAAAACTTTTGAAACTAACATATTAATGCTATTCAAAGGAGAATATAATGCAGAGACTCTTAAACATCCAATAAAACCAATTATTAACGAGTCTTTTTCTAAGAACGGAAAACTTAAATGGAAAATTAAAATTAAAAAAGCAGACGAAAATTTAACAAAATTGACATTTATTTTTGACTCATTTGACAAAAAACACAAACAAAAATTTATCACAAATTTTTCCAAAGGAATTGATGACTATTTTAATTATACAATTCAACAGATATTTATAACAGAGAATTTTAAACGTGATGTATTAAATTATTTAGCAAATAGTTCCAAATCTGATGCTACAGATACTGTTCCTACCAAAGGTAATTGAAAAAACTTCTGCCAATAGCTAAGTTTTCGTTGCGTGCGAAGCACGAACAATGAAAACCCTGTTGAACGGAAGCTTCGGGAGCTTTTTTCAGCATTATGGGTTTACCGACGAAGGATTTTAAAGATATACAGGAGACTTTCAGAAAGGTCTCTTTTTTTGTGGGTGAATTTGATGGTTTTTCTTGGTTTTATCGTGTTTTCCTTCACTTTTAGGCATAAATACCCTTACCCAAAATGCTAGATTTTTGGCTTTTCAAAGTTTTGGCTCATCTCCAAAAACCAAAGGGGCGGACCGCGCAAATCGAACGTTGCAATCGTTACCAAATTCCCAACTTTGCAGCAACTACATTTCGGCTGAAAAGTTTTGGGTGGAAATTTTCCTTTGGGCTGAATGCCTAAATTCTGTTGCAGATTTTTTAGCTTCATTCGTTTCCATGTGCTGCTGAGAAAACCGTAATGGCGGATTTTCACAAATCTTTTCGGCAAAATATGCATCGCAAAACGGCGGATAAACTCCTCATGGCTCAAAACCATCTGCTTTTTGATGCCTTTTTGGCGGTAATCTTTGTACTCCAACGTTACATTTTCCGCATCAACTTTCCTGATTCTCTGGTTGCTGATCGCGATTTTGTGCGTATATCTTCCCAAATATTCCACCACAGATTTCGGGCTGCCAAAGGGTTTTTTAGCGAAAACTACCCAAGGTTTTTCCCAAAGTTTTTGTCTGAGTTTTTCATAAGTTTCTGCTTCATTTTTTCGGTTTTCAAATTGATTTTCATCATTTTCCGTCTGATTTTTATTACATTTTAATGATAACCGAACCTTCAGCTTCTCACAAAATTTAGCCCTGAAAACTTTGCTCAAAGCCTTTACAGGAAACAAAAAATTACCGTCGCTTCTGATGTTTTTCCAAACTCCGTTTTCATCCACGCCGCCACCCGGAACGATGCAGTGCAAATGCGGATGCAGACTCAGATTCTGTCCCCAAGTATGCAAAATAGCGATCATTCCCATTTTTAAACCTCGATTTTCACCAAAGGTTTGCAGCGTTTCCCAAGCCGATTCAAATAAAATATCATACAACATTTTCGGAGCATGAAGTGCGGTTTTGTTCAGCACTTCCGGAACGGTAAAAACCACGTGAAAATAAGGCACTGGAAGCAGTTCGGTTTCCCGGTTTTCAATCCATTTTTCGCGGTTTTTGCCCTGACATTTCGGGCAGTGCCGGTTTCGGCAGGAGTTGTAGCTGATGCTGATATTTCCGCATTCGTCACAAGCGTCAATATGACCGCCCAAAGCCGATGTACGGCACTTTTTTAACGCAAATAAAGTTCTTAATTGCCAGGAATTTAATCCTAAATTTTCTAGTTTTGAACCTAAAATATTCAACACATCTGCGACTTCGTATCGAGGTTGAGATTCAGGTTGAGCAGACTGTATTTTTGAGATTTCTAAACGTTGATTTTCATTAAATTTAAAGCTTGAATTTTGGCTTTTAACAAATTCAAAACCAACTACTTCGCTCTGCATTCCTCAAACAAAGTATCCAGTGGAGAGAAGAGTTTTTGGGTAGAAAGTTGGGCGATTTGAAGGTAAACGAGGGTCGTTTCGATGTTTTCGTGGCCGAGGAGATTTTTGATGCTCACAATGTTCATCCCATCCTCCAAAAGATGCGTCGCAAAACTGTGCCGAAGCGTATGAACACTCACTTCTTTCAATATTTTTGCCGTTTTTGAAGCCTGTTTCACCGCCCATTGTACGCCACGTTGCGAATATCTTGAATCGAATTCTCCACCTGCACGATTTGCTCGAGGTTCTCCAAAGAGAAAATCTTCCGGTTTTTCCGCTTCAATATATTTTTTCAAACCCCGAATCAAATGTTCCGACAAAGGCAAATAGCGGTCTTTTTTGCCTTTTCCCTGAACCACTTTCAGCTGTTTTCGGTAAAAATCCAAATCGCATAAACGGAGATTTCTGACCTCCAGACAGCGCAATCCGCAACCGTAAAGCAACCCGATTAAGATTTTATGTTTTAAAAGTTTACAGCATGACAACATCTGCCAAACCTCCTGTTTACTGAGCACAACAGGCAGTTTTTTCTCTTTTTTAATTTCCGGAAGACTTAGATAATCGTAGCTCAAACCTTCCGATTTCAACAGAAACCGAAGTCCGTAAACCGTGTGTTTAAAATACGATTGCGAGGGTGATCTTGATTTTTTCTGAAGGTAAAAAAGGTAATCGTGGATCTGCTCAGGATCCAATTCTGTCGGGATTTTCCCGAAATGCAGCGACACCGCCGCGACGTGTCTGGAGTAATTATTGAACGTGCTCTGACTGCGTCCCAACACCGAAACCGTACGTTCAAAACGGCTTAAAAGTTCTGTAAAACCAGGCACTTCGCGCTTTGCCTGATTGATGATTTTGTTTTCTCTGAGCTCGTCTAAACTCTTTTTTTTGTAGCCATTCTATTGATTTTTTAATTAACTTTACAAAGTAACTGATTTATGCGATTGGGAAAGCTACCGAAGGTTTAGTTCAACATCGGCTTGGTAATATGACGTTTTTCGGCTAAATTCAACGGCAATTCTTTGATTGAAAAGAGCATTTATACTTAGATTTCCGCCACATCACAAAGCTCTGAAACGTTTTGCGATATGCTAAAACAACAGATAAAAAATAACATTGCAAAAAAATGAATAACCTATCCATAAAATACATACTTTTTCTATTGTTTTTAATGAGTCTTCTATCTTCTTCGTACGCACAGACTGAAAAAAAAACATTTTATACAACTGGTCAAATTAAGGAAGTCGCTCAATATGACAAGAATGGAAAATTAACAGGAGAGGCAAAAGCTTATCACCCAAATGGAAAATTGGAACGGATTGGTCAATATCAAAACGGAAAACAAATTGGAGAATGGAAACAATATTTTAAAAACGGAAAATTATCAATTATTGGATTATTTGAGGATGGAAAGCAAAAAGATTATTGGACTTATTATTGGCCTAATGGACAATTAAGAGGAAAAGTAAACTTTAAAAAAGGCAGACAGACAGGGGAATGGAAAGAATATCACGAAAATGGAATATTAGCAGGAATTGGAAACTATGAAAACGGAGAAAAAATAGGTGAATGGAAAGCTTATTATGAAAATGAACAGTTGACAAGCATAGGAAACTATGTGAATGGGGAACAGGTAGGAGAATGGAAATATTATGATAAAGAAGGTAAGTTATTAGAAACGGAAAAACACTAAAAAAGTACAATCGTAAAACAAAGGCTTAAAAATAGCGGGACGAAATTTCAAAACCCAAAGTTTGCCATTTGATTGAATTTCTGTGCTAAAAATCTACCATTGCAATGCCTCGGAACGTTGTACGATATGCCTAATCAATATTCTGCATAAATTGCTGACAAAAAAAGATGAAAAACTTATAATAATCATTTCTATTTTGAATTTGCAATCCTGTAAAAACAAATATAATTTAGAAAATACTTTTTGGAAACATTGTGGAGATTACCCAATATCAGATGTGATTGTTATTGGGAAAGAACGCACTGTATATGTAAGAAACGACAGTATATATTTTAACAAAAACGATTCATTATTTGGGCTTATCGACACCATAAAATACTACTATGGAGAAAGAAGATTATTTGTTCGAGATTTGAAGGGTAATGTGGGAAGATTTTGTGAAAAATGAATGCATCGGAAATAAAAAACTATTCCAACTTTTAATTTTTTGCGATGGACAAAAAAAAACTACAATCAAAATGGAAATAAATAAAATTGTATTTAGATTTTGTGGAAGCAATTTGTTGATTAGCATCATATTATTTGTTATTTATAGAATTGTGATTTCTCAAACAAAGTTGATTGATGGAAGTTCATTTGAAAAATGGATGCAGATTTTAGAACTTATATTAAATTTAGGATTTTCATTGGTATACCTTGTTGCTATGCTTATCTCTTCTTTTGCAGTTCTTCTAAATTTGATAAAAAAAATCAGAATCAATTTCTATCTGTCACTCTTTACATTTTTGGGATTACCAGCATTTTGTGTTATTTTTATCGTAATCACACTATTAATAGATATTTACGCCAATGATTTAACCGTTCTTACAACACTTGCAATTTTTTCAATAATTTATTTATTCCTGACGACAATACAATTTTTATGGTTCAGAAAAAGAATCAACAAAGTAGAGTTGAACAAATAAAGAACTTAAAAAACAATTTTTTTGAATCAGGATTGCTGAAGTATAAAATTCAACAGTATTTTCAATTGGACTTTTGTATTTCGTTTTCCTGGCTAACGCAGTAAATATATTGATCATATCACAAATTCAGAAAAAAAATATTATAAACCAACAACTACCTAACACAACATAATATGGACAAACCAGAAATCACCAGAGAAAACGTTGTTGAAGCAGAAAACAAACTTTTTTCGGCTCAACTTGTAAGCAATGTGGAAATACTTGACCAATTATTACACGATGATTTGCTTGCAGTTGCACCGATGGGAGAAATTATAACGAAAGAAATGGATTTGAACTCGCATAAAGCGAAAACAATGATTATTGAAAAAGTTTCAATAGAAATTAACGACATTAGAATAATGGGCGAGACTGCACTTTCTATCGTTACAATGACAGCGAAAGGGAAAATGATGGGAGCACCATTCGAAGGAAAGTTTAGATATTTTAGAGTTTGGAAACACTTTGATGACGAATTGAAAATTATCGGAGCAAGTTTTATGCAATTACCTGATTAAACAAAAACATTATCTGTAATTAAATCATGAAAATTAAAACCTAAATTTTATTTAGGATATCAAAAAAACACACATCAATGGAATATCAAGCTATCGCAGAAAAATATACCAATTTTAAAGTATCAAAAGACGGAAACCCAGTCGGACAATTGAATTATAAAAGCTGGTTTAAATTCAATGCTGAAATAGAAATTTTAAACTCAAAATATCAGGTTGAGCCGAAGGGTTTTTGGGGAACAACTGTTGAAGTTCTTGATGGGAAAAAAGTTCTTCTCAAATTTACAATGAATTGGGACGGAAATATCGTAATGAATACCTATTTCAATGATATCGAGAAAAAATATACGCTTAGTCACAAAGGTTTTTTCAAAGAATCTTTTGTGTTAAGCGATGTAAAAGGAACTGAACTTCTGATGATGAAACCTCATATTCAATGGCGAAGTTTGAATTATGAATATCAAATAAATACTTCTGAGATTTTAGAAACATTTGAGGAAAAAAATATTCTTCTGCTTATATCTTTACACTGCGCCAATTATTATATGTCGATGATGGCGGGAATGGGTTAATTTATTTTATAATAAGGTTCATTAAAATATTTACTCGGTTTTACATAAACCATCTTTCTGTCCTTATCAAAAATCCAGTTGAATCTGCGCATCACATCGGCCGCAAAATAATTGGCGTGTTGAGTTTTGAGGTCTCCTATGAAAAATCCGGCTGTAAGATTTTTTAAAACAATATTTCCAAGCTTTAGAAAAGGTAAAACTCCCTGTTTGGTTGTAATGATTTGTCCGGCAGAATTTTTCATTGACTTTTCGCCTGTAATTTTCAGCTTTTCATTCAGATTATTGGCTTCTGCAAACTCGTTACTGTATAGCAAACCTCCCGAATAACCGGACTGAAGAAGGAAATAAGCTTCCTGTTGCTTATCTTCGATCACATTGTCTGCAACGATAAAAAATTGCTCATTTTTTACATAAAGATTCATCGGTTGATAATCCTTTAGATCCGGCTCTTTATCATAAGAAACAAACTGACTGTTGTCGTAATCGATTTTAAAATATTGGTCTTTAAAAATCCCGGTTCCTATTTTTCCATCGGCTTCGTGACCGGTCAATTCATTATCAAAAAATCTGATGTTTCCGTATTTTTTATTGCCGATTTTTACCGTATTTCCGTCACTTATTTCATCTTTAAACGTGATATGGTCTGCTTTTCTGATTCTGTCTGGCGAAATTGAAGCATCTTCCATCGCAATCTGAAACATCAGATGAAGCGAATCTTTATCATTAACCAAAGTTTTTACAATAATATTATTGTGTTTCGTTAATCTGAATGGAATCTTTTCCTGAGCTTTGAAAGGGTTTAAACTCAATAAAACAATGGCTAAACAACTAAACTTCTTAAACATTTTTCGATTCTTAAAATATCCCCAAATATAGAATAATTTTTTCTCACCATTTAGATATAACTTGTCTTAAAAATAATTATCTTCGGTTAAATTAAATAAACCAAATGACGAAACATCAGCAAAGAGTCGCCGAAGTCTACCATTTTTTTGATAATAAAGACACCGTTTTAGGGTTCAGAAAGCTGTTAGATTGCGCTATTGACACTCAGGATATGTCGATTTATAAAGAAGCGATTGAATTAACCGACTGGAAAGAAACTCACAATCACGCCATCGACGAATTAATCGAAAAATCAAAAACTCTCCTCGCCAAAATTGAAAAAGTGCCGGTAAAAGAACATATTTCTGAACAGTCTGTTTTGAAAGCAAAAGATATTGTAAAATCTTACGGCAGCAACCGTTTTTCGCTCGGTCCGGTTTCTGTGGAAATCAATAAAGGACAGGTTTATGGTTTGGTAGGAGAGAACGGAAACGGGAAAACAACTTTGCTGAGAATTTTGGCGAATGAAATTTCATTTAACGATGGAAGTTTAAAGTATTCTTTCAACGAAAAATCAAAAAATGAGTATGATTTGAGAACGAAGTTGGTTTACATTCCGCAACGAACCGAAAAATGGTACGGAAGCCTGAAAGATAATCTGAAATTTGTGCTTTCAAATCATGGTGTTTCGCCTGAAGAAAACGAAACCAGAACCTTGATGATGATTGCCCGTCTCGGATTGTGGAATTACAAACATCTGAAATGGAGTGAGCTTTCATCCGGTTACAAAATGCGTTTTGAATTAGCGAGAATTCTTTTAAGAAAACCTGAAATTCTTTTATTGGATGAGCCTTTAGCAAACCTTGATGTTTTGGCGCAACAGGTCATTTTGGAAGATTTAAAATCGATTGCCAACTCGGTGAATCATCCGATTGCTTTAATTTTAAGTTCGCAGCAATTGTACGAAGTCGAAAAGATTTCAGATAAAGTAATCTTTCTGAAAAACGGAAAATACAAAAATAATTCTGAGGTAAATGATGATGACGAAAACCAATTAATTATAGAAATTGATACTAATGAAAGTCGCGATAAACTTCTCGAAGTTTTTAAGGATTTCAATATGGAAAAACTGAACTTCAATGGTGGAGTTTATGTTGCTTATTTCTCATCAGAAACTCAGTTTTATGAAGTGATTTCTGCTTTAGGAAATGCAAAAGCAGAAATTATTTACATCAGAAATATCTCGTCTTCTACGAGAAGGTTTTTCGTTAATTAATCTTTTTTAATTCAAATTAAAATGCAAAAACTCAATAAATTCAACCAATATTTGCTCGAAAGATATCCTACAGTCTGGAATACTAAAATTGTCTGGATGCTTTTGGCGGCTCTCGTTTTTCATATCGTCTTTTTTATCATCGGTTATGTTTCGCATATCGATCCTGTTTCGCTTCAGAAATATTCTGTAAAAGATGATTATTTCAGAAATGGTGTTATTTTCGTTCATCTTATTATTTCTATTTTACTGATTGTAGGATGGCTTCTGATGATGCTTAAAAACAATGCATTCAAGAATTTTTATCCGACTTCTAAAGGAAAACTGTTTGGTCAGTTTGTACAATATTTTATCATTATTTTTTCGTGTACTACGTTTTATTTCTCGTACATGACGGGTTTCAGAATGTTTATCAATAATAAATATCCTGATCAGGAAATGGCAAAAAACATTGATATTATCAACCGAACTGCGCCTTTTCTTTCTCAAAATATAGAGTCATATACTTTAGAAAACAGATTGTTTCCAAAACCTTTTTATGACCTGTATTGTGAAAATAATATTGAAAAAATAGACCGGAACAAAAAGTTTTTTGTGTATTACAACAGAGTTTATCAGTACTACACTCTTTATTCAAAAAAATCTTATCAAAAAGATAAGCGAGAAAATTTCATTGCTCCCAATCCGGAATATTCGAACAAGATACAGCCCGCTTATTCAGACGAGGAAGAAAAATTTAAAACCTTTTATTACAAAAAAGAGGTTGTAGATCTTTCATCACAGATTCAAACGACCCAGCCAAGTTTCTACAATTTTTCCCAAGTTTTTTATGATTATGATTTTAAAGGTTTTAATGATGGAGTAAAAGTTGCAGAAACGAATTACTATGATAAAAACTCGCCTAATAATATTCTTAAAAATAAAAAAGCAATCATTAATCAGAAGACCACAGCGCTTTTAAATTCTAAAAACCCGGCAGAGCTTGAGAAACTTTTTGAAGATTTTCTTTCTATTTCTAAAACGTATAGAATTAAGAATAACTTAAATGCTAAAAAATGGGTTTCTATGATTTACTCAAAAGATAATCCCAATTTTGAAATCCGTTATTTTATCAAAGATTATGAAGGGAAAACAAGAACTGATGAAAATGCGTATTATGAAGAAACAGTTGCCGTAGATTCTGTTGCTGCAACTACTGATTATCCTAGTGAAAATGATATCAGAGACAGTATAAAAATAAGAGAATTTAATCCTGAAATCAATCAACAGCTCGCTCCGGATAAATATGTGAAAAACAACATGACGGAATATTATTATCTGTCTGAAAACATGACCGATTTATTGACAAGTGTAGATTCTGTGAAGAAAGACGATTTCATTTCAGAAAACATTCATATTTATATCTGGATTGCATTTTTCCTTTCTACTTTTATTTTCAGTTTTCGAATTACCGGACTTCGTTCGTTGCTTTTCAGCGTAATCAGTGCCGGAGTTTTAACTTTAACTGTTACTTTGATTACGGTATTTTACGGACTTACCTTCAGAGGTCAGGAACAGTTTTTTGTTTCATATTTTATTTTGTTTATCGGTTTAATTATTCTGTTAATTCCGTTATTGAAAATGGATATGGTAAGTAAAATAGTGTCATCTGTTTTGGTTAATATCTCGATGAATGGCTTTGTTTTGTTTGTTCTTTTAATTTTTGCAATTATTAGAATCCATCAAAATGCAACTTGTCAAAAAGTAGTAACGAAAATGCAGGACTCTTATCCTTATCAAAACTGCTCAAATATTTTTGAAGATTTAGGCTTTATGCTAAGTTATATCATCTTGGTAATAGGTTTTGTATTTATGTATTTTTATACCGCTATTTTGCAAAAATGGAAAGCAATGCCGGAATAATTTTTTCTAATATTTTAAAACCTCATATTTTTATGGGGTTTTTGTTTCATTAAAACTTAAGAAAATGAATATTATTCAGACGTTACTCGACGCCAATTTATTTCAAAAAAAGAAAGTAATCGACAGACATTCTTTTCTGACTTTGGAAGGCGATATCGACAGCAATATTTATTATGTTGAAAAAGGAAGCTTACGCATTTTTATCAGAGATGAAGATCAGGAAAGAACAATTCGTTTTGGATATAAAGAAAATATTATTGTCTGCCTCGATTCTTTTTTGTCTGAAAAACCAACCGATTTTTGTATTCAAGCGATTAAGAAAAGCGAAATTAAAGTCGCCTCCAAAAAAGATTTTTATGAATTTATAAAATCTTCTGACGATAATCTGAAATTATGGACTGTGATTTTGGAAGATTTAGTTTTACAACAAATTGAAAGAGAAAAGGATTTGTTAATCAATTCTCCAAGAGAACGTTATGAAAGGGTTTTAAAAAGAAGTCCAAAACTTTTTCAGGAAATTCCCAATAAACATATTGCCAATTATTTAAGAATGAGCCCCGAAACTTTATCAAGACTCAAAAAATCTTGACTGTAATCAAGATTTATCATTTGAGAAAACTGGAAATTTGCAATAAAAATTGACATGAAAATTCCGACCCTTCAACTGATCGATGAATTGAAAAAAATTACTGAAGAAAATATACAGTTTGCCGAAAATCTTTTGAATCAATCAGATGAAAAACTCAATTTCAGACTTTCAGAAAATAGCTGGAGCATTCTGGAATGTCTTGAACATTTAAATCGATACGGAAATTTTTATATTCCTGAGATCAGGAAAAAAATAAAAAACTCAGATACAAAATCAACAGAGATTTTCAGTTCGGGAATTTTAGGAAATTATTTTGCTAAATCGATGCTTCCAAAGGAAAAACTGAATACAATGAAGACTTTCAAATCGATGAATCCTATTCACAGCAAACTTGATAAAAGCGTTTTAAATGAATTTATTACTCAGCAAAAGCAAATGATTCATCTTTTAAATGAAGCTAAAAATATAGATTTAAATAAAGTAAAAACCAGCATCAGTATTTCAAATTTAATTAAACTAAAACTGGGTGATACTTTTCGTTTTGTAGTCTATCATAATCTAAGACACATCAATCAAGCAAAAAGAAATCTTTAACTAATTTTAGTGAGCTTGGCTAAGTGAAACGCCTTTGCGAACTTAAAAACAATTAGTAGTTAAAAAAATCTTTGCGACCTTTGCATTAAAATAAAAATAGAATCATTGTTCTTCATCAATTTAATTTAACAAAATTTATCAATTTCAAAAAGTGATTTATGAACTCGATTTTGTAATTTTAGACAAAATTTTAAAAGTGAAAAAATTATTATTTGCAGTTTGCATATCAGCTTCAGCTTTAAGCTTCGCACAAGATTATTCAGTACCTGCAGCAAGTCCGCGTCAGAAAGTAGAACAGCAGTTTTCAATGTCAAAAATCTCTGTAGATTACGGTAGACCGGGAGTGAAAGGAAGAAAGATCTTCGGAGAATTGGTTCCTTACGGACAGGTTTGGAGAGCGGGTGCAAACTCTTCTACAAAAATTACATTCGGACAGTCTGTTAATTTTGGTGGAAAAACTGTTCCAGCAGGAACTTACGGTTTGTTCATCGTACCAACAGAAAAAGAATGGAAAGTTATTTTAAATAAAGATTTCCAACAATGGGGAGCTTACACATATGATCCAAAACAGGATGTTGTAGACGTAACGGTTCCGGTTAATAAATTAGCAGATAAACAAGAATGGTTTGAGATTACTTTAAACCCGACTGATGAAAATTCAGGAAATCTTGTGATCAAATGGGATATGGCTCAAGCTGAAGTAGCTCTAAAGCCTGCAAAACCTGAAGCAGTAACTAAAATTGCTGAGAAATTAAGAGAAATCAAAAAAATAGAATCTGACGCTGCAAAAGCAAAAGGCTAAGATTCAAATTTATAAAAGATGAATTTTTCTATTCAACCTGTTTTAGAAAACGAAGAATATCAATTAATCCCCTTACAACAAGGGGATTTTGAGTTGTTGTACGAAGTGGCTTCAGATCCTAAAGTTTGGGAACAGCATCCTAATAAAGACCGCTACAAAAGAGAAGTTTTTGAAAACTTTTTTAAAGGAGCTATGGAAAGTCAGGGCGCTTTTAAAATTATTGAGAAATCTACGGGAGATATTTTAGGAAGTACTCGGTTTTATGATTTTGATGAAACTGAAAACAGTATTTTCATCGGCTATACTTTTTATGGAACAAATTCCTGGGGAAAAGGGATCAATCCACAGATTAAAAAAGTGATGTTGGATTATGTTTTTCAATTTGTAGACAAAGTACATTTCCATATCGGAAAAGAAAATTTCCGTTCTCAGATTGCTTTAGAAAGATTGGGCGGACAAAAAATTGCCGAAGAAGAAGTCGCTTATTTCGGAGAACCGACCAGAACCAATTTTGTTTACGAAATAGCAAAAGAAAACCATTTTAAAGTTGATTAATTTTAGGAATTAAAATCTGCTCAATCAGCTAAATCTGCGAGAGAATAATTAAATAAAAATATAATCATGAAAAAATATAAAATTCAGAAATCCCCATTTGTAGTTCCTACAACAGACGGAAAATTAATTGAAGAACATTGGGGAAATTCAACCAAGAATTCAAATATCTCTATTGCACACATGGTTGTTCCGACAAATTGGAGTGAACCTCATCAAACTCCTGAATTTGATGAATTTACCATCATTATTTCAGGTAAAAAGCAATTTGAAATTGACGGAGAAGAGGTGATTTTAGAAAAAGGACAAAGTATTTTAATTGAAAAAGGAGCAAGGATCCGTTACAGCAATCCGTTTTCAGAACATTGCGAATATATTGCGATTTGTCTTCCGGCATTTTCGATGGATTTGGTGAATAGAGAAGAAGAAATAATTTAAATATGGCGTTACAAATTTGCCCAAAGTGTAAAGAAAACTCTTTTACATGGTTTATCAACGGAAAGACTAATTTAATAAGTTGGAGTTGTTTTAATTGCGATTACGAAGCAAAAGAAGACGAAAGTGATGAATGTGTCTGTGAAAATTGTGAAGAGAAAACAAAAAAGAAATTGAAAGATAAAGAATCAGAATACTGGTGGTGTTCTAATTGTAATACGATCAGTGATCTATAAACAGAAACAACCTCAGTAAATGAGGTTGTTTTTTAATTTATTGGAGTTCAATTATTTCAAAATTTCTTTCAAAAATAGGAGCGTATGATTCCAGGCTCTTTTTGCCATCACAGGATTATAATCGGCTGATTTTGGGTCAGTGAAAGTATGTTTTGAATTCGCATACGTAATGATTTGCCAATCTGCTTTGCCGTCATTCATTTCTTTAACCAGATTATTGTAATCTTCCGGTGTTACACTTTTGTCTTCTGCAGGATTTTCTACTAAGATTTTAGTTGAGATAGCTTCATTCGGTCTCGATTGGTCTTTTCCAATACTTCCGTGAATGGAAACAACGCCTACAACGGGTAATTTTCCTCTCGCAGATTCCAAAGCTCCGGTTCCACCAAAACAATAACCGATTACCGCAATTTTATCTGAAACCGCTCCGTTTTTCTTTAATTGCTCTAAAGCCAAGGAAATTCTTTTCTGATAAGCTGCATAATCTTTCTTGTAAAATCCGGCAGTTTTTGCAGCGGAAGCATTGTCAGTCGGAATATTTCCTTCTCCGTAAATATCCGCAATAAATGCGATGTAGCCTTGTTTTTCTAAATCTGCGGCTGCAGTTTTTGCTTCGTCATCAATTCCTTTCCAGGCTGGAAGAATCAAAACTCCGGGAAGTTTTTTTCCGGCATGGGAGGTTACCAAACCATTCAGCTTTTGCGAACCATCCTGATAAGACACTGTTTTTAAATTCTGACTGAAAATAGTTCCTGAAGTCATAAGAAATGCTGATAATAATATTGAACGTATCATATTTTGTAATTTAATTTTTTTGAAGCTTTTTCCTGCTTTTCGTTGCAATCTTTTTTTTCAAAAAAGGATTTTCACTACAATCAGGGCTAGGTATTTGTCAGATTTACAATTTTTTCAGATAATTAATACGCAGTTTGCCGTCCTGACAGAATCTCTAAAATACAATTAAAAAATGATAATTATAAAAACTCTTTAATCGTTTAGATTCTTTCAGAATGACAAAATGAGTGGTTTCTTCGTGAAAAACAAAAATCCTCATCTAAATTAATGAAAATAACTTTGAATGAAGATTAACAGAATGTTATAAAGTTTTAATTAATCGAATTTTACGCCTAAATTATTCAGCTCAGTTTTCAAATCTGTTTCCGGTAGAATATGAATGGTCTTGAAACCCAAAGTTTTTGCCATCTCAATATTTTTGAAATTATCATCAATAAAAACCGATTCATTGGCTTTCAACTGGTATCTTTCCAATAAAACATTCCAGATTTTAGGGTCAGGTTTGATTAATTTTTCTGTTCCAGAAACCACAATTTTTCCATCAAATAATTGAAAGAAATCATAGTTTTCTAAAGCATAAGGAAAGGTTTCTTCAGACCAATTGGTTAATCCGTATAATTGATAGGAAGTATTTCCCAGTTTTCTCAGAATTTCTACATTTTGAGGAATGTCACTTTTCAGCATTACCGTCCAGTTATCATAATAAGCTCTGAGTTCTTTTTCCCATTCCGGAAATTTTTTGATCTGAACTTCGGTTCCTTCTGCTAAATTTCTTCCTCTGTCTTGCTCGATATTCCATTCATCCTGAGCAATATTTTCAAGGAAATATTCCATTTTTTCATCATCATTAAAATAGGTTTTGAAAAAATATCTTGGATTCCAATCCATCAAAACACCTCCAAAATCGAATACTATATTTTTAATTTCCATGCTGATATTTAAATTTATCATACAAAAATCACAAAACTTTTTTACTTAAACACCCTAAAACAGATAAGTTTAGAAAAGTTTAACATTCAGAAATAATTGATTATTAAATTGAAATTATTCAGGCTTATAAAACTGGTATTGTTCGTTTTCGTAATAGGCATTAATGTGCTGCAATCCGTTCGTTAAAATAATTTCAGAAGCACCGATAACAGAATTGTATCTTGCAGTCTGCTCAAATGTTTTTTCGGTCAATTTGATTTGTGGCGCTTTACATTCAATTAAAATTTTTGGCTGCGCTTTTTCTGTTATCAAAAGGTCAATACGCTTCGTTAAACCATTCAGAACAATCTTTTTTTCTGTAATTAAAGCAGAAGTAGAGTAGGATTTTACGGTAAGATAATAGTGAACCCAATGCTGACGAACCCACTCTTCGGGAGTGAGCAAAAGGTAAGTTTTACGAACCAAGTCATAAATAAAAAACTTATCTTTGTCTTTCTTGAATTTAAAATCAAAAGTTTCCTGAAAGTTCAGTTTTGGAAGTTCCATTTATATGATGAAAGAATTAGATTTAATCCTCAAAAATATTAAAAATAAAGAAGTTTTACCGATTTATTTTTTCCACGGAGAAGAACCTTACTTTATTGATGTTGCGGTAAAAGCCCTTGAACACGACTTTCTGGAGGAAGACGAAAAAGCTTTTAACCAAACAGTCACTTACGGAAAAGATACAACCTATCAGGAAATTCTTTCTTTGGCTCGACAGTTTCCGATGATGGGAGATAAGCAAGTAATTATCGTAAAAGAAGCGCAGGATTTGAAATTTAATGATGAAGAAAGCAAAGCTTTAGATGCGTATGCAGAAAATCCGGTTCCATCGACAGTTTTGGTTTTTGCCCATAAACATAAGAAGCTGGACAGCCGAAAAAAGGTTACCAAAACTTTAACAAAGCTAAATGCTCTTTTTCTGAGCGAATCTTTAAAAGACCATACGCTTCCCAAATGGATCGCTGATGAGTGTCTCAGATTAAAGATAAAAACAGCCCCGAATATTTCTAATCTTTTGGCAGAATATCTTGGAAACGACCTTTCCAGAATCTCAAATGAGTTAGGAAAACTTAAAATTATTTTAAAAGAAGGTCAACTTTTAGATGGCACCATCGTTGAAAACCATATCGGAATAAGCAAAGAGTTCAATGTTTTTGAGCTTCAGAAAGCTTTAGGAGCGAAAAACGCCAATGCTGCGTTCAGAATTGCCTATTTTATGGGGAAAAACCCTAAGAATAATCCTTTTGTAATGCTTCTTTCCAGTTTGTACAATTATTTTTCTAATGTAATTATTTACAATACGATGATTGGGCAACCTCAGCAAGTAATCGCTTCACAAATGGGTATTAATCCTTATTTTATTAAAGATTATGCAGAAGCAGCGAGATTATATCCGCTAAAACATTCTACCCGTGTCATTTCTATTTTAAGAGAATTTGACATGAAAGGAAAAGGTTTGGGGGCCGTAAATATGGATGATGCAGAACTAATTAAAGAATTGGTTTACAAAATCATCAATGTAGATAAAATTAAGATGAAAGTATAATTTTTGTTGCTGGTTGAGAGTTCTTATTTGCTGGTAGTAAAATCTATCAACCAAAGAATAGCAACTATTAACAATTGAATATTCACATATTAAACATTGACAAGTATCATTAAATTTACTTTAATAAAACATTAAAAATTCCGAAATTAGCATCCTTGAAATTGATAAATAAATTATGGAAGAAAATATTTTAGATTGTGTGATCGTTGGATCTGGACCTTCTGGTTTTACAGCGGCAATTTATGCAGCAAGAGCAGACTTAAAACCTGAATTATACACAGGTTTGGAACCAGGTGGACAATTAACTACAACAACAGAAGTTGATAATTTCCCGGGATATCCTGCGGGAATTACCGGTCCTGAAATGATGATGGATTTGCAGAAACAAGCTGAAAGATTCGACACCAAAGTACATTACGAAATGATTACCAAAGCTGAATTTTCAAAAGAAGTTGGCGGTATTCATAAATTGTATGCAGGAAATAAAGAAATTTTGGCTAAATCTGTGATTATTTCTACAGGAGCTACTGCAAAATATTTGGGTCTTGATGATGAAAAAAAATACAATGGAGGAGGAGTTTCTGCATGTGCAACGTGTGACGGATTTTTCTACAGAGGAAAAGACGTTGTGGTTGTAGGAGCAGGAGATACCGCAGCCGAAGAGGCTACTTATCTTGCAAAGTTGGTGAATAAAGTAACCATGTTGGTAAGAAAAGGTGAGTTCAGAGCGTCAAAAGCGATGATCCACAGAGTAGAAAATACCCCTAATATCGAAGTGAAATTTCACCATGAATTGATTGGTATTGAAGGTGAAAACAACCTTGTGGAAAGAGCGGTTGTGATTAATAACCAGACTCAGGAAAAATCTACAGTAGATGTTCACGGAATTTTCATTGCCATCGGACACAAGCCAAATACAGATATTTTTGCTGGTCAAATCGATTTGGATGAGAATGGATATATTGCTACTGAAAAAGGCTCTACAAGAACAAATCTTCCGGGAGTTTTTGCTGCAGGAGATGTTCAGGATCATATCTACAGACAAGCGATTACAGCTGCAGGAAGCGGTTGTATGGCAGCCATGGATGCAGAAAAATATCTTGCTGAATTACATTAATTATTAAAAATTAATTTATAAATCTGAAAACGTACTTCTTTGAGGTACGTTTTTTTGTTTTCAATCTGTGTTTTTCTTTGTGTTAATCGATGTTTGAGAAAATAATTGCTCTGATTTTTAGTTGATTATTAATTTTTGTTAAAATTTGTAGTAAAAATATTTTGACATCATTGAAAAACGTTCTATATTTGCACCACTGAAAACAACGATACAATCGGAGTTTAAGGAGAGATGGCAGAGTGGTCGATTGCGATAGTCTTGAAAACTATTGACTGTAACAGGTCCGGGGGTTCGAATCCCTCTCTCTCCGCAAAAAACCCTATAAACATAATGTTTATAGGGTTTTTCATTTTTAGGTGCTAACATAGGTGCTAATTCTGATTACTTGTATTATAATACATAATTATATTTTATTAGAGTGCTTTTTATTTTCTATCAATATTTAAAAAGACATTTTCTATTTTTACAAGAAGAAATGAATAAGCTATTTAGTTTAATCAATCTTAAAAGAGCACTAGCAAACGTAAAACTTTGGTTGGGTATTTATTTTTTGTGTAGTATTGCAAACATTAAATATATAGATATCTAGAATGTTGATATGCACTAAAAGTAGCAGGTGTGAACAATTTAGCTATTATTGTATAGCAAAAATTCTGACAAGTTTGAATGACAATGAAAGAACAGGAATTACTATATCATTTTCCATTTAGAATCGACAAAGAACAAAATTTTAGACACTTTGCAAACGATTTTACCCATAACAGCTTTGTCAAACGGTTTGTTACCAATTATGACGGAACAAATGTTAACGAATTCATTAAAAACAAAACATCCCTTACTATTGAACAAATACACGAGTTTGAATATCTATATTCAAACTTTACACATTGGAGTGATTGGTATAAGAATGGGCGAAATATTTTTTCATTTTCCAAAGAACTTTTACTTTTATTGGACAAAACTGATGTTAGTGATGTAAAGCCAGACCTTTTCAAACTTCCTTATGACATCTTCTATCTTTCTTTAAAACCACTTAATCTCAAACTATCAAAAAATAGTGATGCAGTTATTGAAGGTGTTTATATTGACCACAATATTTGGAATATAATGGGAGAACACCCAGAAGGTTATTGTGATTTAAGTTTCTATTTTGCTGGTGAATTTAAAGAATCATTCCTAAAATACATATCAACCGTAAAAAGTAGTACGCAACCCTTTACGAATTCTGACGAAGTAGATGAAGCTCCTCTAGGTACATTTTGGAATATTTACTTGTGGTTTGAGAAAGAAGAGAAACGAGAAACAGTGAGGGAAGCTTTGGATTATTTCATAAGTGATCTTAAAAATGAAATATTTATAACCAATAAAACGCCTGAACAAATAACGGACTTTGACTTAGAGTTTTATTCTGACACAATTGAGCTGTTAGAAAAGACTATTAATTTGGTTATTTGTACGTCTTCAAACTAACTTGGACATTTTGGAATAAATCCTTAAGGAGTATTTAGGGTTATAAATTTATAAATTTCTGTTGAAAATACAACTGTCTTCTTTTTCGGATTGAATCCGATTTTATTTGTCTTCTTTTTTCCAAAATTTGCTCAGATCTTCCGAAGTACACATCTGCTGGAGGAAGGTTTTTCAAAGATTCGTGATATCGCTTGTTATTGTAGTTTTCTACGAATTTTTCTAAAGCTTCCACAAGTTCTTCAGGATGATAGAAGTGATTGAGTTTTACCACATTTTTCATCGTTCTGTGGTATCGTTCTATTTTCCCTTGGGTTTGCGGATGCATCGGCTTTCCGTGAACCTGCTTCATCTTCAAATCGTCTTTCAGGTAGGTTCTGAGTTCGTTTGATATGTAGCAGGAACCATTGTCTGAGAGTAATTTCGGTTTGGCTTTAGACTTTAATTTTGCTTTTTCAATCGCTGTATTTACTGTTCTTTTCACATCTTCAGCCTTCATCGAATCACAGAGTTCCCAGTGGATGATATACCTGCTGTAGTCGTCTAAAACAGTGCTCAGATAGTACCAACCCCAACCAATCACTTTAAAATAAGTGAAATCTGTTTGCCACATTTGATGCACAAATTCTGTCTTATCCTTAAATTCATTTGCTGCTGAAAGTAAAAAATGATTCGGTGCAGGGATTAAATCCCGTTGCTTCAAAATCCTGTAAACACTGGATTCTGAGATGAAAATACCTTGTTCATCGGTAATTTTGTGCGCCAGTTCTCTTGAGGAAAGTTCTGTATGTTCCAAAGCGATTTCTACTACCAAATCTTTTTGTTCTTCCGGAATGCTATTCCATTGTCTTTTAGATGTTCTTTTGGACGTTTCCAAGCCATCGTAGCCGTTTTCAAGGTATTTCTGATACCACTTATAGAAAGTACTTCTTGCAATCCCAAAGCTTTCCAAGGTTCGTTTTACACCAATTTCACTCGTAGTAACTTCTTGAATAATTTCGTATTTCTCACTTGCTGATAATCTCATAAACTTTCTGTATTTATGGGTCAATCCAGCATGTCTAAGCTTTTTTTTACAATGTCATAGCGCAGAACCAAATCGGCAACCATTTCCTTCAGTCGGGCATTCTCTTTCTTCAAATCCGACACTTCATCACTCGTGGCTTCTCTAATGACATCGCCGTTGAGTCGTTTTTTACCGGCTTCCATAAATTCTTTGTTCCAGGAATAAAACTGAGATTGGGCAATATTATGCTGTCGGCATAGTTCCGCTACAGAAGTTTCTGCACGAAGCCCTTCCATTACGATTAAAATTTTCTGCTCGGCTGTAAAGATCCTCCTTGTATTTTTACGGATGTCTTTTATGAATTTTTCGGAACTTTTCTTTTTAGGTGTTTCCATAATTAAATGTAATTCTTTTTTTGAAAACACTCCTTAACTTTTATACTATATAGTGTCTACTTTTTGCTGACGATTTACACAAAAACAAATATAAAGGAAAACGTTTGTGGGTATCTGAATGTGATATCAGTAAATTTTTTGACACAGTGAATCATAATATAGTTAAGGAAAAATTTAGAGATGTCATAAAAATACATAACAAAACCAATGAAGTAAAAATTGATAACCGGGCAATTTTAATATTCAACAAGTACTTACAATGTTATGATTTTCAAAAATTTGTATATGCCCTTAATGATGATAAGAATTATTGGATTGAAAGAAAGAGAGAGGGTGGAAGTTTTGAATGGGTAAAAGATGACTTACTTAAATTAAATTGTTATAAAAATATTAAGAGAAATCGCATTGGAATTCCACAGGGTGGTGCATTATCAGGTCTGATTGCAAACATTGTTCTGCATAGTATTGATATGGAAATGAAAGCTGATGAAGATGAAAAGCTATGTTATGTAAGGTTCTGTGATGATATGCTTTTAATTCATCCTAATAGAAAAATTTGTAATGAAAAAACTGATATTTATTTTAATGGCTTGGAAAAGCTAAAGTTAATTTCTCATCCTCCTAAACCTGTTAACGAAATAAATAAAAATTTTTTTTGGAATGATTCAAAAAGTAAATCGCCCTACAAATGGTCAAAATTTTCAAACAATTCTTTTGATCGAATTGGTTTTGTTGGTTACGAAATATGTTATAACGGGACTTTAAGGGTAAGAAAGAGTTCACTAATTAAAGAAAAACGTAAAATAAGAGATTTAACAGAACACACACTATCAATATTAAAAAATGGGAAAAGAAAATCAGACGATATGATTTTAGAGTCTGTTTCAAACAAACTCATAGGAATGTCCGTTGGAAGAGTGACTATGAAAAACCATAAATTCTCTGATAATGAAATGTGTTGGGTAAATGGATTTACATTACTGCGCAATAATCACAATTTACGAACACAGCTAAGGAGATTGGACTACTATAGGTCAAAACATTTATCTAGATTTAAAAAGAAACTTGCAAAGATTCCGGAAGCAAAACCAAGAACATCTGACGAATCAAGAAAAATCGGAAAACATTTTTTTATCAAAATAGGTGGAATATCCTATGCTGACTCAGAAGCTATCAGACTTGAACTTCAAAATACTAAAATCTTAAATACTAAATTTGTTTTATCTAAATACAGAAAAGAGCTGTTAATAAAAAATTCTAATCTTTTGGTTCTTTCAGGAAGATATATCTCATATTTACCACAGATTTATAATTTATTAATTGAAAATGAAAAAGAAGATCGATATGTACCCTACTATGGTAAGCCATTTAGTTACTTTTATCACGTTATAGATAAGAAACGTTCTGATTCATAAAGCGTTATTTTTTTACTAATAAGTGATAATAAACAATAAATCTATAAATAATTGATTTTTAAGTTTTTTCAACTTGTCAAATACTCTTCAAATATTAGAACCTATTTTTTAGTTTGCTTCTCAACTTCAGAAATTAAATCATAATTAAAGAATAATTTTCTCTTTTTTACGGAGTTAATGATTTGTTTCTGATATTTATCAATTAGATATGTTTCTATTTCTAGCCTCCCGAAATTAACTTCGATAAAAGTAATATGTAATTCTTCATCAAAATATTTGTCCAGCAATACTTCTATTTCGGAATCATATTTTTCACTTGATTTAATTCCTCCAAATTTTAATTTACCAATCTTCTTTCTGAAAGTATGATTCACAGTTCTAGTTATATCAGACATTCTCTTACATAAATTACCTGTCTCTCCAATATATATTATTTTATCATTTCCTTCAAAGATTGCATATATGCCAGGAACATTTTTAAAATATTGTTTCCTCCAAATTAATGTTCTTTCAAACTTTATCTTAGGAGATTCAAATAATAATTTTTCTGCAAGAATTAAATTTTTATATAACTCATTATCTTCAAGATTAAAAATCATAATTTTAGCTATATTTTTTATTTATTATTAATCATTCGAAAATTTGAAAGAGAAGAAAAAATTTAATTTCTCAGTAGGATTGTCGAGGAAAACTATCATTTTGACAAACTGATGTTGTAGGTATGACCTTATTCTACATTAGGCAATTTTGTCCTTAAACGCATTTGCATTTCATCTTTTCTTCGAGTACTTTTTATTTTCGCTAGAACTTCCATAGCGTTAGTTAAACTTGTTTCATAATATCCTTTATTGCCGTTTTCTTTTTCGAGATCACATAACATTAAATATGTGTCAAATTTCAAAATCCTGTTGTCGTCATTTTCAGGTAAATCAAGTGATAATGCTTCGTCATAATATTTTCGCCCTAAATCCTCTTTCTCATTGGTAAAAAGAAAAGTCCCAAAGCCTCTTAAATTCATAAGTTTAATTGGTTTGGAAATTGATTTTTCAATGGTTTTCTTCCAAAACAACTCAGATTTTTCTTGGTCACCGATTGTTGAATATGCACTTGCTAAAATGTTACAGTCGATTTCTGTTGCGAGCTTATCATATCTTTGTACAAGATAGTCAGCGTGTGCAATTAAAATTCGTCTTTGAGAATTATAATTACGTCTAAGTAAAATATTAGATTCGGAATTGAAATCGATATCTTTTGTAGCTCTAAGCTTTGTAGTTTCGATACCAATTTTAGAAATGCCTTCTAGGGTGTCGGTTAATGTTTTGCGGATAGTCCTTTTGGTCTCCTTGTTTTTTTGAATTAATGTAATAATCAAAGAAGCAATGGAAATCGTCAAAGCACAACCGCTTAAAGAAACTATAATGTAATCTTTTGTTTCCATATAAAGTTTTTAAAAATAATCTTATATTATTTTTGGTTAGTGTATTAAATGTAAAGAAAAAGCGGAAAGTTACTGTTATAGTTTATATTTTTTTCAAACCTACATACCAAATCTTTAAATCTGAATAAATACAACTAACTATTTCTCAAAAGTCTTAAAATATCATCCAATGCAGAACAGGGAATGTTATTCTTCAGACAGTTTTTATGCTATTTCCCAATAGATATCCTAAAATAAAATATATAACTCTTTATTTCATCAATAACAGTTCATTTCAAGATTTGACAATTGCTTACTTTCTGAATTATAACAGTAATTATTAAAGGTGTAAACTCTAATTTTATAACTTCTCCGCTATTCATTGGTTATTTTTTGCTTTAAGATTTTTGAGTATCATAAACTAGCAAACCTTCATCAAACCAAACATCTTCGTATCCATTATTATCAAATAAAAAACGATTACCGGCAGGAAGTGTCAAATATTTTAAAAGTTCAGGATAGTATTCTTCTAAATGAAAGATATGCATCGGCTTAAAAAAATCATCTGCATCTGAATATTCTCCAGCCCAAATATACCATCCTGAAGAATCTCCTTCAGGAAAATGTCTTAGTCCATTTATGGGCATCACACCACTTTTTATATTATCGGAAATCCCTACTTTTAATTCTTCAGATGTAGCAAAAAAATCTTGCGAATATTTTTCGCAAATATCTTTTTGCTCCTTGACATATTTATTGTCCATTTGTTCTTTGATTTATTATTTTTTTCATTTCTTTTGAGTATTTACTCATTGCGGCTCCTTGTTGAGATGAACAAGTTTGACATTGAGGTTGAATAGCGTTCATTGACCTCATATTAGTCTGATTAATCGTACCAGTTTGATAATGTTCTTGGACTAAAGGTTTTATATGGTCTGCGACATTTTTTTGTCCAGTAGCTCCACAAGTCACGCAAGGCTCACCTTGAACCGCCGCTCTTTGTGCTGCTGTAGTGGCGTTGTTAGGTCTTTTGTACAAAGTGTTTGTAACAGGTTCAGTAATTTTATTCGCACCACTTGATTCTGCGCCCAATAAAGGAGAAACACTTCCCGCCATTTCAAGAGCTTTTCCAACAGGCGTTGTTGCGCTTGGAGGATTCAAATTCATATTTGGGTCTGGACTAAATGTCGCAATTTTCCAAACATCATATAGCCCATTAATTGCAGCAGCAGCTCCCGTCAAACTTGCAGAGATAGCATCTCTGGTAAAATTAGACAATTGAAGCATTGAAGTAGTTGTACCTGCAGGTATAGATTGTGCTTGCCCATTAAATCCTAAGTAAACAGCACCTGCACTACCTCCCTGTCCTTGTATCGTAGCATTACTGAGTACAGACCCATCATCTTTATAGTCGGAGAATCCTTGTTGTTGATAATTGTCGGTTGTTAAACTTGCACTCCAACTCCAAGTATTGTCTTTTAATCCCCATCCTAAACCTTCTCTACCATCTGGATCAATAACATTTACTGGATCATTAAAAGCATAATTATATGGTGTCCAACTAGAAAACTCTTCGCTCAAAGGGTCAGGAGAAAACCAGCGTCCTGCGGTATCAAGATAAGGCTGTGCGTCAGGATCGCTCAAATCTATTTCTCTAAATTCAGTAATCTCTCTAGTTTTCCTGTTAAATTTTACAGAGCCAATACTTACAATACTATCAATATCGTGAGCTTCTAAATATTTTCCTTTGCTTAAAGTGGCAATCTTTGGATAAAAGCCATATTTCTTAAAAGGATTGGACGCTTCAATATTCTTTCTTCTTCGCTCGGCTTCTTGTGATGTTAAAGAATCCCTTGTTTTTAAGACTTCATCCATATATGGACGTAACCTTTCCTCTTTGGTTAATTTAACGGGATTTACATATTGTTTCTCAATTTTTAAATTGGTTTTGTTCTTTTGCTGAGCAAAGGTAAATCCCATCAGCAATAAACAAATAAAGTAAAATAGTTTTTTCATTTGTGGTTATTTAAAATTATTCATTAGTTTTTTATTCTCATATTTATTTCTCTCCATTTTCAGAGATACAAGCCAATCCAGATACATTCCTTCCGGCATTTGTCTATAACCTAAATCATAGATGTGACCGTATTCTTTCTGCATCAGCTCATAGAGTTCTTTTGCTTTTGGATTTTGTTGAACCAATTTTATATTCTCAGCTTTGTCTGTTTTCAGATTCTCCCGCTCCATTAATTTTTCAAACTGTATTTTGTGGAACTCTGCTTTGAGAATGAGAGCTTTTGCAAAATTAGGATATATCTCTAATGCTCGGTTAAGAGCCTTTAAAACAAATTCTCCATCATTGTTTGGAAAACTACGGTTGTAAGCCTGAGCCAGATCAAAAAGGCACAAAGCAAGACTTTCTTTATTATCTAGGGCTTTCATAAAAACACCGTTTCTAATAGCATCCAAATGAATATAACCTGAAGCCATCAGCCACCCGTCTTCAGGAAAGATACCGCTGGTCAATTCCGTATTGAACCATCCAATTGATTTAATGTTGTGCTTGATATAGACGTGGTTGGGAGCTAATGCTAAATTAGCTTCTACACCAAGTTCTTCAGCCAAAATCTTATAGAGATATGGCATCGAATTACAGTTTCCTTTTTTTGTCGCTAATAACTTCGAAACAAAAAGATTTGGAAGATCGGAATGCCCAAACACATCAGCAAAATCATAGCTAAAAGGTTTATACTGGATTACCGTATCTCTTACAGCAACAGGCAAGGACTGGCATATAATCGAATATAATGCAGCGTATTTATTTACTTTTTCTTTATCAGATCCTTTGTAGTTCAGTTCTCTGCTCTTTACTATACTTTCGGCAAAACTTTTTAGAAATCGTAATTCCTTATTGATACGTATTGTGTCAAGTTTTCCTTGGTAATATGCTTCTTCTACACTAAACACCGCATCTTTAAAGCTGTATTTTTGACGGTCTTCCAGCATATTGTCGATAGTTTTATAAGCTTCGTTATAAAACTGGTTATTTTGAGCTTTTGCAGATACTGTTCCCAAAAGTAGAAACAACAGTATCTGATAGATTTTTTTTTGAAGTATTTCTTTCATAGATATTAAATAATCATTTATGTTTTTAGATAAAAAAGTCTGCGTTTTTCTTCCTCTTCTCTTTTTTTCTCCTGTGTCTTTCGTTTTTCCTCCTGAGATTTTTTTAAATTTTCCTCTTTTATCTTTTTTTGTCGTTCAGCATTCATTTGCTTTATTCTTTCAGCAATAGCCTCGCTCTCTTGTCTGTTAGCTTCCCGCCCCATATTGTTGAGCCACTCGGAGTAAGCACCGTCAGGCATAAACTTAAAGCCCAATTGATCAATTTTATCAAATTGTGATTTTGTCTCTTTCAAAAGTTCTGCTGCTTTAGGAAAGTATCGGATATTTTGAAGTTCTTCTGGATTCTCAACATTTTTGATTCCTATTGTTTCGGCAACGTATTCAAATCTCGCCTGCTGATACATAGATTTGAGCAGGTTAGCATACATATTATTTGGATAAAATTCTAAAGCTTTATCCAGCGTTTTTCCTACGAATTCATCCATTCCGTATTTATGGATGTAACCGTTTGCCAGATCTGCATACAATTGAGAGATCAGCTCTTTTTTTGTAAGGCTGTTCATATAGACATTGCTCTGCAAAGCTTCAGAACCAATGTAACCTGATTCCAAAATCATTGAATTGGTAGTGAAAATTCCGTTAGTAAGTTCGACATTCTGCCATTGGTTTTCATCATCCATAAAACGAATGTAGGTATGATTCGGAGCCATCGCCAAGGAAGCGTCTGCATTCATTGCTTCGGCAACCATCAGATACAGTAAAGGCATAGAATGACATTGACCGGTTCCAGTTTTTAAAAGTTTAGAAGCAAACATTTTACTCCAATCCTTTTTTCCCATATAATCATTAAAGTCATATTTGAAAGATTTTGAAAAATGCTTGAATAGTGCGATGTTTTTCATCGTATTATCACCAGTATCTAACTTCTCGGACTTCATTTTTTGCAATAATTGATTGGCGGTTTTGCTGACACCAGATTTGAATTGTGTAAAATTTAGTTTATTATCATAGTAGGCATTTTCAACAATGAAATTGGCTTTTGTCAGGGAATAATTTTCGGAATCAATTGCTGACAGCTTGCTATATGCATCATAATAAGCGTTGGTTCCTGATTTTGAAGAAAGCGAAGGGAGATTATATCCGGAAGATTCCAAAACATTGATTCTTCCAAAATACTCTTTTTTTTCCTTCTCTATCTTTTCTTCCTCCACCTCTTTAAAATCACGTTGCTGCATTTCCCAATTCTGTTTGTCAATAGCAGAAGATTGAGAATTTATATAATTCCGAGGCACAGCAGGAATATTATTTTTACTTGAAGTCAGCGTGATATTTTCAGAATAATTCTGAAAAGTATTTTGTACGGGGCTTGGAATTGTCGGCAGATTGGGAATCTGCGAAAATCCTATCGAATTAATACATAGAAAAAGAACTGAGAAATAAACTTTTCGCATTGCATCTGTAGTTTGTGTTTTTGACAGTATAAGAATAAAAAAATTTTGTGAAATATATTATAGGTATTTTTCCCCTTTTTGATTCTTGTGTTTTTACGGATGTTTTCATAATTAGTTTTTTTAGTTGGTGATTTTTGAAATAAAGAAGAGCGTGAATTGACATCACCCTTCGTTCAGGTTACTCGAATAACCCACTAAAGAAATGACGCAAAACACGCCCTGGAAGGGCGCATCTTACAATCATATTTTCTTTAGTATTTATATTTCGAGTATTTGAACGAAGAAAATGAACTGCTTAACGCTATATTTTAATATGTAATTTATACTTTACCTTATAGTTATTCTATTTTTGATTGATTACAAATATATTAAGAAAATTTTATTAAAAAAATAGTAAAAAAAATTAGACACCTAAAGTGAAAAGGCTAACCTTAATTTAGTAATGACATAAATTATTATTTCCAAAATTTGTTGGCTATTGTTGTCCTCTGTTGGAATGTGGGAAAATCTGCGGTTGTGGTGAGGCTGATTTTTCCATATTCCAATAGAGTGGTTTATGAAAAGTTTTACTATTCGGACTTTCTCGCCTCAAACCCATCTTTAAACCTTAAAAAATCTTCTGCTTTTTTAGGATTATTCTTGATCCACAATTGCATTACTTTAGTATTTTCAGACAATATTTTAATCTCATTTTCATCATAGATTTTTTTTCCTTCATCAGCAATTTCTTTTAAAATATCTTGACGTAGTTCACTTTTGGCTTTGATGCTTTCTTTGTACCAATTGGTTGAGAAATTGATGGAAATGATCAACACCAAAACTGAAAAAATTGCAACTCCAATTCCGCTCCAAGTAAATTTCTCCATCCTTTTTGCTGGTTTTTGAAAACTTTCCAAAAAATCGCTGGTTTTTTTCGAAATAACTGCTCCTATTATGGTGGCAATATCTTTTAAATACTGATTTCTTGAAAGCTGTTCTTTTTCATAAAAAGCCAATACGTCATTAGGAATTTCTTTTATGACTTCAAGGTCTAATTGCATTTGACCAATTGCCAATACCAGATCTTCAATATCCGCTTTCACTTCTGCATTAGATTCCTTATTCTCCAAATTCGAGGCAATGTTATTTTCATTAGATTTTACCACGTTTTCCAAAAGCTCCATTCCACTACTTTTAGATTCTTCGTTCTGTTTTTTATTTTCCATATTTTTGATTTTTGAATAGTTAATATTTATCTTGATTTCCGCTTCTTTTTCCAAAGTTCATCATCGCTTTGAGCAACATAATTCGGCTTCAGGAGTTCTTCTAAAAGTTCACCTGCAATTTCTGCTACACTTTCTTTTGATGGTGATTGTGGTTGTATGTTTTGAATGCTTATTTCTCTATTTTCAGACATTGATTTTGTCAGATTTTGAAAATTAGGATCGATCTTGGAAAGAGAAAAACCATTGTATTGATTAAAAATCAATCCGTTTTTCTGCTTGTTATTTCCCAATTGTTCAGTTTTACCTATCCAAACATCTTGAATTTCATTTTTTTGATTGGGTTTGAACTCTTCTTTATATTGAATTTTAACAGAGAATCCTTTCTGATGCAGACTGGCTCGGAACTCTTTCCAATTCTCAGTCGATTTTTCGACTTCCCGAACCGCATTTTTCACCTCAAACAAAGATTTTATTTCAGAAATTTTCAATCGGTTTGAAATTTCAGACAATTTGTAACCCGCTTTATAAACTCTTTCGGTTTGATGGTTTTTGTCCTTTTCCATAACAATCCGCATTCCCGAAATCCCGTCTTTCACATTAGAAGACAATTGAATGTCAAAACCTTTTTCTTTCATTTTAAAAAGGAGTTCATCAAAATTATTGCTGGTTTTCAAAGCTTCTGATAAATTCTTCAGCATTTCTTTCTTTTTCTGAACACCTATTTCCACATCGGTCAACAATCCTTTTTCTTTACAAACTTTCCGAACAGCTTCTCCGAATCTTCTTCCGACATCGTGGGATTTTACCGTGCATTTCCCAGAAATATCAATCCTGTTAACGATAAAATGAATGTGTTTTTGTTTCGTACTGTTATGAATATCCAATCGGAATTGATTGTTTCCTGTCACTCCGATTTTTTCCAAAGCTTCGGTGGCAACTTCTAAAAATTCTTCATCCGTCAATTTTCTGCCGATCTCGTCCGGTTGAGAAATATAACCTGTCAAAGCCCATTTTTTCACATTCAGATTTCGGTCGGCTACAGTTTTCATTTCTAAATACTGACCTTCCGGATTTGAACTTAAAAGACAATTTGACGAAATCATTTCGGCTGTTCCTTTGTCATTTCCGTTGTATTCCAAAGCGATTTTTGAGATGGTTCTTGTGGTTGCTGAATTATTCATTTTTTTGAGTTTTAGAATACAGATATTGATGAATTAATTCGATTAGATTTTCAATTCTCAATAAAATTTCTTTCTTATTTTCAAAAACATTCCATTCCCGATTTCGCAAAAGATTCGTTATTTTTTTGAAATGATTACCAAATTGAAGCAGGGTTTCATCGGTTTTAAATTCATTGATCTTCAGTTCTTTTTCGAACAGAATATTTCGGATATAGGTTGATAATTTTAATGGATATTTTTTCTGTTTTTGAATGAGAGTTTCATATTCAGAATTGGTCATTCTGATCGAAATAACCTTATCCAGCTTTTTATTTTGTTTAGTCTTCAAACCACCTTTTCTGCCCAAATCCTGGAAATATTTTTTTCTCTTTTCCTGAGCAATCTTTGCTTCATTCTCTTTGGTGGCTTGGTTTATAAATTCTTTTAAAAAGTCTTTTTCCATTGTGTTAATTTTTAGCGCATTTAAAAAACATTTCTGACGATAGGAAGAAATCAAAAATCCCAATTTTGCAATCAGCGGATACGCTTATTGTAAACTTTGGGTACTTTTTGCACTAACATACCACCATATTTTACCTGTGTTTATTTTACTCACCTTCTCCTAAGTTTCACTTTTCGTGCATTGGATGGATTTTTTTGAACAAGCCAATCATTTAAGTCTTTGAAATCCGAATACAAAACCCGACAATCTTCTGCGTTTTTGTTTTCATTTTTAATCATTTCAACGGCACGATTTCCTGCTTCATCATTATCAAAATAAAGCTCAATATTTTCATAATTTTCGAGTGAATTTTTAATCTTAGAAATCATCGAGACGGAATTCAAAATAAGATAATTCGAAGACTTATTGTCCAACAATTTTTCTACATTTTTAAAAGAAAAAAAATCAAAAAACCCTTCAAAAATTTTCAAATCTCCCGAACCATTTTTTATTGTAGAAATGTCTTTTTTACCCAAACAGATCTTTGAATATTTATTGCGAATTTCATAACCGCCAGAATCGTTTTTAAATCCAATTCCGAAATTTTTTTTTTCATTCATTCGATAATGAATCTCTTTTAAAAATTCGATTTGGCTATCTACTTTTCTTTCATTCAAATATTCCAGAAGTGCAGGATGCTGAACGTTTTTAATTTCAATGATCTCATAATTTGCAGGAAGATTTTCTACTTTCCGATCTGAGATATTTTGCTGTTGAAAGGAAGAAAAATTCTGACTTTCTGCCCATACTAAAACTTCATTGACCGAAGCGTTCAGATATTTCTTCATAAAGTCGGTATTCGTTCCACCGATTCCTTCTGAAAATAAATACCAATAGTTTAGGCTTTTATTAATTTTAAAAGAGGCTTGGGATTCGTTGGCAAAGGGGTTGAGATACCAAGCTTCTTTTTCATTTTGTTTCGTTGGAAGGTGTCCGAGAGAAAGTAGGACTTCTTCCAGCGGTATGCTGTTGAATTGTTTGCAGTTCATTGTGTAATTTTTAATGTTTTTTAGTAATAAATAGTAGGTGTTCTGTCGGTTCAAGCGGACGGGTTTGGTTTTGACTAATTTTTGATGAATTGATGAGAGAACTTTGTAATTAATTGAATTGTAATAATTTAAATTCTCATCAAATTCTCATCATCTCATCAAACTTGAGATTTTCTTCTCATCACTCTCTCATCAAAAATCAAGGGTTTAAAATTTGATGAGGCTTTTGATGAGAGATAACAGATTGATTTTCTTTTCATTATCTGTTAATTCATCATTTCATCAAATTTTTGGAGAATAAAATTCTTTTCTATTGTAAAGTACCGCCCTATTTTGTTCTGTTGGAAAAAACTTAAGCCATAATCTAGGTCGTATTTGATATAGGCTAATGAATTGTTTTGAGGCTCAAGCTTCCAGATTTCTTTGAGTAATTTCCTGACATCATTGATTGTCCAATAACTGTTTTTGAACATTTTACCCAGCATATTGAAAATATCCTGTGGAACACAATTGATTTTGTTATCTTCTGTGTTCTCAAAAAACTCATATAAAAGTTCAATGATCTTGGATTCGAGCTTATTGTTGTTTTTCCATAGCAGTCTCTGAAGCGCTTTGGTTCTGATCTCAGACTCCGTGAACCACATTCTGGTCAACTTATGGCTGTGGAAAGGTCTTTCAATCAGATAGCGCAGGAAATAAGGAATCTCCTTATTGAGATTGTGTAGAAATTCAGTGTTCTCGCTTTTGATTGATCTAACTTTGATAATCCAGAATCGGATCTCATTTTCATCAATCTGAATGAAGTTATCTTCATTATTGGAACAGAGGATGAATTTGCCGAAGAATTCTACTTCTTCCCTGTCTTTTCCTTTAGCCTCTTTCTTGTCTTTATCAGTCGTGGAAAGGTATTTAAGACGTTCCGTGATTTCTTTTTTGTCAAAAAACACTTCGTCAATAGCTACAATCAGCATTGAAGTCCAATCCGAATTGAACTGACTGCTGAAGGAATCTCCTTTGATGTAAGTCATATTGAGTCCAAAGATTGATTTCAGCCATTTGATGAAAGTAGATTTTCCGGTAGATCTTTCTTTGCTAACTAAGCAAAGGATTGGAAGCATCTGAATTGGATATTGGAGTAGGATCTTAATATAATCCAAGCCTAATTCCAACTGTTCGCCAAAAATATGTTCCATAAAATTCAATGAAAATGGAATCTTTTCTTGAAGTTTATCGATTTCTACATTCTCTTCTATAGGCTGATATGGAATTTCGTTATAAACATTGTAGAATCCTTGAATGATCTGCTGGTAGTCCAGATGTGAAGGGATACAACAGAAGCCATCATACTTAGGAACTTTTGAAACATATACTTTTCCGTAGTCGCTGATAATCGTTTCACGATTCCATCGAACCAGAATCGAAATCTTGTCTCCGGAAATTAATGGTTTTTCAATCGTTTTATAATACGTTGTTCCTACTCTTAGATAAGGAATTTTTTCGCTCATTTTTTAAAGGGATTGATTCCGTAATAGAATTACGGAAAGGTTGAACAATAATGATTCGGATAAACAAATGAGTTCGTTTATCTTTTGTACTTGAGCGATTTAACATCGCTCAAAGCATTCATCAGATCCAAATGGCTGATTCTGTAGAATCGTCCGATTTGTTCAGCTTTGATGTTGCCTTTTAAAATGTGTGAGCGAACGGTCTGATAATCGAGTTTAAGAATTTCTGAACATTCTTTGATGGAGTACAGTTTCTTTTTCAACTCGATTTCAGGTTCTTTTTTGAGAGAATAGAGTATCTCTTTTACTTCCCCTAATTCATCAAGAATGGTTTGGAATGGATTGGTTGTCTGCATAATCTGTGATGTTATTTGCAGACAAAATTGTATGATTGGAATAAATAATTATGCAACTCCACTCAATTGCGCGAAGTTTAATACTTGACATTAAGCAGTTTAGATAATTATTGATGTATATCTTTTTCAAAATCAATAGAATAGAATCTACTTTTAGTAGTGGATGATTTTTATTCTTTTTTGTGTTTATTCAGATAGCTAAACAGAGAAGAAGTATCATTATTATTTTGAGTTAAATCTCAGTTTAGTTTTTTCAATCAATTCTTCATAACACAACTTACAAATTTTCATTTGGTACGTTATTTCGTGTCCATTATAGATTCTCTTAACTTTCTCATTATTCCAATCATAAACATAAATTTCTTCAATTACTTTATGAGGTTCTGATTTTTCACCACTATCTAATCGATATATCACCTCGCCATTAATTCTTTCAACAATAAAGAAAGGAATATCATTTTCTAAGAATATGGTCGTTTTTTTATTCCATTTTCTAGACCCATTGCTAATCTCATCATACTCAATTTTGATAATTTTCTTTCCTTTTTTGAAAATCTTGTATTTTTTTTCATCAGCATTATCTCCATTACTAAAGTCAATTCCTCTTATTAGAGAAAGGCTATCAATTATCAATGTTTTTGAATTTTTAATTTTCAGATATTGTTTGTTAATATCCACATCTTTTTTTTGTGAATAAATACTGGAACAACTGATGAACCAGAATAGTATTGATATATTTAGTTTTTTGGTCATAAAGTATTTGCTAATGGAAAAAGTACTGTCGAAGTGTGTGATAAATAAGAACTGGAAGTTCAATTTCAATCAAGCTAAGCAGTTATATTTCGTGTGACTAAATCACAAAAATTTTAAACCCGAATTTTACCAATACCTGCTTATATAAAGGTTTTTTTACAGTTTTATATATGTGAATGAACAACCTTCATCACAAATAATTTCGTATTTGGAAGTTACAGGATTTAGATAAATTTTATTGGGGTTAATTTCATCAAAAAACATTAAATAAAATCGTTCTTTTTTGGCAATATTTATTTTTAATTTATTTCCATTGATTTTATACGTTCCTTTATCTCCATTTTCATTTTGAAGCTTACTTTTACTTTCGAATATTAATGTTTCGCCATTTTTAATTTCATTCGTAAAAATTTTAGCACTTCCATTTTTGCCACTTTCAGCAACTAATTTCCATTTTCCAATTAATGTTTTATTTAAATTGTTTTGTGAATAAGAATTTATAGAAATTATGAAAGCGAGTAGAAATAATATTTTCATTTTTTAAATTTAGTTATTTAAATAATTTGTTCATTTTCAATTCAATAAAGCGGTTTTTTTACAAACTTGTAGCTAACACCCAAATATACATAGTCTGTCGATTTTAAAATATTTATTCAATCACCTGCTCAAAGTCTAATACTTGATATTATACAGTGTAGATAATTCTTAATAAACAATTTCTTAGTTTCTATTTACATTTATAGGAAGAACAATTTTAACGTCTATTGGCTTTCCTTCCTTTTTGGCGGGTGTCCATTTTGGTGAAAGGTTCAACACACGTCTAATTTCTTTTTCTGAAAAATTCCCTGTGGTCTTTACATTTAGAATATTAATATTTCCTTGTGTGTCAATTAAAAACTCGATAACAGCATTACCCGAAACTTCATCAAAGTTGAAATAATTATCTTTAATAAATGGTATAAAATTAGAGTTTCCGTCTTTAAAGACGGGCTTTTCATCAACTAATAGATTGTCTAAATTAAAGTTATTATGTATTGCTTCTTTCTTGGGTTTTATGGTTTGAGTGTTTAAGTATAGAAAGTCAGGGTTATTTTTCAATTCAATAAGTTTGAAATAAGTCCAATTTGTATAATCAAAAATCTTGTCGTTCAATTTATCTGTAATGGATTCAAAAAAAGCATTAAAGAAAATTTCTCTTTCGAGATATGTTTCACTAATTCCATCTAATGTAACACGATTAATATCGTAAATTTTGTCAAGATTAAATTCCCCACTCATTAGTCTAAAATTCCAATCCAAATTATATTCTTTTCTGATTATAGGATTATCACCAAAGGATAATTTTGTAAAATCTGTTGAATAAGTGTCAGGTCGATAAACACTAAGCAATATGTTGTTCAATGTTCTTTTTTCCAACATTATAAGAATATTGTCATTAAAAGTAGCATCATATTTATCGTTATCATTTTTCACTTCCCAAATCCCTATGAATCTTCCTTTTGTATCAAACTCGCCCTTTAAACCGCTCCAATTAACTTCTCCTACTAATATATCGTCTTGAAATTCCAAAGAATAACTCTCAGAAATTCCATTCTCAAGAAATTTGAATATCCAGATTCCATTTTTTAAGTCATTGGTATAATTTCCATAGAACTCAATTTTATAACCGTCATTTTCAAAATGATATTTCCAAGTTCCAACTTTCAAATTTTGAGTATGTTGACCAATTTCTGATTGATTCTTGGCTTTAAAATATTCAAATTTACCTTCCAGTATTATATTATTCTCCTTCCCTTTGTAAAAATTATACTTTGCAGTTCCTTCTTTATAATTTCCTTCAAAGGTTTTTAAGTCCTGAGAAAATAGGGTAACTGAAAATGTTAAAAATAGGATTGTAATAATTTGTTTCATATTTTTCGAAGTGCATTACACAATTAAGGAGACCATTTCGGCACTTGGTGATGGCAGGGCAATTAAAGTATAAATCTTCACTTTTTGGTAAAAGTTCAATCGAAGAACTGCCGTTGAACTTTGCAGTTTTACCCACTATTGCAAAACCGCTCTGGCAATTACTCTTTAATCTATTTTTTTATCTATTCATAAAAGTATGATAAAATTCTCCGTCATCAAGATTTTGAATTTTATTTAATAGCAAAATCAAATTATCCTGAATTTTTGGTTCTATTTGATTTTCTATAATCATTTTTTTTGTTTGTTCAAATTTAGCGCTTCTAAATTTAACATCAATTACTGATTGGAATGCCTTAGTTCTAACTTGGTCTCCAATCAGAAACATTAATTCATTTTCCCAATCTTCTTGAGTTTTTTCAGAAAACTGACCACTATATCTTTCAAAAGTCATAGAAAAATTTCCGTTCCAATCTCCCCAATCTGGTGATTCATCCATATTACCAACAAAAAAATCAAGTTCGTTTATTTCATCTACAATAACTGTTTCGGTATTTAAATTATATTTTTTGATAAGGTCAATGCTTTTAGCTACCTCATTCCCAAATATGTTCAACTCATAAATATCATTTTCTAAATCAAAATATTGGTGGTTGCTGAATTTTAGAACAATCAAATTATCGTCAATTTTTTTTGACATCAGTTAATATTGGATATTTATTTACGATTTTAAGATTTTCCATTTTGCAGTTCGTTTTATAATTGCACTAACTATCAAATATACATAATAGTACGATTGGAATGGCTAATGATGAAATTTTACCCGACTACGAAAATTTAATACCTTATATTAAATAGCTTAGATAATTTTTGATAAATATCTTCTTCAAAATCATTGGGTTTAACAGTGATAGCTCTTGAAAATGTTCCCTTGTCAAACTTGGTATTATATTCGTTTTCCATCGCCTCAATAATAGTGGTGTCTTGAAAATCCGGATTAATAATATGATTGTCCTTTAAGAATCGGTGGATTCTGATGAAAGAAGATTTCTGATCTACGATTAGGTTGTGATTTTCATCGATGAACTTTTTGTCTTTCAAAAAATCAATGAAAATTTTAGAACTGTTTTCACCTATCATAATATCCGACAGGCGAATTTCTCTTTTTGTTTTACTTTCTAAAGCAAAATATAGAAAAAGGGTAGTTTCAGCACCACTTAGAAAATTCCCCTGTAACTTCATTAGGTTACTTGAAGTTATTAAGCAGGTGGATTCTTTTCGATATTCATCTAAACAATAATTGATTTTCTCCTCAAAATTGTGATTTCTTGATATATCGATGTCTTTGAAGTGAGAGCTGAAAAAATTCTCCAACTTTTCATACTGTATCAAAAACTCGTTTTTCATTTTCTCAGTAAGAATAATTTTGCTGGCTTTCTTTTTGGCTTTGTCGATTCTTTTTGACAACATCTTTTGAATGTTTTCTCCCCTGATCCGATAATAGACCATCATAGGATAGCTTACAAATTCTTCCCAAAAGTTCCAACGTCCGTATAATTTCTTCTGATCCATAATTTCATTGATTATTAATAAAAACCAACTTCTCGCAGAACCAGTTTCTAATTACCTTTCCATTTTTAAATTTTGAAGTCCTAATTGCGTACCTGCAAAATTATCTTTGTGTAGAGATTTTTGTATTATAACGCCCTTTCAAAATAATAAATTTATGTGTATTGAAGCTAAATTGTTAAAACTAAATTTTTATATATTCAAAATTAATATATAAATTTATAAAACATATCACATAATATATGAGCTATCCAAAAGAAGTTTTAAAAGAAGCTTTAGAAAATTTTTTAGTCGAAAGATTAAAAGAGTATGATTTTAATTTCAATGCAAAAAGTTTAAAATTTGTAAGAGAATTTGATGAAATAAAAAATGAGATATATTTTCCTGCCGCCAAATTTAATTATGCAAATGAAATTATTCAATTTGATTGTTATTTTGACATTGAAAGCTCTAAATTTAAAAGGTGGCACAAAAAGAATTTTCCTGATTTAAGTGTATCATATTACTTAAATCCAGAGAACCATTACAGCAAAAAATTTAATAGGGAGTTATACGCTGCGTATTATGATTTTAAAAAATATGATCATCAAAAGATAATGGATGTAATTTTTGAGAATTTCGTCAAGTGCAAAAATCCATATTTTCTTGATAATAATACTTGGGAAAAGATTGCAAAAAATAGTGTTGCCGAAGATAAAATCAACGCATTAATTATGTGCGGAAAATATAATGAAGCTTTCGAATTATGTTCGGATAAGATAGAAAAATATCAAAAATATATGGAATCCGATGATTACAAAAATGAATCAAATCCAAATCTAATAGAACATTATCAATATCATTTAAATCGATTAGCAGCAAAAGGAGATTACTTAAAAGAATATATCAAGATTGATTTGTAAAATAAGATTTAGGGATTCCTAATTGATTATTTCAATTCCTTAATTTCTTTATAGAATATATCTTTCTTATACTCAAAATAGCTTACTTAAAAACTTCGTTCATATAATTAACTTTATCGTCTTCACTTGGTCTGTAATACGCATTGAAGACCTCTAAACTAGTATGTCCTGTGTAGCTCATAATTACTTTGTCAGGAACTCTCTTATTTTTCATTATAGTGATAAAGCTTCTTCTTGCAGTATGTGAGGAAATTCTTTCCCAAAACTCAGACTTTACGTCTACTAATTCATCACCATATTTCATAGTTTTCTTTATCTCATCAGTAAATTTCAGCTCTTTAAAGACCTCCTTAATAAATTCATTCATCTTTTGATTCGTAATAGTTGGTAAATCATAATCATACTTTTCAAGAATTGATTTAGAAATAGTATTAATTGGAATTGAAAGATTCTTAGTTTTACTTTTTAAATCAATAACCCTAATAAAGTCCCCTTGAATATCCTGTTTTGAAATACGATTGTAATTTCCAAAGCGCATTCCAGTTACACATCCAAAAACAAACAAATCTCTAACTCTTTCAAGTCTTTTATTTGTACTGAAATCATATTGATAAATTTGTTCCACCTGCTCGTAGTTTAGAGCTATCTCGTCTGTTCGGAATTTGGGAGGTTTCTTGAAATTGATAAAACCATTGTTGTAGGTGTATTTCTTACTCAAAGTCCAATAAAAAAAAGTTTTTAATAATCCCACGTTTCTATGGACAGTATTAGCGGAATGGTCTTTTTCTTCGATACAATATTTGAGAAATTTATTATAGATCTTTTCATCAAAATTACCTAAACTTAATTTTAATTTGTATTCCTCTTGGAAATTCTCTAACAATTTTTTGTTATAATCATATCTGCTTTTAGTTGATTTAGATATTCCCTTTCCAGAATAATCATTTTCTTTTTCCTGAACAAATTCATCATATATCCTGAAAAAATCGTCTTTTCTTTTGATCTTTTTAAATTCTTCGTCAAATCGCTGTCTTATAATATCAATCGTTATCTCTTCGCCAATGTTTTTGTAACGATTGACAATCTCGGTGAAAAAACCGATGTATCTGTCAAGTTGTTTTTTTATACTTCTATGGCTCTCGGCTCTTTTTGTTCTTCCGTTTAGATCGTTGGGTTGCCGGTTATCGAAATCCCATTCTTCAGGTTTAATTTTTTCTCCAGTAGAATAGATAAAATTCTTATTTTCATTTCCAAAATAAGAACGGAAGTAAATTAGTGTTTCCTTTTCGCCGTTGGGTTCTTTAAGTTTGAAGGTAGAATTCATAAGGTGCTAAATTAGGTGCTAATACTTTCATAATTGAACATAAAAACAACTTGTTTTTATTAATACAAATATATTTAAAATATTGATAAATAGAATACTTATACAAAATTAGATATGTTAATTTTAACAAGGTTCGTTTCCCTCTCTCTCCGCTGGTAGAGATACTAAAATAAGCTAAAACGCTGTAAACATCAATGTTTACAGCGTTTTTTGTTTATGCTCTAGTATCATAAAAAATCAAAATGGGTCACGATTTATATGACCTATTCCGTGACCCATCCTGAAAATTTGAAAATAGGTCACGAAAAACTCAGGGAAACCCGACCAATAGGCAGTCTAACGATTGTACATCTTGCAGAAAGTGGTAACAAAAAGTAAATTATTAACAATTAAAGTTACCACACTATGAACAAAACATTCAACCTATTATTCTTTATAAAAAAGAATAAAATCAGAACAAACGGAACCGCTCCAATCTACTTGCGAATCACGATAGATGGCAAGGCAGCGGATATTGCCGCTAAAAGGTACATCGACCCACAGAAATGGGATGGTAAAGCACACAAGGCACTAGGTAATACCCAAGAAGCCAAAACACTGAACCTCTATCTTAAAACTTTGGAACAGCGAGTTTACGATTCTCATTACCTGATGCTGAAAGAAGAAGACTTTGTAACATCAGAGAGTTTAAAATCTAAACTGCTTGGAACCGATATTTCCACAAGAATGCTCATTCCTATTTTTCAGGATCACAATGATAAAGTAGAAGCCTTGGTTGGTCAGGATTTTGCGCCTGGAACATTGGAGCGTTATAAAACATCGTTAAAGCATACGCAGGAATTTCTAATCTGGAAATATAAAACTTCTGATATTGACATTACAAAGATCGACCACGCTTTTATTATGGATTATGACTTCTGGCTTCGCAGTGTGCGTAAATGCGCAAACAATACCGCGGTAAAGTATATCAAGAATTTCAAAAAGATCATTCGATTATGTATAGCGAATGGCTGGCTCACCAAAGATCCCTTTTTAGGCTACAAAGCAAAGCTTAAGGTAGTAGAACGTCCATATCTTACCAAGGAAGAAATTCAGACGATTTATGAAAAGGAATTTGCGTCAGACAGATTGATTCAGGTGCGGGATATTTTTCTTTTTAGTTGCTATACAGGTTTAGCGTATGTTGATGTAAAGAAATTGACGAAATCTAACGTCAATATTGGAATAGATGGTGATCAATGGATATTCACACATCGTCAGAAAACCGATACTTCTACCAGGGTTCCGTTACTGCCTTTGGCCCAAGAACTGATCTTGAAGTATGAAGACCATCCGGAATGTGTAAATTCAAATGTCTTGTTTCCCGTCCTTAGTAATCAAAAAATGAATTCCTATCTCAAAGAAATTGTGAACGTCTGTGGAATAAATAAAGAGCTGACTTTCCACATCGCAAGACATACATTCGCTACTACTGTTACATTGTCCAATGGCGTTCCGATTGAAAGTGTAAGTAAAATGCTGGGACATACTAATATAAAAACTACACAGCATTATGCGAAGATTTTGGATAAGAAAGTGAGTGATGATATGTTGGCTTTAAGAAGCAAACTTGACAATAAATAAAAGCTATTATACTATTTTTTAGCTTCTTGTAGGAGATTCTTTTCTAAGCCTGAAGGATTGTTTTTTCGAAATAAACTTCAGGCAAAATAATTTTAATTTCTTGTAATGTATCTTCTTTTAACCAATATACTATGAAGTTCACTTTTATGCTTTTTAATTCATATAATTTTGCTTTCATCTGCTCTATTCTCTGTCGAAATTGTTTAGAAAACCTTAAAATAGGTTGATGACGAGAATTAACACATTCATTTCCATTGAAGATTAATATATCTCCACATTGAAGCTCTGAAACCAGATGCTGTTTGTTTATAAAATAATCCAGCCATACATCCTTATAGGTTAGATGCATAGCTAATTCGTTCGGCTGGAAATATAATTCATTATCCTCAATACGCGTTAAATTATCTACAAAAAAATTATCAAGAAATTTAGAATTTGTATGAATATTTAAGTTGCGTTTTGCTCTGGTAATACCGACATATAACTGTCGTTTAACTTCATCTGTTGAAAGATTAAAGTTCTCAAGTAGTAAAAAAACATTATCAAACTCTTTACCCTTAGCCTTATGGATAGTTGATACAAAAATGGTTTCTCCATTTTCATTAAAAAAATCTTCTAGTTTGGATTCTCTTACAAATACTTCCAAATCAGATTTGTATTTTCTTTTAGTGTTTGTGGCTTCAAACTCTTTGATAATATTGCCACAAATTTCTAGCTTATCACTGCTTTGAAATTTATTCTTCAGTTCTTTTTTTGCTATTTCCCATACCTCATCACTAATAATGAATGTATCACTGTCTAAGTTTAATTTACTTAAGAAGAATCTAACTTCTAAAAGGTTATACAAACTGAAACCGTCATTAGTTTGGATTAGTTTTGCTGGCATTTTATTTTTTAAAAGTAGACCCGTAATCTGCAAAGCCTCTTCATTTGTCTTTGTCAGCACACATGTAGTGCCTGAGAGATTCATATTAATTATATCTGAAACAGTAGGTGTGGTCAGATTTCCACTTTCGTATTTTACAATTTTTATTTCTCCATTGTCAATTTGCGTAGATAAAATTGGTGTAATCTTTAATCGATGCGAAATCTGCTTAACAAATTCATTAGCAAATACAACAAGATTACTTTTACTCCTGTAATTTTCTATTAACTCATATTTAACAGCATTATTGGACAAAATAAACTGCTCTAAATACTTTGAGCTTGCACCTCTGAATTCATAGATATTCTGATCATCATCTCCTACAGCAATAACCCTCATTTCCTCATTTTGTTCCATCAATATATTGATAAGCCTATGTTCATCCTCATCCATGTCTTGAGCTTCATCAATTACTAGTACTGTTTTGGTAATTCTGCTCGCTTCAACTTCACCATTTTTTATTTTCTCAATTGTTTTTTTCAAAATTGTATCAGATTTCTCTAGGTTTCCGACTTTACCTAATAAATCAAAACAATAGGAATGAAATGTTTTCATTTCAACATAATTGGCTGCATTTCCAATAAGCTTTATCAATCGTTTTTTAAATTCGGTAGCAGCTGCTCTGGAAAAAGTTATCATAAGTAGCTGCTCTTGCTTAATATCCTCCATTAGAAGAAGGGATGCAAGTTTATGTACAAGCACTCGTGTTTTCCCACTACCTGGTCCAGCCGCTACAACTGTAAATTCCAGTGATATTGACCACCCAATTTCAATTCAAAGTGACCAGGTAATTTCGGTTTAAATTGACCACCCTTAAATTTGATAAAAACTCTTGTTTTTCATGTGTCAATTAGTATTCAAATATAATAAATAATTACTCCCTGTTAACTCCTCTCTTTTTTCTCATAGATTCCCCCTGGAGTTCCAGGCGGTGAGACTGATGTATAAGTCTGTCCAGAATAGCATCGGCAATGGTCTTTTCACCAATAATGTCATACCAGCCCTGCACCGGGATCTGCGATGTTACAATGATGGATCCGTTGTTGTGACGGTCTTCTATGATCTCCAGAAGGGTTATCCTGTTGGCACTGTCCAAAGCCTGAAGACCAAAATCATCAAGGATGATCACATCCTGTCTTTGTATTTTTGCAAGTTCGCGCAGGTATGACCCGTCTGCTTTTGCCATTTTTAGTTTGGCAAACAGCTTGGAAGTATTAAAATAATTGACCTTGAAGCCTTCGATACAGGCCTGATAGCCCAATGCGGTTCCCAGGTAACTTTTACCCACGCCTGTACTTCCTGTGATCAGGATGTTTTCATTTTTTTCTACGAACTCACATCCTGCAAGACGCATTACCAGATTACGGTCGAGATTGCGGGTGTCATCGAAGTTGATACTTTCAATACTGGACCTGTAATGGAACTTTGCATTTTTGATGCTTCGCTCTATGCGCCTGTTGTGCCTCTCATCCCATTCGGCATCGATGAGCATCGATATAAACTGGTCGAGGGTATAATGGTCTGTCCTTCCGCTTTCAATAGCGGTCTTAAAGGCATTGTGCATGCCGTAAAGCTTCATTTGCTTCATTTTGCTCACTGTCGGTTCGTTCATAACTGTTGATATTTAATGATAATATTGTTTTCCTCTGATGTTGCCGTGATCAGGCAGTTCCTGCTCCTTTTCTTCTTTTTCCGGATCGATCATCTGATCCAGATTGTTCTCCAATATCTTCTGTACGGTCTTAAAGCTGTAGATCTTAAAATCCAATGCCCGTTTACAAGCATTTATCAATCGCTCTCTTCCTACTTTCTTTTCGAAGTTCAGGATTCCCAGGCAGCTTTTGTAAGCTTGCTCGGGATGATTCCGACTGTCGATAATTTGGAGGATATATTCTCCCACTGCAGTATCAATACTGTTTGCCCAATCGATAAAGCGGGCAGCACTCCATCCGGCCACGAACTGGTGGGTGCTGGCTAAATGTTCTGTAATGGTCGTGTAGACATAAGGCTTGTAATTGCGTCTGTGCATCGCGATCCTGTTGTATTTATAGTAGATCTCCACAGTGGAAGATGTGTATAGGATCTTGATCTTTTTCTTGATATACTGGTACGGAACACTGTAGTAGTTCTTATCCCGGCTCAACTGTACGTGCCCGTTCTGCATCACTGTTGCAAAGGATTGGTACCTGATCTCAAAACGACGCTCAGGCAGTGGGCGCAGCTGCTGCTTCTCGTCCTCCAGGAACAGCTCGTAGCGGGAGTAAGGGCGTCCTGTGAGCTTGCGTTTGTTATGAGAGTCCAACAGATCCCAGATCTCACTATTTAGTTCATCCAGGCCGCAGGATCCCTGTTGAAGGTTGGCGTAGATCCTTCTGTACAGGATCTTTACCGCTCCCTCTACCAAGGATTTATCCCTCGGTTTGTAAGCCCTGGCAGGCAAGATGGTCGTTTCATAATGTTCGGCCAGATCGGCCAGGGTCTCATTGATGGTGGGTTCAAAACGGCTGCTTTTGATCACTGCGGATTTTAAATTATCAGGAACGATCGCTGCCGGTGTGCCTTCAAAAAAGCGGATGGCATTTTCTACAGAACGTACAAAATCTTCCTTCTGCTGGCTCATAGAGGCTTCAGCATACGTGTACTGGCTTGCTCCCAGAATAGCTACAAAAAACTGAACTTCTTTAAGCTCCCCGCTTTCCTTATCAATAATGGAGAGTGTTTTCCCTGCATAATCGACATACATCTTATCACCGGATTTGTGATTCATATGCATCACCGGGTTCACACGCTTGCCCCATATCTTGTAATGATGCCGGAACTGTGAACTCTGAAAACCATCAGGATGCAGTGCAAGATATTGCTCCCACATATGATGGATAGTGATTCCTACCTTTTTGAGCTCACGTTCCATCTTTGGGAAAAAATCGTACAGGGACTGTAGTTTGGGGCTAATGGACTCCGCGGTGGTATTGGAAAACAAAAGTTCCAGCTCGGCATCTGTCTTGGCATTGATCGCATCAAGGTTTAAGCCCAGAATCTCATACAATGAGATGTATTTTTTAACGGTATTTCTGGAAAGGGATAAATAGCTGCTTATAAATAACTTGCTCTTTCCAGTGCTGTAGAATTTTATGACTTTTCTAATTTTACTCATGTCTGTTATTTTATTTGCCATAATCCGCTTTTTTTAACGAATGTATGACGCTAACATCATGAAAAAATCAAGTCGTTTTTATCTCAAATATAACCCAGATAACAGGTGGTCATTTTGGACCGGAAAGTGGTGGTCACTTTGCTCCGAAATCAGTGGTCAATTTACTCCGAAATTAGGTGGTCAATTTGACCGTCTTTTCCAATAAGATTAACAATACAATTAGTTTTCAAATGTATAAAAGCCCAAATTAAAAATTTTGTGGAAAACCGTAAATCATAGGGATTTTTAAAACAAAGTTCTAGTTTCTATTTCCTTAAAAACTAAATATTTTTATAAATTAACTACTCTTAAATATAAATTTCTGTTACTTTATTAATAAATGAATATGATTAATAAGTTTTTCTATTATGTAGTCTTTTAGAGTTGTTTAACATTAGCAGTTTTGCACATTACTGATTTTTAATTCGTTTAATAACTTCATTTTTATCAAAATCAGGAGGTAAAGGTTTAAATGTTTTGTCAGTTTTAGTTAAGCTATATTTTTTGCGTTGGAATTCTCTAAGTTTATCTATTTCTATAGTTCCTATAACAGTTACATTATTTTCACCACCTTTTAATTTTACAATGTCAATATTGTAAGATTTAGCTGGTTGACTAATTCTCGTATCACCAAAATGACTAGAATTAACTTGTACAACATAACAATGTATGTCTCTTGTAAGAGATTCAACTAAGTTTGAAAAATAATTTGTGTCTTGATTGTATTCGATTGCAAAAAGTAGATCAATTTTACTACGTAACAAACTTCGATGTGCAATATTTGCAAGTTCGAAACAATAAAATACAGAAAAATATATATTCTTCCATTTAAATATATGATACCTATTTGTAGATGGTTTTGGAATTAAGTAGTGATTTCCTATTATCAACTCTTCTTCAACCGGAGCATAGTGGTTTTTTAATCGAAAAACAATCGTAGCATCCTTCTTTCCATCAATTTCAAAAGGTAATATAGTAGCTATAAAATTAAAAGAGTAATTATTTACAGTTATATGCTCTAATCCTGATATTACTAAAGTTTGATTTTTTTCTGCATATCTAACAAGACTTGAAAAAATTTCTACAGGAATAAAAAATTCGGGAAAAGCCACAATGTCAGCTTTGTTTTTTCTAGTTTCTTTAAGAAATCGTACAAGATTTTGATATCGTAAGTTAGAAATATTTGGTGTATTTCTTAAACCTGCCACAATATTTTTCTCATCAACGAATGTGTTTGCTACTCCTATTTTAGGTTTCAATTTTTCTTCGGTAGAGTTAATGTGTATTTCTTGTATTATTTCATCACCGTGACCATCTTTTTTTGGAAATTTGTAAAATTTATCTTTAAGATAATCGATATTATCATCAAATTTATCAGACGATATATGATTTTGATTTGCCTTTCTATACCTCTCGAAAACTTGATCTAGAAAATGTTTGTTTTCAAAATAATCAGCAATATCAAAGTATCCGTTTTTATTTTTCATAGCTTTTTTCTTTTAAATCAGTAAATAACTGTGATATTGTGCACTCCCAAAATTTAATTGGACGTGGTGAATTTGATAACAAATTTTCGTCAATAGTATATTTTTCTACATTAAAATTTAAACTTAATAGATTAATTGTTGTCGTATAACTTTCTTTAGTATAATTTAATAAGGGTATAGAAACGTAGTGATGTCTTAGCATATTTGTTTTTCGATATCTCATTGTCCAAAATGAATCTGGACGTGTTATTTCGTTAAAGAAAAAACCAATATATTCACTTTCTAATTTGTTACTTCTGTATTCAAAGTTTTTAAGAACTTTTTTATTTTGTTTTAAGAAATTTGGATTTAGTGATAAAACTAATTCATGTGAAATATCTAAAAACTTAATTAAAGTATTTATAATATATTGATTTTTGATTTTAGTATTTTTAAAATTATCTTTTAGTAAATCAATTTTTTTTATTTCTTCTATACATCTAAAATAAAAATCTACGTATTCAATAGGTTTGTTGTTAACTAATAAATATGTGAAAATTTTTTCCCATAATCGATAAAACTCAATTATATTTTCTCCATTAAAAAGTTTCAAAAATTTCTTAATTTCGTCATCAGAAACACTTTTTTTATGTTTAATTGCTCCAAGAATTTTATTAGTTAAATAGACAGTTAAGCCATACCTGTTTTCTTTATAATCTTTTAATGTTCTTACTTTACCTTCAGAATCAGTGTAATTTAAATAAAATGCATTTTTATCAAAATCCCCTAAGTCTTCATTGTCATCAGGAAGATCTCTAAATTCACTTGACTTAAAATCTAATTCTTGTTTTAATTTATCAATTACTAGGTCAGATTCTTTGTAATCAAAATAATACATGGATGTTTTTTGTGATTGACAAACTAAATTATCATATTGATCGATTTTGATAATATTTTTACCATCTCCACCAGGCATAATTTTGAATAGTGGATAAAGTGTTTGTAATAGATATTTATCAACTCGTGATAATTCAAAAATCTTGTTCTTATTATCAATTTCATTTAAGATCTTAACTTTGTATTCATCAAAATCAAAAGAATATTTTTCATAGATACCTTTTGGATAATCTTCTATATTTGGTTCAGAAAGGACAATTAATATATCATCAACGTATCTACCATAATATGCTGGTTTAAACTTATTAGTTACAATTTTATCAAAATCATTTAGATAATGATTTGCAATTACATATGATGATAATAATCCTATAGGTAATAGTGATTTATTTTCCAATTCAGAAGAGAAGTCATGTGGGAATTTATGTTTTTTAGCAATTAAATCAGAATAAATAACATGTATTTTTCTTAAAATATAATTTATACAATTTAGCTTCTCATTAGTTACATCAAAGTATGTGTTTAGATCTACACGGCAAGAATGGAAGTAATCTTTAATATCTAAATTAATAAATAAAGCATTCTTTTCATCTTTTAGCAGATTTTGAGCAACAATTATCGATTCATCTCTCCATTTTTGATATTGGGTAAAATATGGTTTAAATAGAGATGAGTTTTTAACTACATCAGTTTTTTCTTTATTTAAGATTAATCGATTACCCTTACATTCTTTTAATAACTCTGTATCAAACCTAAATCCAAACTCATTTATCCAAATAATTGATATGATATGTAGTTCAATCGGAATATTAATAAATGCGGTAATCTTTTCTAATTTATACGAATCTGATTGTTTTTTATTAGTAATAAAATTTTCATCTTGTTTAGAATTATATATTTTTTTTGGGAAATAATTAACAGTTATGGAATTAAAAAGATGTTTGAAGTAATCACTTTTGTCATTAAAATTATTTAATTCATTAAGTAATTTTGTGAATTTAATATCTAAATTCTCTTCTATACTTTTGTCTTCATGTGTGAAAATATCAAATATGCTTTTTGTTTCATCCGCTGTGTATAGTTTAGAAACTTCCCAATTAAGATTAAAATTGGATTTTACTGTGTCAGTTTCGAATTCTACAAGTTTTTCTCTTAGGAATAATTCAGTATTGTCATAATATACATATGTTTTTAATTTGTTGTATGCTAACTTAATTTTATCTATGTTTAAATTCATTTTAGTAATTAATTATTAGGATTTTAAATTTTTAAACAACTTCTATATCAAATATATAAAGAACTTTAATTCAAATTACGGATTCCAGTGAACACAACAATAAAAACACGACAATTACGGTTCAGTATTTTAATTTAATTCAGCAACAAATTATAAATATTACTCATAATAAATCTCTACCATATTCATGATTTTTCATTCCTAATCTAGCTATACTTTATGATGACTAATTTTTTAACTATAGGCATAGTGCTGGAAGAGTTTATAGTTTTTTAATTTCATCTAAAGTAGATTTTAAGAGAGATGGTGCTTTCTTATTAATCAGGTCTATATAAGAAATTTTTGATGCATTAAAAGTATCTATTGCAATACAGTATTCCTCTGAAATTTGATAATTGTCTGAATAATGTTTATTTAAGAATGTGTATAACACTTCACAAAAAATACCGAAATTAGCTTTTGTAAAACCATTTAATTGTGGTACTAATAATAATAATGCTCCAACAAATTCTTTCCCATTTTCTTCAAAATGAAATACTAAGTCAGGATTAATATAAATTGGAAAGTTCATTATAGTAATTATTTTCACAGATTTATGGATAGTCTCAAATTTAGTTATATTAGTTGGTCTTAAATTTAAGATATCAAATTCTTTAAAACTTTTCAATATATCCAAGTTTCTTTGATACATTACTTTATCCCTCTTACTGTCTGTATTTTTTTGTCTATCTAATATATCTTTAATTTTCTCATCATAATATTCATCTACACCATTTTTAAAAGTATTATAAATAGAACTGTTACTAATACTCCAATAATTTCCTCCACCATTTTTATCATCATCTTTTTTTTCCTTTACTTTCCTCGTTTTCAGTTTTAATGCGAAATTCCGTTTTGATTTATCAGAGCTTTTTGTTCTAAATTCAACTAATTCCTTAATTCTGATTTTTTCCATGATTATTTTGGCGTTTTGAGATTTTATTTTAATATTTTCTTATGAAATTACAGCTAAAATTCAAACATAATTCTTTTTTTATTTATACAATTACGGTTTTCCGTAAATAACAAAAATAAAAAGCTAATCAAAACTATTATTCAGTATTTTTACTGAATTCTCATCACTATATATAAATTTCTTCAACTCTTAAAAAACAAAAAATCCCAACTCTCGTCAGGATTAATCTGAAAGATTTATACTATTCTATTTTTCAAATTCGTTAGATTAAGATCTGCAAACATACAATAGAGATTAATTATTTAATATAAATATTCTTTCGTCCCACCTTATTTTCTATCTTAACTATACCATCAATAACAAAGTTGCGCATTACTCCAGCAATTTCAGTAGATGAAACTTGTGTAGCATCAATTAACTTAAAATTAATCAGCTCTGCTTTAATTTCTGCTACGGTTTTACCGGTGTTGAGAAAACTAGATTGTACAATACATTTTCGAATTTTACCAGTTAAATTTGCTTTTGCTTTCCTATCGTCTGGAAGGGCTTTATGAGGTACTAATTTAATCTTAAAATCATCTAAAGTTTCTAATGGATAATGGACAGCCTTAGCATATTCTACATAATAATCAATATTTGTAGTAATCCCTTTCTCAATGCTAAGAACAGTATTGTCTGTTATATCCGTCATAAAAGCAATATCATTAATAGAGAAATTAAGTTCAATTCTTCTCTGCTTTAGTTTTTTGCCAATCTGTCCTCTATATTCAGGAGAAACTAATCTTGCTTTTTTATCAGATTTATTCAATTTATATGTATTTTTATATTTAATTAATTATTATTTGCATATATCAGTTATAATATTTACATTTGTCATACAACATACATAAAGTATAAGCGACCAATATTAACTTGAGTCTTGTTATCGAAAACGGCTAATTTTTAGATGACGCAAGACCAGTAGGGTTGTCGCAACCTCATATTTTGTAACTTTGCATTTTATGGGGTGGGCACCCTATCGGAAACTTCGTCATAGGTTCTTAGCCGTACCGCGATAAAAGTGGAAGATAGGGTTCCACCCTTTCCTTCATAGACTCGTTCCATACAATCGAAACTAAATATTATGAGAACGACATTTTCAACCATTCTTCTTATTTGCCCACCGGAGTAGTCCGCTAGCAAAACAGGAAAAATTATAGCTATATGCCAGATTTGCCTATAAAATGCTTGGTTGGCATCACTTACTTATTATTGACACATTCCGAAATTCCTTTAATTGTAAAAGGAAAGCCAGACTACGCTTTAAACTCACACCTTAAAAGTACTCGCTTTCTTTTAATTTTCCAAATTATTTTTCAGCACGAAGGGAATTTATTACTGAAAACAAAAAAGTAAACGGTCTGTATAATTCAGACGGTTATGGTTGTTTTTATATTTCAATAAAATGTTTTCACTTTTAAAAATGACACTTACAATAGGTGCACAATCTATTGCGGCTTCACAGCTTACACGAGACGTTAATTTTCATTCATATTAATTTTTGACCTTGATGGGTGGGGAGTTTTCTGCACTGGTAAAACTTCCTCCCGAAAGGTCTTTTAAACAATTAAAGTACAAAACAGACAGTAAAAATTAATCAAACACAAAGACCTAAAAAGCCCTTTCTGCACAATAGTATCTTGGAATTTACACAGTGCAGGAAAGAGCAAAGTTTAACAAATTAAACCTTAACAAAAGTATGAAAAATATCTTTTGCAGGGGGCTTTTGTCCCTTATTTTTACACTTGTGGCAACCACCACGTCTCTTGCCCAGAACAGGTCTCTTAAAATTGGAGATCCCATTCCTGAAAGTTTTTGGGCAACACCTTTACAGGTTGTTAATCATCCTCAGAAAACGATTGATCTTTCAGAGGATAAGAATAAATTAATCCTAATAGATTTTTGGAGTACATGGTGCAGTGCCTGCCTGATCAATCTTCCTAAAATTGAATCATTGCAACAAAAGTTCGGAAATAAAATCAAAATACTTCCGGTAAGCAGCCAGGATAAAGCCGCTTTGGAAAAATTCTTCTCTTCTCCAAATGGGAAGAGGCATAATAATATGCTGTCTACCTACGATGACAAGAAACTTCACGACCTGTTTCCACATGCAGGTGTTCCGTTTATCATATGGATCAAGGACGGAAAAGTATTCAATTCGACTGATGCAGGACAGCTTACTGAACAAACCATCAATGAAGTGCTAAGCGGTGATAAATCATCCCTTCAGACCATTATCCAAATGGACAGGGCAAGGCCATTGATGCTATCCGAAGACTATGAGCGTCAGAGAAATGTTCAACTCCTCAATTATTCATTTTTTGCTAAAGGACAAATTCCTGACATTGGTGCAGGGGGAACATATCGCAAAACAGCATCAGGAAAAATCCACGGTAGACAATTTACCAATGTTCCCTTATGGAGTATATATTATCCTATAGGATATGAGCTTATCAAACAGCAAGATAAAATGTCTTTCACAGGAAAAAGGATAATTATCAACGTTAATCAACCAGAACAACTAATGCCGATAGAAAAATCAGACGGCTCAAATGATGGAACCAATCTCTATAACTACGAGTTCATTATCCCAGAACAGAAATCTGATTATCTCTACAATTATATGCTGGAAGATCTCAATCGTTATTCAGGTTATACTGTAACTTTTGAGAAAAGACCTGTAAAATGTTTTGTTCTAGTGAGAACAAGCACAAAAGACAAGCTGGCAACCAAAGGAGGTGAAAAGCGTTCCACCTTTCCACAAACCCCATCCATCCTTAAAAATGTACCGCTTAAAAATATGGTCAATATGCTTAACGGTGAAATTCCCATCAGGGAATTGTTTATCGATGAGACAGGATACAAGGGCAATGTTGATTTGGAAGTTTCGGGAGTCAAAGATATTGCCACCTTAAAAAAAGAGCTTCGGAAATACGACCTTGACCTGATACCTCAAGAGCGTCAGGTTTTGATGATGGTCATCAAAGACTAGCGGAAATAAACATTCCACCGCTTGAAAAATCATTGAATTTACATTAACACAAAACTATATCAGACTATGAAGAAATTATTAGTGCTTCCCGTCCTATGCTATTGCGTGCCTATAATGGCACAGCAGATGTTTACAGGAAGCGTTATCGACGAAAAAACCCGATTACCTGTAAGAGGAGCAACAATCACCATACAGAACTCAAAAACCGTAACTACTACGGACAGATATGGAAACTTCAGTCTTAGTACCAATTACAAAAAAATCAATCTTGTTATTATCGGTAAAGGCTATGAAGAGCAGGTCATTTTTTTGGAGCTTCCTTTGAAAGAACCATTAAAAATTAATCTATCCGAAAAGATAGCCCAAATAGATGAGGTAGTACTCACGACAGGTTATCAGAAAATCCCTAAAGAACGTTCCACAGGTTCTTTTTCATCGGTGAGTAATGCAGCCCTGAATACACAGGTTTCCACCAATATTCTTGACCGTTTAGCTGCGACAGCCAACGGAATTGTTATTAATAAAGGTACTTCCCAAGGAGGCTCACAAATTATGGTCAGAGGTCTAAGTACCATTCAGGGACCTAAATCGCCTTTGATTGTAGTAGACAATTTTCCTTATGACGGGGACATCAGCAATATTGATCCCAACATTGTTGAAAGCATTACCGTTCTTAAAGATGCCGCCGCATCGAGTATCTGGGGAGCAAGGGCGGCTAACGGTGTGATTGTCATTACAACCAAAACAGCAAAGTACAACCAGCCTGTGACCGTCAATTTCAATACTTATTTAATGACGAGTCCAAAGCCTGATTTCAATTATCTGAAAACAATGTCAAGTGCAGACTACATCGATGTCGAACAGGAAATGTTCAAGAAGAATTTCTACAATACAGATATTAATTCCACAAGTCATCCTGTATTATCTCCTGTGGTTGACCTTTTGAATAAAGAAAAGAAAGGACTGCTTTCATCCGAATATGTAAGAAACGAAATAGAACGCCTAAAGACGATTGACTCCCGTGACCAATACAAAAAGTATATGTATCAGCCTTTGGAGAACAGACAGTATTCGCTAAGTATGGCAGGCGGAGCTCCTCAATTTTCTTGGACATCATCTTTGGGATATGATGACAATACGGGAAATCTTGGTGAAAAATACGAGCGTGTGAACCTTCGTTTTCACAATACCTGGCAACCACTGAAGAACCTTACTTTGAACACAGGAATCTTTTTCACTCATTCAGCGACCCAAAGCGGACGCAGTGCTTTTGGAAGCATTATTATGAAAACCAACGCTGTTCCCTATATGGAAATGGCAGATGCATTCGGAAATCCGTTGGCAGTTTCAAAATCTTATGAGCAGGGTTATAAATCAGCATTAGGAAACGGAAAATTACTGGACTGGAATTATTATCCGCTTACCGATTGGGAGCACAATACTGCTAAAAGCAGAAGTTCGGAAATCATTCTCAACGCAGGATTGAATTACAAACTGTTGAAAGGATTGGATGTTGATATAAAATATCAGTATCAAAGAACTACTGGACTTTCCAATACCCTTTATGATGAAGGAAGTTACTTTGTAAGAGATTATGTAAACAGGTTCACGGTCATTAATTCCAATGGCAGTCTGACCTACAATGTACCCAAAGGAGCAATAATAGATAAGACCAACTCGCAATTGTTAATTAACAACTTCAGAGGACAGCTCAACTTTAACAGAAGTTTTGGTAACCATCAGGTTTCAGCTATTTTGGGAAGTGAGGTAAGAGATTCCAATTCACAGTCGAGCAATAACCGTTATTATGGCTACGACTCGAATAACCTTTCCTTTGGAACGGTCGACCTCAGCAAGAGATTCCCGATCATTGCAGGAGGTACAGCTTTTATCGATAATCTGAATTCTTTGAGGGAATCAACCAATCGTTTTGTTTCGGTCTATGCCAATGCAGCCTACACATTTGATAACCGATATACCATATCGGGAAGTGCCCGTCGTGATGCCAGCAACTTGTTCGGGCTGAAGACCAATGACCAATGGAATCCTTTCTGGTCGGCAGGTCTATCTTGGAATGTAGGCAATGAAAAGTTCTATTCTGTGAGCTGGCTTCCTGATCTGAAATTGAGAGGTTCTTATGGTTTCAATGGGAATATCAATCCTGCAATGGTGGCTGTAACAACAATGGCATTGCTCGGTGTTTCAACATACACGCAGGAGCAGATGGCGAGATTTGACAATTACTACAATCCCCAGCTTCGTTGGGAAACGGTCAGAATGATCAATGCAGGATTGGATTTTGCAACCAAAAACAACCGAATTTCAGGTTCAGTGGAGTATTTCCAGAAAAAAGGAGAAAATCTTTTCGGACAGGTTCCACTGGATTACACCATTGGACTAAGCAGTCTTGTATGGAATGTTGCAGGAATAGAAGGAAAAGGTGTTGATGTGGAACTCAAGACCATCAATATCAACAAATCATTCAGATGGCTTACAACACTTAATTTCAGTACCTACAAAGATAAAGTGACGAAGTATTATCCGAGCAGTACTATGGCAAGGAACTTCGTACTTGCTTCTGTTCCTATATCAGGAATTGAAGGCTTACCTGTGTATTCGATGTTCGGTTATCAATGGGCAGGACTTGACCCTCAGACAGGTGACCCAAGAGGTTATCTGAATGGAGAGGTCAGTAAGGATTACGCTAATATAATGGGTGGCGATGTCAAAGACCTAAAGTATTTCGGTTCAGCAGTACCAACTGTTTACGGTTCTTTCACGAACACGTTTGCTTACAAGCAACTAAGCCTTGATGTTGGAATTACTTATAAGCTGGGTTATTATTTCAGAAAACCGTCCATTAACTACACCAGTTTATTCAGGGAATGGAATGGTCACAGCGATTACGAGCAGAGATGGCAGAAACCAGGTGATGAAGCCTTTACCAATGTTCCTTCCAATCTCTATCAGACGAATTCCAACAGGGATGCATTCTATGCAGGTTCGGCTGCCCTGATTGAAAAAGGCGACCATATCCGTCTGCAGTACATCAATCTTGGATATGAGATCAGTAAAAAGCAATGGCGTGGTTTACCGCTTAAAAGTCTTCAGATGTATGCCAATGTGAGTAATCTCGGAATACTTTGGCAAGAGAGTAAAAGCGGAATCGACCCTGATTTCAATTTGGGAAACAATGTCTTAAAACCTCCTATGACCTTCACCTTAGGATTAAAAGCTAAATTTTAAAATTGATAGAAATGAGAAAAACTAAAATATTTTTAATATCATTATCATTAATTCTGATCTCGTTTGGATGCAGTGATTTTTTAGATGAAAAGTCCGACCTGAAACTGGCGACTCTGGACAGATTGGAAGACAACCAGATGCTTCTCAATAATTATGGTTTCCTCAATGTCGACTTTGCTTCGAGTGGAGAAACAAGTTCGGATGATTATTATCTTACAGATGCGGATTACAATGGTTTGAGCTTTGAGGCGACCAAACGTTTTCATACGTGGATGCCTGATAATGTGGCGAATCCCATTTCATCAGGAAATGATTGGTCTACCTGTTACAGAAGCATCTATATTTGTAATGCCGTTCTGTTCAATATGCAGGATAAAAACTTTACAGGAGAACAGGCAGATAACATCAGAGGTCAGGCATTGGCATTACGTGCTTTCCGATATCTGGATGCTGCTCAGATCTGGTGTAAGGTTTATAATCCTCAAACTGCAGGAACAGATTTGGGGCTTCCGCTAAGACTTGACCCCGATATGAATATTCCATCAGTGCGTTCAACAGTCAAGCAGACCTATGAGCAAATCATCAGTGATCTGCAGACTGCAATACCGTTACTCTTGCCTAAGCAGATTTCAGGGATGCGTATATCAAGAGCCGCTGTGTACGGTTTATTGGCTCGTACCTATCTATTCATGGGAGATTATAATAATGCGCTTTACAATACTCAGCAAGCATTGAGCATCAATAATGAGCTGATGGATTTTAATACTCTGAATTCCAATGCTGATTTTCCTATTGAGGAAATGAATAAAGAAATTCTTTTGTGGACAGCTATAACCTATGAGTCCCACTTAATGCCTGCCAAGATTCCCGACCACATTTACCAGATGTATAATAACAATGATTTGCGCAAAACTGTATTTTTCAGAAAAAATACAGCTAATGAAGTTCTATTCAAAGGCTACTATAATAATGTCAATGGACCGATTGTCAGTGTGGCAACCGATGAACTTTATTTGATGGTAGCTGAGTGTAATGTAAGACTGAATAAAATCCAAGAAGGTATGGGTTATCTCAATAATTTGCTTTCCAAAAGATGGAAAACAGGAACTTATGTTCCGATAACAGCAAGTTCACAGTTAGATGCTCTGACTATTATTTTGAAGGAAAGAAGAAAAGAACTTCTCATTCGTGGACTAAGATGGTCAGACCTAAAAAGATACAATCGTGATGGTGCAAATATTACACTTACCAGAACGGTTAACGGGCAAACCTACACTTTACCTCCCAATGATCCACGATATGCAATAGCTATTCCCGAAGATATTATTTCGCTTACGGGAATGCCACAGAATCCAAGATAAAAATAATAGGGTTGGCAAATTATTGTCAACCCTACTTTTTAATACTGATTGAAAGGACTGTTATTGTCGTTTTTCAAGAGGATGAATATCAAGGATTTCACTATTAGTTAATCCCCCAATCACATCAATTAAATCTTGTCCATCAGGAACTGTGATTGTACATGGTTTATTCCCTGTAGTAACACATCCTGAACCTACTCCTTCTGTCCAATTGGATACTTGGGAGAAAGCTCCAGTTGCGACACTACTACTGTTATAAAAATATTGCATTGGTTCTGCCTTTTTTTCTGCGATTTTAAAAGACATTAGAGCACCTGTAAACATAACAGCTGCAATAGCTACCGCATTCATTTTCAAAAATTGATTGAATTTCATTTTATTGGTCTTTTTATATGGAAAAGACGGTCAAATTGACCACCTAATTTCGGAGTAAATTGACCACTGATTTCGGAGCAAAGTGACCACCACTTTCCGGTCCAAAATGACCACCTGTTATCTGGGTTATATTTGAGATAAAAACGACTTGATTTTTTCATGATGTTAGCGTCATACATTCGTTAAAAAAAGCGGATTATGGCAAATAAAATAACAGACATGAGTAAAATTAGAAAAGTCATAAAATTCTACAGCACTGGAAAGAGCAAGTTATTTATAAGCAGCTATTTATCCCTTTCCAGAAATACCGTTAAAAAATACATCTCATTGTATGAGATTCTGGGCTTAAACCTTGATGCGATCAATGCCAAGACAGATGCCGAGCTGGAACTTTTGTTTTCCAATACCACCGCGGAGTCCATTAGCCCCAAACTACAGTCCCTGTACGATTTTTTCCCAAAGATGGAACGTGAGCTCAAAAAGGTAGGAATCACTATCCATCATATGTGGGAGCAATATCTTGCACTGCATCCTGATGGTTTTCAGAGTTCACAGTTCCGGCATCATTACAAGATATGGGGCAAGCGTGTGAACCCGGTGATGCATATGAATCACAAATCCGGTGATAAGATGTATGTCGATTATGCAGGGAAAACACTCTCCATTATTGATAAGGAAAGCGGGGAGCTTAAAGAAGTTCAGTTTTTTGTAGCTATTCTGGGAGCAAGCCAGTACACGTATGCTGAAGCCTCTATGAGCCAGCAGAAGGAAGATTTTGTACGTTCTGTAGAAAATGCCATCCGCTTTTTTGAAGGCACACCGGCAGCGATCGTTCCTGATAATTTAAAATCCGCAGTGATCAAAAGCAGCCGTTTTGAACCCACCATCAATGAGACCCTGGCCGATCTGGCCGAACATTATGAAACGACCATCTTGCCTGCCAGGGCTTACAAACCGAGGGATAAATCCTTGGTAGAGGGAGCGGTAAAGATCCTGTACAGAAGGATCTACGCCAACCTTCAACAGGGATCCTGCGGCCTGGATGAACTAAATAGTGAGATCTGGGATCTGTTGGACTCTCATAACAAACGCAAGCTCACAGGACGCCCTTACTCCCGCTACGAGCTGTTCCTGGAGGACGAGAAGCAGCAGCTGCGCCCACTGCCTGAGCGTCGTTTTGAGATCAGGTACCAATCCTTTGCAACAGTGATGCAGAACGGGCACGTACAGTTGAGCCGGGATAAGAACTACTACAGTGTTCCGTACCAGTATATCAAGAAAAAGATCAAGATCCTATACACATCTTCCACTGTGGAGATCTACTATAAATACAACAGGATCGCGATGCACAGACGCAATTACAAGCCTTATGTCTACACGACCATTACAGAACATTTAGCCAGCACCCACCAGTTCGTGGCCGGATGGAGTGCTGCCCGCTTTATCGATTGGGCAAACAGTATTGATACTGCAGTGGGAGAATATATCCTCCAAATTATCGACAGTCGGAATCATCCCGAGCAAGCTTACAAAAGCTGCCTGGGAATCCTGAACTTCGAAAAGAAAGTAGGAAGAGAGCGATTGATAAATGCTTGTAAACGGGCATTGGATTTTAAGATCTACAGCTTTAAGACCGTACAGAAGATATTGGAGAACAATCTGGATCAGATGATCGATCCGGAAAAAGAAGAAAAGGAGCAGGAACTGCCTGATCACGGCAACATCAGAGGAAAACAATATTATCATTAAATATCAACAGTTATGAACGAACCGACAGTGAGCAAAATGAAGCAAATGAAGCTTTACGGCATGCACAATGCCTTTAAGACCGCTATTGAAAGCGGAAGGACAGACCATTATACCCTCGACCAGTTTATATCGATGCTCATCGATGCCGAATGGGATGAGAGGCACAACAGGCGCATAGAGCGAAGCATCAAAAATGCAAAGTTCCATTACAGGTCCAGTATTGAAAGTATCAACTTCGATGACACCCGCAATCTCGACCGTAATCTGGTAATGCGTCTTGCAGGATGTGAGTTCGTAGAAAAAAATGAAAACATCCTGATCACAGGAAGTACAGGCGTGGGTAAAAGTTACCTGGGAACCGCATTGGGCTATCAGGCCTGTATCGAAGGCTTCAAGGTCAATTATTTTAATACTTCCAAGCTGTTTGCCAAACTAAAAATGGCAAAAGCAGACGGGTCATACCTGCGCGAACTTGCAAAAATACAAAGACAGGATGTGATCATCCTTGATGATTTTGGTCTTCAGGCTTTGGACAGTGCCAACAGGATAACCCTTCTGGAGATCATAGAAGACCGTCACAACAACGGATCCATCATTGTAACATCGCAGATCCCGGTGCAGGGCTGGTATGACATTATTGGTGAAAAGACCATTGCCGATGCTATTCTGGACAGACTTATACATCAGTCTCACCGCCTGGAACTCCAGGGGGAATCTATGAGAAAAAAGAGAGGAGTTAACAGGGAGTAATTATTTATTATATTTGAATACTAATTGACACATGAAAAACAAGAGTTTTTATCAAATTTAAGGGTGGTCAATTTAAACCGAAATTACCTGGTCACTTTGAATTGAAATTGGGTGGTCAATATCACTGGAATTTACAACCAAGCTTCTTTTTCATTTTGTTTCGTTGGAAGGTGTCCGAGATTTTGGAGGACTTCTTCCAACGATATGCTGTTGAATTGTTTGCAGTTCATTGTTGTAATTTTTACTGTTTTTTGGTGATAAATAGTAGGTGTTCTGTCAGTTCAAGCGGTTTGGTTTGGTTCTGACTAATTTTTGATGAATTGATGAGAAAACATTGTATTTAGCTGAATGATAATATTTTACACTCTCATCAATCTCTCATCATCTCATCAAACTTGAAGTATTATTCTCATCAGTCTCTCATCAAAAATCAAGGGTTTAAAATTTGATGAGGCTTTTGATGAGCTGTAACTAATTGATTTTATTTTCATTATCTATTAATTCATCATTTCATCAAATTTTTGAAGAATAAAATTCCTTTCTACTGTAAAATACCGCCCTGTTTTATTTTGTTGGAAAAAACTTAAACCATAATCTAGGTCGTATTTGATATAGGCTAATGAATTTTTTTCAGGCTCGAGTTTCCAGATTTCTTTGAGTAATTTCCTGACATCATTGATTGTCCAATAACTGTTTTTGAACATTTTTTACCCAGCATATTGAAAATATCCTGAGGAATACAATGGATTTTGCTGTCTTCATTACTTTCGAAAAACTCATATAAAAGTTCGATGATCTTGGATTCCAGTTTATTGCTGTTCTTCCAAACCAATCTTTGAAGAGCCTTCGTTCTGATCTGTGAATCTGTGAACCACATCCTTGTCTCCTTATGACTGTGGAAGGGTCTTTGAATTAGGTAACGAAGGAAATAGGGAATCTCCTTGTAGAGATTGTGCAGAAATTCAGTGTTCTCGCTTTTGATTGATCTTACTTTGATTATCCAGAATCGGATCTCATTTTCATCGATTTGAATGAAATTGTCTTCATTATTTGAACAGAGAATAAATTTTCCAAAGAATTCTACTTCTTCACGGTCTTTTCCCTTGGCTTCTTTTTTGTCTTTGTCAGTCGTGGAAAGATATTTTAAACGTTCCGTAATTTCCTTTTTTTCGAAGAATACTTCATCAATGGCTACAATCAACATCGATGTCCAATCCGAATTGAACTGACTGCTGAAGGAATCTCCTTTTATATAGGTCATATTAAGTCCGAAGATAGATTTAAGCCATTTAATGAATGTGGATTTTCCGGTAGATCTTTCTTTGCTGACCAAGCAAAGGATCGGTAGCATTTGTATGGGATATTGCAACAAAATTTTGATATAGTCTAAGCCCAGCTCCAACTGTTCTCCAAAAATATGTTCCATAAACTTCAAGGAAAATGGAATTTTTTCTAGAAGTGAATCGATTTCTAAATTCTCTTCAATAGGCTGGTAAGGGATTTCATTGTAGACATTGTAGAATCCTTGAATGATCTGCTGGTATTGCAGATGGGAAGGAATGCAACAGAAGCCATCATACTTGGGAACTTTTGAAACGTATACTTTTCCATAGTCGCTGATAATCGTTTCACGATTCCAGCGGACTAATATCGAGATCTTATCTCCGGAAATTAATGGTTTTTCAATCTTTTTATAGTACGTTGTTCCTACTCTTATATAAGGAATTTTTTCGCTCATTTTTAAAGGATTTTATACCGTACAGGAAATACGGAAAGGTTAAACAATAGTGATTCGGATAAACAAATGGGTTCGTTATCTTTTATACTTTAGCGATTTGACATCGTTTAAAGCATTCATCAGATCCAAATGGCTAATTCGATAGAATCGTCCGATTTGTTCCGCTTTAATGTTCCCTTTTAAAATGTGTGAGCGAACCGTCTGATAATCGAGTTTAAGAATTTCTGAACACTCTTTGATAGAGTATAGCTTCTTTTTCAATTCGATTTCAGGTTCTTTTTTGAGAGAATAGAGTATCTCTTTTACTTCCCCTAATTCATCAAGAATGGTTTGGAATGGATTGGTTGTCTGCATAACGATATTGTTTTATTTGCAGACAAAATTGTATGATTAGGATAACTAATCATACAATTCTACTCAATTGCGTAAAGTTTAATAGCTGATATTAAATAGTTTAGATAATTCCTGATAGATAATCTCTTCAAAATCATTGGGTTTCACAAGGACTGCTCTTGAAAATGTTCCTTTATCAAAATTGGTATTATATTCATTTTCCATTGCCTCAATAATCGTGGAATCTTGATAATCGGGATTAATAATATGATTGTCCTTCAAAAAGCGGTGTATTCTGATGAAAGAAGATTTCTGATCTACGAGTAAATTGTGATTTTCATCGATGAATTTTTTGACTTTCAAGAAAGCAATGAAAATTTTAGAACTGTTTTCACCGATCATAATATCGGAAAGCCGAATCTCTCTTTTTGTTTTGCTGTCTAAAGCAAAATATAGAAGAAGGGTAGCTTCAGCACCGTTGAGAAAATTCCCCTGCAACTTCATCATATTACTTGAACTTATTAGGTTGTTAGATTCTTTTTTGTATTGGTCTAAACAGTATTGGATCTTCTCTTCAAAATTATGATTTCTGGATGCGTCAATGTCTTTGAAATGAAAACTGAAAAAATTATCCAACTTTTCGTACCGAATCAAAAACTCATTTTTTATTTTTTCAGTAAGAACAATTTTGCCAGCTTTCTGTTTGGCTTTGTCAATTCTTTTTGCCAACATCTTTTGAATTTTTTCTCCCCTGATTCGATAATAAATCATCATAGGATAACCTACAAATTCTTCCCAAAAATTCCATCGTCCGTATAATTTCTTCTGATCCATAAACTAAATTAATAATTATTTAAAAACTTCGTTCATATAATTGACTTTATCGTCTTCACTTGGTCTGTAATAGGCATTGAAGACCTCTAAACTCGTATGACCTGTGTAACTCATAATCACTTTGTCCGGTACTTTGTTGTTCTTCATTATCGTAATAAAGCTTCTTCGGGCAGTATGTGAAGATATTCTTTCCCAGAACTCAGTTTTCTTTTCGACAAGTTCATCCCCGTACTTCATCGTCTTTTTGATATCCTCGGTGAATTCCATTTTCTTGAAAACTTCTTTAATAAATTCATTCATCTTTTGATTGGAAATATTTGGAAGTTCATAGTCGTATTTTTCTAAAATTGCTCTGGAAATACTGTTTAAAGGAATTGCCAAGTTTTTGGTTTTGCTTTTCAAATCAATCACTCGAATAAAGTCTCCCTGAATGTCTTCTTTGGAAATAGAGCTGTAGTTTCCAAAGCGCATTCCGGTTACACAACCAAATACAAACAGATCTCTGACCCTTTCAAGTCTTTTATTGGTGCTGAAATCATATTGATGGATTTTTTCTACCTGCTCGTAGTTGAGAGCTATCTCGTCTGTTCGGAATTTGGGAGGTTTCTTGAAATTGATAAAACCATTGTTGTAAGTATATTTTTTGCTCAAAGTCCAATAAAAGAACGTTTTTAACAATCCCACGTTTCTATGGACAGTATTGGCAGAATGGTCTTTTTCTTCGATACAGTATTTGAGAAACTTATTATAGATCTTTTCATCGAAATTCCCTAAGCTTAATTTTATTTTATATTCCTCTTGGAAATTCTCTAATAACTTTTTGTTATATTCATATCTGTTTTTTGTTGACTTAGATATTCCTTTTCCTGAATAATCATTTTCTTTTTCCTGAACAAATTCATCGTAGATTCTGAAAAAATCATCCTTTCTTTTGATCTTTTTAAACTCTTCATCAAATCGTTGTCTTATAATATCAATCGTTATCTCTTCTCCAATGTTCTTGTAACGATTGACAATTTCGGTGAAATAACCGATGTATCTATCGAGTTGTTTTTTTATACTTCTGTGGCTCTCTGCTCTTTTTGTTCTTCCGTTTAGGTCGTTGGGTTGTCGATTCTCGAAGTCCCATTCTTCAGGTTTTATTTTTTCACCTGTAGAATAGATAAAATTCTTATTTTCATTTCCAAAATAAGAACGGAAATAAATTAGTGTTTCCTTTTCGCCGTTGGGTTCTTTAAGTTTGAAGGTAGAATTCATAAGGTGCTAAATTAGGTGCTAATACTTTCATAATTAAACATAAAAACAACTTGTTTTCATTGATACAAATATACTTAAAATATTGATAAATAGAATACTTATATAAAGTTAGATATGTTAATTTTAACAAGGTTCATTTCCCTCACTCTCCGCTGGTTGAGAAACTAAAAATAAGTTAAAACGCTGTAAAAATCAATGTTTGCAGCGTTTTTTGTTTTACGCTAGAGTCAAAAAAAATCAAAACAGGTCACGATTTATATGACCCTTTTCGTGACCCATCCTGAAAATTTGAAAATAGGTCACGAAAAACTCAGGGAAACCCGACCAATAGGCAGTCTAACGATTGTACATCTTGCAGAAAGTGGTAACAAAAAGTAAATTATTAACAATTAAAGTTACCACACTATGAAATATCATTGCATTGAAGGGTGGTGAATCGATAAAAAGTGGAACACCAAAATAGGTTATTATTGAGTCTGTAATAAAGGAGTTGTTTGATGTCAAGATAAAATTTTCACACTATCAGAATGAAGACACCGTATGTATATCTTAAGATCTGTTTTCTTCACAATAGGATATAAGTGGTAAGACTGTAAATACAAATTTAAAAGATGCAACTATGATCACAATCTCAAAATAGATTTCTTGTTTTTTTGTTGAATAATGTTCGTATGGCATGCTTCTTTCACGTGGGCAAGTATTTGATGATAATGTATTAAATGGTCCTTGTTTGCTATTTAAAGGTGAAATTATGAATTTAAAAAAATGAATTAGTAATAAGATACCACATTATTATGTAACTTAGTTTTTTGAATCCTGCATTCTTCTATTAATATTCAATTGATTCTTTAATATCTATCATTAAAACTTGCAAATTAATAAAGATCATTATTTATCATTTCTGCTGAGAAATGGCTTTTTACTGATGCAAATACAGAATAACAACATTCACTCTAAAATATTTTTAGTTTTCTTATAAAAATTCTTTTCACGAGTTCTTTGATATCCCTCAAAAACAACGAGGATGAAATTTATAAATTTATAAAAATTAAATCCTTTTTTTAATAATATAATTGCAAAATTAAATTATTTTATCTTATTATTGTAAAATAATAAGGTTCTGGTTATTTGTATCTGAAATTTAATGTTGGTTTATTTTTCGTTTATAGCTAATAAAGACACTCAATTTTGTCATTAATATTTTAGGTGCACTACCTTTTAAGAAGTTCGATTTTCACTCTTAAATTCTATACATCCATATTTTTCTTTCAAAAATTTATTATCGTTTTGATTTTTAAATCAGGGCAATAGGATAATTTATCCTAAAAAATAAAATACAATAATTTTTTTAATACATAATACAATGCAACAAGGAACGGTAAAATTCTTTAACGATACCAAAGGATTTGGTTTTATTACTCCATCTACAGGTGGTCAAGACATTTTTGTACACACTTCGGGTTTAATAGATAACATTCGTGAAAATGATGTGGTAACATTCGATTTACAAAATGGAAATAAAGGTGTTAATGCAGTTAATGTTAAGATAGCGTAGCTTCACTTAATAAAATACAGTATAATATTAAGAACAGATAATTTATTTATCTGTTCTTTTTTATTATTCTAGCTCATTAGAAAACTTATAGATAGCTTTTAAGTTTTGATCAATCTGAACTTTTCATTATTTTGTATTACTAAAAACCTGTGTTTGTAAATACGAATAGTATAGTTTTAATCGTAAGATTGCTTGTTGATTATAAATTCCATAATATTGTTTTAAACTAAATCTTTATGTTAACAGACATTATTGCAAATAATCTTAGTATTCTTTTTTGTGGAATTAACCCTGGTTTAAAATCAGCGTTGGACGAACATCATTTTTCCGGAAAAAGCAACCGTTTTTGGAAAGTTCTTCATTTGGCAGGTTTTACGCCCTATCAAATAGAAGCTATAAATGATACAGATATTTTAATTTTCGGATACGGTCTTACCACTGCTGTAGAAAGACCAACAGTACGCGCAGACGAACTTTCAAAAGAGGAATTTGAACTTTCATTTGAAATATTTCAAGAAAAAATAGCACATTATAATCCAAGATATATTGCGTTTTTAGGAAAACCGGCTTATGCTGTGTTTTCAGGGAAAAAAAATATAACTTGGGGAAAACAATCTGAAAAAATTCAAAATGCCACAGTATGGATATTACCCAATCCGAGCGGTTTGAATCAGGGATTTAATATTGAAAATCTCACAAGCTATTATACTGAGCTTTACAATGAAATAAACAAAGTTTGATGTGAAATAATTTTTAATATGGAAAAAATATAGCTAGAAAACGAATTACTATAAATATTGTTTTCCCAATATTGCAGTTCAATTTTCATTTCTGTAAAGAGGTCGGGAATGGATTTGAACCATTGTAAAGGATATTGCTATCCCGTATCTAACCACTCGATCACCCGACCATTAGGCAAACTGATGCAGTCCGCCGTCTTTTTTATCTCCACCAATAGTAGTAATTGTGATTGTTGTCGTATTCAAAACCGCAACGCGGATATAATTTATTACCTATTTCGTTTGTTTTTTCGGTTTCAAGCATCAGTCCGCAAGCTCCTGTCTCATCACACCATTTTTTTGCCCTGTCTATCAAGGCTACCGAAAGACCTTTGCCTCTGTAGTCAGGATGAACAAACAAATCACTCAATAGCCACTGCTTTTCCAATTTGATGTAATTATAGAGTTTGTACAATTGTACAAAGCCGACTGCTTTGTTTTCCACATAAACAATGAAAATATTAGATTGCTCATTGTCTAACCGTTCTTGAATAAATTTTTTACATTTTCCATAATCATCCTGCTGACGGTAAAATACCCGATATTGGTTAAATAATTCTGCTGTTGTATTCAAATCTTTTAAACCTACTTTTTTAATGTTGTAATTCATTACTTTAAATATTTATAATTAGATAACAAATTTAGAATTCAATTGGACTATATTTGTAGCCCAATTTATATATAAAGGATAGTCCAGAATGTTGCCATACGAACACATCATTATTATAGATAAAAAAAGCAAAGTTCCTATATACAGACAAATTGCTATATCAATTATCAATGCAATTAGAAATGGCACATTGAAAGCAGAAATGCGCTTGCCAAGTAGTCGTGAATTAGCTAAAATACTGGGTGTACATCGCAAGACCATCATTAAAGGCTACGAGGAGCTGGACGCACAAGATTGGATTATGATTATTCCAAGAAAATATGTTGCTGTATCAGAGCATATTCCATTACTGAAACCGAAAAAATGGGGAGAACCTAATGTTTTGAGACCTTACGAAAGTAATTTGAATATACCTTTTAGGGTCATAGAAGAAAATACGATTGATAAAAAGGATATTTCCTATCCTGAAATCATTATTGATGACGGACATCCTGATGTAAGATTATCGCCAATAGATGATTTGTTGAAAACATACCGTGCGCTTACTTCAAAAAAGTATGCTATTAAAAATGCAAACATAGGAACAGCGCAAGGAACGTTGAAACTGCGGCAAGAGCTGGTCAAATATCTTTCATTAACAAGGGGGCTAAATATTTCTGAAGATAATATTTTAATTACTCACGGGGCACAAATGAGTATTTATTTGGCTGCTCAATTACTTTTAAGGCGTTCATCCAATATCATTGTAGGTAAGCCTAATTACCCAATTGCCAATAAAACTTTTGAAGAAGCCAAAGCAAATATTATCGAAATAACTGTAGATGACAAAGGGATTGATACAGATGTCATTGAAAAGACTTGTAAGCGGAAAAAAATTGATGCCGTATATGTAATTCCGCATCATCATTACCCCACAACTGTAACATTAAGCGTGGAAAGAAGGATGAAATTACTGGAACTTTCCAAGCAATTTTCGTTTGTTATTATAGAAGATGATTATGACTATGATTATCATTATACTTCTTCGCCTTATCTACCTTTAGCAAGCAGTAACCATAATGGAAACGTGATTTATATTGGTTCTTTTTCCAAGTTATTAGATCCTGCTTTGCGTATTGGTTTTATGGTAGCTCCGAAAAATTTCATTGATCAATGCACTGCGTTCAGAAAAATAATAGATGTGGGTGGCGATGGATATATGCAGAATGCTTTGGCATCTATTATCAAAGAGGGTGAGCTAAAGCGACATCTTAAAAAAGCGAAAAAATGTTATCATGAGCGTAGGGATTTTTTAGATGCATTGCTGAAAGAAAAATTAGGTCAATATATTTCTTATAATTTACCCACGGGAGGAATGGCCGTTTGGATTAAACTTAATGATGGATTTTCTGTTGAACAACTACAATTAAATGAGTCTTTGCAGATAGTAAGGTTTGATTATGAATTAAATTCTTTTCGATTTGGATTTGCATCAATGAACGAACAGGAATTACAATCTGCTGTAAATGCAATAGAAAAGATGATAGTAAAAGTTTGATTTTTTGTTAAATAGCATATATAATCGTTAATTAAAGAAGATTCTATTTAATTTAATATTTAATATGTTGTAGCTATTTAATATTTTAAACCATAAGTACACATTTAGCTGGAAAAAAGAAAATCAACCATAACAAACATCAATCTAGAAAAGTATTATTTGGATCATAGTATTGAAAAAGCTATTACAGATTACATCAGAAAAAATATATTTACAAAAACATTGAAAATATTACAAAAGTAAAATAACCTGTTGGGTAGATTAAGAATAAGTTTATATTTTAGTGGATTACAAATTCTACCTATGAAGTTAATTGCCCCAAAAGGTTTAAACGCTGGTGATAAAATAGCCTCTATTTCTATGTCATGGGGTGCTGCTGGTGAATTACCCTACCGATATCAGAAAGGAAAAGAACGCTTAAATAAGATTTTCGATCTTGATGTTGTAGAGACTAAGCATGCATTACAATCTGCACAATGGATCTATGATAATCCGGAAGCCAGAGCTTATGATTTGATGGAGGCATTTTCAGATACTTCTATTAAGGGAATTATTTCAAACATTGGTGGAGATGACAGTGTTCGGATATTGAAATATATTGATCTGGCTGTCATTAAAGAAAACCCTAAGATATTTCTTGGGTTTTCTGATAGCACGATAACACACTTTATCTGTCTTAAAGCGGGTTTAAGTTCTTTTTACGGCACCTCTCTTTTGGTGGGATTTGCAGAAAATCATGCCATGCATACTTATCAGATTAACGATATTAAAAGAACCTTGTTTTCCGCAAAAGAGATTAAACAAATTGATCCAAACAACGAAGGCTGGACTACCGAATTCCTTGATTGGTTTGATATTTCTTTACAAGATATAAAACGAAGCTTGACACCTACGACAGGATGGAATTTTTTAAGGGGACGTTCAATCGTTGTAAATCGTCAGCAAAAAGTAGACACTATATAGTATAAAAGTTAAGGAGTGTTTTCAAAAAAAGAATTACATTTAATTATGGAAACACCTAAAAAGAAAAGTTCCGAAAAATTCATAAAAGACATCCGTAAAAATACAAGGAGGATCTTTACAGCCGAGCAGAAAATTTTAATCGTAATGGAAGGGCTTCGTGCAGAAACTTCTGTAGCGGAACTATGCCGACAGCATAATATTGCCCAATCTCAGTTTTATTCCTGGAACAAAGAATTTATGGAAGCCGGTAAAAAACGACTCAACGGCGATGTCATTAGAGAAGCCACGAGTGATGAAGTGTCGGATTTGAAGAAAGAGAATGCCCGACTGAAGGAAATGGTTGCCGATTTGGTTCTGCGCTATGACATTGTAAAAAAAAGCTTAGACATGCTGGATTGACCCATAAATACAGAAAGTTTATGAGATTATCAGCAAGTGAGAAATACGAAATTATTCAAGAAGTTACTACGAGTGAAATTGGTGTAAAACGAACCTTGGAAAGCTTTGGGATTGCAAGAAGTACTTTCTATAAGTGGTATCAGAAATACCTTGAAAACGGCTACGATGGCTTGGAAACGTCCAAAAGAACATCTAAAAGACAATGGAATAGCATTCCGGAAGAACAAAAAGATTTGGTAGTAGAAATCGCTTTGGAACATACAGAACTTTCCTCAAGAGAACTGGCGCACAAAATTACCGATGAACAAGGTATTTTCATCTCAGAATCCAGTGTTTACAGGATTTTGAAGCAACGGGATTTAATCCCTGCACCGAATCATTTTTTACTTTCAGCAGCAAATGAATTTAAGGATAAGACAGAATTTGTGCATCAAATGTGGCAAACAGATTTCACTTATTTTAAAGTGATTGGTTGGGGTTGGTACTATCTGAGCACTGTTTTAGACGACTACAGCAGGTATATCATCCACTGGGAACTCTGTGATTCGATGAAGGCTGAAGATGTGAAAAGAACAGTAAATACAGCGATTGAAAAAGCAAAATTAAAGTCTAAAGCCAAACCGAAATTACTCTCAGACAATGGTTCCTGCTACATATCAAACGAACTCAGAACCTACCTGAAAGACGATTTGAAGATGAAGCAGGTTCACGGAAAGCCGATGCATCCGCAAACCCAAGGGAAAATAGAACGATACCACAGAACGATGAAAAATGTGGTAAAACTCAATCACTTCTATCATCCTGAAGAACTTGTGGAAGCTTTAGAAAAATTCGTAGAAAACTACAATAACAAGCGATATCACGAATCTTTGAAAAACCTTCCTCCAGCAGATGTGTACTTCGGAAGATCTGAGCAAATTTTGGAAAAAAGAAGACAAATAAAATCGGATTCAATCCGAAAAAGAAGACAGTTGTATTTTCAACAGAAATTTATAAATTTATAACCCTAAATACTCCTTAAGGATTTATTCCAAAATGTCCAAGTTAGTTTGAAGACGTACAGTTCAATCGTACAAGGACGTTTAATCGGAGGCTGTATGGAAGTGCTGGAAATGCTCAAAGGAATTGATTACTGGCCTGATTTGGAAGTATGGCAAGATAGCATACTGTTTTTTGAAACCTCAGAAGATATGCCCAAACCAGAATATATTCGATGGTGGTTAAGAAGCTATGCTGCTTTAGGAATACTTCAAATTGCAAAAGGTATTATTTTTGGTAGGCCTTATGACAATCGATATACTGAACAGTACGAAATTGAATTGTTGAAAGTGCTGGATGAAGAAGACTTATCAGATTTACCTGTTATTACCCGAATGGATTTCGGTCATACTTGCCCAACCTTTACAATTCCTTATGGAAGACTGGCGGAAATCAACTGTATTGACAAAACGTTTTCAATATTGGAAAGTGGTGTCAGTTAAAAGAACTATTATAAGTATTTTTATAGTTTAAAAAACAAAATATGCAAATACGCAGATTGACAGAACAGGACATTCCCGACTTATTGAATGCTATTAACGATGCTTTTGCCGACTATATTGTACCCTTTCAACTGAATACGCTAAAATGGCATCGGAGAACATACTTCTGGAATGGTCGGTAGGAGTTTTTAAAGAAGACCTATTAATTGCTTTTATTATGCACGGCGTGCGGTCAGTAGATAACAAAACGACAGTATACAACGCTGGAACAGGGGTTTTACCCGAATACCGTGGACAAGGTCTTGTAGGAAAAATGTACGACTATATACAACCGTTTTTTGAAGATAACCAAGTAAAGCAACTGGTTTTGGAAGTAATTGAAAGTAACCAATCTGCCATTCGTGCTTATGAGAAAAATGGATTCACAATCCAGCGCAAATTATTATGCTTTGATGGTAAACTACAAACAACAGCTCTTTCAAATATAGCATATGTTGAACCTTTACATGAGCTTTTATGGGAAACTTTTCAATCTTTCTGGGACATTTCGCCCAGTTGGCAGAGTGATGCTCCAAGTATGGATGAGGCGCACCCTGTTGCATTGGGGGCTTTTATAGGTTCAGAATTAATCGGATATATCCTTTTTGGTCCCATTAACAAAAGGATCTATCAGATGGCAGTAGCTCTACAGTACCGTCGAAAAGGCATTGGGACACAACTGCTTGCAGAAGTACAGCAGCGACTGTCCAACGAAAAAGTACAACTCAACAATATGGACGAAGCTGCTGAAAACCTGAAAATATTTTTAGAAAAACAGGGGCTAACTAACAATATTAATCAATTTGAAATGATAAAAAATTTATAATGATTTTATACCGACAATTGCAGTGAGAATATTCACTAAAATAACTTTAATAAGAAGGTTAAGTGAGCATTATTTGAAAAGCCATTAAAAAAATAGCTCATTATAGTGCTACAATGGACATATAAAATGCTTAGATACAATTATCTAAGCATTTTATATGTCATCTTTTGGCATTAAAAATATTAACTCAGTTTTGTATGTTTTGATTTACATCCTAAATTCTTTATGGAAGTGCCGGTGCCGGTACGCTTCCAGTGCCAGAAATACCATTCATATCAAAAGTAATTGGCTGATTTACTGTAGTAAGCATGTCTTTTCGATAAACACTTACACTCAGTCTTATCTCTGGATTTTGATGAAATACCCTGTTATTATTAGGTACAAATCTTATACGCCATGTTCCATTTTGTTCGAAAGATCGAGCAGAATACTGTGGAATGTATTGACTTGTTGTAGCACTTGAAGTAATTTTGATATTGGAATCATTATTTACTCCTCGAATGATGAAGCCTCCTATTACCAGATAATATTTACTTACAGGAATTTTAGTGTCAAAATTTGCAATTCCACCAGGGGTAATGTTGGTAATATGATATATGGTACTATTAATAGCGCTGTAATCTGATGTAGCCGGTACATACCTTTTAAGAGCTTTATCACTGTTATCTCTTACAATTAAATACGAATTGGTAGATGGCCCAGTATACGTTCCTGGATTTTCAAAATATAAATCTCCGCTTAATTTTGTGTTTCCTGTTACATCCAGAGTTTGTGTGGGATTATTATTTCCTATTCCTACACCTTGTGCTTTATAGATTGCTATACTACTACACAGTACAGCTAAAAATAATATTTTTTTCATAACTTTTATATTCCTGTAGGAGCCGAAGGAGCGGTTCCTGAGTTATTTCCATTTAAATTATATGTTATCTCACCCAAATTTTTGAAGAATCTCTTAGAATATAAGATAACATCAAATCTATAAGTATATTTGTCGGTTGTATTTCGAGTATTTAATGTAGGGTAACCTATTTTTACATGCCATGTTGTTCCAGATTGGAAAGCATCAAAAACAAAATACCCTTTATTACTATTGCTTGTGTAGATACCATTATTTCCTGCACTGGGAATTGCTTCAAAATTTGCGATCGTAATAAAATACTTGTCAGTTGGGATATTAAGATTCAGGTCTTTAATATCATCTCTATATACTTTGTTTATTTCATAAGGTTGTATAGTGATAGGAGTGTAGAGTGTTTCGAGAGCCACAATCTTTCCGTTAACAGGTGCAGATTGTGGATCAGTACCTACAATAGTAAAACCTGAGGGATTGTTGACGTAATTTATAGTATCTATTGTGACAGATGTACCGATAGCTGCAGATCCCACAATTTCTAATTTTTCCTTAGGAGAGGTAGTTCCTATCCCAATCTGAGCATTTATTTGTGCAACAAAAGAAAAAACACCTATTAATATTAACTTTTTCATCATAATTTTTTATTGAAGGATTGGATTAGCATCAACTCCGGAAGATGTCGAATTTACATTAAAAGGCCCACGTTCAGAAAAAATCTTTACATAGGTTTTTGGATAGATAGCACAAACGAAAGTCCATGTTCCGTTATCATCTGAAGCGATTTCAGAATAGTCTGCATATAGTATCCATTCGTTATTAATACTCTTTACTCCGTAAGAAGGTATTGCTATATTATCACCTTTTACATCTCTGTCAAAATAAGCAGAAAGTACCATTACAGAATAATCTTGCGAATTGATTTTGGTATTAAAGCTTTCAACCCAATCGAGGTCTACATTAGAGAGTTTATAGGTGACAATACTTGCAAGACCTGCTGAGGATGACTGTGTTGGATCAATTTTCCTTACTCGGTTATCTACAGTACTTTGATTAAGCATTAGGTAACGATCTTTTTCGGTGGAAGTGATTGCGGGAAGGGTTCCGGTTATAATCTTAGATGATTTAAATGAACCGTTTACATCCAATTTAACTCGAGGGGTTATAGTATTAATCCCTACCTTATCTTGTTGTGCAAACAAAATAACATTCCCCAACAATGTGCAGGAGAAAATAAATAGCTTTTTCATTCGTTTTCAGTTTTAGCAATACTAGGAATATTGCTCTAGGAATAGCAAAGGTAAATGTTTTTTAGAAACAAATCTAGCTCTAATGATATTTATCAGTGTTAAATTTTTAACAAGATTGTTAAAAATTTAAGAATATTTTTTTGAAAGACTATTTTTTTTCTTGATGATTGTTTATTTAATTAGACTGGTATGCTTTTGAATTATAGCCTAATAGAAATTAAAGTTGATTTAACATAACATTATGACGAATAATCTTTCAAGAGCTGTCTGTAACTTGTAAGTATAGCAGATTTTGAAATAAAACCAATAAACTTATTTTCATCGTCAATCACAGGAAGATGCCATTTGTCGGTATCATCAAACATCTGAATAATATTTACAAGTTGATCGTTTAAATGAACAACTCCTTCAGGAACTTTAACCAATTTAGAAATATTCAGTTCTTGGTTTTCATTAAATAAATAAGGACGAATATCATCTAAGCTAAGAATTCCTTTAAGTTTATTCTCGTCATCTACAACGGCAAAATTATTCTTTCTTCCATTGCTGATGAGGTTATAAAGCTCTTGTAAAGATGAATTTTCATTAATGATCTGAGAATTAAAATCGATAAAATCTTTAGTTTGCAATGAAGACAAAAGATTGTTATCATGCTTATGCGTAAATATTTTCCCTTGATCTGCCAGATTTTTTAATTCAGGAGAAATAGGAGCAAACCATTTAGCAATAAGATAAGACATCACCGCAACGATCATCAGTGGAATAAACAGATCGTACCCAAAACTAGATTCAGCAATCAGGAAAATAGCCGTAAGAGGAGCGTACAATACACCGCTCATTGCACCCGCCATTCCTACCAAAATAAGATTGGTGACCGGAACATTAGAAAATCCTAAGGTTTGACAGATAAAAGCAAATAAAAATCCTACAGAACCTCCGGCAAACAGGGAAGGAGCAAAGTTTCCACCATTTCCACCACTAAAAATAGTAAATGAAGTTGCAAAAGCTTTTAAAAGACAAACTAAAACAAGAAATACAATAACCGTCCATTCTTTTATTTCAAAATATCTGAAAAGACTGTTGTCGATAACAGAGTTGATATTACCATTTGTAAAATCTTTTACCGTATCGTAACCTTCACCAAACAACGGTGGGAAAAGTACACAAAATAAAGAAAGTACAGCACCTCCAAACATTGCTTTTCTAAGGCGTGAAAGTTGTAAACCGTGGATGAAATGTTCTACTTTTTGAGAGACAACAACAAAATATCTTGCATAAAGACCTGTTAGAAGCCCAAGAATTAAATAATAAGGAACATTATAATAATTAAATGGTTCACGGGTATAAAATCTGAATAAAATATCTTCCTGAAGTAATATTCTCGATAATAAACTTCCGCAAACTGCTGCAACAACAAGAGGAATAAAATCAGTAAATACAACTCCGGTAAGAAGAATTTCGAATGCAAACATAATTCCTGCAATCGGAGCATTGAATGCTGAAGCAATTCCGGCAGTGGCACCTGCAGCCAAAAGAAGTGTTCTTTCTTTGTAACTTAATCTGTAGGTTCTTGCATAATTAGAACCAATTGCAGCACCAGTAACCGCAATAGGGCTTTCGATTCCGGCAGAACCACCAAGACCAACGGTAACCGCACTTTGTATAACCTGTGAATACATTTTCACATTAGACACAATACTAGAGTTTTGTGCAATTTCGTATAAAATAGCTCCAATTCCTTTTTTGTCTTGTCCTTTAAATAAAGCAATAACAATAGCTGCCGTTAAGACAATTCCAAGAAACGGAAAAACAATATAGAAGATAATCTGATATTCAAAATGCACCTCATGCGTAATGAAATGATGAATATTGTGTACAAATGTTTTTAGAATAACTCCTGCCAAACCCGCGGTACATCCTACCAGAATACCTGAAAGGATGAGAAACTGATTTCTGCTTAGATGTTTTTTTAGCCAATGAAGAATAATCTCATAGCTGCGCGCTTTTTTGAGACCATATTGCTGAAAATCTCGTCTAAACTTAAGAAAACTTACGAATTTTTTTTTGTTGTGGAAATTCACCTTGAAATAAAAATGAAGTAATTATTAATATACTTACTTGCAAAGGTATTAAAATGAATCGACAACTCTTAAGTGATATAAGTCGGATGTCTCTAACTCGTTTTCAAACCAGCAGAAAGCTTTATAATTTTACTCTGTTTTATACATTTTAATTCCATCTGCATTGGCGTTTAGCAACATCCCATTTCTAATGATATAGTTTTCCCATGCGCCGTTTCCGTTATTCTGATCAAAGTTTAAGGTTTTGATTGTTTTTCCTTTGTTATCGACGAGAACATATTTCATTTCTTTTGTTTTAGCATCTTCAATAATCATCCATGAAGACTCACCCTGAGTATAGGTGTCAAAATGCATTTCGCTCCAACCTAATTTTTCATAAGGAATAGATGTAGAAGTGATGGCATTGGTTGCCAAATCGAGGTAATAATATTTTAAATAAGTTCGTTTATCCCCATATTCTCCCGGAAAAGTACAGACCACCATTAAAATGTTTTTATTGATATAGCTGTCAAGAAAATATTCTGTTTTAGGTGATTTTAAAGAAATCTCTGAATACTTTCCATTTTTGTATGCCATAATATTTGGCTGATTGGGATGGATGTAATTTCCGAATAAAAATAGATTAGATTTATCAACTACAATTTTCTTTGGTGTCGCCAAATATTGTGTGCTTGTATGCCTTACAAACTTTTTTGTATCTAAATTAAAATTGATAATTTCATTCTTAAAATCAGCGGAGTAGGTAGTGCCGTTAGAAATTCTGTAACCGAAAATCAGATTAGAGCCATTGATGACGATATTTGAAGGACTGTTGAAAGTTCGTCCAAAATTTACCTTGTTTTCTATTGTACCATCTAGATTAATGGTGAACAATTTCATAAAAACATCTTCATCTGCTCTTTCTGCTTTTCCCTGAACGACCAAAGCATAAATTTTGTCTTTATGTCTTTTTACAGCAAAAATTTTATTGGTATGTTCATCGCTTATTTTCAGTGTCCATTTAGGTTTTAGATTGGTGTCATAATGTATCAGATAAGCGTCACACGCATTTCCGTCATTGATTACGGTCTTAAAACTGAATCCGGCACAGTAAATATCCTCATCAACCCAATCTACATCTTCCACATATTCTATCATGTCAAAAGTCGCTTTGGTCACCAATTGCTGACCAAAAGCGATAGAGGTAAAAGACATCACAGCAAAGAATAAAGCTCTTATTTTCATATCAATACTATTTAAGATTATTTCTACAAAAATAATGCGTTAAGACATACATCAAAGCTTTAACTTAATAATATCTCTCAATTTTTTTAAATGCTGTTTAAATGATTATTTTTTTGGAGTCAAAGAAAAATTATCCACATAAACTGCTTGATGCACACCATTTAAGACAACTTTTACTCCTAGGTTTGAATCTTTCTTTAAAGTAACATCAAAAGTTTTTTTAGTTCCTGTAATTTTTGAAGATTTAGCAATTGAAACATAAGATTTAGGATCAGAGGCATTGTTTATTGAGAACAATTCCATTGTAGTTTCTCCACCGTTGTCAGACGCATCAAGAGTCAATGTATATTTTCCAGCTTTAATTTTTGGAGTTACCAGATACATATTTTCTCTTGGGCTGTTCATCGAATAGAACACGATCTTTTTGTCACTTGCATAAAGCATTGCTTTTCCTGGCTGAGCTGTCCAACATTTGTTCATTTCTTTCCAGGTATCAAAATTTTCTGTTATTGAAGATACAGTTTTGCACTGTGCATTTACTGTTAAAGATCCTGCGATAGCTATCAACCCTGCAAATACGATTTTTCTCATAAGTTATTTATATATTTTGAAGTAAAAATACTTAAAAAAGCTTGTATCGTGAAGTCCTTATTTAATGATTTACGTTAGCTTTTTTATATTAAATCTGTCTAAATTTTTATAAAATATTATTTTGTTGGAAACGCAAAGGCGCAATTTTTTATCTTTTTTAGTTTTTAAGACGCAAAACACTTCGCTTCGCTCAGTGTGACTAAAAATTTTATAAAGAGTTTAAAAATAAAACAGTTAAAATTTTATCGTAGATAAAATCCTTGCGCCTTAAAACATTTTAGACTTTAAATTTGCGCCTTTGCGATTACCAACTATTAAAGTTTAAGCAAGTTTATTTTTTTGCAGAAAATTTTATTGAAAAAAGAGAAATATTTGATTTGATGAAACATTTTGATTGTTCAGAAAATCCTTTTATTAAATTGAAATATAATCCTCCATATACAAAACCGCATTTCCGCCTAGTTCAACTCTCTCGTTGAGAAGTCTGCAATTTAATTTTCCGCTTCTGCTTGAGCACTGAAATGCTGTCAATTCAGTTTTCTCTAATGTTTTTGCCCAAAACGGAGTGAGTGTTGTATGGGCAGAACCACAAACCGGATCTTCGTTTACCCCAACTCCGGGAGCAAAAAATCTCGATACAAAATCACTGTTTGTACCTTTTGCTGTCACTATAAGTCCTCTTGCATCTAATTTTGAAATGACGTCTAAATTGGGGTGTATTGAAATAATATCTTCTTCATTGTCAAACACCAACATAAAATCTGTTTTTCCTTTGAAAGCTGCTTTTGGTGTTTTATTGGTCGCATTCAATAGATCTTCCGTGATCTCTGTTTCAGAATAATGATCAGCAGGAAAATTAAGTAAAAACTGATTTTCTTTAATTTCTACACTTAACTTTCCACTTTGAACCGTCTGAAAATTGATGAGCTTTCCTTTAAATCCTTCTAAATGATGCAAAACATAAGCACTTGCTAAAGTTGCGTGTCCACATAAAGCAACTTTAACGGTTGGTGTAAACCATCTGATTTCAAAACCATCTTCTTTGGGAACATAAAATGCAGTTTCGGCAAGATTGTTTTCTGCTGCGATTTTCTGTAAAGTTTCTTCTGGTAACCATTCTTCGAGAGGACAAATTGCCGCAGGATTTCCTTTAAATACTTCATCGGTAAACGCATCAACCTGATATATTTTTAATTTCATTGTTTTTGATTTTAAGTCAAAGTTCAGAAATAAATATGATGGATCACAGATACAGAAATGTATAATTTGATGGATACAGTTTAGAGTGCGTTTTTAACAATTGTTCCTAATCTTTTCAGGTCATTTTCAAGACTTTCGTCCCATTTTAAAGCAAAATTCAGTCTCATACAATTATTAAACTGATCGTGCTGCGTAAACATTCGGCCGGGTGCAAAACTTATATTTTGTTTTACAGCAACATCGTAGAGTTCTGCTGTATCAATTCTATTGTCTAATTCGAGCCAAAGCACAAATCCGCCTTGTGGCTGAGAAATTTTAGTGTTTTCAGGGAAATATTCTTCAACAGCTCTTTGATATTTCAGACAGTTCGTATGAAGTTTTTGTCTGAATCCTCTTAAGTGATGATCATACCTTCCGTTTTCCAAAAAATCAGCGATTACTTCCTGATAGAGAGGAGGTGTAGAAATCGTCTGAATAAGTTTTTGTCTCAAAATTTTCTCTTTATATTTTCCCGGAGCTACCCAGCCCACTCTGTAACCAGGCGCTAAGGTTTTGGAAACAGAACCGCACCACATGACGATTCCTGCTTCATCAAAGGCTTTGCAGGGTTTTGGTCTGCTTGTACCAAAGTAAAGATTACCATACAAATCATCTTCTATTAACGGAATATTGTGGTACGTAAGCAATTGTACCATTTCTTTTTTTGTTTCTTCAGGCATTAAAGAACCTAAAGGATTGCTGAAATTACTGATAAAACAACATGCATTAATCTTGTGAATGACTTTTTTTAAAGCTTCAATATCAACTCCTGTAACGGGATGAGTGGGCAATTCGATCACATTAAGACCCATTGCTTTGGCAATCTGAATAATTCCAAAATAAACAGGGCTTTCAATAGCAAGTGTATCGCCTCTTTTGGTAACTGCCATCAGACAATTAAAGATAGCATTCATAGCACCTGAAGTCGTTATTAGATCGTCTTCAGTAATTTTTCCTTCTAAAACGAGAGACCATTTTGCAATATTTCTTCTTAGATTCAGGCTTCCTTCCAAAGGTTCGTAAGCAGTTCCGCTACCTTCTAAGTTTCTTATTGTTTTAATGACTCCCTTATTTAATTTTGCAATAGGCAGGAAACTGGGATCTGGAACTCCCAAAGAAAATTGTCGTATATCTTTATAATGGAGCGTATCAAATACTTTACTGATGAGATCTTCGGGATCAGATTCATTCTGGCAAGTTTCAGGTTTGCTTATTGATGGAAGAGCGCATTTTCTCTGTGATGTTTTGCTGACGTAGTATCCCGACTTCGGTCTCGATTCAATAAGAGATTTGCTTTCTAATTCTAAAAAAGCCAGTTTTACGGTATTGAGACTTACATCATATATTTTCTGAACAGAACGTATGGATGGCAATTTATCTCCAATTCTTAAAGTTTCAGACAGAATTTGATCTTCTAAAATTTTTGCAATTTTTACATAAAGGATTTCCTTCGTCATTATCGTATGTTCTGTTTTGAGTAAATTTATTAAAATTATGGTTCTAAATCTCAAATAATAATTTGTAGAAATTTAGAAAATTGTAATGTCAATCATTAAATTTGATTATCTAGACCAGTTCAGCCAATCTACCATTCTCGTGATTGAATTCTTCATTCCTTTACAGTCTAATTCTTTTTTAGATAAATACTTCTGCTTTGATTGATTTATAAATCTGTTTTTCAGATCTCCATAAGAATATTCAGGGTTGATGATTGCGTTGAAAATAATTTCATCAGAACTATTAACCGTAAAATATGAATACCCGATAATTAAATCACTTTCAACCAATTTATAAATAGGAAATCCAAATTCTTCAGTCAGTTTAGGTTGTTCAAAATTTGTATTTTCCTTCTCAATTCCTGTTTGTGAAAAATATAGATCTGTTATTTTAGTTAAATCGGAGAGATGTACAGGTTCAAATTTTAAAGCTGTTTCCTCTTTTATTGTTGTGGGCATATTGTTTTTATTATGTAAACAAATTTATTTACATCAATCCAATAATTACAGATACAGAAATGAGTTATTTAATGGATACAGTTTTATGTTTAAAATAATTTTTATTGTTTAAATTTATACTATTCATGAAGGTTTCCAAGTTGCTCGTGTTGAAAAATATCAGTTGCTATTTATAGAAATTTTTTTAAATATCTTTGTGAGAATTAAAGAAATCAAGCATTGTTGTTAAAGCATTTTCACTGTGCATTCTTTCTCCGTTTTCAAGTGATTCCTGTGCTATATTCGAGGCTCTTTTAAACATATTCTTTTCATACTCAGAAATAGCGTTTTCTATTGTGTTAAATTGAGAAGAAGTTAGAGTTTCGCTTAATTCTAAAGCATCAAGCATTGCCATATTTACACCTTCACCTGCAAATGGCGGCATTAAATGGGCTGCATCACCAATAATGCTAAGGTTTTTTACTGTTTTCCAGGTTTGGTCTAAAGGCATACAATTAATTGGGCGCGGAATAAAAGGAGTAGAAGTGTTTTCGAACAATTCATACCAAATAGGACTCCAATCTGGATATTCTTTTTGAAACCATTTTAACACTTCAGATCGATCAGAAAGATCTAAACCGGACGCAACTGCCCAATTTTCATCAGCTTTAAAACTAGCGTAAAAACCAATTTCACCATTTGCTTTTTGTCCCATTAAAATATTTTGTTCGTTCCCGAAAGCCATAATTTTTCCGCCACGAAGTATTTTCGAAATATTTGGAACTCTTTTTTCGGCATCATAAACATTTCCTTCAAGCATTGTAATACCCGAATAAAATTGTTTGATGTCAGTAAGATAAGGTCGTATTTTTGAGTTTGCTCCATCGGAACCGATTACAATATCTGCATATACGCTTTCCTTGTTTTTGAAATGCAGCAACCAGCCTTCATCTTGCTGCGTCATTGAAAGAAAATGACTCTCCCAAACAATGGTTTCAGGAGCTAAAGATTCCAGCAGGATTTTTCGTAAAATACCTCGGTCTATTTCCGGACGGAAATGTTCGTCTCCAAAATTTTCATCTTGTTTTTCTCCGTGATCGCTGAAGAATATTTCTGCTTTATGGTTTGTAATGGTCGATTGATCTGCACCCACCATAAAATTATTTTTAAAATCCTCTAGTAAACCTGCTTTTCGCAGTGCCGCTAAACCGGATTCATCATGTAAATCAAGAGGGGAGCCTTGTACTCGTGCGTTTTTATTTAAATCTCTTTCATACACTTTTACTTCAACGCCTTTTAACTGTAAAAGTTTTGCCAACGTCAATCCGTCCGGACCTCCTCCTACAATGGCTACTTTTTTATTTTGTAATAACATTATTTTTAAATTTTATAATGCAAAATTACTTTTGGCTGTAGACTAAAAATTGTAAAAATCGGTCATTTTCGTTTTTGTGTAGTTCTTTTGGTGAAACACCCGAGAGTTGTTTTATTTCTTTGATGAAATGCGATTGGTCTGTAAAATTAAGCTGCGGATAAAGTTCTCCATTTTTAATATGATCAAGTGACGCCTGAAAACGGAGGATTTTACAATATGCTTTTAAAGAAAGCCCAAATTGTTGATTAAAATAACGGTTGATTTGTCGTGGACTCCACAGTATTTTTTCAGAAAGCTCTTTGATCGGGATCTCGCCGTTTGATTCAAAAATCAACTGAAATAATCTGCGTTTTCTTTCATCTGTTTTTTCAGGTAATAAGTTTGAAATTTTTTGTGTGATCTTTTCGCAGAAACTATCAAAGTCATTTAAATCATCAGGATTAAAGCCCCAAAAGTCATTCTGCAGTATCTTTCCGGAATTTAAAATGTCAGCAATAGATTCTTTAAAAATATATTCAATCGCAAAAGGATGAAAGCTAACGGAAAAGAAATTTGAAATTTCAGGAGTAGTGTATTTTGGTTTGGTTTCTAAACCCAACAATGCAACGATAAGCGTTTGATCATTTGTTTTTGAAAATATAAGATCAACTTTCCCATTAGGAATAATTACAGCATTATGCTGATGCGAAATATTCTGCAATGAAGAAAAACAATAGACAAAATCTGCTAAAGATTGATCTGGCTCAACAAGTTTAAAATTTAGATTTTTTTCCATTACTTTCTTTGATATTGCTATTTTCCACTTCTAACTATTAGGATATTCTTTTTTTAAATTTTTATCTAAAATAAAAGGAACAAAAGGAAGCACAGATCCTACAAGATATATGATAATTCTTTTAATGCTCCATTTGTATTTTAGAGAAGCAGCAATGAGAATGACCATGTAAATAAGAAATAAAACCCCGTGAATCCAGCCAAAATATTTTACAGGCTCAGCAATATCAAGTATATATTTAATGGGCATTGCAATAAAAAGTAAAATTAAATAGGAGATACCTTCGATGATTGCAGTTTTACGGTATAGATTGATCATAAAATTAGAATGGTTTAGACTGTTGATTTTTCAATGTTTTTTTTTGAATGTCAATAATAAATCAAAAAACAGATAAAATTGATGCTCTTTTCTTATCGGGTATAAAAATGCAACAAATTATTCTATATTAAATCGAATTTTAGTGATTTTTTAATTAAATTTATACCACTATAAATCATGTGAACTGTCGTACGGGAAAATTCTAAACGGTAAAATAGTTTAAATAGAAAATTTTAAAAGTATGAGATTCAGGAAAATTCTGCTTACTTCTTTTCTGGTGATTTCCTCGCAAACATTTTGTCAGCAACTGACACTGAAACAATGTATAGAAAAAGGGAAACAAAATAATGTCATTATAAAACTGGCAGAGCAATCTCTGGAAACCCGGGAAAAGCTTCTGCAATCCAACAAAAACAACAGTCTTCCGAAAGTAGATTTTCTTGGTGGCTACAATTATATCGGTGAGCCTTTAAAAGTTAATCTGCAACAGGTAAAAGACGGAATTGTGGAAGGTTCGGCAAATCAAAGTGTGTATTCTGCCAATGCGGCATATCAACAGATTACGGGAAACCAGCTTTCACAACAGGTTCAGGATGTTATTTACCAGACTTCTAAAGATATTATCAGTGCGGTTTATCCCAACTATAATCCTGCAATTACAAAACAAAGTTATTTTTTAGCCGGAATTTTGGTGCGTCAACCTATTTATTTAGGTGGAAAATTAAATGCAACAAAAGAGCTTTCAAAACAGCAGGTAGAAAGCGGAAAAGCAAATCTGGAGTCTTCTCAAGATCTTACAGTTTATAATATTTCTTTAAATTACATTCAAGTGATGTATCTGAATTCGATGATCAAAAAGCAGGAGAAGATTGTAGAATCTCTTGAAAACAATGAAAAATATGCGCAAAGCCTTCTGAAAGCCGAGATTATTCCGCCTTATCTGAAGAACTGGTCAAATATTACAAAACTTCAGGGCGAAACCAATCTTAAAAATCTTAAACTCGAAAAAGAAAATGCGCTGTTAACGTTGAAAAACTTGATGGGAATTTCTCTTGATGAACCGTTGGAAATTAATGAAGAACTGAATGAGGATATTGACGTACCTAATTTTTCTTCGTCTGAAAATAATGCAGATTTAAAATTATTATTAAGCAAAAAGAAAGAAGCTGAAACTACTCACAATATTACAAAATCGCTTTCAAGACCCAATATTTTTGCCATTGGAAATTATCAGTTTTTCAGAAACGATTTACCGCTAATTACTCCGCCTTGGTTGGTTGGGATAGAAATGCAATGGACGCTTTTTGATCCTGAAAGAAAATCCAGAAATCTGGCTTCGCAATCTTTAATAAAAGAAGCTGATCTTTTGATCAATCAAAAACAAAAATCAGTGAATTTGGCAACCAAAATTTCTGAAAATAAATTAATAAGCTTTAAAGAGCAGAACGAAACATTCGATGCTGCAAGAAAACAGACGTATACCACGACTGAAATGGTAAGGAAAAGAATGGAAAACAGTTTGTCTTCTGTAAAAGATGTAAACGATGCTTTGCAACTTCAGTACGAAGCCGAAAAACTATATTATACGTCTTTAGTTGCCTATCAAACGGTGATTGCGACTTATTTTTACATTACCGGAAACGTCGAAAATATAACCAATTACATTCCTTAAACTGATAAAAAATGAAAAACTTTATAAAAAATTACTGGGCGGTTTTCATTCCAATTATTGTATTGGTTATTGCTCTGATTTACCTTTTTCAAAATAAATCTCCAGAAAAGAATAAAGAGAGCGTAATAGGAATGGTAGATGCCGAATTTGTAGATGTTTCTGCTTCGTTGCCCGGAAGAGTGATTGAATTATTGGTGAAAGAAGGAGACGAGGTAAACGAAGGACAGGTTGTAGCTCAAATGAAAACTTCTGAAATTGAAACGATTCAGGCGCAGGTTTCAGAAGCTGTAACAGTTGCTCAAAATCAGCTGGATAAAATCAATCGTGGAGTAGAACCTGAAGTTTTAAAATCTGCAGAAAATCTTCAACAGATCGCAAAACAGCAGATGGATCTGATGAATAAAACCTACACCCGTTTTCAGAATCTTTATTCGGAAGGTGTAATTTCCGGACAGGAAAGAGACGTTATTTATTTTAAATATAAAGCAGCGCAGAAAGAATTAGAAACAGCAAACCTTAATGTTCAGCTTCTACAACGCGGAAATAATCAGGAACTTAAAAATTCAGCTCAGGCAATTTTAAATCAGGCGAAAGGTGCCGATCAGCTTGCTCAGGAAATAAAAGATAATGCTTCTATAAAAGCGCCTGCTTCAGGAAAAATTTCTACAATGATTTCTAATAAAGGCGAAATGGTAAACGCCGGTTATCCGATGATGACAATTCAGAAAGACAATTCTTTTTTTGTGAAATTTAATATCCGCCAAAACCAAATGACCAAAATCGATAAAGGCAGTACCGTAAAAATGAAAATCCCAGGTTGTTTGCCGGAAGAAATAAAAGGAACTGTTGTAGAACTAGCTCCAGCTTTAGGCTATGCGGATTGGGTTCCTGAAAAGCAGAATGGTGAATTTGAACTGAGAACATTCCAGATTAAGGTAAAACCTCAAAATATCAATTCCATAAAAGGACTTCGTTCAGGAATGACTGCACAGCTTGTTTTTGATTAAAAAGCGTGATTTTAATTCTAAGAATATGAGAAAAAAATCTCTTTTTAACCGCAAAAGAATCAAAAGAAATGATTGAAAAAGAGATGTTCAAAAGTTTACAAAATGTAAAAAAATACTTTTATCATTTATTTGTTAGCTTTTGATAAACTTACATATTCTAATACCTTTTGTACCTTTTGTACCTTTTGCGGTTTAAAAAAATATCATGTATTAAATTTTTAATTCAGAAAAATTAAAACTATTGAAAACCATCAGCCAAATCATGATCCGGGAATGGAAACGAATTTTTTCGATTCCTAATTTCTACGTGATCCTGTTAGTCATTCCGCCGATAATTTTTCTTTTTTACGGATTTATTTATCAGAAACAATTTGCAAAAGAGCTTCCAATGGCGGTTTGGGATGAAGATCAATCTTCTGTTTCGCGAACGTTGATCGATATGATGGAACATAATGAGTATATTCACTTTACTCAAACGGTTTACAGCAATGCAGAAATTGAGAAATTAATGCGGGAAGGAAAGATTTTCGGAGCGGTACATTTTCCAAAAAATCTGGAGTCGGATGCCAAGAAAAATCATCAGTCGAATATCACGCTTTATACCAACGGTGCTTATCTGGTTCCTGCAAAAATGATTTACAAAGGTGCTGCTGGAGTAATTATTAAAGGTGGTCTTGCAGTTGTTCTTCAAAAAGCCGAAAAACAAGGAATGCCTGCTGAAAAAGCAAATACTTTGGTACAACCTATTAAACTCAATACAACAACATTATACAATCCGGATTTTAATTATCAGATGTATCTTACTCCGGGATTGATAACGGTTGGACTTCAAATGGCGCTGATCGTTGCAGCAGTTTTAATTTTAAATCTTGAATTTAAACGAAACACCATTGATGAACTTTTACAGATCTCTACTTCATCTTCGCAGATCGTGATCGGAAAAATGCTCGCTCATCTTTGTATTTCGTGGATTCTATTTTTATTGGTCGCTTACGTTGTTTTTCCTGTTTATGAATTGGGAAAACCACAAACCGATTTTAATTTTTTCCTGATTTATACTTTAATGTCTCTGGCGTGTATCGGAATTGGAATGATGCTTTCTGCAATTTCCAACAACCTTCTTTTTGTAACGGATGTTGCTTTGTTTTTTACTTCGCCTGCATTTGTTTTTAGCGGTTTTACATTTCCGAGATGGGCAATGCCTTGGTACGACCAGTTTTATGCAGACATCATGCCTTATACTCACTTTTTAGACGGATTTATTAAGCTTTATTTTATGGAGCTTCCATTGTCTTATGCTACTCCTGAAATTGTAAAATTGCTGGTTTTTATTGGAGTCACATTTCCTTTGAGCGTTGTATTTTTTCAGAAAAAAATAAATCAATATCTTAAAGAAAATCAGGCATGAAAGAGGTTTTAGAAATACTAAAAAGAGAAATTAGAAACGTTTCAAAAGATTCGAGTCTGTTTCTGATCTTGCTTTTGGCGCCGATTCTTTATGCATTTATGTATGGAAGTATTTACCTGAATAAAGGTGAAGAAAAAGTAAGATTGGCGTTGATTGATAACGATGGAACTGCGATTTCCAGAACATTGACACAACAATTAAACTCGACTACAATGATAGAAATTGTACCGAGTTCAAATATTTCTGAAGCTCAGAAAATGATGTTTCAGGGAGAAGTTCAGGGCTATTTTTATATTCAGTCAGGTTTTGAAAAGAATATTTTTTCGTTGAAACAGACGAATGTGAATTTAGTTTTGAATGCTTCAAGATTTTTACCCTCAAGCGATTTACTGAGTACCGCTACAAAAGTTTGTCTTACCGTTGGAGCAGGCGTAAGAAAAACATATTTTAATAAACAAGGAATGGGAGAGGACGAAGCGATGAAAATGACCAATCCTATTAATATGGATTATCGTCCGTTGTACAATTCAAGCATGACTTACGGTGCGTTTCTTTTGCCCGGTTTATTAGCCATTATTTTACAGCAAACTCTTTTGATTGGTGTTGCAGCAGCATTTACATCAGAAAGAGAAGAGAAGAAATTATTAAATCTTTATCAAATTTCAAAGCAGAGCATTTCTAAAATGATTTTTGGAAAAAGTCTGCTTTATTTTGTTGTATTTATGATTTTCGGTTTCTTTTTTTCAGTAGTCAATTTTTCAGTTTTTGATGTTGAGGTCAGAGGAAATTACTTCGACCTTGCTGTTGTTTCTGCATTATTTATTGCAACAATCATTGTTTTTGGAATGCTGATTGGCAGTTTCTTTAAAACTAAACTTTTTGCATTTCAGGTTTTGGTATTTTCGTCTTATCCTATTTTTTTAATTACGGGATATTCTATGCCATATCAAGCATTGCCAAGATTTGTTCAGATTTTGTCTGATATGTTGCCAACATCCCCGTTTCTCAAAACTTATATTTCAATTGTACAAGCAGGAGGTTCGCTTTCTGAAAATCTAAGTTCCGTAATTCATTTGATTGTTTTATGGATTGTTTTTGAACTTCTTTTAATTCTTAGAATAAAATATTTAGTGAAAATATAAAGGTTTTTATTTCTTTCTAAAAAATAAAGCCCGACTGTATTCATAATTCATTCTGGCAATATTTAAAACAGAAATTCCTTGCGGACATTCTACTTCACAGGCTTCGGTGTTAGAGCAGTGACCAAAATGTTCAGCATCCATTTGTTTTACCATATTTAAAACACGATTGCTTCGTTCTTCTTTTCCTTGTGGAAGCAATGCCATATGCGTAATTTTTGCTGAAGTAAATAAAGCCGCACTTGCATTTTTACAGGTTGCAACACAGGCTCCACAACCAATACAGGCAGCAGAATCAAAAGCTTCTTCGGCGGTTTGATGCGTAACAGCAATTGCCGTGGCATCGGGAGCTTGACCGGTATTAATGGAAACAAAACCACCGGAAGAAATAATTCTGTCGAAGGCAGAACGGTCAACTTTTAAATCTTTTTTTACCGGAAAAGCATCCGCTCGGAAAGGTTCTATTAAAACCGTTTCTCCATCTTTAAAAGAACGTAAATGAAGCTGACAGGTTGTGGTATTTTTTAAAGGTCCGTGAGCTAAACCATTAATCATCATTCCGCATTGTCCGCAGATTCCTTCTCGACAATCATGGTCGAATTCTACGGGTTCATCACCTTCAACGATTAGTTTTTCATTTAAGGTGTCCAACATTTCAAGGAAAGACATATGCGGATTCAGTTCTTTTAAATCATAATTTACCAGTTTTCCTTCGCTCTGATTATTTTTCTGTCTCCATATTTTTAAGTGTAAATCCATAATTTCTGTGTTTTTTGTAATCTTTAATTGGGATTAAGTTTTATATCAATGGCTTCTTTTCAATATCTTCACTTCAACCACTTGGCTCTTTTAACTTTCACCTTTTTACTTCAATATTATTTATAACTTCTTACAGTCGGCTGTATTTCTTCAAAAATCAAAGATTCTTTAATGAGTTCAGGTTCGTTGTTTTCACCTTTCCAGGCCCATGCCGAGATGAATTGAAATTCAGCATCATTTCTCAAGGCTTCTCCATCCGGAGTTTGGTATTCTTCACGAAAATGGGCACCACAAGATTCTTTTCGGGTTAATGCATCATAACACATCAGTTCACCAATTTCAAAATAATCAGCAACACGACCTGCTTTTTCGAGTTCGCTATTCATGGTGTCGCCTTGTCCTGAAACTTTTACGTCTTTATAAAACTCCTGTTTTAATTTTCGGATTTCTTCGATGGCGTATTTTAAACCTTCTTCATTTCTCGCTAAACCGCAGTAATCGTAAAGTAATTTACCTAATGTTTTATGGAAATAATCGACTGTTTTTGTTCCATTAATATTGATAAAACCTTCAATTTGTTGTTTAACTTGATTTTCTGCTTTATCAAATTCAGGATTATCAATTGAAATTTTTCCGGTATGAATTTCATTGGATAAATAATTGGCAATCGTGTAAGGCGCAATAAAATAGCCATCTACAGAAGCCTGAAGCAAAGAATTCGCACCCAGTCGATTGGCTCCGTGATCCGCAAAATTAGCTTCACCCAACGCAAATAATCCCGGAATAGTGGTCATTAATTCATAATCAACCCAAAGTCCGCCCATCGAAAAGTGTGCAGAAGGGGAAATCATCATCGGTTCTTCGTAAGCATTGTAACCTGTGATTTTAAGATACATATCGAATAAATTTCCATATTTCTCCTGAATTTTTTCTTTTCCCTGTTCTTTTATGGCTTTAGAAAAATCAAGATATACGGCATTTTTCAACGGTCCGATTCCGAAACCGGCATCAATTCTTTCTTTTGCAGCTCTTGATGAAATATCTCTTGGGGCTAAATTTCCAAAAGCAGGATATCTTCTTTCCAGATAGTAATCTCTTTCGCTTTCGGGAATGTCGTTGCCTTTTCTGGTTTCATTTTCTTTTAGAGGAACCCAGATTCTGCCGTCATTTCTTAACGATTCAGACATTAAAGTTAATTTCGACTGATAATCTCCTGATTGTGGCAATGAAGTAGGATGCACCTGAATCCAGCTTGGAGAAGCCATTAACGCACCTTTTTTATGAGCTCTCCATATAGCAGAACCGTTGCAACCCATCGCCAAAGTTGATAAATAATAAATTTTACCATAACCACCTGTTGCTAAAACAACAGCGTGGGCGGCGTGTCTTTCAATTTCTCCGGTGTCTAAATTTCTTACGATAATTCCTCTTGCTTTTCCGTCAATCATAACCAAATCCAGCATCTCATGTCTTGAAAATAACTGAACGCTTTTCTTTCCGACCTGTCGCATCAAAGCTTGGTAAGCTCCCAGAAGTAATTGTTGTCCGGTTTGCCCTCTTGCGTAAAATGTTCGGCTTACCTGAACGCCACCAAAAGAACGGTTGTTCAAATAACCACCATATTCTCTTCCAAACGGAACACCCTGCGCAACGGCTTGGTCGATAAGATTTAAAGAACATTCTGCCATTCGGTAAACATTGGCTTCACGGGCTCTGAAATCTCCACCTTTTAAGGTGTCTACGAACATTCTGTAAACACTATCGCCGTCATTTTTGTAATTTTTTGCAGCATTTACGCCACCTTGAGCCGCAACAGAATGGGCTCTTCTTGGGCTGTCCTGAGAACAGAATGATTTTACATTATAACCCATTTCGCCTAATGATGCAGCAATAGAACTTCCCGCTAAACCTGTTCCGACAACGATAACGTCTAGTTTTTTTCGGTTAGCCGGATTGACGAGCTTGGCTTTCTTTTTATAATTATCCCATTTTTGTTCTAAAGAACCTTCCGGTATTTTTGAATCTAAAATCATAGTTTCTCAATTTAATTGGCGGTGAAGAATACATAAATTGGCATCAAGGCAAACCCAACACTGATGATGACTGAATAAGCAATTCCGATCGTTTTAAACCATCTTACAAACTTCGGATGATATAATCCTAAAGTTCTGACAGCGCTGTAAATTCCATGAATTAAATGATAACACAAAGCAATCATCGATAAAACATAAATGATAACGTACCACCATTCTTTAAAAACAGTTACAACCAAAATGTACAGGTCTTTATTTCCGTTTTCATCCAAAGGAGGGTTTCCGAATTTGTAAACATACCAGAAATTTTGAAAGTGAATAACCAGAAAAATTAATAATAACGTTCCCAGAATTCCCATATTTCGGGATGCCCATTTACTGGCTCTTCCTCGTCTGTCAGCTTGATAATTTCCGCCCGATTTTTTATTTTTTAAAGTAATGATTAATCCATCCACAGCATGAAGGATAATACTTGCATACAAAACATAGGAAACCATTTTGATGATAATATTTCCCGAAAGAAAATGTGAATAGGCATTAAACTGAAGATGCGCCTGTTCCTGTGGTAAAAACAGCTGAAGATTTCCCAAGAAGTGAATCAACAGAAAGAAGCTCAGGAAAAGTCCTGTAAGGCACATCAGCATTTTTCTTGATAAGGTTGACAGCATATTTTTTTGTTTTTGAATTTATTTAAACTTTTACAAAAAATTAGAAAGATATTTTGTTGGAAAACGCAAAGGCAAGTTTTTTTATCTTTTCAGTTTTTTAAGGCGCAAATCACTTCGACTTCGCTCAGTTTGACTAAAAAACTGCAGAAAGAATATAAAAATAAAAACCGTTAAATTTTATTGCAGATAAAATCCTTGCGTCTTAATAATAGAATATTTTATAAATTGCGCCTTTGCGATTCCCAACTATTAAAATTTAAACAAACTTTAATAGTATCCTAATATTTTCATCCAAAGTCCGCCGACGCCCATGTAGATAATAAACAGAACAACTCCGATTTCTAAACCTCTGAGCCACCAAGATTTTAAATCAACATATCCGCTTCCAAAAAACACAGGAGCCGGACCGTGACCGTAATGTGTCAACACACCATAAATAGAGCCCATGAAACCAAGCATCATCGCCAACAACATCGGAGGAATTCCTACCGCAACACCAACACTTAATAACGCAGCGTACATTGCAGCAACGTGAGCGGTTGCACTTGCAAAAATATAGTGACTGAAGAAATAGACGAGAATAATCACCGGAAAAGCAAGCGTCCAAGTCATATCACCGATTTTCATTTTAATTAAATCACTAAACCAGCCGATAAATCCTAATTCATTAAGTGAACTTGCCATCATGACTAAAACTGCAAACCACACAATCGTGTCCCAAGCTCCTTTTTCTGACTTTACATCTTCCCAAGTTAAAACTGAGGTTAATAAAAGTAATGTTAATCCTATAAAAGCGGTTGTGGTTGCATCAATAGAAAGCGAGCCACCAAAAATCCAGAGGGCTAATAAAATGAAGAACGCAAAAAGCATTAACCATTCGTTTTTAGAAATCGGGCCCATTTCTTTTAATTTTTGAGCTGCCATTTTCGGAGCATCACCAGTTTTCTTTAATTCAGGCGGGTATAATTTGTATAAAACCAAAGGAACGACAAAGAAAGCGACCAATCCCGGAACGAAACCTGCTGCAGCCCAAGACATCCAAGTAATATTGATTCCTAAATTGGCTGCGAATTTCTGACACATCGGGTTACTCGCAGTTCCCGTCAAAAACATGGAAGAAGCGATGAGATTCATGTAATAACTATTCAATGTCAAATAAGAACCTAATTTTCTGTGCGTTTCGGGCTTATCGGGAAGCGAATCAAAACTTATTGCCATCGATTTCATAATCGGATAAATAATTCCGCCACCTCTCGCAGTGTTACTAGGAATTGCAGGAGCCAGACAAACGTCTGCCAAACCCAATCCGTAAGCTAAACCCAAAGAACTTTTTCCGAAAACTCTGATGAACAAAAAAGCGATTCTGTTTCCTAAACCTGTTTTGATAAATCCTCTTGCGATAAAGAATGAAATCCCAATCAGCCAGATTACTTTGTCTCCAAAACCTGAAAGCGCTTTTGTGATTGATTTTCCGGCATCTCCCGGAGCGACAACCTGCGTCAAAGCAGTAAATCCGATGGCCATCATACACATCGTTCCCATTGGAGCGGCTTTAAGGATGATTCCTAAAATAGTGGCTGCAAAAATAGCGAACAGATGCCATGCATTTTCAGCAACACCTTCCGGAGCCGGAATAAACCAAATGATAAGCGCAACCGCAAATGTGATGGCGACCGCTTTAATGTTAATCTCTTTCATAATAGTTAGTTTTACGGATTAAAATCTACTTTGGACTTGAACTATGAATAAATTATTGTTGTATTGAGAGGTATTTTCTACCTGATGTTTGTATCGGTCGAACTGCATTCCGAGTTGAATTCTGGCGCCATAATTTTTAAGAAACTCCAAACCGAACATTGGGGTAACCGTTTGTCTAGGATTTGAATTTAACCTAAAATTGGTATCTAAATATTCGTAACGGCAAGATAATTCGAAAGCGCTTAAATTTTTGTGATTGATCTCGTATCGTAAATTGGGAAGAAAATAAGCTCCACGAATTAGATACTCATCGGGATTTGAAGGTCTTAATTCTGGCGTGACCGCAAAATATAAAGGATGATTGGTTGCCTGCTTTCCTTCCAGCTGCATATCGAGGCTCCATTTTGAATCGAAATTAATTAATGAGCTTAAATCGACACCTACAGCGTAAATTTTCTTGCCAAAAGCATCACCTACACCACCATTTAGACCAACATTAAAATTATATTTTTTAACCAAACCAAAAACCAATCTTGTGGAATATTGTTTGCCATCATTATTATCATTCACCTGATTTTTACCATTTCCATTCACTACAGAAACGGCATATTGAAAAGGAATATTTCCTAGCTCAACCTGACCTGTTGCAGACATTCCAATTTGAAAACTTGTCCAGCCCAATTTCCCAAATTCGGTGTATTGATTTGACCAGTCTAAAGATTTAATGATATCGATAGGATAGGTTTCTTCAATACCGAACCAAGGTCTGAATTGCCCTACAGTAAGTGCAAGTTTTGAATTGAAAGTATATTTTAAATAGGCATTTTCGAGAACTCTTGATTTTGGATCGTTTTTAAAGTCTGCAAGATTTGCCAACGCTACAACTTCAGTACGTTTACTAATCTGCGCCCTAACCTGAACCCTCATATATTTCACCATGAAATTATTATTGGTTCCCGAACCATCGGAATGATGCAGCCCATTAACATCAACATCTTTGCTTGTACCGACCAAATAGCGCGCCTGAAAGAGACCTTTAATTTGAAGTTGAGGATATTTTACAGGGTCTTCCGATTGTGTTTTTATGGAATCGGGGACTTGTGCCGTCAAACCCAAACTGAATGTTGTGAAAGATAAAAGCAGATGCTTTTTTACGGTTAAAAAAGTACTCATTTTCTTATAATGTTTCTTGGTGTGTTAGCTTTTTTTAACAATCCTAATTAGGATGAGTGTTAAATTACCTTAAAATTAAGAAAATAAATACTAATAATCACGCTGTTTGGATTAATAATGGTTTAAATTTCAACTTGTGCAAATTTACTCGGACTTTATTTGAATCAACCCTTATTTATAACAATCATTGAATAAAGTGATTATGTTGGAAAACGAATGAAAATTTCCTGTATAAATATTATAATTGATTACATAGTAATTGTCGGAAGTTTATTCAAATCATTAAATAAAGGATGTTTAAAACTATAAATTTAAAAGAGTTGGGGAGATTGTTTATAACCTTGTCTCAAGATATTTCACACCGAATGAGAGAATCAATGCAATAATCAGTAAAATAAATTTATAAGCCTAAAATCTTTTTTTAAGTATCAGAAATTCGGTATTTGAATTTGACTATCAAACTCATTAATAATTTCTGAAAGCTGTAAATGTAATTCTGATTTATCTATTTCTAAAGAAGCCGGCTTTGAGTTTTCAAATTCTTTTTTATTATTAAATCTAGGCCAAAAAATAGCTTCATAATAATAGTTCCATAATTTTTGTATAGAAGATTGGCTTTCAAACGTTAATAAAAAATTGTTTTTCTCGTCTTGTCTTGCATAATCTCCAAAAAGATTAATATAGTTGGTGAAAAGCTCTATAACATCTATTGAAAAATTATTTTGTTCGATTTGATCCAGAAGAAATTTTATATCATAAAAATTGTCTTCAGTTGAGTCGTTATTAATTTCCTCATTAAGCCAGGAAATTACTCTTTCATAATTTTCAATTTCCTTTTTTTTATTTATAATTTCAAGTTCAATATTTTCAATATTTTTTGATGAAAAAACTTTACCATTTTCAAAAGTTAATAACTTATCTGTGCTTTCTGCGTCGTTATCAGTAAACCAAACCAAATAAATTTCATCAACAAAATTTGGTGAAATATATTTAATGATCCAAGCTGTAAATTTTTCGTCTAACTTATTCTGAAGTATTGTTGTCATCGATTTTCAAGTAAATTTTTGGAACTGGCTTTCTGAAATTAAAATTAATTAAAAGAATTGCTTCTAAATTTTTATTTTCACCTAAATAAACAAATTTATTTAAGCTTCATTATTTTTTCTAAAAGAGGAGGGAGCTTCGTTTCAGGATTGATTTGATCGTTGTTCCAAAAACTCATTACACAGCTAACATTTTTATTTCTTACTTTTTCAGCGACATAATAAACGGTTAAGTTTTTTCCGCCCGACATTCCTGCCAAAGCAGAAGCAACTCCTGTAAAATCATAGATTACTTTTTTAGCTTTAGTCTGTACTCCTTCAAATTCTACATCGACGATTTCTTCCGAAGCTACTTTTCCACCTTTTTTAGATTTTGTAATGTTTAATTGATTTTCAATAGCTTCTTTAGCACTCTCTAAATTTCTATGAACAGACCAGTTCATTTCTCCTAAATAAGGACATTGAACGGTATTGAGAAAAGTCCAGTAACAGCTGTTTCCAAGTTCTATTTTTCTTCCGGCAAAATTGATTGAAGTGATTTTCATCGGAACAAAATTTTCTTCAGGAATTTTATTTTCGATGATTAAGTTGACCATTTTCTCTTCTGTTTCTTTATCTGTTTTTCCGTTTTTAATAAACCAAATTACAGAAACTGTTTTGTCTGGATTTTCAATAAAATAATAATTATTGGTTTGGAAATTATTGTCAGCTATTTTTTGCTGTTTAGAAATCAATAGATTGTTGAATTTGATTTGATTGTCTTTTGTTTTTACATCCGAATCTGTAATCTGATGTTTTCTGAAAACTTTTTTCAAACCTTTCTCGTCAAAAGTATTATTAAATTTTTCGCTGGTAATACTGTATCCATCAATATTGTACCATATTTTTCCGTTGTTGTTCAGCACAGAAAGTCTTTCAAGAACATTATTTTCCTGTGAAAAACAAACTGAAAAAATAAGCATGAAGAAAAGATTTAATGATTTCATTTTATTTGTTTAAAGTGAATGTATAAATAACAAGATTTTCCTTGGTGTATTTTTTCCAGTTCTGAGGATTTTTAGCATCATTTAATTCTACGTTTTCCGGAGGAAAAACATTGAAAGTAGGGAACATATGCTGCGGATTTTCATAATCTTTTTTAAAGCTCGTTCTGATTATTAGAATACTGTCATTCGGTTTTACCTGGAAATTATTTTTAACTTCATACCTTCCCATCGACATTGAATTTTTAAAAATTCCGGCTTCAAAAGAAATATTTTTTTCAGATGTGTTTTTTGCATAAAATGCTGTATCGGCATAATTTCCATTAATTGCTCCACAACTAATCAGCATAAAAACTAAAGAACAAGTGAATATGTATTTTTTCATTTTAAATGTTTTTTATGATTATGGTTGCTATTTTAATATCTTGCTTTTAGATCAATTTTCAAAACTAAAATGTTACTCTAATCTACAAAATTCCAATCAAAGGGAGATATTTATTTTTTATAAATTAATTCTTTAACTTTTCAATAGTCCGCAATGCTTTTTTTATAATGTAAGCTGTTTCTTTAGTTGGGCTTTCATCCTTCCATTTTTCGCAAATTGATTTTACAAACTCAGGCTGTGTTTTACTTGCGTCGTTTAGCCAGTTTCCAACACTGTCTTGCACGTATTTTGATTTGTCAGATTTCATAGGGTCTAAAATTACCAAACCCAGTTCAGGGTTTTGTTTCAGTTCTTCAATATGTTCGCACCAAACACCTCTCGATCGTGTTGCTTCGCTTGCAAACCGTCTTACGTTTTCGTCTTTGTGATTTGTCCAACCGGATAATATTGCAATACTTTTTAATAAGTCTTTTGCGATGCTTGATCTTACGGCTAATCAACAAATTTCTCTTACCCCAAAATGTTTATCAGCTGAAAATGGTTGAATTTTTTCAAGTTTTTGAGTGATATTTAATGCTTGATTTTTCCCGATCGTGTATGTTGCCCAACAACGAATTAAATCAGAGGTATGATTGGTGATAATTGCCAGTATTTCTGCGTCATTATTTTTCAAAGACTGCTCAAAAAGTCCTGTTCCAATTGCTTCGTTAATAGTATTTACCGTTTTCTTTTTTAGGTTTTCAATATCGTTTAATATTGGTTGTAAATATTGAGTTCTGTCAAATTGTTTCAATAAATTTTCCAGCAAAAGCCTTTGATCGACAGCTAGCCATTCAACTAAATTTGCCGTTTCAATTTCTCCACGATTTAGTTGGTCTAAAATTTCTTTAGGAATTTCTTTTGCAGATCGAGAACCTTTGCGTTTTACTTCTGTCATAATAATTGTCGTATTTCTTTAATTAAATCTTTTACGCTCATAAATGTATCAGATATATTTATATCCTTATATTATGATTAATTTTGCAAATCTCTGAAAGCTTTTTAATATCGGCAATACCGCATATTTTAAGCACATAGGGATAAAAAAGTCAATAATATGAAAACAGGGGAGAGAACAATGGAAAATAAAATTTGTCCATTAGAAATTGCTGTAAATTCGATCAGCGGAAAATGGAAAGTTCCTATCGTTTGGCAAATTAATGAAGGGAAAAAGCGCCCAAGCGAATTTTTAAAAGGAATTGGAAAAGTCGACAGACGTGTTTTAAACAAACAGCTCAGTGAAATGATTGAAGATGGAATTTTAAGTAAAAAAAGTTTCAATGAACTGCCACCAAGAGTAGAATATTCTTTAACCGAAATAGGCGAAAGATTGATCGAAATTCTGTGGCAGCTCAACGATTGGGGAAAATTATTAATCCCGGAAAAAGAATAATTTAAAGTAGATTAAATTAAATATTTCTTGAGACCTTCCATAATTCCTTGCCAAAGCATGCTGAAAAAGCTTCTTTCAGGTTCTCGTTTTTTATCAATAACAACATGCCCCGGTTCTCCTTTAGATTCATTTTTCACAAACCAATTGGCAATCGTATTTAAGAATTTCCTTTCTTTTCCTTTTTTATTCAGGAAGTTTACGTACATGTCATTGTATTTGAAATAAAACTTCCCAGCAATACCATCTTGAGATCCGTAATAATCGAATTTTAAATAGTCAATATTTCCATCCAAAGTAATATTTAAATACGGACGCACAAACAGATTGACATTATCGGCAGAAAGCTTCTGTACGTCTCCTTTAATGGTGAACTTATCGGCGAGATCTTTAACATCAAATTTCCAGTTGACCTTAGTTTCTGCTTTTCCGTAAAAATCAAAAGATGCATCAGTATTGATAACAGTAGGTCGCCCTTTTATTTTAGCATTATTTACATTCGTAATCAGTGCCTGGAAATTATTAAATGTCAGTTTCCCCGGAATGTTGCTTTTTTCGGCATCTTCTTCATATTCTAAATCTGAGTTTTTAATAGATATTTCTTTGATGAATAATGGAATTTTCACATCACGTAATTTCTTACTGAAAAGATATCTTACCGCAATATCATCAGGCGGAGCGAGATCATGATAAATATTGCAATGTAGACCATCAATGCTTATTTTGCTGAGATCAATACTGCTGTTTTTACCCAATTGTGTATTATGATCTTTGATGTTGATCTTTTTTACTTTAATGGTATACAGATCACTCTCTTTAGCAATTACTTTACTGAAGCCTGCCCTTGAATATTTTGGAAGATAATTGAATTCACTGATGTCCGTATTTTTTCCTGTACTTTTTATTTCTGCGACTTTCAGATAATAATATTTGCCTGCATCAAGACGAATATTCTTGGCATCAACATAATTTTTTTCTGTTTTGAAAGGAATATCTTTTTTGAAGAGTTCAGTATTGCTAAATATCTTATCCACTTTAAGATCGATTTTTCCAACGGCAAGTTTTTCTACATTTTGTTTCTTTTGAGAAACTTTCCCGTTATTGATTCGGATAAAACCAATATGAGCAGTAAAAGGTGGAGGAGTAGTAGCTTTTTGATTTTTTTTCTTATTTTTTGTTGCCGATGTAATCTGTACTGATGGATTATTTACTTCTATTCCATCAAGTTTTATATCGAGTTTCTGACCGATATATCTGCTTTTGTTATTTAAAATTTTAATCTGATCTGTGCTTACGGAAAATACATCTTTTGTACTGCTTTTTCCCAATGCTAAAACCTGAAAACCGTCAATAGTAATATTGGCATTGCGAGAAGCAATACTTTTAATTTTCACAGCCTGCAACTGATCTGCCTTAAAGTAAATATTCTCAGCTTCGATATCATGTTTCGTAAAGCGGAAAGGGATTTTTTCCTTAACGGTATTCTTGTCGAAGACGATATCACTCATCTTAAAATTAAAATTTTCAACTGAAGCCGTTTTTTCTTTATCAGCCTGAAAAACATTGATTTTCCCTTTTTGAAAAGTAATATTTTTTAAACCAATCTTCAAGTCGATTTCTTTAGAATTATTACTCTTATCTAAAGTGTTTTTTCCGGTAGAATATACTTTCAGGTCAGGTTGGGTAAAGGTAATATCAGAAACGATCAACGAATCCTGACTGATGTTAAAGTCTTTTGCAGACAAATTTTGTGTTGAAAAATCAAAAACATTTTTAGAATTATATTGTGTTACAGCCTGTATCGGTTTTAAATGAAATTGAACAAGTTGCAGTGTTTTATTGGCGGCGTCAATTTTCTTTGCATTAATTTCATAAAATTCATTAACGCCAATCTGTACATTTTCTGCATCAATTTTAAATTCTGAAAATGCAATCGGTATTTTATTTCTGTTGGCACTTTGTTTAATATCTTTTAGATTTACATTGATGCGTTGTCCTTTAAAAACCGTTTTGCCAAGACCGTTTTCAACATCCGCATTTACGTTATGCAATGCAATATTGTTGATATGAAGATCAATTTTTTTATTGCTCGGCTTTTGGTCTTTCTTCAAAGCGGCAAGCTTTATTTTAATATCAGAATCAGTAAGTGTAAATTGATCTGCGTGATATGTCTTGCTGAAAACAGCTTTCCAAATACTTACATCTGTTATATTAAGATTTTTTATCTTTCCATTGATTTGGGTAATGTGTTGATCTTTAAGGTTTTTTGTGGTGATTTCGAGATTGTTGACAGTAAGATTACCTTTCAGTAAACTTAAATTAAAATCTTTAAGCACCACTTTGTATGGTGTTTTTTCATTGATGAGGTCTGGAAGTTTTTTTTGCAGATAAAAATCTAATGCAAATGGAAATATGGCTAATAATGTCACAAATCCAATGAAAGTCCAAAGAATTACTCTTCTTCTTGGTGTTCTCTTTTTTAAAAGTTTTTTTTCCATCATTTTGTAAATGTGTTATAATCAACAATAAACAAAACATGTTCCAAATAATAGAATTTTTTATTTCTACATAATCCTGTTGAAAATTTATTTTGTACAATTAAAAATAGTTAGTTTCAGCGGGAAATAATGTTTTTGTGTTTTCAAAATATTTTAAGGCACATATCTTGATTATTGTCATTAAAATAATATTATCATGAACATTAAAAGAATTTTCGGAACTATTCTTACAGTATTAGGAATTGTTGGTTTAATTTATACAGGGTATGAATTAATTAATAAAAGTACCGCTTACACAACACTTGCCGTTGCCGGTGTTATTGGACTCATCTTCTTTTTCTCCGGGATAAGTCTTGTGAAAAATACGAAAGACGAGAGCTAATTTTACATTACTGATTTTTACAGCTTTATTGCACATGAAAAAATGTAAAAAACAAATAATTTAGTTTTCACAGACGATTATGGCATGCTATCTGTTATACAATCCATAGCAAAATTAACGTATGGAACAGATTTTTATCAAGGTGGCTTTTTGCCAAAAATGTAGCGGATATCATGCTTCAACCTACGCCGACTCGTCTCAGAAAAATAATCAGGAAATTGTAGATCACTATTTTTATCATGGTGAGCCTTATTTTACTTTCAACCAGTCCAGTTTTAATAAAGCTGAACAACTTGAATACACTGAAGTAAAAATTCTTCAGCTAAAAGAGCATCAGAAAAATGATCTTCAATATTGTGGATGCAAGAAAAAAGCGAAAAAATTACCAGCCGTAATCAAAAGCATAACTTTCTCGGAATCTCCCACCCAAATGCCTAAATACGAAGAAGTTTCAGAAACTGAAATTTACTTCAGAGATGTTTACCGTTTGTCTTACAATTTTCATTAAAAATCGTAATGATAAATAAATTTCGTCACATAAAATAAAAGGAACTGAATAAATTATTCGGTTCCTTTTATTTTATGTTTTAATAGCAAATAATGCTTTTAATTGAACAAATTTATGTTTGAAAAGAGTAGTTTAAGATTTCTAATTCTCAGAATTTGAATTAAAAACTCACTTTTTGTGCTTGAAAAATTATGTATCTTCGCTGCTGATTTCTGAATAATTTCAAATAAATTTTCTTTTATTTTTTTTTAACAAAACAAAATAGTTTATCGGTTGTAGTCGTATTTAATAACAAAATTATTTTAAAGTAAATAATAATAAATCAGAAGGTTTTGAAGATTAATTTTAAACATGCACTTACCCAAAGATCCGTTTTTATTGCGGCTTTATCTGCTTGTTTTATTGCGGCGGTGGCTTTTGCTGTTCTTAGTCTTCTTATCACTCAAGACAGCCGAAAAAATAATGAAGATTTTGCCAGAAAAACTTTTTTGAGGAAATATGAAACGGTAGAAAAAGAATTTAGAAACATCGAAGATTATCAGTATTTGCTGCGTGCTTTGATTCAGAAAGATGGTCTGAAAAATTATAAAGATTATTCTTCGGTTTTAAATAGTTTAAATAAAAGACGAAAGCTCGTTCCGTACAGTTGGTATTATTACTATAACGGTGTTTCAGGAGAATCTGGCAATAAAGATCTTTTATCGGATGTTCTCAAAAAAGATGAAAAGGTAGAAAAGTATACCAAAATAAAAAATAATGGACCCGGTAATTTTAATAATTACATCATTAGTCATAACGACAGTATTTATTGGTTAAGCTACGATTCTTTGATACAGGCAAATAAAGATATGCTGTATTACGGTTCTGCAGTAAGTCTTGATAATCTTCATCAGTATTTTGCAACGATAGATCAGTCTCCGAATACGTATACTCATGTTTTTTCAAAAGAGGGAATTTGTATCACGCATCCTGATAAAAAGTTTTTAGGAAAAAATATTTTTGATTTCACAGATATTCAGCCACAAGATACCTTAACCAGCAAAACCGAATTAAGATATACCGAAAGGAATACCATTTCAGAATATCTTGATGTAGAAGTTATCCGATTTATAAAGCCTTTAAAGACTGATAATTTTGAAGGATATGCAGCAGTTAATTATGTGAGTTTTCTGATCGATGAAAGTGTAAATCAAACAAAAAGATACACTGTTTATATTTTTCTGGCGGCTTTACTTCTTATTGTGACGGTATTTATTTTGTTTTACAGAGCGACCAATATGGCGTTTCAGGAGAAAGAAAAAATACAGTCTGAAAAAAACCTGCTTCTTGTTGAGAATGAAAAAATGCACAGGGAAGAAGCGTTAAACCAGCTTCAGCAGCTTAAAAATAATATCAATCCGCATTTTCTTTTCAATTCACTGAATTCTCTTTACATGTTGATTGGTCTTAATAGAGAAAATGCACAGAAGTTTACAATGAATCTTTCAAAGATTTACCGATATCTTATTGTACCACCGAAAGAAAATCTGGTTCCTGTGGCGCAGGAAATAAGTTTTATTAAACAATATATGGATCTTCTGAAAAGCAGGTTCGACGAAGAAATTAGTTTTGAATTGATTATCAATCACGAAGAAAGTTTAGAAAAACGAATTCCTTATTTATCGCTACAGCTTGTTGCAGAGAATGCTATAAAACATAATATTGCAACCATAGATAATCCTTTAGCCATTATTATTACCGTTGAAAAAGGTGGAGTTATTGTGAAAAATACTTGGCAACCTAAGACGGAAGAAGTACAAAGCGAAAAATTCGGATTAGATTATTTAAATAAGATTTATGGGTATTTTAAGAATAATAATCTTGATATATCTATTAAAGATGGATATTTTATCTGCTTCTTACCAGTAATGGATTAAAAGTTTAAAAATCCATTCACTCCCATAATTCACCCTTTCACTCCCTATTAATATAGATGTAGTTTTGTAGGTTATATTTTTGCCTACTGAAAACCTAGAGGGCATGAAATGTACTATTTTAATGAAGAATTACAGGCTTGCGCTGTATCTGGGGCTTAGTTTAGCCTCTCCGGCAGCTTTTGCACAGAAAAAAGATACTGTAAAAACCGACAAAGAGAAATCTGCTAAAACAGATACTTCCTCAAAAAAAACCAAAAAAATTGATGAACTGATCAAAAAAGGGACTTATAAAAAGGGACTTTTTAATACGATCCAGGTAAAAACAGATATTTATTTTGAAATTCCTGACAGTTTAATCGGACGCCAGTTTTTGGTTGTGAATAAACTATCGCAAGTTCCGATGCAAGTGAATGAAGCAGGATTAAACAAGGGAATGAATTATGAAAATAAGGTAATTTCTTTTCACCGTGATCGTGTTGCCAAAAAAATATGGGTTAAAACGGTGGTTCCGCAAGTGTCATCTCCCAAAAATGATGTAATCACAAGATCTGTAAAAGATAATTTTTCAGAATCTGTTATTGAAGTTTTTGATATTGAAGCACAAAATGCTGACTCTACTTCGGTGGCGATCAAAGTAAATAAAGTTTTTGACGGAAACCAAAAAAGTTTTAATGATGTTTTGGCGAATGTTGGTCTTGGAGGATCGGTAAAATCAAACCTTTCTTATATTGAAAATGTAAAAACATTCCCTAAAAATCTTGTGGTTAAATCTCAACTGACCACTTCGGTGAATGAAGGAGGGGTAGATCTGCCTGTGACATTGGGTGTGACGAGCAATATTGTATTGCTTTCTAAAGTGCCGATGAATTCCAGAACCGATGATCCTAGAGTTGGTTTTTTCAGTGAAAGACATTGGGCTTTTAATGACCGTCAACAGAGAATGGATGAAAAACGTTTTATTACAAGATGGCGTTTGGAACCTAAAGATGAAGACAAAGAAAAGTATCTGAGAGGAGAATTGGTAGAGCCTAAAAAGCCTATCGTTTATTATATTGATCCCGCGACACCCATTCAATGGCGTGAAAAAATTATAGCAGGAGTTTATGATTGGCAGGTTGCTTTCGAAAAGGCAGGTTTTAAAAATGCCGTTATCGCAAAAATGCCGGATGAAAATGATACCGATTTTGATATTGATGATGTAAGATATTCGGTGATTACCTATGCAGCTTCACCAAAATCTAATGCGATGGGACCTTCGGTTGTCGATCCCAGAAGTGGTGAGATCATTGAATCTGATATTATCTGGTGGCATAATGTAATGACCTCCCTTCAGGAATGGATGAGAATTCAGACCGGGCCAATTGACCCAAAAGCAAGAGGAAATGTGTTTAGTGATGAGCATATGGGTGAAGCAATTCGTTTTGTTTCTTCTCATGAAGTAGGTCATACATTTGGTTTGAAACATAATATGGGTTCTTCATTTGCTTTCCCTGTAGAATCTTTACGTTCAAAAGAGTTTACAGATAGAATGGGAGGTACAGCGCCTTCGATTATGGATTATGCACGTTACAATTATGTAGCGCAACCGGAAGATGGGGTTACCTCAATCACTCCAAAAATCGGTATGTATGATAAATATGCTATTGAATGGGGTTACCGTTGGTATCCTGATGCGGTTTCTGAGAAAAATGCGTTGAGAAATTTAATAGAAAAGCACCAAGATGATCCAACTTATTTTTATGGTGAACAGCAAAGTTATTTAGAAACTATTGATCCTCGTTCACAATCAGAAGATTTAGGTGATGATGCGATGAAGGCCAGTGAATATGGAATGAAAAATTTAAAGATCGTTATCGATAATCTTTTAAAATGGACTTATGAAGACGGAAAAAGCTATACCGATGCAGGAAAACTGTATTTAGGAGCTATCGGACAATGGGATTTGTATTCGGGTCATGTAATGGCAAATGTAGGAGGAGTTTATTTAGATAATACTGTTTTTGGAAGCAAGAAAAAAGCTTATGAAGCAGTTCCTGCCGAAACGCAGAAGAGAGCGGTTGATTATTTAATTAAAAACTCGATAAATCTTCCGAAATGGTTGTTCTTCAATCCTATTACTGAGAAAACGTATCCTGTTAAAAACTCTCCAATGGGACCATTTGAGCAGACTCCTTACAATTTAGCAAGAGGAATGCAGTATGGTAATCTCTATTCATTATTTATGGATGACCGTTTGTTGAGAATGCTGGAAAATGAATTGAAACATGAAGTTGCTGGTTCTAAAGAAGAAATTTATACTGTTGAGAATTTATTTGATCAGGTAAGAGGTTCAATTTTCAATAAAAAAGGAAGCTTGACAATCCTTGAAAAAATGACGCAGAAAAACTATGTGGATGCCTTGATCGTTTCAGTGAACAAATTATTTGAAAAAACTGCTGTGAAAGCAATTAAAACAGATAAAACGTTGAATATTCCGATGATCTGTAATTTCCAGGAAGAAGCTCAAAGTCTTAGGAATATCAATTATTCATCTATGAAAAGAGTGTCTGAAGTTACTACTTACAAAAGAGCAGAGCTTCAGAAAGTGTTGAATTTATTGAATAAAAGTAAAAACAAAGGAGATGATGCCTCTAAGGCTCATTATGCTGACTTAATCATCCGTATTAAAGAGGCTTTAAACAAGTAATCAGTTATGAAAAAAGCATTTATACTTTTACCTCTTTTGGCGGCTCAGATTGCATTAGCCCAGGAAAAGAAAACCATTACCGGAAAAATTGATGACGGAGATACTTCAAAAGTAATCGCAGGAGCATCTATAAAAATTGAAACACAGTCTGTTTCTACAAAAACGAATCAGACCGGAATTATTGAAAGTGTTTCTATCGGTACCATCACAGATAAGAACGGAAATTTTACTTTAGAAATCCCTGCAGATACAAAATCTGTAACGGTAAGTTATCTTGGATATGAACCTAAAATAATTCAGATTTACGAAGGGCAAACTAGTTATAATATTACTTTGATTCCTGTTGTAAGTGACGATATTCCAGAAAAAAATAATATTCAGGAAGTAATTATCACCGGATATCAGAAAATTGAAAAACGTAAGCAAACTTCCGCCGTAACTACAGTGAAGATGAACGATATTCAGCAAGCTGGTGTTGCCAGTGTAGATCAATTATTGGCAGGACAAATTGCTGGAGTTGCCGTTACACCGGAAACAGGAGCTCCCGGAAGTCCGGCAAAAATCAGAATTCGTGGTACAGCTTCGCTTTCGGGGCCTCAAGATCCACTTTGGGTAATTGATGGTCTTCCGTTGGAAGGAAATGATGTGCCTAATTTTAGTGATAAAGATAATATCGATCAGCTTCAGAATTTTTCTATTGCAGGATTAAATCCTAATGATATTGAAGATATTACCATTCTAAAAGATGCTGCTGCTACAGCTATTTATGGAGCAAGAGCTGCAAATGGAGTTATTTCAATTACCACTAAAAAAGGAAAAAAAGGAAGTTTAAGAGTTAATTTCTCAGCAGATACTTTTATTACTGCGCGTCCAGATTTTGGTAAACTTAATCTTTTAAATGCTTCCGAAAAAGTAGATCTAGAATTAATGCTTGCCAATCGTACCGACTTAACATATCGTACTGATAAAGGGGAAGTGATGAGGATCTTAACTCAAAACGGACAGCTTGATGCGTATAGAAACGGAGGTTTAGGAGCTTTAAATATGTTGACACGTCAGCAAATCGATGGGTTAAGAAACAGCAATACAGACTGGGGGAAATTATTGTATCAAAATGCTATCAACAAACAGTATGGAGTAAGTATTTCCGGAGGTAGTGACCGTTCAGATTATTATTTCTCTTTAGGATATTATGATGAAGAAGGAACAACGATTGGAACTGGTTTCGAACGTTATAATTTGACGTTAAAAAACAATTATAAAATAAATGATAAACTTAATTTTGGAGTGTCAGTTTTTGGTACACAAAGTGAGAGAACATCATTTGTTACAGATGCAGATGCCTCTATCAGTCCGATCAACTATTCAAGAAATGCCAATCCATATTTGAGTCCTTACAATGCAGACGGAAGTTACAGATATGATAAGGATATCGATGGTTTTGAAGACAGATACATTCCTTTCAACTTTTTAGAAGAAAGAGAAAATACAAGTTATACGTTGAAAAATCAATCATTAAAAGCGATTTTCGATTTAGATTATAAACTGGCAAAAGGTCTGAAAATAACTTCACAGTTAGGCCTTCAGTATGACGGTAATAAGACAGAGAAATTTGCAGCAGAAAATACCTATTTCACAAGAAAGATGAAAGAGGGAACACGTTATTACAAAGATGGCGCATACCGTTACTTTTTACCGGATGGTGGAGTAAAACAAAACTGGGATAATAGTTTCTTCCAATACAACTGGAAATTACAGGGAAGCTACAGCACAAAAATTAATTCGGTACACGAGATCGATTTGATGGTAGGAACTGAACTTCGTAAAACTGAAGATAACACTACAGTTACAAGAGCTTTCGGTTATGATTCTGTAACAAGAAGATCAACGGCTATTGTTTTTCCAAGTTCGAATTTTGCAGCTGAAAGAAAGTATGAAACTTACAGAGAAATGCCTCCGATTGAGAATGCGTATGCTTCAATGTTTGCAACGGCTTCTTATACTTATGATTAGAAATATACCTTCTTTGGAAGTGTGAGATATGACGGTACCAATTTATTCGGAGTAAATAAAAAGTACAAATATCTTCCAATATGGGCAGTTTCTGGATCTTGGTTGGTGTCGAAAGAGGATTTTATGAAGAATCTTTCTGCTATTTCTAACCTTAGATTAAGAGCTTCTTATGGTTTGCAGGGAAATATTGACCGCAACACGTCACCGTTCTTTATTGGTGAATACAGTGATTCGACTATTCTTCCGGGTGGAAAAGAAAATATTATTAACGTAATAAGTCCTCCAAACGATAAACTTCGTTGGGAAAAAACGACTAACGTGAATTTTGGTCTTGATTTAGGAGTTTTCAACAATCGTATCAACCTTACTGCTGATGTTTACAACAGAAAAGGAACAGATATGATCAGCATGAAAGAAACTCCATTGGAAACAGGTTTTGAATATACGATGATGAACTGGGGTAGTTTAACCAACAAGGGATTTGAATTGGCTGTTTCTACCAAAAACATCAACAAAGATAATTTCAAATGGTCAACTACGATCAACTTTGCACACAACAAGAGTAATGTAATTAGCGAGCAACCTCGTGACAATGCATTGCTTCCGTCAAGAGAAGGTCTTCCGGTAAACGCTGTTTTTGCATTGAAAACTGCAGGAATGGACGAGAACGGAAACCCAATGTTTTGGAAAGGAAATGAAAAAGTGAAAATTGAAGATTTCTTCGCATTATATGATGTGTATGCAGATTTCCTTCCTGGTCAATTGGTAGATTCTAAACTTTCAAATGCAGAACTGAGAAGCCTTTTCACTTATGTTGGTGACAGAGATCCGAAGTTTACAGGAGGTATTATCAACACCTTTAAGATCAGTAATTTCGATTTTACCGTTTCTGCTACTTTTAATATAAAACAAACGGTATTGCAAACACCTTCTTACCGTGGAATGGAGCTGGATAGAGGAAGAAATTATACCAAAGATATTTACAACGCAGGTGGTTCACTTCCGGGAATTACAAGTCCGGATATGGAAACAAATCCTGGTTGGATGGGTAATAAATGGCTTTCTGATAACCGTTCTAATGCTTACAGTCTTCTTGATATTTGGGCAAAAGAAATCAGTTATTTAAGAATCAGCAGTATTCGTTTAGGATATACTTTGCCTAAAGAATTTACAAGTCCGATGGGAATCAGTGCCTTGAGACTAAGTGTAGAAGGTCGTAACTTATTTGTTTTCAGTAATGGATATAAAGGGTATTTCGATCCTGAAACGTATGGTAATATTTATGCACAGCCTATCACAAAATCGGTTACAGTAGGATTTAATGTTTCTTTTTAAAATTTAAAAAACATGAGAAAATTTACAACATTCATTGCGGTTGCAGCATTAAGTTTTTCCAGTATAGGATGCGATCGTTTTCTAGATATACAGCCGGAAGGGAAGATCATCCCTGTTACTGTTGAAGATTACCGTAAAGTATTGACTTCTGCGTATTCAAAATACCCTATTCATAAATCTTTAGTCTCGCTTCGTACAGATGAGCTTAATGTAGATGAAAATACAAGTGACTTCATCGCTTACCGTGAAATCGCGATGTGGAAAGATAGCAACAACGACCAATCAACGATTGAGTTTCCTTGGGTAAGTTTTTATTCGGTGATTTTTTATCTGAATCAGATCATCAACGAAGGAAGCAAAACAATGACAGATTCTTCTGAAAAACAGCAGATTTTGGCAGAAGCTTATGCGCTTCGTGCATATGTTTATTTTGATATGGTTAATTTATACGGTAAACCGTACAATGCAGCTACAGCATCTCAGGATAGAGGAGTTCCTATTAATTTGGAAATCGATCTTGAGCAAGTTTTGAAGCCTTCAAGTGTACAGGAAGTTTATGATCAGGTTCATGCAGATATCAAAAAAGCAGAACAGATGATGATCGAGCAGAAGCAGACTTCACCGATTAACTATAGATTTTCTAAAGTTTCGTTATTGGCTTTTCAGGCAAAAACAGCTCTTTATCAAGGAGATTGGAACAAAGCGTTAGATTATGCAAATCAGGCAATGGCAATTAAAGGAGATTTAAGTAATTTAAATACTTCTAGTCAGGCTCCTAATCATTTTACGTCGGTAGAATCTATCATGGCTTTAGATAATGCTTTCAACAGCGCAGTACAGAATATATCGTATGCTTCTGCAGATCTACTTGCAAAATACAATACAGCCACCGACAAAAGATTTGGAATTTATTTCCAAAAAAATGGCAGCAAATATAAGATCATCAAAGGCGGAAGTTCAGATTTCAGAGTTTCTTTCAGAACTGCAGAATTATACTTTATAAAATCTGAAGCTTTGGTAAAGTTAAACAGATTGGATGAAGCTAAAGAAGCGTTGCTTAAAGTTTTAAAAAACAGATACACTCCAGCCGGATTTACATCTATTCAAACTGAGGTAAATGCAATGAATGCTACAGAATTCATGAGTTTTATGATGGATGAAAGATTCAGAGAATTTGCTTTGGAAGGACAACGTTGGTTTGATTTAAGAAGATTAAATCAGAAAAAAATCATTCATAACGTCAACGGACAGGAATATATTCTTCAGCAAAATGATGTAAGATACACGATAGAGTTCCCGAAAAGTGCTAAGAAGAACAATCCAAACTTATAAAAATTTAACATTCATATTAACAACCCCGAAACCGCTTGAACTTGATTGTTTTAGCGGTTTTTTTGTATTTTTGCAATGTTATGAAGATTGCAATCATAGAAGATGAGTTATTGGCGGTTAATTATCTGAAAGATCTTTTAGATAAACAAAGCATCGTTCCTGTTACAGAGACGGTGATTCTTCGTTCAAAAAAGCAGGCTATTGATTTTTTCAAAAATGATTCTGCAGATCTTATCTTTATGGATATTCACCTTGGTGATGGCATGAGTCTCGAAATTTTCGAACAGGTAGAGCTTTTCACACCGATTATTTTCATTACCGCTTTTGATGAATATGCGATGCGTGTTTTCAAACATTTTACTATTGATTATCTTTTGAAACCTTTTGAAGAAGAAGATCTGCATAAAGCATTACAAAAATTTATTTCTATAAAAGGTAACTTCGATCCTGAACCTGTACTGAAGTCTATTTCTTCTTTATATAAAGCTAATGATTCCGAAAAGATGAAGCACTTCATCGTAACAGACGGTAATAAAATAAGATCGGTAGATGAAAAAGGTACAGCTTATTTTTTTGCATCCGGAAAATATCTTTTCTTAACAACCACAGATAACAGAACTTATATTTATGATGATACCATTAAAGATATCATCCAAAAATTAACTCCGCCACTTTTTTTTAAAATCAACCGCAAGTTTATCATCAATAAAGAGGCAATTGTAGAAATCATAAAACACTCTAGCCAAAAAATTGAATTGAAACTTTCTCCCGCACCGGAAATTAATTCAGATGTATTTGTCAGCAAAAGACAGATTACCGATTTTTTGCATTGGATGTCAAATTAATCTTAAAATAGGTGTTTTTTTACGACAACAGTATTTTAAATCACAATCTGATTTAAAGTTTTACAATATTAATTATATCTACTGTTTTATCCGTAATTTTTTGACTTTATCTGGATTAAAAATTGATGGTCTTAAATTATAATAATTGTTCTAAATTTTTGGTTAAAAAAGCTATCTTTTTAATTTCTTTTTAAAATAAATAAGCGTTTTAAGTTTGCTGACTGCCAGTCGTTTATAAATTAAATCACAAATTATACCTCCTAAATTTTATTTTTTGGTACAGTAATTGAATGTAAGATGACACAGCTGAGAAACCCGCACTGGTAAGTGCTTTGGGAAAATGGATAGGTCTTTAAAGGATGAATTAATCCTACACTTATCTTACTTTTTTTAAAAAAATAAATTAAAATTTTTATATGAAATCAAAATTAGCAATTTTATCGCTTGCGATAGCGTTACCTGCTACCGCGTTTGCACAAGATTCAATTCAAGTAATGAAGAATGGAGAATATCCGAATACATTTTCGTCGGGATCTGCCAATGTACAGCCTTTTACACAGTCTGCAAAAAGATTTAATGATTGGTCAGTATCATTTGGTGGTGGTGTACCGCTATTGCAGTCTGCAGATCTTACCTCTATTAAAAACGGAGGCGGAAAAACTCAAATTGGTTATTCGGCTTATTTCAGTGTTGATAAAGCGATAACCCATGCTTTTGGTCTTAAATTACAGTACGATCGTGGCGAAACAAGACAGGGATGGTTTAATACCAAAGATGCTGCACCCGCAAATGCTGCTGCCAATATGCAGGTCGGAGCAAGAACTCAATATGATGCAATCTCTATTTTAGGAGACATCAACTTCTCAAATCTGATGAGACGTGTAGATAACAAATCTCCTTACAGATGGGCACTTCATGGTTATGCTGGTGTTGGTACATTAGCTTATAGAGCTTACCAAAAAGACGAGTTTGGTCAAAGACTGATGACAGAAGTAAAACCGTTTAAATTAAACTCTTTCTTCGGGCAGGCAGGTGCAGGTTTAAAATATAAATTATCAAACAGAGTAGATCTAGAAGGAAGATTGATGTATGTAGTGACTACCGACGATGAATTTGACGGAGGAGGAGCACAGTATAGCGATATTAACAAAATCTCAGATCAGACTTCAGATAATTTCTTTAATGCAACTTTAGGTTTAACGGTTAATTTAGGAAAACACGAATCTCACCTAATGTGGCATGACCCAATGCAGGAAATTTACTACAGAACCGAAGTTTTAGAATCAAAAGTAAATCATATTGAGGTTTGTAAAGCTGGTGATGCAGATAATGACGGAGTTTGTGATGATTGGGACAGACAGCTTGATACTCCTGCAGGAGCAAGAGTTGACGGATCTGGTGTAGCTCTGGATGTTGACCTAGACGGAGTTATTGATCTATATGATAAATGTGTAACAGTTCCAGGACCTGCGGAAAACAATGGTTGCCCTGTGGAAAATCAAAATACAGGAACGGTATCTGAAGCAGAAACAAAATTAGACGGAATTGAGTTTGAATTAAACTCTGATAAAATTTTATCAAATAATACTCCGATTTTGAATAATGCAGTAAGTTATATCAATTCTTCAAACGGATCTTACACTGTTGTTGGTGCTACAGATGCAAGAGGAACTGAAGCATACAATCAGAAACTATCTGAAAAAAGAGCAAATAATGTAAAGCAGTATTTGATTAAAAACGGAGTAGAATCAAACAAACTTGATGCACAAGGAAATGGAAAAACAGATTTGAAATATCCTGAGTGTGACCCAGCTTCAAAATGTCCTGAATGGAAAAACAAAGCAAATAGAAGAGTGTATTTTAAAGCAAAATAAAAATAATAACATCTTTTACGACAGACTGTCATACAATGGCAGTCTTTTTTTTTGGAAATAATTAAAAGCATTTTAAATTTCAAAAAAATATTTGATCAACAACTCAATTTTAGTTATAATTTTGAAGTTTAAAATTTCCACGATTGAATACTATTTTAATTATCGACGATGAAGCCAAAATAAGATCGCTTCTGTCACGCATCATCAGTCTTGAAGGGTTTGAAGTTTTCGAAGCCAGTAATCTGAAAAGTGGTTTAAAAAAACTCGAAACTTTAGAAATTGATATTGTGATTTGCGATGTTAAACTTCCCGATGGAAATGGAGTAGAATTTTCCCGAACAGTTAAAGAGAAGTTTGCTACCGTTGAAATTATTCTTTTAACAGCATTTGGAAACATTCCCGATGGTGTTCTTGCTATCAAAAATGGCGCTTTCGATTATATTACAAAAGGCGACGACAATACCCGCATTCTTCCTTTGGTTTATAAAGCTGCAGAAAAAGTAGCGCTTAACAAAAGAGTTTTACAGCTTGAGAAACAATTAGATACCAAACAATCTTTCGATAGTATTATTGGTAAATCAGATTCGTTTTCTGCTGCAATTTCTTCTGCTCAGAAAGTTGCGGTGACAGATGCTACCGTTCTTTTGACAGGGGAAACAGGTACAGGAAAAGAGGTTTTTGCTCAGGCAATTCATCACGCCAGTAAAAGAAATAAGAAAAATTTTATTGCGATCAACTGTTCTGCTTTTGGAAAAGATTTATTGGAAAACGAATTGTTTGGTCACAAAGCAGGCGCTTTTACGGGTGCTCTTAAAGACAGTAAAGGTATTTTTGAGGAAGCCAATCAGGGAACTGTTTTTCTGGATGAAATAGGTGAAATGCCATTAGATTTGCAGGCAAAGTTATTGCGTGTTTTAGAATCCGGAGAGTTTCTGAAAGTAGGAGACAGTAAACCTACGAAAACCGATGTAAGAATTATTGCAGCCACCAACAGAGATCTGGAAGCTGAAATCGAAAAAGGAAGTTTCCGTGAAGATTTATATTACAGAATCAATATTTTTCAAATAAAACTACCTTCATTGCGGGAAAGAATTGCTGATATTGAATTATTGGTTAAATTTTTCCTGAAAAGTTTTTCACTTAAAACAGGAAAAAATATTAGTTCGGTATCATCGGACTATTTAAAAGCATTAAAAAACCATCCTTGGAAAGGTAATATTCGTGAGCTTCGAAACGTTATTGAACGAAGCGTTATTCTTACAGATTCTCCTGAGATAGGAATAGAGAGTCTTCCAATAGATATTTCAGTATACGGCAGTGATAAAGATTCTCCACAGACCAAAATAATGTCTGCGTTTTCTATGGCAAGTGCCGAAAAAATGCAGATACAGAAAGTCCTCAATCATACCAAAGGTAATAAAACCGAAGCAGCACGATTACTGGAAATCGGTATTGCAACTTTGTACAGAAAAGTAGAAGAGTACAAAATTTCGTAAAAAATATTTCCATTCTGATAACGACCCTATCATTTTGATAGGGTTTTTTGTGTTTTCGAAATTATTGACTCTGTCTTAATTTGTTGTTGTTCAGTATATTGTGTTTTTATTTCGTTCAAAGGAATAAATCTTGGCATAAGTATTCAAAACAATCTAAAAATGAATCATACAGATGCCGTAAGAGAAATCATAAAATTGATTCCTGAATCTCAGGAAGAGTTTAAAGATTCTTACAAAACAAAAACGCCGTTTATGGTAATCAGTGTTTTCACCAAACAAATCAAAAAACTGATAAAAGATCATGATCAGAAAATTCTGATGAAATCGATCACCAAGATGAATCTGCTTTACAGCAAAGGAGATCAGGCATTAAAAAACGCTATCGAAAACATTTTTGTTTACTCTTTAGACAATCTTACGTTTTGCTGCGAACCATCATACAAAGACTTGATTTTCGCAAAAATGTCACCGACTCTGCAAAACAACTATCTACGTCAGGTTTATAAATCAGGAATTTAAAAAACAATAAAAATCACACACTATGAAATCAAAAATCAGAAAAATCGGTGACTGGAAACTTTTAAAGTCTACTCGTGAAAAACATAATCTTGAGATTATTACCATCAATATTGCTGTAATCCTTGGAGTTTTTGTAGCCGCTGCGATTTTACAGGTAAACTAAAATAAATAAAAAAATGACAACAATTATTCTATTAATTACGGCAAGTGTGTTGTTCGTTTTGTTTTACCGTCTCGTAGAATATTTCGACAAAATTTAAAATGTTGAATAAAATAAACAGATTTACCGCTGTAGAATATCTGAAAGTATTTTTTCCAGCGGTTCGAAGAGAGATTGTAAAGCTTTCTGAGCAAAACAATTTTCCAGGAGTAGTGCAGGTTACAGTAGATGATATTAAAGTTCTTACAGAAAAATCAAACGTACAGAAGATTAATATTTCAATCAAAAGAATGTACTGGATTTATAAAAATGGGAATTCCTACATCAGATACATTATAGAAAATCTTTTTGTACGCTCATTCGGAAATCTGAGAAAAAATCTGAAACCTCAACAATGGAAATTTCTCTATCAGGAAATTCCAAAAGATTTTAGAACCGTGTACAGCGAACAAACAAAAAAAGATCAAAATTTAAAATTTTAAAAAATGACCATTCTATTTCTTATTTCAATAGCCATATTCATTTATATCTGCTATGTGCTTGTAAAACCAGAAAAATTTTAAAAATAATTTAATAAGCAAATGAACCGCAAGATCATGCATCAAATAAAAGAGTGGGGAATCCTGATTTTTTGGATTAGTTTCGTTATTGCTTTTTTGTATTTGGTGATTTCCGTAAAAGAATTTGCATTAATTCATTAAACAAACTATGAACACTGAAATCTTAGGCGTTGTAGCGATGTTTTTAATAACATTACTATTGGCGATACCTTTTGGAAAGTATATTTCAAAAGTCTACACAGGAGAAAAAACCTTTCTTGATCCTGTTTTCAAACCCGTAGAAAGGTTTTTCTACAAAATATCAGGAATTAATCCTGATCATGAAATGAATTGGAAGCAACATTTAGTAGCACTCTTAACCATCAATTTCTTATGGTTTTTTATGAGCATGCTGATTTTAATGAATATGAGCTGGCTTCCGCTCAATCCAGACGCAAATCCTGATATGTCGCCGGATTTAGCCTTCAATACAACAATCTCTTTCTTGGTCAACTGTAATTTGCAGCATTATTCTGGAGAAACCGGAATGAGTTATCTGGGGCAAATATGGCTGATGTTTCTTCAATTTGTTTCCGCAGCAACAGGAATGGCGGCCTCAATAGTTATTTTTAAAGCTTTCAGAGAAAGATCCACTACAAAGCTTGGAAATTTTTACGATTATTTACTTAGATCTACGACCAGAATTTTACTACCTCTTTCATTTTTAATGGGGGCAGTAATGGTATTTCAGGGAATGCCGATGACCTTTAGCGGAAAAGATAAAATGATCACGCTAGAAGGTAAAAATGTAGAGGTTTCTACAGGACCGGTTGCAGCATTTGTTCCTATAAAACACGTCGGAACCAATGGTGGAGGTTTTTTTGGAGCTAACGGAGCACATCCTTTAGAAAATCCCACTTACTTTACCAATATGGTTGAGATGTTTGCCCAATTTATCATTCCGATGGCGATGGTTTTTGCATTTGGACATTTTATCCGCAGAAAAAAATTCGGATACATGATCTTTGGAGTCATGACGGTTGGTTTTCTTTTGTTGGCTGTACCAACGGTTATTATGGAAATGAATGGTAATCCTGCGATCAGTCAGATGGGGATTGATCAGTCATTAGGCGCAATGGAAGGTAAAGAAATTCGTTTCGGATCGGCTGCTTCAGGTTTTTGGAGTATTGTAACTACGGTTATTTCTACCGGATCTATCAATTCAATGCATGACAGTGCGATGCCACTGTCAGGAATGACTCAAATGCTTGCAATGATGGTGAATGCTTTCTATGGCGGCGACGGAGCAGGTATTCTGAATATCTTCATCTACATTATTCTTGCAGTTTTCATCAGCGGATTGATGGTAGGTCGTACTCCGGAATTTATGGGTAAAAAAATTGAAGCCCGTGAAATGAAAATTGCGATGATTGTAGCGTTATTTCATCCGTTTCTTATTCTCGTAGGAACTGCAATAGCTGCTTATTTTCCGGAAGTCGGAACTTCTACACTCAATAATCCAGGATTTCATGGTTTTAGTGAAGTATTGTATGAATATACATCTTCTGCTGCCAACAACGGGAGTGGTTTTGAAGGTTTAGGCGATAATAACCCTTTTTGGAATATTTCTACAGGAATTGTCTTGCTGTTGGGTCGTTTCTTACCAATTATCGGACCTGTAGCAATTGCAGGATTATTAGCTCAGAAAAAATATATTCCAGAAGGTGAAGGAACTTTAAAAACAGATACTTCAACATTTGGACTCATGACTTTTGCTGTGATTGCTATTATTGCAGCACTCGCTTTCTTCCCTGCATTGGCTTTAGGACCGATTGCAGAATATTTTTCGACGAAATAAAATTTAAAATAACAGAAATTAAAATGACTCAAAATAAATCTTTGTTTCAAAAAGAATTGGTTCAGGAAGCACTGAAACAGTCTTTTGTGAAGCTGAATCCTAAACCGATGTTTAAAAACCCTGTCATGTTTCTTGTATGGCTAGGTACATTGGTGATGTTTTTCGTAAGTATCTGGACTTTGACAGGAGAAAAATCTCAGGGAAGTTTTGCATACAATTTTACGGTTTTCATCATTCTTTTATTGACCGTTCTGTTTGGAAACTTTGCTGAAGCAATTGCCGAAGCGAGAGGAAAAGCCCAAGCAGACAGTCTTCGTAAAACCAGAGAAGAAACCCCTGCAAAACTGCAGAATGGGCAAACCATTTCTTCATCTAAATTACAGAAAGGAGATGTTTTTGTTTGTGAAGCCGGAGATATTATCCCTTCAGACGGAGAAATCATTGAAGGTCTTGCTACAATAGATGAAAGTGCAATTACTGGAGAATCTGCTCCTGTAATTCGTGAAGCGGGTGGTGATAAAAGTTCTGTAACTGGAGGTACAAAAGTTTTGTCCGACAAAATTGTTGTACAGGTAACTACACAGCCGGGAGAAAGCTTTTTAGATAAAATGATTGCTTTGGTAGAAGGTGCTTCCAGACAAAAAACTCCAAACGAAATTGCATTGACCATTCTACTGGCAGGTTTTACATTGGTGTTTATCATTGTTTGCGTAACGTTAAAACCGTTCGCCGATTATTCTAATGTAACAATTACAATTGCATCATTTATTTCTCTTTTTGTATGTCTGATTCCAACAACTATTGGCGGATTATTGTCTGCGATCGGAATTGCCGGAATGGACAGAGCTTTGAGAGCAAACGTGATTACAAAAAGTGGTAGAGCAGTAGAAACAGCAGGAGATATTGACGTTTTACTTTTAGATAAAACCGGTACAATTACCATAGGAAACCGTAAAGCAACAAGTTTTTATCCGGCTCATCAGGTTGATGAAAAGCAATTGATAAAAGCAGCTGTTTTGAGTTCAATGGCAGATGAAACTCCTGAAGGAAAATCGATTATTGAATTGGCAGGAATTAATCCTTTAAGCTATGAAATAAACAACCCTCAATTTATCAAATTTACTGCAGAAACCAGAAGCTCAGGAATTGATTTTGATGAAACCCGCATTAGAAAAGGAGCAACAGATGCTATCAGAAAAATATCTGAAGCAGCTGGAAACACTTTCCCACAAGAAATAGATTTAAAGGTTAAAGAAATTTCTCAAAATGGTGGAACGCCATTGGTGGTTTCAGAAAATGAAAAAGTTTTGGGAGTTATTGAACTTCAGGATATTATCAAACCCGGAATCAGCGAACGTTTTGACCGTCTAAGAAAAATGGGTATTAAAACCGTAATGGTTACTGGAGATAACCCGCTTACCGCAAAATTTATCGCAGAAAAAGCCGGAGTTGATGATTTTATCGCAGAAGCAAAACCTGAAGATAAGATGAATTACATCAAGAAAGAACAAACTGAAGGTCGTTTAGTTGCGATGATGGGAGACGGTACCAATGATGCTCCCGCTTTAGCTCAGGCAGATGTGGGTGTTGCAATGAACAGTGGAACTCAGGCTGCAAAAGAAGCCGGAAATATGGTTGATTTGGATAACGATCCTACAAAATTAATTGAAGTTGTAGAAATTGGTAAACAATTGCTGATGACGAGAGGAACATTAACGACATTCAGTATTGCCAATGACGTTGCCAAATATTTTGCGATTATTCCTGCATTATTTATTACCGCAATTCCTACATTACAAGGTTTAAATATTATGAATCTTCACAGCCCGGAAAGTGCAATTTTATCTGCGGTAATCTTCAATGCGATCATCATTCCGATATTGATCCCATTGGCTCTGAAAGGGGTTGCTTATAAGCCAATCGGTGCATCGGCTTTGTTAAGACGTAATCTATTCATCTTCGGATTGGGTGGTGTGGTAATTCCATTTATCGGTATTAAAATTATAGACCTCGTCGTTTCCTTATTTTTCTAAATATCTAACTGGCTTGGCAAGGAGAAGCTTTATCATACTTTTCGTCCTTTTAACGACCTCATTTCTTCTTGCCATTTGCCTTTCAATAAATTATTATAAAATGAAAACACATATTTTACCAGCAATAAAACTGACTGCTTTGTGCATCATCCTTCTTGCAATTATTTATCCGGTTTCTATTTGGGCAATTGCTCAGCTTTCACCTAATCGTGGAAAAGGAGATTTGATTACTCATAATAACAAAACCTATTATGCGAATATCGCACAGTCTTTTACCAGCGACAAATATTTTTGGTCAAGACCTTCTTCGGTAGATTACAATGCTGCAGGTTCTGGAGGAAGCAACAAAGGTCCATCAAATGAAGAGTATTTAAAACAAGTTCAGGCTCGTATCGATACCTTTATGATGAAAAACCCCGGAATTGCAAAGTCAGAAATCCCTGCAGATCTGGTGACCGCAAGTGGAAGTGGACTTGACCCAAATATCTCGGTACAAGCTGCAAAAATTCAGGCAAAAAGAATTGCTAAAAGCAGAAATCTGTATGAAAGAGAAATCAATAATCTCATCGCTGAACATACAGAAAAACCATTGATTGGACTATTTGGTCCTGAAAAAATCAATGTTCTTGAATTGAATATCGCATTAGACCAATTAAGCGGAAAATAAGTTTTAAAAATCAATATTTCTCATCTTAAATTTCATTTTTACATTTTGTCCGATAAAAATTAAATACAATTAGCAGGTCGTTCCGCTGAAGCTTTAGTTCTATAAACTACTATTTGCTATTAACAATTCGCTCCTAATAGAGCTGTATTTAATCCCATCGGGATTTACTGTTAACAGATAAATGAATTTCCTTCCACCAAAAAAGCTCCGGAGGAGCGAACTGTTAGTTTATCTATGAACATATTATTGGTCGATTTATTTATGTTTTTCATCGGACAACAATGATTTTCTAAATGAAATTCTCCCACACTTTTTAATTTAAAATAAATGAAAAAAATACTTTTTGTTTTGTTAGCAGTATGCGGAATTACGGCATCTGCACAAAACGATTCAATCAATAAACCACTTACAATAGGCGGATACGCTGAAGTTTATTACACAGCAGATTTTAATAATCCTAAAAACAATAACCGACCAGGATTTGTATACAGCCACAATCGAAATAACGAAGTGAACGTGAATTTAGCCTATATAAAAACTGCTTACAACACCGAAAATGTACGAGCTAATCTGGCTCTCGCTGTGGGAACTTACATGAATGCAAATTATGCAGCCGAACAAGGCGTGATGAAAAATGTTTATGAAGCTAATGCGGGTTTAAAGATCTCCAAAAAACATAATCTATGGATCGATGCCGGAATTTTCCCATCGCATTTAGGTTTTGAAAGTGCGGTAGGAAAAGATAACTGGACACTTACCCGAAGTCTTTTTGCTGACAATTCTCCTTATTTCGAAACGGGTGCAAAAATTTCTTATACTTCTGAAAGTGGGAAATGGTTTGTTAGTGGTTTGTTACTCAACGGTTGGCAAAGAATTCAGAGAGTTGACGGAAATTCTACTCCTGCATTCGGTCATCAGTTGGTATTTAAACCAAACGAAAAATTGACCATTAACAGCAGTTCTTTCATAGGAAATGATAAACCCGATAGTATTCGCCAAATGCGATATTTCCACAATCTGTATGCGGTATATCAAATCAATAAAAAATTGGGTATTACTGCAGGTTTTGACATCGGAGCCGAACAAAAAGCAAAAGGAAGCGACCAGTATACTATTTGGTACACGCCAGTTTTAATTGCAAAATACAATGCTATAGATAAATTGAGTTTTACAGCAAGAGGAGAATATTATCAGGATGAAAAAGGAGTAATCATTTCTACAGGTACAGAAAATGGTTTCAAAACTTTCGGATATTCTTTCAATGCAGACTATCAGATTTTTCCAAATCTTGTCTGGCGAACAGAAATAAGAAATTTAAACAGTAAAGATGCTATCTTTATGAAAAGAACAGATGAGTTTAATAAAAACAGTTTGACGGCAACTACAGCTTTGGCAATTTCATTTTAAATGAAAAAAAATGAATGAATCACGAAAATCAGCGGAAGAGTTTCTGCAGTTAATTAACAGTTCAAAACGGGGTAAACTGAAAATTTACATCGGGATGAGTGCAGGTGTAGGAAAAACCTACAGAATGCTGCAGGAAGCTCATGTGCTTCTTCAAAACGGGATTGATGTAAAAATTGGCTATGTAGAAACGCACAATCGTAAAGAAACTCACGATTTGTTGGAAGGTCTTCCGATCATTCCCAGAAGAAAGTTATTTTACAAAGGAAAAGAGCTCGATGAGCTCGATGTTCCGGCGATTATCGTATTGCGTCCTGAGATTGTTATTATTGACGAATTGGCTCATACCAATATTGAAGGAAGCAAAAACAAAAAAAGATGGCAGGATGTTTTTGAGATTTTAGACGCAGGAATTAACGTTATCAGCGCTGTAAACATCCAACATTTAGAAAGTCTAAACGATGAGGTGAAAACGGTGACGGGAATTGAAGTTACCGAAAGAATTCCTGATACCGTTTTGGCTTCTGCCGATGAGGTTGTAAACATCGATCTTACAGCCGATGAATTGATTACCAGATTAAAAGAAGGGAAAATTTACGATAAAAGTAAAATTTCTTCAGCATTAGATAATTTTTTTAAAAATGAAAATATTCTTCAGCTTCGTGAGTTGGCGTTGAAGGAAGTTGCATCGCAGGTAACCAGAAAAGTAGAGACCGAAGTTATAACCGGAAAAACTTTAAGGAAAGAAAAATTCCTTGCATGTATCAGTTCAAACGAAACAACGGCTAAAAATGTGATCAGAAAAACGGCGAGACTGGCAAGTTATTACAACAGTCAGTGGTTTTTACTATATGTGCAAGTTCCTCGTGAATCGGCTGATAGAATTGCACTTAACAAGCAAAGACATTTGATCAATAATTTTAAACTGGCTACCGAATTAGGCGCAGAAATCATAAAGATTCAAAGTAAAAATATTGCAATGACGATTATGGAGCAGTGCGAAGAACGTAAAATTACAACCGTATGTATCGGCAAACCACATCTGGATATCTGGAGAATTATTTTGGCTACAGATACTTTTAATTCCTTACTCAAAAGACTTTCAAAACAGAACGTAGATTTAGTAATTTTGTCGTAATGAAAATAAAAACAAAGCTTAATGCAGGCGTTGGTCTCCTGTTTTTTATGATAATTGTACTTTCCACTTTGGGTGGATGGTTTATTTATCAGCTTAAAAAAGACACGCAGAATATTCTTACTGACAATTACAATACATTGCAGTATTCACGAAATATGCTGTTGTCGCTTGAAGAAATTGGTAAAGAACCTTTTGCAATAGCAGAATTTCAGAAAAATCTTGATCTTCAGCGTCAGAATATTACAGAAGCTGGAGAAAAAGAAGCTACGAAAAATATACTCGCTCATTTTTCAGATTTAAAAAATGATAAAGAAAATTTAAGTTTGCATTCAGCCATTCGAAAAGATATTGCAGAATTGATGCAGCTGAATATGAATGCCATCCAAATTAAAAGCGGAATTGCCAATACAACCGCACAAAATGCAATTGCCGTTATTTCTATTGCAGGAACTTTATGTTTTTTGATTGCATTTATTTTGATGGTGAATCTTCCTGCCAATATTTCAAATCCGATCCGTGAATTGACTTCGAGTATTCATCAGATCGCCAATCAGAATTACAGAGAGCGGGTACAGTTTGAAAGCAACAGCGAATTTGGTGAACTGGCGAGATCTTTTAATACAATGGCTGAAAAACTTCAGGAATATTCTGAAAGTAGAATTGATAAAATTTTAAAAGGTAAAAAACGCATCGAGACTTTGATTGACAATATGCACGATGCTGTAATAGGAATTGATGAAAACAGAAAAGTTCTTTTTGTAAATGATGAAGCCTTAAAAATTTCTGGTCTTAAAAAAGAAAACTTTGTGGGTAGGCTGATTCAGGATGTTGCTGTGAGTAATGATTTGGTGCGTGATCTTATTAACGAAATCATCAATCCGGATGCAGAGAAAAATCCTGCAGAATTATTGAAAATTTTTGTGGAAGGAAAAGAAAATTATTTCGAAAAAGAAATCTTAGATATCAATGTGATCCCTACCGGTGAAAATGACAGCCGTTTTATTGGTCAGGTTATTATGCTTAGAAATATTACACCATTTAAAGAGCTTGATCTTGCTAAAACCCGTTTTATAGGAACCGTTTCTCATGAATTTAAAACTCCTATTTCTTCAATACAAATGGGATTACAATTATTGGAAAATGAAAAAATTGGAAGCCTTAATGAAGAACAGCAAAAATTAATTAAAGGGATTGATGAAGATACATTGCGATTGCTGAAAATTACAGGCGAACTATTAAATGTAGCTCAATTGGAAACCGGCGTAAGTCAATTGAATATTCGTCCGTTTAAGATTAATGAAATGCTTGAAGAGGTTATTAAAACCAATAGATCTGCAGCAGATAAAAGACAAATTTCTATGATTACTGATATAGATTCAGACCTAGATATCATCAATGCTGATCAGGAAAAGACTTTATGGGTTCTCAATAATATTGTTTCTAATGCAATCCGCTATTCTTACGAACAGTCAACCGTCACTATAAAAGTTGAGAAGATTTATTCTGATCATGTGAAATTTTCTGTTGAAGATCAAGGTTTAGGGATTGATGAGCAATATCTGAAACATATTTTCACAAGATATTTTCGGGTTCCCGGAACAAAAGCGGAAGGAACAGGTTTAGGACTCAGCATCAGTAAAGAATTTATTGAAGCACAACGTGGAAGCATTGCTGTAGAAAGCGAAGTAGGAAAGGGGAGTGTATTCAGTTTTATTTTAAAAAATTAATGTGAAAATAATAAAACTGTGTTTTTAACTGAAAGGAAATGCAATGTGATCTAAATAAAAAAGTAGCTGGAAAAATATTTTCAGCTACTTTTTATCTTTTTGTTTTACTCTTAATTGAGTGGCTTTCGTCCTGATATAACATTAATTAATACAACAACAATTGCAATAACTAAAAGAATGTGAATTAAACTTCCGGTATCCATTCCTGGAATTACGCCCAGCATTCCTAAAAGCCAGACTGCGATGCAGATTACTGCAATAAGCCATAATATACTTCTCATAATAATAAATTTTTGGTTGGTTATTTACTTATATGCATTTTCTGTGCCTTAAATGGTTTTAAATATTGTCTTATAAAAATAATTTTTACTTTTTTGATTGATTTACAATGGTTTAATTTCTGTAATGTGGTATTTTTTTTATTTTTAATTAAGCATAAAAAAAGATCCCGTTAAGGATCTTTTATAGTGAACGATTAATCGTTTATTGCTTTAGAGTTGAGATTGGTATCTGCAAGTTTCGAAAGCAGATCATTACAGTTTTTTTCTTCATCTAAGGTAGAAAGCAACTGTTTAAGACAATCTTTTTCTTTAAGGATTTTTGCGTATGCTGCCAAAGTTCCATACGTCGCAATTTCGTAATGCTCAACTTTTTGCGAAGCTGCGATAATTCCTACATCACGTACTGCGCCTGGTTTTGTTTCTTCCATAATGCTTTTACCTTCGTCTAAAAGTCCTTGCATTGCATCGCATTTTTTTGCCTGTGGTTTTTTCTTTAATGCTTTAAAACATGCTTCAAGTCTTTTTACCTGTTCTTTGGTTTCTTCCAAATGGTCGCCGATGGCTTTTTTAAGTTTTGGATCGGTTGCATTTTTCTGCATTTTGGGTAACGCTTTTGTAAGCGCTTTTTCTGCCCAGTAAATATCCTTTAAAGCATCTTCAAATAAATCACTCAGATTTTTTGCAGCATCTTTTTTTGCAGGAGTTTTAGCGGTAGATTTTACAGGGGTTTTTGCCGTTTTTTTAGCTGAATCTTTTTTAGTAGACACACTTTTAGTTTTCATAAAAAATTTTGTTAGGTGGTTTAGCTTTTAAAATTACAATTTTCAGACCATCGAAGGTAAAATCCTTACAATGTGGTATGTATTGTAAAATAAGGGTTTAAATAAAATATTATTCTTCTTCTTTCTTAAAACTAATGACTTCAAAAGCATCATCAGAAGAATATTTTTTACAGCTATTATCATCAAATTTTTCAGGATTTTTCAGGAAATCATCGATGAATTTTTTGCTTTCATCGGTATTCGCTGGTGAAATCACAAGATGATATTGTTTTAGTACCGATTCGTCGGCATTTTTCAGAGATTCTTTTTTATGCAATAAAGCTTCTTTATGGTTCATAAATTTATATTTTTAGAATTGTTATTGATTTTTACATTCTTAATCAAAAGATTTTTAACAATAAACATGCCCACAAATTTTCCTTTTTCCGTATTTGAATCATTTTCAGATTTTTGTATACAAAAATTGCCTACGTAATGCAGGCAATTCAAAATCATAGTAATATAATTGATTGTGGTGTGCATTGCATATATCAATTCGTATGCCATGCATAATTCGTGTGGTACCTAAACTTTAATTAAGATTAAATATGATCATATTATTGTTAATCATAATTCAATATGATTTATTCGAATTGATTTTCAGGACTTCTGAAATTCTGTAAAGTAGGTAAAGCTTTTAAAGCAATTTTCGTCGGTTTTTTCTTTTTGGTTTTTTCTGAACCGAGTAATTGGCTGACTTCAGTTTTTTCTCCTTTTATGAGATCAAATTTTGTTTCAGTCGTGGTATCTTTACCATCCCAAACGATTTTTTTTATTTGGATTAATTCAAACTTTCCGTTCTGATAAAGGAATGTATAATATTCTTTTACATCTTTTATTTCACAATAAAGAATAAGATTTCCGTTTTCAATAAGTATGCTTGGAACCTGATCACCGCCATATTTTCCATTAGGATATTGAGGATTGAAAACGTCTTTAGAAGAAAATTCTAATCTAAGCTTTCGGTTGGGTTGCAATAAAAAAATCTGTAGCTTTAAGGGTTGTTGTGCATTAACGGTATCCATGGTTAAAATGACCTTATCCTGCAATCCGTCTCTATTCAGGTCTCCCATTACTTCTCTTACACGCACGGTGAAATGTTCAGTATTACTCTGTTGTTGCGAATAAATATTTACAGAAATCAGAACTAAAAATATCAGCAATGTGTTTTTCATGGTTTAAATAAAAGTTTTTTCGAATAAAATATTTTGATATTTCTATTTATGATTCATTAGATATAAAATTCTAAATAAAAAATAATCAAGATTTTGAAGGACAAGATAAACAAAATCATGATAATAATCGAATATATTACTAAGATAAATTACTTAGTTTTCTTGGCATCATTGTTGCGAATGGGAAGGAAATATTTAATATCCATAAAATATATGTAATCCCTACTTTTTGTATGGTTACATAAATTTTATCTGATAAATCATTAAACAAATTTGTGATTTTCAAAATATTTTTAAAGAAATTTTCGAATTAATTACTGATAATACAGATTATGATAAAAATGGTTTACAAATAACTGTTTATCGAATTATTGTCAGTATTTTTGAGTCAGAAAAAAATTAACAAACAATTGATTTTACCCTAGATATGATCTTAATCGTTGATGACAATCAAAACAATCTTTTTTCATTAAAAAAATTATTAGAATCTAAAGATTTTCAGGTAGATACCGCAGATTCCGGGCCGGAAGCATTAGGAAAAGCATTGAAAAATGATTACGCTTTAATTATTTTGGATGTACAAATGCCGGAAATGGACGGGTTTGAGGTTGCCGAAACACTTGCAGGATACAGCGGAACCAAAGATATTCCTATTATTTTTTTATCGGCTGTCAATACAGAGAAAAGATTTATTACAAAAGGCTATGCTTCGGGAGGAAAAGATTATGTTACCAAACCTGTAGATCCTGAAATTTTATTGTTGAAAGTGAAAACCTTTTACAATTTTCAGGAACAGAATATTGCAATGCGAAAAACTCAGCAAAGTCTCGAGCTTGAAGTAAAAGGCAGACGCGAATCGCAGGTGACGATGAAATCGCAAATCGACCATTTTCACTTGATGCTGGAGTCTTTACCGCAAATTGCATTCACTCTAAATGAAGAAGGTGTGGTAGATTTTGCCAACGGAAAATGGTACGAATATTCTCATTCTTACACCACTTTTCCCGAAACTCACCCCGATGATTTCAGTATTACAGAAGAATTTTCCCGATGCAAAAAGAAAGGAAAAGCACTTGAATTAGAAATCAGAGTTAAAAATATAAAATCCGGAGACTTTAGATATCATCTGCTTCGTGTCACTCCGGTGGAAGAAGAAAATGTCATCAAAAAATGGGTAGGAACATTTACCGATATTGATGATCAGAAAAAAGTAGAGAAAGAGAAGGATGAATTCCTGAGTATCGCAAGTCACGAACTAAAAACTCCTTTAACAAGTATTAAAGCATACGTTCAGCTTTTAGACCGAAAATTAAAACTCGGCAAAGAAAGCGCAGAATCAGGATTCTTAGTTAAAGTTCAGGATCAGATTGACAAGCTTAATACGTTAATTTCGGACTTATTAGATGTTTCTAAAATCGAAAACGGGAAGCTCAAAATTAATAAAAAACCTACCAATCTTGATCAGTTAATACAAAATGCAATCGAAACCATTCTTCAGACCCACGATGAGAAAAAGGTGAAAATTGATCGTCACGGTTACATTCCAGATATTCTTATTCCTTTGGATGCCATTCGTATTGAGCAGGTTTTGATTAATTTTTTAACCAATGCCATCAAATATTCTCCAGAAAATCATCAGGTAATTGTTACCACATTTGTAGATGAAGAAGAACAGGAAGTAAAGGTGAGTGTTACCGATTTTGGAATTGGTATTCCGGATTTCAAGCAGGAAGCAGTGTTTCATAAGTTTTACCGTGTAGAAGAATCTTCGCTTCAGTTTCAGGGAATGGGAATTGGACTTTATATCTGTTCTGAAATTATTAAGCAACATCACGGAAATATTGGAGTTTCGAGTATTATAGACGAGGGTTCTACCTTTTATTTCACATTACCTTTAAATTAATTTTATGCCGAAAAAAATATTAAGAAATCTGCAGTTCGGTGTCGGTTTTTCATTGTTGATACTGATTGCAAGCTCAATTGCTTCATATCTGAGTATTCAGAATCAGATGAATCATCGTGAAAGTGTAGGAAAAAGCAGACGTGCAGCAACTGCCGTAAAAGATGTTTTGGTAGCGCTTTTAGATGCGGAAACCGGAAGTCGCGGTTATCAGCTTACCGGAAGAGAAAGTTTTCTGGAACCTTACAATCGTAGTTTAAATGAATATTCAAAAGCGATTGAGCTTGCAAAAAATATGGATGTTGCAGATCCAAAGCAGCAAAAACGTTTAGATCTTTTAGAACAGAATGTTGAAAAAAGCATCAATAATCTGAAGTTTTATGTTGAGAACAGACGCAAAGGTATTGTGATGACTCAAGATCAGATCTTAGAGAGCAAGATTTACATGGATAAGTGCCGTGAAGTGGTCAATGATTTTGTAAAATATGAAGAATCTCAGCTTGAAATAAAAAACAAAGACCTCAACCGTTCCTCGAATACAACGGTTTTATTTATCATATTTTCAGCACTTTCTGCAATTGTAGTAACCGTATTTTTCTATCTGAAATTAAGATCGGATCTTGTACGCAGAGAAAAACTTGAAAAAGATTTAAGAGATAAAGATGCACAAATATCGAGACGTGTAACGGCTATTCAGCAGATTGCAAACCGAGTAGCGAATGGTGATTACAGTCAAAAAGCGGTAGATAATTCTCAAGACGATTTGGGAGATTTGGTAGGTTCTCTTAATCACATGACAGAATCTTTAAAATTATCTTTTGAAACCATTAATAAAAGTGATTGGCGACAAAAAGGGTTGGCTTTATTAAACGAATCTTTAGTAGGAAACCAATCGGTAAAAGAAATATCAGAAAATTCTCTGTATCAAATCATCGATTACGGAAAATGCATTAATGGATCTTTATACGTATTTGATGAAGGAATTTTAAGGCTCAATTCAGCTTTTGGTTTAGAAAGCAATATGAAAAAAAGTTTTGAGCCAGGAGAAGGCATGATTGGTCAAACCTTCGTCAATGAAAGATATACAGTTTATAACGATCTTAAAGAAGAAGATTTTATAGTAAGCTTTTCAAGCAGCAAGCTGAAAACAAATGGATTGTTATTAATTCCTGTACTTTTCGATGGCCACAGTATTGGTGTGTTAGAATTAGCTTCACTGACTAATTTTGATGAAGACAAAATCGATTTTTTTGTAGAATGCACAAGAAACATCGGAATTGCGCTTAATGCTGCAAAAGGACGCGAAAAAGAGCAGCAGTTATTAGAAGAAACTCAGGCTCAGTCTGAGGAGTTACAAGTACAACATTCTGAATTGGAAAACCTTAATACAGAATTGGAAGCTCAAACTCAAAAATTACAGGCTTCGGAGGAAGAACTGAGAGTACAGCAGGAAGAACTGATGCAGGCAAATGCTGAACTGGAAGAACGTTCAAGATTGCTGGAAGATAAAAATCATCTGATTGCTGAACGAAATAATGAAATTCAGAAAAAGGTTGAAGAACTGGCGTTAAGCACCAAATACAAGTCTGAATTTTTAGCAAATATGTCTCATGAATTGCGTACTCCTTTGAACTCTATTCTTCTTCTTTCCCGATTAATGGCAGAAAATCCTGAAGAAAATCTCAATGAAGATCAGATAGAATCTGCAAAAGTAATTCAAAGTTCCGGAAGCAGTTTGTTGACATTGATTGACGAAATTTTAGATTTAGCTAAAATAGAATCCGGGAAAATGACTTTAGAATATCATGATGTTGAAATTTCTGAAGTTGTAAAAGATTTGAAAAGTCTCTTTAATCCAGTATTTTTAGATAAAAAACTTCAATTTAATATCAATATCGATAAAGAAGTTGAAAACGTTATCGAAACAGACCGTTTACGTGTAGATCAGGTTTTACGAAATCTTCTTTCCAATTCATTGAAATTTACAAAACATGGAAGTATTGATTTAAACATTAAAAAAGATCCTAAAAATAAAGATTTCATCATTTTCTCTGTGAAAGATACAGGAATCGGAATTCCGGAAGACAAGCAGAGAATTATCTTTGAAGCTTTCCAGCAAGCAGATGGTTCTACCCGAAGAAAGTTTGGTGGAACCGGTTTAGGATTGTCGATAAGCCGTGAAATTGCAAGATTATTGGGTGGAGAATTAAGCTTAACCAGTAAGGTAAATGAAGGAAGCGAGTTTAGTTTTAATATCCCAATTAAACCTGTTACAGAAATCGTAACTCACGAAACCGATCAGCAATTGGTAGATATTATTCGTGAAGATGTAGAAGTAATTCAGAATATTCTGGATGATGGTGAAACGGAATATTATGAAAAAATTGTTCTTGAGATTCCTGAAAGCGTTGATGACGACAGAGATAAGATCATAGAAGGAGATAAAGTAATTTTAATTATTGAAGACGATACCAATTTTGCAAAAGCATTATTGAAATACGCAAGAACCCAGGATTACAAAGGAATCGTCGTGGTAAGAGGTGATCATGCTTTAGCTGCTGCACAACAATATCATCCACAAGCGATTTTATTGGATGTACAGCTTCCTGTAAAAGACGGCTGGAAAGTGATGGATGAACTAAAATCTAATCCTGAAACCAAACATATTCCGGTGCACATGATGTCTGTACTTCATGTGAAAAAAGAAAGTCTGATGAAAGGCGCTATTGATTTCATTAATAAACCAATGGCTTTAGATCAGATGGCAGATGTTTTCAAAAAAATTGAAGAAGCGATTAGAAAATCGCCTCAGAAAGTGCTGATTGTAGAAGAAAATGCAAAACACGCGAGTGCTTTATCTTATTTCTTAAGCAACTTTAATATCTCTTTATCTATTGAGAACAACGTTGAAGATGTCGTGAAAGCATTAACTTCAAACCAAACTGATTGTGTGATCTTAGACATCGGTGATTCCCGTGGAAATGAATATCAGGTAATCGAGTCCATCAAAAGTTATGAAGGCCTCGAAAATCTGCCGATTATTATTTTTACGGAAAGAAACTTATCTCAGTCTGAAGAGCTTAAAATTAAGCAGTATGCAGATTCCATCGTAGTGAAAACGGCACATTCTTATCAAAGAATTTTAGATGAAGTCGGCTTATTTTTACATTTAGTTGAAGAAAAAAATAATTCTTTAGAAAATGTAAGAACAAAAACTTTAGGTTCATTAACGGAAGTTTTGAGTGGTAAAAAGATTCTGATTACAGATGATGATGCCCGAAATATTTTCTCTTTAACCAAATCGTTAGAAAAATATAAAGTAGAAGCGATTGTTGCAATGGACGGAAAGCACGCCTTGGAACAGATCAAGCAAAATCCTGATATCGACGTAATTTTAATGGATATGATGATGCCTGAAATGGATGGCTATGAAACCATTCAGGAAATCAGAAAAATGCCGAAATTTGCAAAACTTCCTATTATTGCCATTACAGCAAAAGCAATGATTGGAGACCGCCAGAAATGCATTGATGCAGGAGCTTCAGACTATATTTCAAAACCTGTAGATATTGATCAGCTATTGTCTTTGCTTAGAGTTTGGTTGTATGAAATTTAAACAGATAAAATTCTGATGAATAAGAAAATCTTAATAGTGGATGATGATCCGCGAAATATATTTGCCCTAAAACTGACTTTAAAAGCGAGAGGATATCAGATTGAGAGTTCTACAATGGCCTTGGAAGCTATTGATATGCTTAAAAAAGATCAGGATATTTCTGTTGTTTTGATGGATATGATGATGCCCGAAATGGATGGTTACGAAGCGATAAAAATCATCCGAAATACACCGGGAATCAGCCAGATTCCTGTTATTGCGGTTACGGCGCAGGCAATGCCCGAAGATCGTCAGAAATGTCTGGATGCAGGAGCGCAGGATTATGTTTCAAAACCGATCAATGTTGATATATTGTTAACGGCTGTCGAAAAACTTTCTTAAAAATGCTCGAACAAAGTATCATAAAAGATGAAGAAGTAGAATTTCTTATTAAAGATGTCTACGAACTGTACGGATATGATTTTTCCGGGTACAGCAGAGCTTCTTTTAAGCGGAGGGTCAACCGTATTTGCTTGATAGAAAGATTCACAAGCTTTGCAGAATTGCGTTATACCCTCATCAATGAGCCGGAATATTTGAAACGTTTTGTAGAAGAAGTAACAGTAAATGTTACAGAAATGTTCCGTGATCCTCATTTTTTTAAAGGGTTAAGGAAAAAAATTTTACCGCAGTTGGGAACTTATCCTTTGATCCGAATTTGGGTTGCAGGTTGTTCTACAGGCGAAGAAGCATATTCTATGGCAATTTTGTTGAAAGAAGCCAATCTCTATCATAAATCTTTAATCTACGGAACAGATCTGAATCCTTCGGTTTTAGAAACAGCAAGAGCGGGAGTTTTTCCTTTGCAACAAATGAAACTATATTCTGAAAATTATATGCTTTCTGGCGGAAAAAAAGATTTTTCAGATTATTATACTGCGAATTATGATAGTGTAAAATTTGATAAAAGCCTTCAAGAGAAGCTTATTTTATCGACTCACAATCTGGTTTCAGATAGTTCGTTTAACAGCTTTCAGTTGATTATCTGCAGAAACGTTCTTATTTATTTTGATCGTGGTTTGCAGGAAAGGGTTTTCAGACTTTTTGATAACAGCTTAGAAAATTTAGGCTTTTTGGCTTTAGGAGCAAAAGAGACGATTAGATTTTCTAAATTAGACAAAAATTTCCACCAGATTGACGATCAGAGAATCTGGAAAAAAATAGATCATCACTAATATTTTTAATATGCAAACTGAAGGCAAAAATACAGAATTGGTTTTGATCGGTGGATCTGCAGGAAGTCTGCAGGTTATTTTGGAAATGATTAAAAACATCAATGAGAAATTAAATTTCCCCATTATATTGGTCTTGCACAGAAAGGCACAATCAACCAATATTTTGCAGACCTTACTTCAACAATTCATTTCAACAGAAGTGGTGGAGATCGATGATAAAACGGATATTAAAAAAAATAAAATTTATATTGTTCCGGCAGATTATCATCTTTTATTTGAAAATAAAAAAACGATGTCTCTGGACAGTTCTGAGAAGATGAATTATTCGAGACCGTCAATTGATGTCACTTTTAAATCTGCCGCAGAAGTTTACGGAAAAACTTTGGTCGGGATTTTGCTTTCAGGAGCCAATGCAGACGGAGTAGAAGGTTTGTCTTATATTAAAAAAAATAACGGCAAAGTCTGGATTCAGAATCCGGAAACAGCCGAAGTAAATTATATGCCGAAGCACGCTGTAGAAGAAGTGAAATACGATCTGCTCATCACACCAGATAATCTGGCAGATTATATCAATGATTTATAAAAAAAAATAAACTAATTAAAGCTAAATAAAGAATATGAGTAAGAAGAAAATTTTGATTTTTGATGATGATAAAACCATTCTGGAAGTGATTACGATCATTTTTGAAGAAAACGGTTATCAGGTCGAAATTTCAGAAACATCTCATGATATTATCGAAAAGGTTTCAAGTTTTAAACCCGATGTAATTCTCATGGATAACTGGATTCCCAGAATTGGTGGAGTAGAGGCAACAAAGCTTTTAAAGAGTCATGAAGAATTTAAATCGATTCCGGTAATTTATGTAACGGCAAATAATGATATTGTGGCTTTGGCGAAAGAAGCTCAGGCAGATGATTACGTTGCAAAACCTTTTAATCTTGAAGATTTGGAAGATAAAGTTTCAATGTTTTTACAGGAAAAAGCTTAGAATAATTTCTCAAAAAATACAAATCCCCTTCATTTACTGAAAGGGATTTTCTTTTTATACTACATTTCTCATTTGATTCTGATCTGAATTTGGCAACTTTCGGGGTTGCTCTTCATTATTGATATCACTGATTAAAGCGGATAAAAACTCTTTAATTTCAGGTTGTGATAAAATCTTATCCGAAAAAGTGGGAGCTATAATTGTTTTCTTTGAAACGAGATTTTCTGTAAAGGTAAATTCATCTTTCAAATCAATGTGGCTGCCAAACTGCTGTTGTATGTTTAAAGCTAAATAGTATTCTATTGTATCTTTATTTTGCTCTGTAATTTCCATCTTTTAGGTGCTTTACTATTAAGTACAATAATTTCTATGCCATACAGAGTTTTTATAAATAATTAACAGTTTTTATTTCAAATCAATCTGTTATCTATTTACAAATCTACTTTACTTCAGTACGTGAAACACCTATGTCTACTGCTAAAATTGTCTGTTTATTAAAAAAGATCTGCAAATAATTTTAATATAAAAAACGGACAGTGAATTGCTCACCATCCGTTCCCAATGATAAAATAAACTACTTCTTATTTTCCACCACTGCTGTTTTTCTCAACATCGGTTTTGGTATTTTCTTTTACTTTCTGGTTTCCGAATCGCTTTACAATAGAAAACGAAGCTCCGTACCAGTCTGATCTTGTTGAATTTCTCTGGCTTCCGGTCGGACTAAATGTAGTAGAATCAAACATTGGTCTTGCAAAAATATTCATCAACTGTAAGCTGAATTCCAACTGAGTTTTCGGGAAAATCTTCGTTGCTGAAATATTATGAAAGACATTGGTCTTGTTGGCAATAGAGTTACCGTTGTTTTGATTAGAAATTTCTACCCAAGCGCTTAAATTGATGTTTTTATTAAAAAGATTAGTGTAGGTTAAATTAGTAGAACCTGCCCAATAACTTATGTAATTAGTTTCCAGTTTTAGTTCATTTCTTGTATTAAAATCACTGTTATCAATATAATTCCATCCGAAACTCATATTTACATTCAGTTTGTTTTTAAGAAGAGACTGATTGGTATTGGCGTACAGATAGTATTTGTGAACTTTGCCAACAAAATTGGCTTCCTGTTGAATAATTTTCTTGCCTTCGGGTATATAAGTTGTCCAGTAATCCTGATCTGTGAAAGTATATCTTGCAGAAAGAAAATATTTCTTTAAGAATCCGAATTTCATATAGAGTCTGTCACTTGGGTTGGGATTTAGATCCATATTTCCGCGAGAATAAAATCCATCATTGGTAGGCTGCATAAAAGGGTTGAATTCCGCATACCAAGGTCGCCAAATATTTTTATTATATGTTAAGCTTAAATCATATTTGTCTGAAAAAGAATATTTAACTAAAATATTAGGTAAAAATTTGCCATAAGAGTCGTTTCTTGATGTTCCCGCTATATCCTGACGAAATTTGTAATCGATGTATTCATAGCGTAAACCAATTCTTGTTTCTAATTTTTTGAAGAAAGTTTTAGAATAATTAGCGTAAACTGAACTGATATTATCTTCATAATGGAAAATATCTCCTGTACTTAAACCTGTCAATTGAGTTCCGTAAAGCTGATTGGGTATTACATTATTATTAAAATCAATTTTACCACCGACCTCAAAATTACCTCCGGATTTTCCTAAAGGTTGAGTATAATCAACTTTAATGTAATAATTTCTGTTTTCAACATCAGAAAGTACACCTACTTCCTGAATTTCTGTTTTATTTGAAAATACTTTATTTTGGATAAAATAACTGTCATCAGATTCTCCGGCGTAGTTTGTTCCCAAATTAACATCTAGAATTCTGTTTTTCTCTTTATCATAATATTTATAAAAAACATTAGTCCCAAAATTAGAGTTAATCGTTGATGAGCTCTGATTTTGATCATAAGAATAATTTAATAGATTATTCTCAGAGCGTGATCCATTTACTTCTGATGTATTGCTTCTTTTACCTCGGTAAGCTTCAAGAATTACTCCCACTGTATTTTTATCATTCAACTCATATTCTGAAGTTGAAGAAATAGAAGGGTTCTTCCAATTATAGATATTCTTTGTAGATCCTTCTGTCACTACATTATTCTTATAAACTGTATTCAGAAATGAATTTCTTTGTATCCACATATTATCACTGTAGCTTCCTACAAGTGTCTGGGTGAAGTTTTTCTTATGATAATTAAGGTTAAGGTTGGTGTACTGAGAATTTTGAGTATTTTGTCTGTTATTAAATGTTACACTTCCTTTCATTCCCTCATCATCACGTTTCTTCAGAACAATATTGATTACAGATCCTGTTGCCTCATATCTTGAAGACGGGCTTGTAATAACCTCAATTTTCATCAGATTATCTGCAGGCATAGTTTGCAGGTATTCTTTTAATTCTTTTCCGGTAAAAACAGATTTTCTGTCGTTGATATAAACGGTAACAGATTCTCCTTCGGCTTTTAAAGCATCATTGCTGTCAACGCTCAATAAAGGTGTCATTCTAAGAACATCCCAAGTGGTGTTCCCTGCAAGAATAGAACTATTTGCTACATTAAAAACAGTACGGTCAACCTTAGATTCTACCGTTGGTTTTCTTGCAACAAAAGTGACTTCTTCTATTTCTTTTACTTTTGATTCTATGGTGTCTTTTTCAGTTTGAGAAAAAGCTAGAGTTCCTATTAATAAAGCAACTGGTGCTAATATCTTTTTCATTAAAGGTTATATATTTAATTATAAGACACCGATAGGGGAATATTCGTTACATTTAAAATGTGTTAATTTATGTTAATGACAAATATTTGTTTTAAACTGTCTAAAAATCAGGGTAATAAAAAAGCTATTTTGAATGACCAAAATAGCTTTTCATATAAAATTTAATGTTTTTACTACAATTGATTTTAAAATAAATCTGATTTTATTGAATCACGATACTTTTTTTCCTCACGGTATGTGCTGAAAAATATCCTAAAGCACCATTGCTGATGTTACTCGGTGGGTTACTTGGTGTAACGCCGCCACCTGCGCCGCCTCCGGAAAGTTGAAGTAATGCCGAGTAAAATGTGTACACATTATTGTCGATACACTGCATTTCTACATGAATGGTATCACCTACAACCACTTTTACATCATCAGGATCTTCACCATCATCGTTTGGAAGGAGTAAGGGTCTCTGATTAGGCATTCCGTTGTTTACATTATCAGAAAACTCCGAAAAATATTGCTTAGGCATATTATTTACGGTATAGCTGAACAAATAACGGTTACCTAAAGCGACAGGATCAGTAAATACCGGTAAAATCGTATAACTGGTTTCTCCACCCACAGTAAAAGAATCCTGTTCTAAATCATCAAAAGAAACAGCTTCGGGCATTGTGCTTGTTGAAGTGTATTCTTTTCCTTCAGCCTGAATTTTCAAAGTATAGGTTCTGCCAGATTGTCCTACAAAAGAGGATGTTCTGTATCTTCCGTTTCCTACATATAATAAAGTTTCGGTTTGTCCTGTATTATCACTTAAAACAACTTGTGCATTTTCTATTGCCGGATATTGATTGGCTTGAGTAAAAGCAACCGATTTTGTAATTTTTACGTAATACAGACCAGTCTGATCGGTTACATTTCCTTCAATAACAATACTTCCGCTTTGGTCTTCCAAATCGAGATCAATTTCTTTTTCACAAGAGGTTACCAAAAAGAGAGATAATATGATTAAAAATATATTTTTCATAAATTAAATAGAAGTTAGAAATTAGATCTTAGAGATTAGTTGAACACTAAAATTTTAAATCTAAAATATATTATTAAATTACTATAAATTAAAATTTGAAATTATAAGTAATGTTCGGAACCCAACGGAACAATGAAGTCTGCATCGCTCTTGTTGTTCCCGGATTATTCGGATTGTCTTCAAAAGTAATGGTGTAAGCGTTTTGTCTTCCATAGACATTATAAATTCCAAAAGACCAAGAACCTTTAAAACGTTTGTTGGATTCTGGTTCATACGTTGCACTCAAATCCATTCTGTGATAAGCGGGCATTCTGTCTGCATTTCTGCTGCTGTACTGGAAAACGGTTTGCCCGTTCAGTTCGTATTTTCCGGTTGGGAAAGTCACTGCATTTCCTGTGCTGTAAAGGAATAATCCTGAGAAAGACCATTTCGGGTTAAGCTGATACGTTGCTACAATAGAAAGATCATGTGTTTTGTCTTGTCTTGCATCATACCATTCGTTATCGTTGATTCCTTTGATTTTTCTTTCGGTTTTAGACAAAGTATAAGAAATCCATCCGGTCAGTTTTCCGCTTTTCTTTTTGGCGATTAATTCTAAACCGTAAGCTCTACCTTTTCCAAATAACAATTCACTTTCAACATCGGCTGCAGTATCGAATGAAATTTGCGCTCCGTTTTTATAATCAATTTGATTTTGCATTGATTTGTAATAAATCTCAGCATTCAATTCATAATTATTATTGTTGAAGTTTCGACTGTAACCTGCACTGATTTGGTCTGCGATTTCAGGTTTTACGGTATAGCTGCTTCCAATCCACTGATCGGTTGGGTTTCCGCTTCCGCTGTTGCTTAATAAGTGTAAATTTTGAGTATTTCTGGAATACCCTCCTTTAATACTGCTTACTTCATTAATTCTGTAATTAGCTGTAATTCTAGGCTCAATATTTACATACGTTTTCCCGAATTTTCCTTTTTCTAAATATTCAGAATCTGTTAATACTCCATTTTCATAAGTGTTAAAAGTATCACCTCCTAAAACAGAGAACATTGCCAATCTTGCTCCGTAATTAATAGTTAGTTTTTCTGTTGCCTTAAAATCATCATTAATATAAACTGCATTTTCCCAAGAATATCTCGGATTTCTCGGAAAACTGCTTACACTCGTTCCCGAAGCGCTACTTGGTGTAATCGTATGATAAATAGATTGTAAACCAAATTTAACAGAATGCTTATTTCCTGCAAACCAAGAGAAATCCTGCTTTAAATTCCAGTCTTCAATCTCAGAATCCAATCCGAAAGTATTGTTGTTGCTGCTTAAGCTTACATTATAATTGTAGTTGCTGTAAATAAATGAAGTATTGGAAAATAATTTACTGTTGATAATACTGTTCCAGCGTAGAGTGGCTGTTGTATTTCCCCAATCTGTAGAAAAAGTATCGCCCAAACCTAAAACATCTCTTCCAAAATATCCCGATAAATATAAACGGTTATTATCATTAATTTGATAATTGGCTTTTAAATTTAAATCATAAAAATACAATTTACTGTCTTTAAAATCGTCTGTTGCTTTCAGAAAAACATCCGCATACGTTCGTCTTCCCGAAACAATGAATGAAGATTTTTCCTTTTGAATTGGTCCTTCTACACTCAAACGGCTGCTTATTAAACCAATTCCTCCGTTGACGTTGTAATCTTTGTTGTTTCCATCTTTCATTTTTACATCCAAAACAGAAGAAAGTCTACCTCCATATTGAGCCGGACTGTTTCCTTTAATAATGCTCACATCTTTCAATGCATCGCTATTAAATGTACTGAAAAACCCAAGCAAATGCGAAGCGTTATAAACTGCTGCTTCATCCAATAAAATCAAATTTTGATCTGTCGCGCCACCTCTCACAGAGAATCCGCTGCTTCCTTCACCGCTACTCTTAATTCCTGGCAAAAGCTGAATGGTTTTCATCACATCTTTTTCACCAAACAAAACTGGAAGTTTATCGATTTGTTTAATGCTTAAAGTTTCAGTTCCCATTTGTGCGGATGAAAGATTTTTATCTTTTTTAACACTAGAAATAATAACCTCGTCAATTTTAGCGGTTCTTTCTTCACCTTCCTGATCAAGTTGAAGGTTTTGCTTCATATTGTCTTCAACATTAATAATTTGCTGAAAATCTTTAAATCCAGGATTGGAAACCACTAAAGTATAAGAACCTTTAGGAAGCGAAAGTGAGTAAAACCCGTATTCGTTGGCTGCGACTGAAATAGTAGGATCTTCGGCAACTTTTACGACAACTCCGAGGAGCAATTCGCCATTCTTTTTATCTTTTACTGTTCCGCTTACCGAGTACTTTTGCTGGGCAAAAACGACCGAACTAAAGCAGACCGCAGCAATTGTAGTTGCAGTTTTTAATGATAAACCTGTTTAAACTTTTATTTTTCTGAGAAACAAAATAGAGAAAGCGAGATAATGTAGATTTGTCCAAGTAATATTCAAAGTCTCAAATCTTACTAATAAAGCTTTGAAGCTATCAAGCCATGCATTTGCTTTTTCTATTTTGAATCTTCTTTTATACAACTCATTATCAAAATATTTTTCATTCTTTGTATCCCTGTTACGAGGATTCCCTTTGATATTTCCAATAATTTCTTTTTTATACAGCATATCTCTAAGTTTTTTACTGTCAAAACCAGAGTCGGCATTAAGAAATAATCCCTTACACTCTATATCAGCAGCATCCAGAAGACCGAAAATCTCTTCCAAAGTATCTTCAATATTATAAAGATCATGATGTTCACCGCTTATTGGCTTTCCCATTGAAAGCATTTGTCCCTGATTATCACAGAGAAAAATACAATTACTGGTCTTAGATGATTTTCTTCCCTGATAACCTACCGATTCTCCTCCTGTTTTACTTCGGGTATGGCTTCCATCCAATTGGACACTGGAAAGATCTAATTTCCTTTTATTATTTTGAAGAAGAGAAATCCAAATTCTTTTGAAAGAGCCGTCCTTACACCATTTATTGAAATAATAATAGACTAATTGCCAGCTTATTGTTTCTTTTGAAAAATATTCTTTGAGGCTTAATTCCCGCCATTGGCAGCCTGTTTTCAATCGTTTTATAATGAGTTTAAAGATTTTTCCTAAATCAAATCTCGTGGAAAACCCTCGTTTGCCTTTGCTTAAATGAGGTAAAATCCATTTTTCCAGTTTATCTTTGCTTATGAGTTCCAGATTTTAGTTCTTTTTTTTGCAACTCTAAATTGCTAATTTTCTGGAAACTCTTTTTCTAAAAAGTTTAAACAGGTTTGATGTTTTCTGTATCAATTTTTTTTAGTTTATTTTTTAAATAGGATATAAGTTTAAAGTTTCTCATCATTAAAAAATCAAGTGTTTAAAATTTAAACACTTGTTATTTACTCATCGATTTGAGAAATATAAGCTTACATTTGCCTAAACAACGGGGTTACGATTGTTTTATTGTCTGGCTAATATTAAAAATTCCTTAAGTTCCCATTTCGATATCATCCCAATCAGAATCTTTGTTGATGAGCCATTCCAAAGCTTTTCTTCTTTCGTAGACTATACCTTCGTTAATTTTAGCTTCAACTCCTTTAATTCTCTCATCAACACAATACCAATGAAAACGGTAATATAAATCAAGCATATTGTAAACTTCATCATCAGTTCTCAGTTCTTTTAACTGGCTGATTTTTTCATTACTTTCATTTTCTTCAAGATTGGGTAGAAATGTTGCCATATTTTCACCACACCACTCGGTTTCATCAAGATTTGGAACTGTTTTCGTTGCCCACATTAACGCCCAAAGTCCTTCAAGATACCAGCGTAGAGAATTGATTTCGTAATCACTTAATTCATCATTATCTTTAAGCAGAATTTCGTTTTCCCAATTAGAAAGATGTGAAGTCAGATCATGCTTTTCAATCCATTTTCTGATGAAAGTTATGGGTGCTTCAAACGAAATATTGATCAAAGCATTCATTACCGACATCCTACCTTTTATTTCGTCTAAACTTCTCATATCAGGATCTTCCAAAACCGGAAGCCACGAATTAAATCTGTAATTTTTATCGGCTATGATTTGATTATTAAATTCTCTTACTTTAATCTTTTGTTCTTCAGTCATTATCTAGAATTTGATAGTTGAAATTATTTAAAGATAATAAAATCTCTAAAATTAGATTTTGATTATTTTTTTAAATTTAATTCCATTTGAATATTGCAGCGTTTGTAAGGCGTTTGATGAACTACAATTTTTTCAAAACCCATTTTATGGTATAAATTAATAGCAGGTTTCAGAATGGTATTGCTTTCTAAATATATTTTTGATGCTCCCAATTGTTTCGCAGAATCTATAATTGCCTGTCCTAAAAGCCAACCTAGGTTTTTACTCTGAGCTTTTGGTGAAACAGCCATTTTTGCCATTTCAAAATCATAATTTTGGTCATTCATTTTTATTAAAGCGCAAACTCCTAAAGGTTCGTCCTTATAAAGAGCGACAAATATTTTTCCGCCTTTATCCAGAATATATTCTTTGGGATTTTCTAATGCTTTATAATCGGCTTCTTCCATTTCAAAAAAGGTAGAAATCCATTCTTCGTTCAAAGCTTTGAAAGCTGATTGATATTTGGGTTCGTATTCTACAATTTTAACATCTTTACTTTCACGCAGTTTTTTTTGATCTTTTACTCTTTTCAATAAAGATTTTTGTTCCAGTAAAAACTCCCATTCTGCCAATGCTTCCCAAAGATTGTTAGTCGCTTCGCTGATGATTTCGTCAATCGCCACATCAATATCGGTGCATTGTTCTTCAATCATTTTTTTAGCTAAAGAAATTCCTTCGGTTGTAAGACCAACAACGTTTCTCCGTTTATCATTGGAGTTAAGTTTGTCATTTACCAAACCTGCTTTGGTCATTTCTTTGATAATTTTCGTAACAGAAGGTTGCGAATGTCCGATTTCTTTAGCGATTTCGGTAATGGTTATTTCTTCTGTTTCAGAGAGAACAAAGAAAACGGGGAACCATTTTGGAGAAAAACCTTCAATATTATACAGCTCATAAATCTGAGCTGCATCTTCAGTAACTTTACTTGTCAACAATCTTAATCTGCTTCCTAAAGCCATTTTTCCTGTACGGTTGAATATTTCCATAATTAATTACATAACTGATTATGTAAAATTATATAAATGATTTTAAATGGCAAAATTTATGTTTCATTATAAAATAAATATTCCTGAGTAGATAGTAAACTTAAGAGCATGAAATGTTGTTTTAAAGTTTGAATTTCTTAACTTTATCAAATGAAAGAGAAGATTATCAGAGTAATTTCAGAATTTAATAGTGAACTGAAGCTTCAGGGATTTAAGGCATTTCAAATTGAAAGTGATAGCAATGACACACGTACCTACAGCCGAAAAGAGTTCTATAAAATATGTCTTACCACCGGAAAAAGTAAGATTCATTATTCTGATAAAACCTTTGAGCAGGAAGGTACAATTCTATTTTTTGGTAATCCGCATATCCCTTATTCTTGGGAAACTATTTCTACAACATATGTGGGATATACAATTCTTTTCTCTGCTGAATTTTTTAAGAATTCAGAGCGTTCGGAAAGCTTACAGCAGTCTTCTTTTTTTAAAATTGGCGGAACCCCGGTTTTAAAAATTACATCTGAGCAAAGAGATTTTCTCAATACTATTTTTCAGAAAATGATTACCGAACAAGAAAGTGATTATGTGTATAAAGATGAATTAATTAGAAATTACATCAGTCTTATTATTCATGAATCTCTCAAGATGGAACCCTCTGAAAATTACGAACAAAATAAAAATGCGTCTTCAAGATTATCTTCAGTTTTTCTGGAGTTACTAGAAAGACAATTTCCAATTGAAACAACAGCAAATCCTCTTCAGCTAAAAACAGCGCAACACTATGCTCAGCATTTGAATGTACATGTAAATTATCTAAATCGTGCTGTAAAAGAGATAACCGGAAAATCAACAACAAATCATATTACTGAGCGCATCATCACAGAAGCCAAAGCACTTTTGCAACACACAGATTGGAGTGTTTCAGAAATTGCCTATGCTCTCGGATTTGAATATCCAACTTACTTCAACAACTTTTTTAAAAAACAAACAGGAACTAATCCCAAGTCTTTTCGATTAACTGAGGTTTGAAATTCTTATTTTTTGGTTTGATAATCTTTAACGGCTTATTTCTAAGCCTTAATACCTTTGTATTCTATTATCAAAACAATTTAAGATGCCTAATTCACAAAATGCTTCCACATCCATTCTGCCTCAACTAGATATTTTTGAAAGATTATTGAGGGGAGAAACAATCTTACCCAACGATCCGGAAATGCCCCGATTGAGGGATGAATCTTTTGCAGTCAAAAAAATACTCATAAAAATGAATAATTCATCAGATTCTGATGAGATTACAAAATTGTTGAGTGAAATTTTAAATCAGGAAGTTCAAAATGTCGCAGTATTTACGCCACTTTATATCAATTACGGCAAGAATATCAATATTGGTGAAAATGTATTCATCAATTTCGACTGTACTTTTCTTGCATTAGGCGAAATAACGATTGAAGATAATGTATTGATAGGTCCGAAAGTGAGTCTTATCACTGAGAATCATCCATTAGATCCGAAATTAAGAAACGGACTAATTGGCAAACTTATTCATATTAAAAAAAATGCGTGGATAGGTGCAAATGCTACTATTTTACCAGGAGTTACAATTGGTGAGAATGCTGTAATTGCGGCCGGAGCTGTGGTTTCCAAAGATGTTCCGGATGATGTGGTTGTAGGCGGAATTCCAGCAAAAATAATCAAAAAAAATGAGAATGAAATTATTTAAATTTAACAATAAAATACTATTGCTATCTGCATCCATAGTGATAATAATAGCTTCGTGTAATAACAAAAATCAAGAAAAAATGAATCAAGAAAATACCGCAGCACTCTTTCCGAAAGGCGACCAATTACCCAAAGAATGGTTTACCGGAAATGCATTTTTATCACCTTTGGTAAGTAAAGATAAAAATAATGAATTTTCTGCAGGCGCAGTAACGTTTGAAATTAGAGCAAGAACCAATTGGCATACGCATCCGAAAGGTCAGGTTTTGATTGTAACGGAAGGTTCCGGCTTTTATCAGGAAAAAGGGAAACAGCCACAAATCATCAAAAAAGGGGACGTTATAAATATTCCTGAAAATGTTGAGCATTGGCACGGTGCATCTGCTAAGACGGCAATGACGCATATTGCTATCACCAACTTTAAAGAAGATGTACAGGTAAAGTGGTTAAAACCTGTGACAGATGAAGAATTTAATGAAGCTAATCATGAAAAATAAAATGAAGAAACTCACCTTAATTTTTGCGACAATAATATTGTTTTTAAGCCAATTTTCGGCTCAAACCAAACAAAAGTCATTAGATAAAAGCTCAAAGAAAATGAATACAACAGAACATTATACTTTCAAGCTCAGTAATAAAGTAACCAGAACCTCAGTAACTTTCAAAAACCGATACGGAATTACATTGAGCGGAGATCTATATCTTCCAAAAAATGTGGGAAATGAAAAATTAGCGGCATTGGCAATCAGTGGTCCATTTGGTGCGGTAAAAGAGCAATCATCAGGTTTGTACGCCAACGAAATGGCCGAAAGAGGTTTTGCAGTCATCGCTTTTGACCCATCTTATACAGGAGAAAGTAGTGGTGAGCCAAGAAATTTAGCATCACCTGAAATCAATACAGAAGATTTTAGTGCAGCGGTTGACTTTCTGGGTCTTCAAAAGAATGTAGACAGAAATAGGGTAGGAATTATCGGTATTTGTGGTTTTGGTGGTTTTGCACTTAATGCAATAGCAGCAGATAAACGAGTGAAAGCTGTTGCTACAACAAGTTTGTATGATATGACACGTGTAATGTCGAAAGGCTATAATGATTCTGTAACGCCAAAACAGCGTAATCAGACTTTGGAAGATTTGAACCAACAACGATGGAAAGATGCTGAAAACGGAAAACCAGCCAAAGGTACAAGAAATTTACCCGAAACTTTGAAAGGTGACGAGCCGCAATTTGTAAAAGAATATTTTGATTATTACAGAACACCTCGTGGTTTTCATGCCAATTCGCTTAATTCTAATGGATCGTGGTTGATTACCAATCCGCTGTCGTTTATGAATATGCCGATATTAATGTATGTGAAAGAAATTTCGCCAAGACCTATGCTTTTGATTGCGGGTGAAAGTGCCCATTCAAGGTATTTCAGTGAAGATATTTATAAATCTGCAGCTGAGCCGAAAGAGCTAATGATTATTCCTAATGCGGTACATGTTGACTTGTATGATAAAGTAGAGGTTATTCCTTTTGATAAACTGGAAAGTTTCTTTAAAACAAATCTGAAATAATCATTTTTTAGAAAATATTTAAAAAGGTTTATTTGTAAATTAATGTGCAAATAAACCTTTTTTATTTAAAGTCTGTGATAACTTTCCAAAGTTATCACAAGTTTTTAATTATAATCTGTTTGAAGTTTCATTCACATTATTTTCTTTATAACTCGATTTTTCAAGCCTGCCAAAATTATATTTTACAGCAACCGAAACTGTAGGTGTATTTCCATAGAAATTTCCTGTAGAACTAATTTTATCATACGTCATACTTTGAATATAATTCATCTGCTTAAAAAGATCATTATATCTAAATGTAAAATCAAAATCAGACAGAGACTTGGTAATCCCGAAATTAACAACACAAACGGCATTGTTATCATATAAACCTTCTGTACGTTTGGTGATGTAATATCCATCCATCAACAACGAAAAGTTTTTAGCGATTTTCAACGTATTATTGGTATAAATATAAAGATATGGAGTCGATCTTTTAACGAAGGCTAAACTGTCTTCTGTCTTACCATAATTGACAGACATACTGTTCTGTGAAGACCAAATTTTCCATTCAAAAGGAACGTCTACACCGAGACTTGCGCCCATTTCTTTTTCAAAATTGATCAGTGTAAATTTTGAAATATTTTTTGCATCGTCATAAACCAAAGTATAGCCCATCGGATTTTTACTGGTGTAAACTGATGCATTAAGCGACCATTTTTTTAAACTCGTAGTAAAAGAAAGGGTATTGGTATAAGTCGGTATTAAATTCGAATTTCCTTCATATTCTATGTACGGACTTCCGTATAATCCTCCTGAAGAGAGATTGCCGTAGCCAGGTCTTGAAATTGTTTTTCTGAAGTTTAAAGTATAAACATAATCTTTATTTTGTTGAAAAGAAATTTCTGCATTCGGAAACCAGTCTACAGCATTTCGGGAAAGAGTAGTGTCTTTCAAAATATTATCAAAACCTTTGGCAGAAGTGGTTTCCATACGAATTCCTGCCTTAAAATTCCATTTGTTTTTTTCAGCATTTACATTGACGTATGATCCTGTATTGCTTTCTTTAAAGAGGTAATTAAAAAATTCTGGAGCTTTTATGGAAGCATAATTAGTAACATTATCAGTAGTAGTTTCTGCTTTTGTAAAGCTTGTCCCCAATTCTAATTTATAATTTTCATTAAGTTTTTTTTCAAAATCAATTCTTCCGGAATAAACATCACCGGAATATCGTTGCTTTCTAAATTGATTGAATTCATACCCCAAATCATCAATATTATTAAAAAACTCATAATCTACATTACGGCTTTCTCTGGTGTACTGAAATCCTGTAAAAATATTGGCGTCCCAATCTGCCAATTTCTTATTATAATTAAAAACCGAGTTAATCGATGCTCGTTTGTTATCCTGATGATTTAAGGTCAGTATATTTGAAGAAACTCCATTTTCAGAGTATTTTGTATTAGTATTGTTATCACCTTTATCCGGGCGGAAATTACTGTTGAAAGACAAAGTTAGATAATCTCCGTCATTATTTAATTCCTGATACAAACTAGCACCAAAAATAGTTTGCGGACGATTGGTAATAGAAACGATGGTATAATCTGATGAAATGTTTTTGCTTGGAACAGTATAGTTGTAACCGTTACTTTCCCAATGTTGAACAGCATTGAATGCAGCATTGATTTTCCATTCTGTTTTATTTTTTTTCTGCTGAAAATTTGCATTAAAATAATTGCTGAATCTTTTTTGAAAGGTTGCCGTTTCAGATAATGAGAGTTTAGAGCCGTCTCTTTTGCTCTTTTTTAAATTGATTTTAATCACTGCTTTACCTTCAGATTCATACTTTACAGACGGGTTTCTGATAATTTCAACAGATTTTATATCTTCCACGGAAATTCCGGACAAAGTAGAAAAATCTACCCGCTGATTGTCAACATACAACAAAGGACTTCCTTTACCGATAACAGAAACACCTTCGCCATTGGCATCGAGTGTTACAAATGGTAATTTAGTTAATAATTCTGAAGAAGTAGCCACTTTATTTAAAGGCGAATCTGTAATATCTAATGTGATATTTCCGTTTTCTACACTGAATTTTTTCTTCTCACGAGTGATGGTTATCGCTTCAATATCTTTTATTTTCGGCTGATAAATAATAGTGAAATTTTCATCGCGACTCAGTAAGAACGGTTTTTCTTTTTGTTCCGTTTCGCCGGAAGAGATTTGCAGATAATAGGTGTTTGATTTCAAATCATTAAACTCAAACTTCGATTCTTTTGTTATGGCCGTTTTAATGAGTTGATTTTCATTATCATATAAATAGATCTCAATTGGTGTATTCAAATTAGTGTTATTACTATTTGAGACAGTTCCGTTAATATTAAATTTTTGCTGCGCAGAAAAAAATAAAAAATTGAAAATGAATAATAAGAAGGTTTGGTATTTAGTCATTCGAGTGTGGGTTATATTCTTATTAACAATCATAATGATTAAAGTATTACATCAGTAAATATAAATGACGAATATTTTTAGAAATATAAAACGTTTTACATACTAGAAAAGGTTTTCAATGGCTCGATTTTAGATAATAATCAAATATTAGTGCAAAATTCGCACGTATAATCACAAAATAATTCAGCCATGCAAAGGTTTAAAAATATAATTTTGAAAATTCTGAAATGGATAGGAATTTCCATTGCTTCCATTCTTTTTTTGATGTTCATCATTCCGATTTTATTCCCGGGAAAAGTTTCTGAGCAGGTAAAATTGTTTGCCAATAAGCATCTTGCGGGAGAGCTTGATTACAAAAAAACGCATCTTACTTTTTTCAGGCATTTTCCTTCATTGACGGTTTCTGTTGATGATTTTTTATTGAAAGGTTCAAAGCCTTTTCAGAATGATACTTTACTTGCTGCAAAAGAAGTGGCAGTCGGCATCAATCTTAAAAATTTAATTTTTGATGGAGAAGTGAAAATTGATGAAATCTATGCTACAGATGCTTATGCGAATGTTTTCGTTAACACAAAAGGTGAAGCAAACTATAATGTATATGTTTCAAAACCTTCAGAAAAACCAAAAGATACAACAAGTACTGGAGCTTCAATAAAGCTTGATTTAATTAAACTAAGAAACTGGAATGTCAAATATAACGATCATGCTGCAAGAGTTTTGGTTGATGCAAAAGGACTGAATTACACCGGAAAAGGAGGGTTAAGTGAAGATATTTTTGATCTTGAAACCGATTTGGATATTGATAAGTTAGATTTCAGTTTAAACAGAATTTATTACGCCAAACAAAAAACTTTACATGCAGATTTAATTACCAGAATCAATACCAATGCGTTGACTTTTGTGTTGAGAAAAAACGAGTTGAGAATTAATGATCTTCCATTAAAATTTACAGGTTTTGTAAGTATTCTAAAGGATGGTTACAATCTCGACATCAATGCGGCATCTGAGAAAACTACGATTCGTGATATGATTTCTGTACTTCCGCCACAATATTTAGATTGGGCAAAAGACACCAAAATTGAAGGAAAAAGCGATTTGTTTTTCAGTCTGAAAGGCAGATTCAGTGAGCCACAAAATCAAAAACCAAGATTAAAAGCACGATTAATGCTAAAAGATGGTTTTGTTTCCAATGGAAAAGCGCCTGTTCCGATGAACAATTTTAATATGGATCTTAATGTAGATTTACCCGATTTAGATACAGAAAAATTAGGACTTGACCTGAAAAATCTAAGTTTCGATCTAGGTCCGAATAATAATTTTAAAGCGGTTGTAAAAACAAAAGGCTTAGACGAAATGCAGATTAATGCAGATGTAAAAGGCGCCGTTAATTTACAGACTTTGACTCAGGCTTTAGGTTTAAAAGATATCGATGCGAGAGGTTTGATGGATACGAATATTAAAGCAAATGGAATTTTTAGTTTAGATAAAAAATTATTCCCGAAAACCAACGGTTATCTCAATCTTAAAAATGGTTGGCTGAAAACAAAATATTATCCAAATCCGATTCAGAATATCAATATTGTTGCAAATATTATCAATACCGACGGAACTTTTAAAAGTTTAGGCGTAAAATTAGACCCATTTAAATTTGATTTTGAAGGAAATCCTGTATTCGTAAATGCCGATCTGCAGAATTTTGAAGATGTTCTCTATAAAGTTCGTGCAAAAGGAACTTTGAATGTAGGGAGAATTTATAAAGTTTTTGCCAAAAAAGGGTTAGATGTAAGCGGATTAATTATGGCAGATTTGTCTCTGAACGGACGACAGAGTTATGCAACAACCGGTCAATACAGCAGATTAGACAATCGCGGAAATTTAATTTTAAAAAATATAAAAACCACGACAGAATATCTTCCGAAATCATTTTACATTAAAGAAGGAAACTTCGAGTTTGAGAATGAAAAAATGTGGTTCAGGAAATTTTTCGCCAATTATGGAAAATCTGATTTTGCTTTAAATGGTTATCTTTTAAACACAATCAATTATTTTATTGAAAGAAAAGGCACTCTTCACGGAAAGTTTAAATTAAAATCGCGGTACATTCTCATTGATGAATTTATGGCTTTGAAAGACGGTGATAATTCAAAAAAATCAATTGAAGTTGATTATGCAAAAGTTGAAAACCCAAAGAGCAGCGGCGTTGTGATTATTCCAAAAAACCTGGATGTTTCGTTGGAAGCAGATGTTAAAAATGTTGAGTTTAAAGGATTAAATCTTAATAATCTTTTCGGCTTGGCTTCGGTCAATAAAGGCGAAGTTTTTCTTAAAAATACTTCATTTGACGTTGTGGGAAGCAGAATGAAAATTGATGCGCGTTATCAGGATGAATCTCCATTGACGGCGAATTATGATATCGCTTTGAATGTTTTGGATTTTGATGTTCAACGAGCGTATAATGAAATTGATATGGTTCGTGAAATGGCAACCGCAGCTAAAAATGTAAAGGGAATTGTTTCTTTAGATTACAAATTAAAAGGAGATTTTGATAAAAATATGACCCCGATTTATCCGTCTTTAGAAGGTGGAGGAGTGGTGAATCTTCGTGACGTAGAAGTGAAAAATCTTAAAATGCTTTCTGCAGTTGGTGATAATATTGGAGCAAAAGCTTTCAATAACCCCGATATGAAAGGAGTGAATATTGAAACGTACATCAAAAATAATCTGATTCACGTTGATAAATTTACTTTTAAAGTTTCGATTTTAAGACCCACAATCAGCGGAACAACAAGTTTCAACGGCTTGCTTGATTTGAGAGTTCGCGTCGGAATTCTTCCGGGAGGATTGATTGGTTTCCCGATTGTTGTTACCGGAACTCACGAAAAACCTCAGGTAAAAATATTCAGTAAAAAAGGGCAGGGAATTGTTGACGCTTTGTATAATGAAAAATCAAATAAAGTAATTCGTGAAGAAAGACGTGCCGAGAAAAAAACAAAAAGGCAACAACGAAAAGAAAAAGAAGCTCAGGAGCAGAAGGCTAAAAATGCTGAAAAACAAGTAAGCAAAGATTTAAAGGAAAAATAACAATAATCGATTATTTCAACAAAAAGAGGAATTTCTAAAATAAGAATTCCTCTTTTTATATTTTTTTGGTGGTTTTTTTAATGTCATTCCGACGAAGGAGGAATCTCTTTATTCGTAAGATTCTTCATTTCACTTCGCTGCATTCAGAATGACAGTTGCGTAGTCAATCAGTCGTCAATTCCTTTTCCGTCGAGAATATTTTGATAATATTTTTCAATTCGTGTTTCGCGCGTTTTTGATTGTTTCGCCTGATTAAAATAGAATAAATATCCTTTTTGCCTTCCCGGACTTAAAGCATAAAATGATTCATTTAAAGTTTTATCTTCATCCAAAGCTCTTTGGAATTCTTCAGGAACGGGATATTCAGAGGCTTTTTTCAATTCTACTTTTTGCCCGGATTGTTCTATTTTTACAGCTTCCTGAATGTATTTTTTGATGATTGCTCGCTGTTTTTCTACTTCCTCAATATTTTTGAATCTGATCTGTCTTGCCGACTGTACATTTTCAGTCTGTTGAATTAAAATATTTTGAGGATCTTTCATCAATACACCTTTATGAAAAAGCAGTGCAAAATATTCTTTAAAACCATGAATGAGCACCACGTTTTTTCCGTCTAATGTGTAGCAAGGATGCATCCATTTATAATCTTCTTCCAGAGAATCAATCTCAGAAATGATTTCCCGCAACAAATAAAATTCTTCTTTCCATTTTTTTTCTTTCTCGAAAGATTGTTCAGCTTGTAGATTCATTTTAAATGTTTTTAGAAATTATTTTTCTGTCTGAAGGTCTGAAATACCACGATAAAATCGTTACAATCAATAAGATCAAAGCAGGAACTGCTTCTGTAAAAGATTGTCCTACTGCAAAATGAGAGATTGCTGCACCCGACATTGCAAAGAAAAACCCTGCATAAGCCCATTCTTTCAGCAAAGGAAATTTAGGAATGAGAATTGCGATTTCTCCCAAAATTTTCCAGACTCCCAAGATTGATAATACATATAAAGGATAATGTAATTTGGTGATGATTTCGTTGTAACCGCCTATCTGAAGCGTTTGTTGTATTCCTCCTGCCAACATTCCGATGGAAAGAAAAATTGTGACAATCCAATAAATGATTTTGTTTCTTTTTTCCATTTCACGTTATTTTAATTGGTGAAAATATTTTGAAGTTTGTCGTGCGCCATGCTCAAACCTTTTGCGAAAGACATTTTTAAAAGTTGATTTCTGTATTCTACCGATTTGAATATCTGCTGAATTGTCAGTTTGCTTTTTTCATTTCCAATTTCTTCGAAAGTGAGAAACTCTAACTGTACCGGAAAAGGACTGTTTTCCATTTCGAAAGTTCGGGTGATTTTTTCGTTCGGAATAAATTCCAGAATGACTCCGTTTGCCGAAAAGACAACTTGTCCGTCATGAGAAGTTTCAAATCTCCAGCTTCCATGTTTATGATTTTCAAGCTTTATTACTTTTGTATTCATCCATTGTTCTACAATTTCGGCATCTTCATACGCTTTAAAAAGTAATTCCAAAGGCAGGTCAAATTCTCTTGTAATGAAAAGCTCCTGCGTGTTTTCTTCTGCTTTAATTTTTGTTTTAAGTTCCATATTAATCTTTGTTTTTGTGGTTTTTCATAATAGATTCTAATGTATTGAAACGATCGTCCCACATTTTTCGGAAAGGTTCGATAAAGTCGGCTATTTCTTTCATTTTCTGTGGATTTAGATGGTAAATTATTTCTCTTCCGTTTTGTTCGGAAGTTAAGAGCTCGCATTCTGTTAAGATCTGAATATGCTTTGAAACGGTTGGTCTTGCGGTATCAAAATTTGAAGCAATTGCTCCGGCTGTCATCGATTGTGCTGCAACCAACGCCAAAATTGATCTTCTTGTAGGATCGGCAATGGCCTGAAAAACATCTCGTCTTAAATTCATTATGAAGTTATTTGACTACAAATTTAAATGTAGTCAAATAACTACGCAAGTTTTTTCTGATAAATTTTAAAATTAATTTTCTTTTCTAATATTATAAAGCTTTAAAAACTAAATATTTGAAGCTATAATGGACAATAGAGTATATGTGAATTTTAATAAAAGAAACTAAGGCAGTTGCTACATTAATGACATTCAAAAACTTAGCATTCATAACTTTATTTTAACGTTTGTTTAACTTCTTAAACCGTTTATTTTAGCGGGAATATATCAGGAATAGCCGTACATTTATCATCTATAAATTTAAATGAAAGATGGGGCTATTTGATATGTTTACAGCGGAGATTGCAATTGATCTAGGAACGGCTAATACCCTAATTATATACAATAATAAAATTGTCATTGACCAACCTTCTATAGTTGCCATTGACCGTTTGACAGGAAAAGCAATTGCTGTAGGACAGGAAGCAAAATTAATGCAAGGCAAAACGCATGAAGATATTAAAGTAATCAGACCGCTGAAAGACGGGGTTATCGCCGATTTTCATGCTTCTGAACATATGATTAAAGAATTTGTAAAAAAAATTCCGGAAATCAAGGGTAAATTCATACAACCCGCACTCAGAATCGTAATCTGTATTCCTTCAGGAATTACTGAGGTTGAAAAAAGAGCGGTTAGAGATTCTGCGCAAAAAGTAAATGCCAAAGAAGTTATCATGATCTACGAACCAATGGCTGCAGCTATTGGAGCAGGTATTGATGTTGAAAGTCCGGAAGGAAATATGATTGTTGACATCGGTGGCGGAACTACAGAAATTGCTGTAATTGCACTGGGCGGAATCGTCTGCGACAGATCACTGAAATTAGCAGGTGACGTTTTCACGAATGATATTGCTTACTTTATCAGATCACAGCATAATTTGGATATTGGTGAAAGAACGGCTGAAAAAATAAAGATTGAAATTGGTTCTGCTTTGGAAGAATTAGAATTTCCTTTAGATGAAATTTCGGTACAGGGTAAAGATCTTTTAACCGGAAAGCCAAAAGAAATTATGGTGAATTATAAGGAGATTTTTAAAGCTCTGGATAAATCGATCATGAGAATAGAAGATGCTATTTTGGAAACACTTTCTATCACACCACCAGAATTGGCAACCGATATTTATAAAACAGGGATTTTCCTTGCAGGAGGCGGTGCTTTGCTTAACGGATTAGCAGACAGAATTCACAGAAAAACCGGATTGCCTATTTTTGTAGCTGAAGATCCTCTACGAGCTGTAGTTCGCGGGACTGGTATTGCACTTAAAAATATTGACCGATTCAGATTTCTTATGAAATAAAAAGGAGTGAGAAAAATTAAGAAAATAAAAGAATCTGCACAAAATAAAAAAGCTATAATAATCGAATTACAGCTTTTAATGATTTTTTAGTATTATAATCTTGATATGGTGATCAATATATACAAATTACAGTAAATATTCAACTATGCAGATAATTCCATCTCCAAATTTAATACCTTATATTAAACATTACCTTTTCTTGGATTTGATGGATTTTCATAATGGCCTTTTTCGGACATTCGCTGATGGTAATACCGGTATCGTATTCTGCTTGGGTAAAGGTGCTTTATATAAAGATGGAGTCAAGCTTCCAAAAGTATTTTGTTATGGGCAAATTACAGACTACAGAGTATTGGAAACAACAGGCACACTAAGATTGATCATTGCTGTCTTCAGACCTTTCGGAATGAGCAGCATATTGCACACGCCCGCCGGAGAATTAAAAAATAAAATAATTGATTTGGAATCCGTTATAGATAATAGTGTTAGTATTATATATGAGGCTCTTTATGAAACGGCATTAAATCTGGAAATAGCAAAAAACCTAAATGATTATTTCAGCATATTATTGCAAAAAAGAGAAGTGCATATGTTTTCTATGATAGCCGCTGCAACAAATTGGATAGCAGAGCGTAATGGATTGTTTAAAGCTGAAGAACTCATTCATTTCACAGGTTACAGTCAGCGTACTATTGAAAGGGCTTTTCATAATCTGGTGGGACTTGCACCTAAAAAATTAGGAGGTATCATAAGGCTTCATCATTTTCTGGGAGAAGTCCGTGGGACAGGAAATAAGTGTAATTTTACACCAAAAGTTTTTGATTCTGGTTACTTTGATCAGGCACATATGATACGAGAATTTCGAAAGATAACGGGTCTTACACCAACAACTTACCATGTAAAGTCTAAGCGTCTTGCTGTAAATGTTATTGTATTACCTGACGAAAATATACAATTATAGATTATTTTAACTCCATAGATTTGTCAAAAAAAATAATGGAAGATTTAATAATCGCAACGGCACAGTTTGAAAATAGAAGTGCCGATAAAAAATATAATCTATCACAAATCGCAAATTTATCAGATAGAGCAGCTTCGCAAGGTGCAAAAGTCATCGTTTTTCATGAATGTTCAGTTACGGGCTACACTTTTGCAAGAAATTTAGACAGGCAGGCCTTGCTAGAAATAGCAGAATATCTTCCTGAGAGCTCAAGCATCAAAGTACTTACTGAAATTGCCGCTAAAAATCAAATTGCAGTGTGTGCAGGTTTATTCGAAAAAGATGAGAACGATAATATTTTCAAAGCATACGTGTGTGTTAACGAAACCGGCATTGTGGCTAAATACAGAAAGCTTCATCCGTTCATCAATCCGCACCTGAGTCCAGGTAACAGCTACTGTGTATTTAATCTTTATGGCTGGAATTTTGGGATCCTTATTTGCTATGACAATAACATCATTGAAAATGTAAGAGCTACCAAACTTTTGGGAGCTGATGTATTATTGATGCCACATGTAACGATGTGTACACCCTCACCACGACCAGGCGCAGGTTTTGTAGATAGTAATCTTTGGTATAATAGAGAAAAAGAAAGTAATCAGTTACGTAAAGAATTTAATGGTCCTAAAGGGAGAGAATGGTTAATGAAGTGGTTGCCGGCGCGAGCATTTGACAATGCGATGTATTGTGTGTTTTCAAACCCAATCGGAATGGATGATGACCAATTGAAAAATGGCTGTTCTATGATCGTAGATCCTTTTGGAAATATAACTGCAGAATGCACCATTTTAGGTTCTGACATCGCAATTGCTACTATAACAGCTGATTCACTTCAGACTGCCGGTGGAAACCGATATATAAAAGCTAGAAGACCTGAATTATATAAAAATATTATTGGGGCAGAACATGCCTCAGAACAGAAAGTTGCATGGCTTAATATTGAACAGGAATAAAGGATATAATCTAATCAAATGCACGATGATTCAATGAATAGTTCTGGTATAAAATATGATAATAATATAGTGAGGATTTAGTTTAGATCTCAACTCATCTTACTTGATGGATATAACAATTAAATGTGACTTAAAAACTTGTTTATTCAGGTGTAATGATTACCAAAAATTAGACTATTTATGAAAAATAAAATTTACCTGCTATTAACAGTATTCATTCTTTCATCGTGCCATTCTCAAGATAATAAAACTGTTGATCTAGCAAAAATATCAAGTGACTTTGATGTCTCGAAATTTTATGGGAACAAGATTAAAAAGACCAATGAGATCATTTCGAAAGACCCTAAAAGTATGAGTAAGAAAGAAGCCTTGAATCTTTTAAATAATGCTTTTTTTGTGAAAGATACTTTAGGGTATTATAAAACAGACGGGAGATTTCCTACAGATCTTTCTTTAGAACCTACAAATGACTGGATGGTAAGAAATAAAAAACCAACCGAAATATTTGGTTATGGCTATAAAACGGTAGCATATGACCCGCAAAAGGATACGATTGCGATTTTAAATACAGTCGCATTTCCCAAAATGGATATGGTTGAAGATCATAAAGGCAACTTAATGTATCTTGAGGTGGGCAAGACTTCAAAAAACGCAACCGACTATAATAAAATCAAAGAATACATTAGTAAAAATTGTAAAAAAGTTATTGTAGATGACAGTGATCCAAATGCCTCTTATTGGGAAGGTGAACATTTGTACTATTATCTTTTTAAGGAAGATAATAGAGTAGAGGATACCTCTTATGATTCACAGGGCAATAAAAAATCTAACTCTGTAAACGTAACAGAAATTAAATTATCAATGTTTGAAAAGTCTTACATTAGAAAGATGGAAGAACTGAAGATTTATTCAGTGGGGAATAAATTTTGGAAAAAAAACCTGTGATGAAATTAATATTGTATTATAAATAAAATAAGACGAATTGAGATTGTAAAATAAATAGACCTGTTAATACTTTTTGATGTAGATTTAAAGAAAATTAATCAATCACAAAATGAAAACAATCAAATACATTAGTTTTATATTATTTCCTTTTTTAGTTGTTTCTCAAAATGTAGCAGACAAATATGTTATTGATGAAGATGGAATTGCGGGTGAAAAGCTTGATCCGAGCAAAACCTATGATCAAAATGTCAATTCAAATAATATTATCTATACTTCAAGGAAAAAATTCATGTTTTCTTATTACTATCAAAACGCTAAAGGGGAGAGATTCTTAATAAAAAAAGGAAAAGATATACTACAACCGGAAGGCTATACCGTTGCTGACTGGGAATTTGTTGATAGTCATACCCAAGATAAAGAAACTGTTCATACAATTAGTTTACAAGTCAATTTAGGTAATCCGTTTACTGACATTCCGGATTATAATCAGACCTCAATCAGTTATGAATATTTGATGAAAAGTGGGGAGATTTTCAATATGGAAACTACCGGTGCAATTGAAAATAAAATGAATGTGTGGATTCACCCACCGAGAAGTAGCTTTTTCCAAGTATTAGAGCTCAATCCTTTTCCCTATATAAAAGAACCTTATAAGATAGGGACCAAATGGAGTTGGAAATTGCAAATTGGAGATCACTGGTCAGATAAAAGATGGCTGGAGTGGAAAGGTGTAATTGAAAATCTTTACACTTATGAGATCGTGGATAAAAAAATGATTACAACTCGATTCGGAAATTTAGAATGTTTTGTAATAAACGCTAAAGCAAACAGCAGAATAGGTGAAACAACATTACGTTCATACTTTAACCCTCTTTTTGGTTTTATAAAATTGGAGTATCAAAATATCGATGGAAGTACAATGGTATTTGAACTAGAAAAGATAGAATGATGAAAATTATAACCGGAAAGTAAAAAAGTCACTTGCAAAATTTAAGAAATGCAATATGATAGTTTTTATGCGATTATAAATTTTTATTAACCACATCTATCAAGTGATCAATATCAAAAGGTTTTTCTATGTAGTCATCGGCATTACAGTTTTTAGCCTTTTTAGGTAAATCAAAAGATGTTGAAGTTAAGATGGCTGATAAATCTTCAGTTTCAGGCTCAGATTTTAATTCTGCAATAACCTCAGATCCACTTTTCTTTCCTTTGATATGATCATCCACGATAAGAACATCTGGATCAATTTCTTCAATTTGGTCTATAGGCTCTGTTATAAATGATGGAACAACATCGAATCCTTCGTCTGTTAGCACTTCATCCATTATGTTAAGGATTTCTTCATTATCCTGGATAAGCACAATTTTTTTATCCATTACCTGTTAATTTTAAGGCACAAATGTACAAATAAAATAAAATTAAGTAAACAAAATTTCAACATTTTAGAATTATTATGAGAATTTTAAAGTTAGAATTTTTTAATTCGAGTTATTTTGATATAGGCTTGAAGACCTTTTTTATAATTGAATACTCTATCTCAAAAGTCATATGAATGGATTAGTGATAAGTGTACTCAGTTCCGAAAAGTTAGCTGATTGCAACAGATTTCAATACTTCTTGTGATTTATCTAATGAAATAATTTAAAATACAATATACTTTCCTTGATTATTTTATCTGAGTGAAAAAAAATAAGATGAAGCTAAAATTAAAACTGAGCTAAAGCAATTAAGATTATTTTTCACTAATCCCATCTAATTAATCTTTTTTTGAAGAAATTCTTTTCTTGTACCCTCATATAGTTTAGGATTATATGAAGGCATAAATATTCTTATTAAGTGTTGTAAATCAATTATTTGTATTTTAAAAGAGTGTGGTTATTTACAAATTTTTACGTCAATATTTATAAATAGTTCCTACAGTTTATTGTGAACAGTACTTTATGATTCTATATTTGTCACACATTAAATAAGACACCAAATCATAAAGTATAAAAATTTTCATCATTCAGTTTTCATGTAGAATATCAGGGTTCGGTAATCTAGGAAAAAGAACCCTGTTCTCTACAATTATTGATGAACATATATATAGACACCAAAATTTCACATTATATTATCTGAAAACCGAGTTTCATAGTAGACTCGGTTTTTTATATGGTTATGTATGCATTTCAGAGAAGTTTATTTTCTCTACTTCTGGTGTTTTTGATCGATATTGTTACCTGCAAATGCGTCTAAATTTAAGTATTAAAATAAAGATTTTCAATGAAAACAAGTGAGGAATAGATATTTCTCGTTAAATATTTATCAATTAGAATAAAGATCAGTGATTAGTATTTTCTTTTCCAAAAGGAAGAAACATCAATTCCGGAGATTTTTTAAGACTCGTTTATCTTCTGCCTCCGGAAAAAAACTTGACGTGTTGTCAAACAAAAGCGAAGGTATGTCGAAAAATTACATGGAAAGATATTAATTGCGATTATTGTGAGGTATATGATTGTTCTACTGTAGATCTGAAAAATAAAATTGACTTACCATCAATCGGATTTACATTACCCAATATTATTACCCAATATTTGAATTCAAGAGATATTTTTACAAATGGAAGAGCAGCCGGTTCTGATAAAAATTGAATAGAAAAAGACGTTCCTAAAACTCTTTCTATTTAGGATAGACATTACACACTCTCTTGACATGAATACCGATTTTCATTATAATAATTAAAAAAAATAGAATTAGAAAATGAAAATCATAAAATTTCATTACGTATAACAATTTTCTTAATCTACAAAGTCTAATGTTTATTAAAAACTAGTAATCATCCCGTCACCTATTATTCCCGAATTATCTGAAATTACAAAATCCATTCCTGTATATAATTTTCCCAAGAATAAATCCGCGTTAATCAATGTAACATCAACCTTTTCAGAATCGCCCGGAAAAATGAGTTCTGTGTGAGTAAATTCCTGAACTCCTATATATGCTACTAATTCAAAAGGAAACTTGAAAGAGGCACGGAAACCCGATGAGACAGGAGTAACCAATCCTCCTTTTTCTGTTGTATAATAATTAATTAATGCGGTAAAATGTACAATCTTTTTCATAATAATTTAGATCAGACAAAAGTAGAAAAAACGATTGAGAACAGCTTTAAGCAGAAACTTAGAACTTTAATAGTAATGAATAATTTACATATTTAATAGAAAATATATTGCTATTGTCTCAACACTAGACTGAAAGTAGTTTTTCTACTCCTGAAGAAACATCATCCATATCAAAAGGTTTTGCGATGAACATATCTGCACCGGCACTGTTTGCTATTTCCTTACCATCAACGCTTGCAGATAGAATAATAACAGGCAGGTCTTTTAACTCATCAGTTGTTCTTATCGTTCTAAGCAATTGATCACCTGAAAGAACCGGCATCCAAAGATCCATGAGTAAAATATCAGGGTTAATATTGCTTATTTGTTTAATAAGATTGGTACTGTTGTTTTCTAAAAAAAAGTATGGCCGTCAATCTCAAGCATCATTTGAAGAACCTCAAGGATGCTGTCATCATCATCACAGATCATTATTTTTTTACCTTGCATTTCTATTCTTTTTTCTTCTTAATAATTGGTAACGTAAAGTTAAAAGTTGATCCTGTACCAATTTCACTTTCAACCCAAAGTGTCCCATTGTGTTTAGCAATGATCTCACGACATATATAAAGACCTATTCCCATTCCGGGGAATTTTTTTTGAATATCTCTTGCCCTGAAAAATCTTTCAAATATTTTAGAATGATCCTGTTGACTGATTCCCATTCCATAATCTGTTACTGAAACTTTTACAAAATTTCCGACCCTGTTACAATAGATATCAATTTTATCGGAGCCGGGTGAATATTTGATGGCATTTGAAACCAAATTATTGATGACTTGGGAGATCTGCAGCTCGTCACCAAAAATGGTGGCCTTCGTATTGCTGCTGATATTTATCGTGTAGTCTGTTGCAAGAGAAAGATTCTCTACTGTATCATGGATAAGCGTATCAATCTGAAACGGTTCATTATGGATTTCTATATTCCCGGACTGTATTTTGGAAGTATCCAGCAGTTCAGAAATCAGGTTATTAAGTCTGTTAACATTAAGGGAGACTTTTTCCAGAGTTGTCAAGAATTTTTCAGAGGCTTCTTCCGGAGCCATTCGAGTAAGAATCTGTACAAATCCTTTAATTGTAGTTAAAGGTGTTTTTAATTCATGACTTGCAATGGAAAGAAAATCATCTTTTCTACGGTCAATTTCTTTTTTTTCTGTAATATCTTCAATAGCAATTAATATTCTGTCTTTATACTGCCCTTCAAACTCTATTCGGTAAGCGTTAACAAGCATAATTTTTCTTCCGATATATGGGAAATCATGTTCTACTTCAAAATCGATAACGGGATTATTGGTAGGAAGAATTTTCATTAACAGTTCTTTTAAAGCCTCAATATTCCATTGGTGATTTCCCAATTCAAACAATATTTTCCCTACAGTATCTTCTTGTGTTACTTTAAATGAATTCAGGAAGTGAGTATTGGCACTTAAAACCCGGTAATCGGCATCAAGAACTAAAAGAGATTCTCTCACGGTTTGAATAATACTCGAAAGAAATGCTTCATTATCGTGAAGTTCCTTGGTTCGTTCGAGGATCTTTTTCTCAGCCGATGCCTTCTCATCTCGTAATTCGTTTTCTGCTTTTTTCCGGTCACTGATATCATTTTGAACCCCAATGAAATGGGTAACATCTCCTTCATTATTTTTTACGGGCGATATGATAAGTTCATTCCAAAATAATTTACCGTCTTTCCTGTAGTTTCTGATTTCCAAATGACATTCTTTACCGTTCTTTACAGCGTCCTTTATTTGTTCTCTTTCAGGCTGTGTGCGATCTTTTGCCTGAAGAAAACGACAATTGTGTCCGATAATTTCGTTATGAGCATATCCTGTAATGTCCTCAAAAGCTTTATTACAATAGATAATAGGGTTGTCAGGCTGTTTGTTATCAGTAATTATTATTCCTGATTTTGCGGAGTTTAATGCCTGTAGATAAATATTATTATCGAGATTGTCATTGATAGAGTTTAGGTGGTCGTATATTGTTTCCAAATCTTCCTATTTTAATTAAATAATTGAAAAGCAGAACTGCATGTCTGATTTCATGTTATTTAAAGTTTATTCCAAACTTAACCAAAATTTAAGCCATATATAAAAACTAAAGGTAAAGAAATTCATCATTTTTCAAATTTATTAACTATTTATATTGTTCCTCAACCTCTATAAAGAATTATAATTTAATTAATAAAAACCTTAATTATAAATTATTCTGTTAGTGAATAGAACTTTTATGGTACGGTTTCAAGAAAATATAATAAATTTGCAATTAATACGTTATAGTAATATACAATCCGGTAATGTACCGGAAATTTCAACTTTCTTCTTATCTCAACACCAGATTTAGCATATCAGTTTGTTCGCTTTAAGTAGATCAAATATGATATCTATGTCACAAAAAATAAAATTCTCATCCGCTTCAGGTTCTCGTTTTTATGCAACAGTCAGGAGCAGGGTTGATGATTTTTTCAATCAACGTCAGGTAAGCCAACATGCAAATAAGCTAATGTGGGGTAAGACCATATTTTTCCTTTCAGGGTTCACAGGGATATATCTTTTAATCATCTCTGGACTTATGCCTATTTGGATGCTCCTTCCATTAGCTGTTTTATTGGGCATGTTCAGCGCCTTTGTAGGTTTCAATGTTTGCCATGATGCTATACATGGTGCACTTTCAGGAAATAAAAAAGTAAATAAACTGTTTGGCTTTATTTTTAATCTTATTGGTGCCAATCCATATGTTTGGAGCATCACCCATAATGTTGTTCACCACACCTATACCAATATTCCCGGACACGATGAAGATATTGAAGTAGCGCCAGGATTGATACGTATTGCTGCCGAAGATGAAGTGAATTCTATCCAGCGATATCAACATTGGTATGCATTTCCGCTTTATAGCTTGGCATCTTTGTCATGGGTATTCCGTAAAGATTATCTGAAGTTTTTCCAAAAAAAAATTGGTGCGCATCAGAGCAAGCATCCTAAATTGGAGTATTTCAATTTATTTTTTTATAAAGCGCTTTATTATTTTCTGTTTATTATACTTCCATTATTAGTGCTGGATGTGAGTTGGTGGCAGTTTTTAATTGGTTTTCTCTTGTTACATATCGCCGAAGGATTAACAATGGGTCTGGTTTTTCAGTTGGCTCACGTTGTGGAAGGTACCGATTTTCCACTGCCTAATGAAACCGGACAAATGGAAGAGGCTTGGGCGGAACATCAGATGCGTACAACTGCAAATTTTGCAACCCATAATAAACTTGCCGCATTTTTTCTTGGTGGACTCAACAGGCAGATCGAACATCACTTGTTTCCTAAAGTCTGTCACATCCATTACGGTGAGATATCCGTTATTGTAAAAGAGACTGCAATGGAGTTCAATTTGCCTTATATTGAAAATAAAAGTTTTCTTTCTGCCCTTCGCTCGCATTTTGTAACACTTAAAAAATTTGGTAAAGAGTCGGTCATGAACTAGCTTAAGATTAATTATCCAAAAATTACTTAGGGAATAAATATAAAATACCTTTATTTAAGCAGCTTTAGATTTGTTCCTGTATTTTTTGTCATGGTCTTTTTTCAATTGCTCCAGAAAGTAGATCAGCGAAATCTTACATGATTTTTGAAAATAAGATTCGAATTCACCTGCGGAATGGTATCCGCACATCGATCCAAGATCTGCAGACTTGTAGTCTCTGTATTTTGGTTGGTTGAATAATTTTTTTATGATAAAATCAATTCTTAATCGGTGTAAATATAATTCTGCGCTGACTGATTCATGTTTCATAATCACTTCCTGTAGATATTTGAATTCAACATTCAGGTCATTTAACAGAGTTTCTAATGAAGTTTCTTTGTCAAGAAATTTCTCAGATTGTTTAAAGTGATTTAACCCTTCGACAATTCTTTTCTCCATACTAGTTGAATACATTTTCTGAAAATCATTTTGAATGAGTAGGTTATCAACTGGCTTTGAAACGAAAGAATCTCTACTTTCTTTCTGCACCTTTTTCTTGTAATCATTTGATAGATTATTTACAAGTTTTCGATATCTTTTTCTAAGAATAAAATTTCTTCTCTTATTAACAATAAATATTCCTGCAGTAAGTGCAAGGAATCCATTGATTTGAAACTGATGTAAAGCATATTTTTGCGCTAAAGAGAATGATTCAACAAATCCGAATACGTTGTTATCTTGACCATGTAATAAACCTGCATGGAAAATAGAGTAAATGCCAGTCATGAAAAATTTACATTTCATAAGATAGGTAATATTAAGTGATAAAAATTCAGATTAATTTTTGATATACAATTAATGAACCAAATTGGTAAATTCAGATTATCTTATACAAATAAAACATAAATAATCTTTTATTTGTAAATAGTTGCACGTATTTTTATCAACTCTACAAATGAGTTGATGATTTTTTAAACAGCGGTTTGAAACAACTAATTGGAGGCTGAAATATTGAATAAAAAAGTATTATTTACTTCCAGCTTTTAACAGACCATTGTTATAATTTTTACTGTTAATCGGTAAGCTTTTCTCCGTTGATAGGCAGTACAAAAGAGAATACAGTACTTTCATTCTTAGAGCTCTGAACTTCTATTGTACCGTTATGCAGTTCGATAATTTCTTTACAAAGATAAAGTCCGATACCAAATCCCGATGTACTTCTGCTGTTAATATCTTTCACCCGATAATAACGTTCGAATATCCGTTCCTGATCTTCTCTGGATATACCGATTCCCTGATCTTGAACATTTATTTTTAAGCTGTTGTTATCTGTTGTAAGATATTCTACGGTAATTGAGGTGTTAATAGGAGAGTACTTAATCGCATTTCCAATAAGGTTATGGAGTACCTGCGATATTTTGTCGCGATCTGCAAATAGGGTTAAGGAGCCAGATATTTTAAAAATAAAATTACGCGTATGATTGGTTGAAAGAACCTCATGCTCAATTTCAGTGAATAATATTTGGAGATCAAATTCGGTTTTTTCTATATGCATCTGCCCGGAATCAAGTCGTGAAACATTTAGAAAACCATTAATCATACTGTTCATATAATCCACCTGCTTTACAGATTTCTCTAACATATTCTTTTGTTTAGAGTTTTCTATATTTACCTCCGTCCGTTGTAGCAGTTGAAGATATGTCTTCAGTGAAGTGAGCGGTGTTTTAAGTTCGTGGCTTACCATTCCCATAAAATCGTCTTTTCGCTGTTCCTCTTTTTTTTGTTCAGTGATATCCCTAAGAGTACCGTTTAGACTTAAAGCATTGCCTTTTTTATCATAAAAAACTCTTCCGTTCGCTTGCAGCAGTCTTACCTTTTTATCGGTATTGTTTTGAATTCGATACTCTATAAAATAATGACCATCAGAGTTCTTGCTTAAAGAATGTGTAATAGCATTAATTACCCCATCTCGATCTTCTGGAAGGATGACAGCCAATGCAACGGAAAGATCTAAATTTTCTTCAGACGACAGTCCAAACCAATTTTTAAGAAGGGTATTTCCCGAAAAAAGGTTGGTTGCAGGCTGGTAATAAAAAGTAGCAAGTTCTCCTGCATCGATAGCCAATGCGAGCATTTGTTGATCGTTCTCATTCTTCCGACGTTCTAAAACCTGTTGAGTAATCTCCTCAAGAATAACAAGAACACCCGAAACAGTTCCATCTTCTGAGAGTATGGGTTGGTATATAGAATTGACAATAGCCTCTCTCAGTCCATCACCATCGAGCAACTTAACTGTAAATTCGGTATTAATTTGGGGCTTACCTCTATTATAAACTTCTTTAAGCCAGATATTAACGGGTTGTCCCTGCAATTCAGGACGGGCTTTTTCATGCGGAAAACCAATGACTTCAGATTCTTTGCGACCCCAAATATTGAGAATGGCTGGATTAGCGATTTCAATAATATGCTCATGACCTTTCAGCATCGCAATTCCAACCGGAGCCTGCTCAATAATAGTTCGGATATATTCCCTGTTATGAGCGAGCTGCTTTATAGAACTACTGAGCTCTTCGTTGGTAGAGGTAAGCTCTTCCAATGTTGCAGCCATTTCCTCATTGAGCGCATGTTCCCTTTCTTCTTTCTCTCGTATTTGCTGTAAAAATTCACGGCGTGATGTTACATTAAGTGCTGTATTGAGTATGCACCATGTTTTATGATGTTGATCGGTAAGTGCTTTATATTCATAATCAAAATAATCAAGCACCTCTTCTCCATTTATGATAAGTTTAGCAGGAGCTTCAGATACTGAATATGTTTTACCTGAACGCCAAACCTCCTGCAACAACTCTAAAAAAGGCTGACCTTTCAGTTCAGGAAGTGCTTCCATTAAGGGTTTACCTATTACAGAGGAATCTTTACCCCACAGCTCCAGCATGCCCGCATTTGCAAAACGGATGACCATATTTTCCCCCGAGTAGATGGAGGTTGGTGCTGGAGAGGAAGCCAATGCCTGAAGAATTAGATCAAGATTGAAACTGTTATCGGGTAAGTTTTCCTGAGTTATCATAAATATGGCAAAGATATGGAAAGTCCGTTTATTGTGATCAAATTATGGTACATGAAATGCGGGGAAAGTTAATGATGAGAAGTGTTTTTTGTGGGTATAATATTTATTTTACAGATTATCATTTTCTTTTTATAGAATGAAGATTAATATCGTGAAATGCCAGTTATTTGTGATTGACAATTTCTACTTAGTTTTAAGAAGGCTTATCCAATAATAAGACCAATATCACTGAAAAAATAGTATTGTGTTTATATTTTTTATTATTTACTTAGATAATTATTCTAATCGCTTTGATGGGCTTTAATCCAACTTGTTTGAAAAAGATTGGTATAACGATTTTAAATTTATCTCTGTTATTTTAACTTATAATCAATGGCTAATAATCATAAATCAATTTATAGTGCACTGGTCGCTAATTTGTTAATTGCATTGACAAAATTCATTGCAGGAGAATATACCAATACTATCATTAGAACAAGCTGTATTATAAACTTTTATATATTTATAAGCACATCTAACCATAAAAAAAATTATCTTTCTGAATATTCGAGCTTATTTCCATTATTCCAGCAGTACATAGCATTGTAAATACTGTCTTTTTATCATTTTATTAATGCTTTTTGAATTAGTAGGGATTATTATGTTTGTAAGCTTATAAATAAAACTTTTATAAATAGTTATTTGTATAAATAGTATAATGATATTTATTTATTTTTAAATAATTTTGCTGCTAATATGAAGAATAATATCCTTCCTGATAATGAGATAGGAAGATTGAAAAAATTAGAATTTTTTGATCTTCTGAACTTAGGCAAAGATCCTCAATTTGATGTTTTTGCAGAAACGGCATGCCTTATAGCCGATTGTCCTGCTTCTTTAATTGCGATTATGGAAAGCGAGACGCAGACCATCCAAAGCTGTATAGGTCTTGAGATCGATTCTGTAGCACGCGAGAATACGGTTTGCCAGTATTCGATAGCAAGCGGAGAAGTGGTAATTATTAATGATACGCTTTTGGATGACAGATCCAAGAATAATCCACTCATTTTGGAAGGAGGGATACGGTTCTATGTAGGGATACCATTTATTGATGACGAAGGTTTTGCATTAGGAACAATCTGTGTGATTGATTATAAGCCCAGAACTATTACAGATAGTCAGATCACGGCACTCAAAAAGCTTGCAGATGTAATTTCTAAGCTTCTAACGGCAAAGAGAAAGACCGTTTATGCAGAATATTTCCAGCAACTTTTCAATATATCCAATAATCTGATCTGTGTTTTGGATGACGAATTGAAGTTTAAAGATTTCAATCCGGTGGTCGAAAAAATATTTTCGTTAAAGAAAGAAGAAGCGATTGGGCTTAGTTTTAACCAGGTTTTCGGAGAAGGTAATAACAACCTTTCAAAGCTTAAAGATCTATCTGAGAATAATCAGGAAGTATCTTTTACTACTTCTACTGTAATGGAAGACGGAAGTTCTGTGATTGTAGAGTGGGTGTTAAAATCCAATCAGGAACTTTCTGAAATTTTCTGTTTCGGAATCAACATTACTGCACAAACGGAAGAAAAACGTCAGTTGGAAAGCTCAGAGAGACGTTTCAGGAGTTTCTTTGAAAATGCCATCGGTTTGATGAGTATGCATGACATGGAGGGCAACATTATCTCTGTTAACGAAAAAGGTAGAGAAACGCTTCATTATTCTATAGATGAGGTGAAAAATTTAAACCTTAGAGATCTTGTTCCTGAGCATAATTGGCCATCTTTAAACCAGTATCTTGATAGGATTAATAAAAACAAGGAGGATTTCGGAACCATGATTCTTAAAGCAAAGAATGGGGTAGAGCAGATCTGGATGTACCACAATGTTGTTGAGATAGATGAAGAAGGGAAGCCTTATGTAATAAGCACGGCATTGAACGTCACCGAAAGGATGACTTTAGAGAAAGATCTAATTCAGACAAAAAAAATGCTGGAGCAGACAAGTTCTGTAGCTCAAGTAGGCGGTTGGGAAGTAAATTTGAAAAAAGATACGGTATTCTGGTCTCAAAGTACCAAAGAAATTCATAAGATAAGTAACGATTTTCAGCCTAATTTAGAAAATGCCATTGGTTTTTATAAAGAAGATAGCAGAGAAAGAGTTAAATTTTTATTCAACAGAGCGGTAACAGAGGGAGTTCCGTATGATGATGAATTTCAGCTCGTGCGTAATGATGGGGTTACGATCTGGGTAAGGGTAAAAGGAATTCCGGAATTTGAAAATGGCGTTTGCAACAGGGTTTATGGAATAATTCAGGATATTGATATATTCAAAAATATGTTCCTCGATATTGCTAAAAAAGAAGCAATGATGCAATCGTTCGTAACGTATGTTCCGGTTGCCGTGGCAATGTTTGATAAAGATCTTAATTATATTTCTGTAAGCAGCAGATGGAGAGGAGAATTCAAAATGGATGAGGCAGATATTATCGGAAAGAATCTTTTTGTTGTATCACCAAACATTCCTGAAGAACGAAAAGAAATCTATCTTGCTGCTTTGCAAGGTAAAACTTATATAAATGAAGATTTTGCGATTAGTGTTGATGGCAAAGAAGAAATTCAGCATTTCGACCTTAAGGTTGGACCATGGTATCTTTCAGATAATGAAATTGGAGGGGTGATTGTGTCTGTAAAAAATATTACCAATTCTGTACATACCAATGAAGAACTTAAAAATGCCAAAAAAATGGCTGATATTGCAAGCAAGGCAAAATCAGAGTTTCTTGCTAACATGAGTCATGAAATACGCACACCTCTCAATGGAGTGATTGGGTTTTCTGATCTTCTTTTAAAAACTCCTCTTAACGATATTCAGACTCAATACCTTAATTATATTAATGAATCTGGGGAAAACCTCTTAAACATTATTAATGATATTCTGGATTTTTCTAAAATAGAATCTGGTAAAATGGAGCTTCTGATAGAGAAAAGTGATGTTTATGACATGGTAAGTCAGGTTATTAATGTGATTCTTTATCAGTCTCAGAAAAAAAATATTGAACTTCTTCTTAATATTGAGCAGGGACTTCCAAAAACTTTATTACTTGATGAATCCCGATTAAAGCAAATCCTTATCAACCTCTTAGGAAATGCTGTAAAGTTTACGGGACAAGGAGAAATTGAGCTGAAAGTAGAAAAACTCCGCATGGATGATAGCAACATTGCTCTTCGATTTTCTGTAAGAGATACAGGAATCGGAATACCTATCGAAAAGCAGAAACATATTTTTGATGCTTTCACTCAGGAAAACAGCTCTATCAGTAAGCGTTACGGAGGAACCGGTCTAGGTCTTACCATTTCAAACAATATTCTTGGATATATGGGAAGTCATTTATCGCTGATCAGTACTCCTGAAAAAGGTTCTGTATTTTTCTTCGACATTGAAATTCCTTACGAAATATCTGAATTGAAAGAAGATGATGATCTCGCTATAAAAAAAGTGCTTGTAGTAGATGATAATGAAGCGAACAGAATCATTCTTCAACACATGCTTACCTATAAAAATATAGAATCTACACTGGCTGCCAACGGAATGGAAGCTTTACAAATATTGCTGAAAGGTGAACATTTTGATGTTATATTGATGGATTATCACATGCCGATAATTTCTGGTTTGGAAACAATCGATAAGATTAAACAGTTATTTAATGAGCGGAATGAGACTTCACCATTGGTAATTCTTCATACTTCTTCAGAGGAACATGATGTTATTAATTCTTTCCGTAAGGAAGACAATTCTTATTTTCTTTTAAAGCCTATTAAATCTGACGATCTTTATAAAACACTTAGACGTGTGGCACAAAATAATGTGATAGAAGTTAATGCTCCGCAACATTCTGAAAAAGACCAGCTTTCTTTTATGAAAGAGCTAAATGTTCTTCTGGTAGACGATAATCCGGTGAATATGGTTCTGAATAATAAAATGATGAAATCACTTATACCTGACGCACATCTTACAGAAGCGGTAAACGGTCTCGAAGCTGTGGAAGAATGTAAGAAAAAAGATTTCTCTATTATCCTTATGGATGTACAGATGCCGGTGATGAATGGTCTTGAAGCCACAAAACACATTCGACTCTTACCAGGATACAAAAGCGTACCCATTATTGGTGTAACTGCAGGAAACGTTCTGGGAGAGAAAGAAAAATGTCTGGAATCGGGGATGATCGATTTTCTGCCTAAACCTTTGCGACAGGCAGATCTTTTGGAAATGCTCAAAAAACATATTGCTCCTGAAGGAGATAGCGATGTTGAGACCACAGATGAGATGGTAATGGAGAAATATATCAATATGGATTTGTTGAACGATCAGATTGGTGATAATGACGATTTCAAAGAAATATTTTTAAATCTTGTGATTAACGAACTTATCCAGACAGAGAATAATATTGTTACCATAGCGGCGGAAAAAAATGTGGACGATGCCAAAATGATTCTTCATAAGCTTAAAGGAACTGCCGGAACTGCCGGTCTTTTCAGACTTTCAGACTGCGCATTGAAATGGGAGAAAAAAGCGAATGAAAATATAGATTTTTCAGCGATGGAGAAAGAAATAAAAGAAGAAATAACAATAGGATTAGATATTATAAAAAGCTTAATGAAATAAAATCAAAAACAATGATAATTCTGATTTCAGAATGTAAAAAACTGATTATCAATAAAGTTTAGCATTGGGGGTTAAAAGTAAGGCACGCTGCTATTTTAACCCGTAATGGTAAAGAAGCAATTGATATATTAAAAGAAAAAGATGTTGATTTGGCAATTACCGATGCCATGATGCCTTTTGTTTAAGGAATTTAAATTCTTTTTGCATTACAATCCTAAAAATTTCGAAAAGAATTTAAAAATAAAGTCATTAAAATTTTATCGTAGATAAAATCCTTGTGCCTAAAAACTGTTTATACTAAAAATTGCGCCTTTGCGATTACCAACTATTAAAGTTTAAATAAGCTTAATATAAAGAACCTGTCCGTACAAAGTGATTTTACATAAAATCTTCTGAAGGTAGGGGAGAAGAATCTTGTTGTAATCTACAAGATCCAACGATTCCCGGGTTTACAAAAAAAGAATAATAGAATGTTTACTGATTATACAGCCTAAGAATCTCCACCAATTCTGGTACGGATCGTATTTTAAGCTTTTCAAACAGCCTGTTTTTGTAAGTACTGATCGTTGATGAATGGAGATTAAGTTGATTAGAAATTTCTTTGAGAGGAAGACCTTCTGCAATCTTATTGGCAATTTGCAATTCGCGGCCTGATAACGCTTCAAAGGGTGAGTTTTTTGTTGCGCCGTTCAATGATTCTAAAAACATCGCTTCTTTTACTTCGTCACTTGCATATCGCCCAGTATTAAGCATCGCCGTCAAAGCATTTTCAATTATTGCACTAGAGCTTTGTTTGCTTAGGTAACCACCGGCACCCATTTTTAGATAACGTATTGCATACAAATCTTCGTCTTGAGAAGAAAATACGAGAATTCTTAAGTCGGGTTGATGCATTTTTATGTAATCGATCGCTTCCTGCACAGTACCATTAGGCATATTAACGTCCATAATGGCCAGATCCAATTCTTCTTTCTGAATTACTTTGTACAGCGATTTATAATCTGGAGTTGCTAACTTTGTTAGGACACAATTCTTATACTCTTTATCTTTAAGAGTATGAAAAAGATCAGAAAAAATTACAGTCTAGAGTTTAAGATCCAAGCAGTATCTTTAAGTGAGCAGCGAGGCAATGTATCCTCGGTAGCTGAAGAATTGGGGATCTGTAAAGAAAGTCTCGTTAATTGGCGAAAACTTCACAAAGAAGGTAAACTTAGCAAGGAAAAACAAATATCCTCTGATCCAATAAGGGAAGAGTTATTGAGACTTCGCAAAGAACTAGAAGAAACAAAGCTTGAACGTGATATCTTAAAAAAGGCGGTAGGCATCTTCTCCAAGAGAGACGGGTAAGATATAAATTTATCAAAGAACACGCTGATGTGTTTCCTGTCGGGAAGATGTGCGAAGTATTAAAGGTAAGCAGGAGCAGTTTTTATCATTGGAAGAAAAGAAAACCGAGTAAGCAATCAGAAAGAAGAGCCATTTTATCAGCAGAAATCTTTAGTATTTATCATTGGAGCCGTGGGAGATATGGAAGCCCTCGTATTGCCCGAGAACTGGAAGCAAAAGGAATGAGAGCTTCACGTCCTTTGGTGGCCAGACTAATGAGAGAACGCAACCTGAGAAGTATTGTAAAGAAAAAATTTAAGAAAACTACCAACTCATCCCATCGATACCCTGTTGCTGAAAATTATTTGAATCAAAATTTTCAGGTTACAAGCAGTAAAGAGGTCTGGGTGTCTGATATTACGTATATCCGCACAGGTCAGGGTTGGTTGTATCTTACTACAGTCATTGATTTGTTTGACAGAAAGGTTATCGGCTGGTCATTAAGTGAGACGATGAAGGCTCAGGACACCAGTATTGCTGCCTTGAAAATGGCAAGGCTCCATCGTCCTTTACAGGATCATGATAGCTTGATTTTCCATTCAGATAGAGGGATACAATATGCGTGTACAGAATTTACATCAATAGTCGGAAAAAACATTACTCGAAGCATGAGCGGAAAAGGAAATTGTTATGACAATGCTGTAGCTGAGAGCTTTTTCAAAACTCTGAAAACCGAACTTGTCTATCAAAATAAATATGAAACTAGAGATCATGCTAAAAACTCTGTGTTTGAATATATAGAAACATTTTACAACACTCACAGAAGGCATTCGGCTTTAGGAAATTTAACCATAAAAGAGTATCAAAATTTAATGTCTAATCAATCTAAAAATGTAGCATAAAGAGTATATAAATTTTGTCTCAAAAATAGTTGCAAGTTCAATCCTCAACTTCTGTAATGATTGCTGTAGGTAAGAGTCGTTTGATGGTTTGTATTAAACCCATTCGTACGATACCGTGATCGTCTGCTACAATAATACGAACATTTACTTTTGGAGCCATTATTCAGTAAATTTATTTAAAAAAAGGGAAACCGTAGTGCCTTCATTTTCAGCGGAAATGATTTGGATGTTTCCATGCAGCAAGGATACAAAATTTTTAACAATTTTCAAACTTAATCCAACTCCTTTTTCGCCAGAAGTTCCCTGAAATATAGGGTTATCGTAAGTGTAGATCGCAGATACATATTTTTCAGGCATTCCCGTTCCAGAATCGATGACAGAAAGTATGACCTGATCACCTTCTGTAGCTTCCTGCAGGCAGATATCTTGCCCGGGCAAAGAGTATTTCACTGCGTTATTGAGAATTTTGTCTAAAACATATTCAAGCAATAAGCGATCGGTTGTAAGAAATGTATTGGGATCTCCTTTAAAATAAAATTTAATGCTTTTTTCTTTTAATTGATCAGCATATTTTTCTTCGAAATGGTGAAAAAGATCAATCACCATGATTTTCACAGGTTTAATCTTAAAGTCTCCGTATTGTGTTTTTAACCAGGCAGTGCTGTCCTGAATAGTTTGCAGATTCTTTCGGGCATCGCTTTTTATCTGCGGTAATAGGTTAAAAAAATCTTCCTCACTAATGGTCTTATCTTCCAGCGCTTCTATAAGCCACAGAAAATTCCCAAACATTTCTTTTGAATCATGAGACAATATCGAGATCAGTCCATTCTTAAAACTGATTTCGTTTTCCAGTCTTTCGATTTTTAATTGTAGTTTGTTGGTAAGGTCATTCATAAATTAAGTATCATGGTCTTTAAAAAATCGAATCCAGTATTTTTTAAAGTATAGTTTATTATTTATTTTTTTCGATTTCTATGCCAAATCATTTTAGAATCATCTCGACAGGGTTTGTTTTTAATAAAGGTTTGGTTAAAAAGTCCGGCATTCATGCTTTCAGAAACTTTTCTTTCTCACAGAAAGACTCCCGTTGTCAGTGCAATAATAGGTATTTTGATGGTTTTTTCCAATAGTTTTTTGGGGCTGTTCCAAAGCTTTTGAGGTGAGGCATCTGAATATCCATATTAATAAGATCTGCTACATACGAACGGGCTTTACAAGTAGATTTCCAATTCTATTTACACTAAATAAATATCATCGGAAGAGCTGTACAAAACAAGATACGACGCTACATGAGTAGCGTCGCGAATAGTATTTTCATTTTTCTAATGGTTTCAATTCCATCTATACCGGCGATTGGTTATTGCCATTAAATTGATTAATAAAGAAGAGTTTTAATAGGAAGTATTATTAAATTGCCGTAAAGCTATAATAAACATTGATGGAATATGTGGTATTTTCTTTCCCTACCAAACTTTGGGCACCTGCAGGTGGTATAGTATATCTTACGTTCAGCTCCCGATCCAAAACCGGTGTTCCGTTAAAAAGTATTTTTTGAGGAGTTTTCGATAATGGAGTATCTACAGAACTTCCATCGATGCCAATTTGTAATATGTTGGAATTGATATCGGTCTGCAGACCGCCTTTCTTGAAATAATTTTCGTCCGATTTTACATACAGTTCAAAACTCTCATTGTTGGATAATACAATTTGGTTTGGAATCATTTGTGACTGTCCATTGGTATATTGGGCAGCTGTATTAAAATTAAAGTTTACATTTCTCCCGGAACTTGGAATGGTGATCTCCGACCGAGGAAGTACCTTTAATTGAACAGATGTATTTTGCAAACTGTTAATAGTATTATCTGTACTTGCAGCATTGAAGTTTAATTCAAAAGTATAAGTTCCAGCTTCAAAAAAATAGTTCTTAAAATCTTCCGCCGACACATAGAGCATTGGCGTGAAGCTGTTTCTGTTTCCCGCTGTAACACCGAAATTAGCAGGGGAAAAATTCTGAAAATTGGCAGATAAGGACTTGGTCGTAAGTGGAGATCCATTACTACCTAATTTAATATTTGCTATATTTCTAGTTCCCGGAACACCTTTAGAAGAAGTGAACTGAATATTTGCGGAAGCAGCTTTTGCCCATAAATTAAAATCGACTGTATTCGCGATTTCCGTATTCCCCAAATCCCACACCCGTGTGTTTGTATTGCGATATTCATTCAAAGAAGATATTTCAATATATTTTGTTAAAGAGGTGGTGATCCATCGTATCGATGAGGGGATAACTAAAATTGTTTTAAAATTACGTGGTGTAAAGTCGTTATAATTCTGAGTGATATCCATGGAGTAATTGCCTGCACGGAACGCATTCGCATTAAATTGTGAGGCAGGAATTTTAAATGTAAAATTGATATTTCCTCTGTTGAATCCACCCCCAAAACTGGTCGTTGGCGGTTCAAACCATCTTAAAGCGCTTGTACTGAAAGACTGAAAACCTGGTAAATAACCTGAAAGTCCTACAGATGGCAACTGCCCACCCATACTTTCTAACTGCCATAGAAGAACAGAAGTAGGTAAAGTGAAGAGTGAAGTAGAAGAGTGAGTAAAAGATGGTCCTGACGTAGAGGTAAATGTTGGAGCTACCGGTCCAATTCCAAAAAAGCCATAATCCCAATTTGTTCTGTTGGTATTCATTACCCTTGTAGGTACTGAAGTAAATTCAGTCCTGTTAAAAATATTATTTTCAGGAATCGACAGGTACACATCCTGAGCTTTTGTGACTGTAGATCCGCAGAACACGGTAAAAATTCCTATTAGAAAAGCCCTCGTCTTTTTCATACTTTTAAATTTAAAACTTTTTCACCTTAATGGTGGTGTCTTTCTTCTTATATTCAAAAACCACAGTTTTTGAAAAACCTTCTTTTGTTACCTGAATAGTTTGGTTGGGTTGTGTATAGCTGTATTTGTCATTTTCAATATAGAGGTCGTATTTTCCCTCTTTTAAGAAAAACTCAAACTCATTTTTTTGATTAACCACGGCGGTATGAATCACGCCATCTTCACCTTTTGCATACACCACTATTCCGGTTACATCCGTTTCCAAAACATCGTAGGCTTGTTTGATCTCTGTTAATTTCCCACTTACCTTACTATTTTTTACCAGACCCACTTTGCGGTTGATATTGCTATTTACCATAATTACAGGATCCATCATTAATCGGGCACCCGCATTTTCGTTCACCTTCACCGTGTAGATACCTTCAGGTACATTCTGAAAAACTACTTTTCCGTTCTTATCTGTTAGTGCAACAAAATTGTCCAGTTTCACTATTTCATTGGCAAGAACCGATTCACCCGTCTCTAGAAGTCCATTAGAATTTTTATCTTCAAATAACTGGAACGTCACTTTATGATTTCCGAGAGCCGTAGCTGCGACAAAATATTTTTTAATCCCAAACCTGAACTGGTAAAAATTGCCACTGCTTGCATAAGCCGTAGATTTATAACCGGAAAAATTAAAATAACCTGTTGAAGACCATGAAGGCGAAATCTTATATTCCAGATTACCACTGATATTGCTGTTTAAGTTTTTATAAAGTTCCGAATAGTAAGTTCCGGCCGTTAAAGATCCGCTCAGATTATTTTTAAGCATCTGAAAATTATATGAGGCGTATACATTGTAGTTGGCAAAATTACGGTCTACATCGTAATAAGAATTTAAATCAAAAACATTAATTGCGTTCCACTGAGCCGTTCCGTTGAGGGAGAAAGATTTATACCTGTAAGACAAGGTTGTTCTCAGACTGTTGAACCAATCGTCCTTATTGTTGTCTTTTGAATAAGAATATTCTGCTGTCCAGTTCAATCCGTGAGCGCCAAATGTTGTGCTTATGTTGGCTTCCATTCGATACGAAAAAAGTTCCTGCGATGTGTAAAAATTGGCTGTTTTCTGCTTTTCAATTTTTGGAGACAGTAGGAAATTCCACTTCTTTAAAGCAAACTGGTAACCTGATCCCAACACTTCTGTACTGTTGAAATAATAACGTAAATTAGCCGTGTTATCAGGTTGGATTGGCGTGCTCTGGAAACTTAGGAACTCCGGATCTACCTGTGAATTCTGATATTGTATAAAAGCGCGCTGAGAAGCAGAAAATTGTCGGCCGATTCGCTGATTTGAAAAAAAAGATCCTCTTTTGATTCCCGCATAACTTTTGGTAGCAAAGGAATTAAGAGATTGTATATCCCATTTCCCTATTTTTCCCTCGTAATTGGCCCCCATTGAAGCTCCTGCGTTTTCATCTTTGTTCACTAGACCTTTTTCGTTACTGAAACCTAACTCAGTACGGATTGTGTGTTTATCGTTAATTAATAATGATGTTGTTGCGTTCGCTACCTGTGTATCTACGTTAAAGCGCGGATCATGGTCGAATAAATAGGATACTTTCCCAGTAAAGGATTTAGCATTCCCAAAACTATATTTTCCACCCACTATTTTGGATCCTTCTGTTTGTTGGAAATAGGTACCATATAGGTTGTAATTATTTTCCAGCGCAAGAACTTCAATCTGATTATTTTTACCAAATTTGGTAGAAAGCTTCCCACCTCTTCCAAAAACGGGGTAGTCGTAATCGTTACTATTAACATTTCCAACTCGCAATACTGTATTTTTTCTCTCCAGTTCCAGCCAAGTATCATATAGGTTATAAAGGCCTTCTTCATGATAGTAATCTGCACCAATATTGAAACGAGATTTCAAATTTTCATTCACTCGAAACGTTGTGTTTCCTCTCAATTGAAGAAAATTAAAACCTGAACTGTTTTCGTTATAGGCAATTTCTGCAAAATTACTTCCGTTCACCGCTTCGTTTCCTCTGGCAATTTGTCTGTTGTTTGATAAAATAACTAAGTATAGCGTGTTGCTTCCCACAATTTCATTATTAAGCAGGTCTGTTGCGGTTGCATTAATATTAAATTCCGGGAAAAGCGTATTCTGTTTTCTGACCGTAATTTTGATCTCAACCGTTTGTTTTTCTAAACCTTCCAGAGATAGTGCTTGTTGTTTTGGTATCATTTCCAAACCATCAGGAATGGATTGCAAATCAATCTTAACCGTTCGTTTACTATAACCTTGGTTTTCTACAATCAGCAGGATTGAGGAGTCGGGAGAATTAGGATTAATGAAATTTTCATACGATGCCGTATAAATTGCGATGTTTTTGTTCTCGTCTTTGCTAACGAAGAATGAGGCACTTTCAGTTTTAGTTACCATTGGAGTGGTGTACGAAACCTGGAATTTGATCTCATTGGATTTCAGTTTCATAAAATCTACATTGGCGATAAGTTTCACAGGAAGATTCTTAGACTGACCGGCACCTAATGTAAAGTCATTTTTTGGATAGAAAAGTAAACCTGGATATTTTTCGTCAGGCATAATATTCTGAACGGTAATTTCTTCAGAACTTTTATTCTCAATAACCAGGAAATTAGTAAAAGTAGAACCTTTTTCAACAGCTACATTGTTGTTTTCAAAATGGATTTCTATATCCTTTTTTTCCTGCGCAAAGGCAAACGAACAATGCAAAAGAACAATTGCAAAAAATAAGATTGTTCTTCTTAGGATTGATATCGGCATTCCATTTTGTGGTTTCAAGACTTAGTTTTTTAAAATTTAAAGTTTTTTTCGCCTACGCGTAAATCATTTGAGCCTGCCATTTTGATAATAGCCACACCAAGAAAGTTCCCTGAAATGTTTTCCGGTAAAGAAAACTGAACGGTCTGATCGGTATTGGGAAGCATTGAGATAGAAATTGCGGGTAATTTTATTTCCTTACCACTTTCGGTATTGGTCAATTCAAACTCAACGGTAGCATCATTGATGGTATTTCCATCGTTATGGATGCTTACTGCTACTTTTTTGTTTGCCGCATTCTCATTATTCACTTCTGAAATATTGGTAATATCCAAACTTTTTGTCTGGTTTCCTGGTGGTGTATAAAAGATGTGAAGCCCAACCTCAAATAAGGTAATAATACCAATCCCGTTCTGAATACGAGCCTGATCTGCCTGCTGAGGAAGTTGGGTGAAAAATAACATGCTGTTTGTAACAGTAGATTTTGATGCGTTTGCCGGAATCTGCATGGTTACTACAATCTCTTTTGTACTTCTCGCAGGAACCGTTACTGAGTTTTCTAAGGTAGAGACCCAAGCTGCATTAGAAGTTTTTGAGCTTCCTGCTTCAAGATAAACTTTATTTCCATCTTCTTCTCTAACCCAATCTTTATAGTTGAGATTAAAAACATAATCTTTTTCCGAGCTGTTTTGAAGCGTGACTGTCTTTGTCACTTTTTCTCCCGGATTACCGGTAAAAAACAAGCGCGTAGGCGACATAGAGATACTTTGTGCCAGAATTGAAGAAGACCCTGTAAGAATAAAGAAAATGAAAAGGTAAATAAACTTGCGCATGGTGTAAATTGTTTAAAAATAAAGATCCCCAAAACTACTGAAAACGTAGCAAAAGAAAGCTTTACAGACTAAAAAAAATATTATAAAGCGGTTGCAGTATAAGTTACTGTTTGCGTATAAGTTCCGGCTGGTTTACCTAAGATATCTGAAGATGAAGATTTCGTTGCAGGAATCGTATAATCCAAATTCAATGTTAATGCACTTCCCAATGGAGCATTTGTAACTAAATTTTGATCAGTTGCAGATAAAACGACAGTGTTTTTTGTTCCGCCCATTGTTCCGGATGCTGCAGCTGCTTTGATTGTCAAAACATTTACAGGGATTAAGTTAGTTCCATTCATGAAATTAGCACCTCCCGCTTTTACTTTAACGTTAAAGTTCTTTGTTGAAGTAACTTTTAAAGAATTTGCTTTATTAATTGTTTGATCAGAGTTATAGTCTGCTGCAGTAACATAGTTAAAGTCAACCGTATTACCGATTGCTGTACTTCCCGCGTCGATGGAGATCACATCGTTCAGGGTAATGTTTACTGTTGTTGTAGCAGTTGTATTTTGAGCATGAACATTGTTAGTTCCTAATACGATTGCTCCAAGAGTTAAGGCTGCGATTACGATTTGTTTTGTCATGGTAGTAATATTTAAAATTTTTATTTTTGTTTAATTGTTCTCTTTTGAACACTACAAATTTATGGCGGCGAAAAAATTTTCTTTGTAGTTGAAAATGGAAGTTGATGTAGTAAAATAACTACACGGATTATTGTATATGCTGTTAATGACATTGAGGAGATTTTTGTACAAATCCATTTTTTTTATATTGGGTACATTCACCATAGTAAATTCGTTGTTGTCATTGGATGCAACCCCCTTTGGCGTAAATTTAAAATACTGAGAAAAACTCAACTGTGTGACATTCTAACTTACAGCTGATGGATACTTATTCCTGGATTTTGAATTTTCTCTATATCGGTATCAATACATAAAAAATCAAAGGCCTCCTTTAGGAAGCCTTCGAACACCAAATCACAAAATATTAATATGAAAAAAAATATTATAAAGCAGTCGCTGTATACGTAAGTGTTTGCGTATAAGTTCCTGCTGGTTTACCTAAGATATCTGAAGATGATGATTTCGCTGAAGGAATCATGTAATCTAAATTCAATGTTAATGCACTTCCTAGTGGAGCATTAGTAACTAAATTTTGATCAGTTGCAGATAAAACGACAGTGTTTTTTGTTCCGCCCATTGTTCCGGAAGCTGAAGCAGCTTTGATTGTCAAAACATTTACAGGGATTAAATTGGTTCCATTCATAAAATTAGCGCCCCCTGCTTTTACTTTTACATTAAAGTTCTTTGTTGAAGTAACTTTTAAAGAATTTGCTTTATTAATTGTTTGATCAGAGTTATAGTCTGCTGCAGTAGCATAGTTAAAGTCAACTGTATTACCGATTGCTGTACTTCCTGTATCGATTGAGATTACATCTTTCAGGCTAATGTTTACTGTTGTTGTTGCGGTTGCATTTTGAGCCTGAACATTATTAGTTCCTAATATGGTTGCTCCGATAGTTAAAGCTGCGATTGCAATTGATTTTTTCATGGCAGGAATATTTGATTTTAATTTTGTTTAATTGTTCTCTTTTGTATACTGCAAATTTACAGTGGCGATAAAAATTTCTTTGTAGTTGAAAATGGAAGCTCATGTAGAAGTCATCTTGACTTAAAGAAACATTTATTTGTTATTTGAAATAAAAAAAGGGATTCGGAAATTAGTGTCGCTAAACTAAAAAAAATCCTATCCCTTGTACAAAGTACTAAGCAAAGATACAATAGAATTAGAAATCGTGCCTTATATTCCCATTGGAAAACGAGGTTTTAAATCCAAAGTTCCTATTTGCGAGATTATTAACTGCATTTTATATAAACTTAAAACAGGCCTTCAATGGTATCTTTTACCGGTACTAGAATTATTTAGTAAAGAGGCTCTTCATTATAAAACGGTTTTTGGCTATTATCGTCAATGGTGTAAAGCCGGAATATGGAAAGCTTGTTGGAGTGGCATTTTACAAAAGAATAAATCAAAAATTGATTTATCCAGTGGAGATGTAGACGGCAGTCACACACCAGCGTTAAAGGGAGGTGAAGCAGTTGGTTATCAGGGCAGGAAGAAGCGCAAAACAACTAATGCTATATATCTGACGGATAGAAACGGATTACCTTTAGCTATGTCGATACCTGTGTGTGGAAATCACAATGATCTATTTAATATTGAAAAGCATTTTGCAGAAATAACAGATTTCTTACAACAATCCGGTATTTTACTCGACGGACTTTTCCTGAATTTCGATGCAGGATTTGATGCTGAAAACTTACGGTCGAAAGCTTTAGAATTGGGAATAATAGCTAATATTGCTCACAATAAAAGAAACTCAGATGCAGAAAATAACCATTACTTTGATCATCAATTGTACAAAGAGCGGTATGCCATAGAAAGAACTAATGCTTGGCTTGATAGCTTCAGATCAATACTTAACCGATTTGACACCACAGTAACAAGCTGGATAGGATTTAATTATTTAGCTTTTATCGTTATTGCTGTTAGGAAATTTAAAAAAAGAAAGTCGAGATGACTTCGTAGTAAAATAACTACAAAATGATACTTTTAGCTTAAATAAAAAGCCCTCAACATTTTGAAAGTGTTGAGAGCTGTATATATAATTGTTGTGTTTTTTTATTATAAAGCAGTCGCAGTATAAGCTACTGTTTGTTAATTTTTTTAGGCTTTTAGATTTAATTTAAATAATTAAATATTACTTCTTTATTTTCAATCTTAATACTTGTTACAATTTCGTCTTTAAAGTATAGTGATAATGACGTAAGGGTATTTCCAAATTTATCTGATTCAACAGAATAAGACCATATCATGGAAGTATAAATATGTGGCTCATGTCCAAAAAGTTCACGTATTTCTTTTTTGCTTTTCCCAATAGGAATTTTAAATTTAAAAATATCATTAACAAGAGTTTTTCTTTTTTCTGGACTGGTTTTCCAAAGAATGCTATCAAATTGATGATTACCAATTTCAAGTAAAAACAATAGCTTTTTTATTAGATTCGGCATATTATCTTATAATTATTTAATTAATACTTGAATTTTTATGATATAAATAATGCTTTATTATAAAGCAGTCGCAGTATAAGTTACTGTTTGCGTATAAGTTCCTGCTGGTTTACCTAAGATATCTGAAGATGATGATTTTGCTGCAGGAATCGTGTAATCTAAATTCAACGTTAATGCGCTTCCAAGCGGAGCATTTGTAACTAAATTTTGATCAGTTGCAGATAAAACGACAGTATTTTTTGTTCCGCCCATTGTTCCTGAAGCTGCAGCAGCTTTAATTGTCAAAACATTTACAGGGATTAAGTTAGTTCCATTCATGAAATTAGCACCTCCTGCTTTTACTTTAACATTAAAGTTCTTCGTTGAAGTAACTTTTAAAGAATTTGCTTTATTAATTGTTTGATCAGAGTTATAGTCTGCTGCAGTAGCATAGTTAAAGTCAACCGTATTACCGATTGCCGTACTTCCTGCATCGATAGAGATCACATCGTTCAGAGTAATGTTTACTGTTGTTGTAGCGGTTGCATTTTGAGCATGAACATTGTTAGTTCCTAATACGATTGCTCCGATAGTTAAGGCTGCGATTACGATTTGTTTTGTCATGGTAGTAATATTTAAAATTTTTATGTACGTCTTCAAACTAACTTGGACATTTTGGAATAAATCCTTAAGGAGTATTTAGGGTTATAAATTTATAAATTTCTGTTGAAAATACAACTGTCTTCTTTTTCGGATTGAATCCGATTTTATTTGTCTTCTTTTTTCCAAAATTTGCTCAGATCTTCCGAAGTACACATCTGCTGGAGGAAGGTTTTTCAAAGATTCGTGATATCGCTTGTTATTGTAGTTTTCTACGAATTTTTCTAAAGCTTCCACAAGTTCTTCAGGATGATAGAAGTGATTGAGTTTTACCACATTTTTCATCGTTCTGTGGTATCGTTCTATTTTCCCTTGGGTTTGCGGATGCATCGGCTTTCCGTGAACCTGCTTCATCTTCAAATCGTCTTTCAGGTAGGTTCTGAGTTCGTTTGATATGTAGCAGGAACCATTGTCTGAGAGTAATTTCGGTTTGGCTTTAGACTTTAATTTTGCTTTTTCAATCGCTGTATTTACTGTTCTTTTCACATCTTCAGCCTTCATCGAATCACAGAGTTCCCAGTGGATGATATACCTGCTGTAGTCGTCTAAAACAGTGCTCAGATAGTACCAACCCCAACCAATCACTTTAAAATAAGTGAAATCTGTTTGCCACATTTGATGCACAAATTCTGTCTTATCCTTAAATTCATTTGCTGCTGAAAGTAAAAAATGATTCGGTGCAGGGATTAAATCCCGTTGCTTCAAAATCCTGTAAACACTGGATTCTGAGATGAAAATACCTTGTTCATCGGTAATTTTGTGCGCCAGTTCTCTTGAGGAAAGTTCTGTATGTTCCAAAGCGATTTCTACTACCAAATCTTTTTGTTCTTCCGGAATGCTATTCCATTGTCTTTTAGATGTTCTTTTGGACGTTTCCAAGCCATCGTAGCCGTTTTCAAGGTATTTCTGATACCACTTATAGAAAGTACTTCTTGCAATCCCAAAGCTTTCCAAGGTTCGTTTTACACCAATTTCACTCGTAGTAACTTCTTGAATAATTTCGTATTTCTCACTTGCTGATAATCTCATAAACTTTCTGTATTTATGGGTCAATCCAGCATGTCTAAGCTTTTTTTTACAATGTCATAGCGCAGAACCAAATCGGCAACCATTTCCTTCAGTCGGGCATTCTCTTTCTTCAAATCCGACACTTCATCACTCGTGGCTTCTCTAATGACATCGCCGTTGAGTCGTTTTTTACCGGCTTCCATAAATTCTTTGTTCCAGGAATAAAACTGAGATTGGGCAATATTATGCTGTCGGCATAGTTCCGCTACAGAAGTTTCTGCACGAAGCCCTTCCATTACGATTAAAATTTTCTGCTCGGCTGTAAAGATCCTCCTTGTATTTTTACGGATGTCTTTTATGAATTTTTCGGAACTTTTCTTTTTAGGTGTTTCCATAATTAAATGTAATTCTTTTTTTGAAAACACTCCTTAACTTTTATACTATATAGTGTCTACTTTTTGCTGACGATTTACAGTTTTTATTGTGCCATCAAAAAATTTAATAGTTATTTCTTCTGCAAGTGTAAAATCAATGACGTGGTTGGGATCATCTTTGAGATCATCATTAAAGATTGTCATCTCAAATGGGGATTGATTTACTTTTACAAGTTTTCCATTGTATTTATTTTTTTTATAAACGACCTCGATATTTTCAATTGATGTAGGAGAGTTTAAGATTTCTTCTTTAAAATCGTTGGTGATATCCATGCTTTGTTATTTGTGATTGGTGAAAAGTACTTTGCAAATTGTACGCCAATTAAAGCAATTTTAAAGGTTTTAAGGGTGTGTTCTTAGTAAAAAATAAAATTTTGATTTTATCGAATCTCAATGATAAAATAATATTTACGTCCAAATTTGAATTCCGTACCGGTCTGATTTTTATTTAAATTTGGATTAAATTTTAAGAGTTGTAATCTTAGAAATTTTCATTAAGAGAATTTACATACTATAGAATTAAATCAGCTAATTGCCATGAACAATGAGTTTTACTTTTTAATTTATAAATTATTTCGCTTTAGTTAAATTTAATAATATAATTGGTAAAGAAATTGTATAAACAGTTTACATACTAATAAAATTAACAGCTATGGAAATTTCTCTTTACGACTTTAAAAACTTACCTTTACAAAACCAATCCGAAATTGTCTTATCAGAAGGACGGTTAATGAATGAACAAATTATGAGTTCATTCAGGTATGCTCTTTATGAAATATCATCTTTTTCTGTGGAACTGATTTATCACATTGCTAAAAACAAAGTTGAGGGATTAAATATTTATCAAAACAGAGCAGCATACAGTAACTGAAATAAAAAAATGCTGTTATAAATTATACATAAAAAGAGAGCTTTAAGACTCTCTTTTTTTTTGCTCTTATTTTACCTCTGATTCGGTCTTAAATGGTTTTTTATCTCAGTAGAAAAACGTATATTTAACATAAATATGGAATTTATTTATATATACATTTTCGTTGTCAGTTTTGTTGCTACACTAGTCCGTTCAACGTTCGGTTTTGGAGAATCTTTAGTTGCAGTCCCTTTATTTATACTTTTTATTCCTCTAGAAATTGCTGTACCTCTTTCTGTTTTAATTTCAATTTTAGTTGCGTTGGTTGTTGTTGTACAAGATCATCAGCAAATTCACTTTAACAGCGCAAAATGGCTTATTTTATTTGCTGTCTTAGGGATTCCGATAGGTTTGTTGATCTTACTATACGGTAACGAGTTTTGGGTAAAAATAGGTTTAGGCTTACTTATTATATTGAACTCATTGTATGCTATTTTTGCAAAAAAACAGCTTTCACTGAAAACAGATAGTATGTTATGGCTATTTATTTGCGGATTTACATCCGGAATTCTTGGTGGTGCTTATGGAGTAAACGGTCCGCCTCTTGTGGTCTATGGTAACTTGAGGAACTGGAGTGCTAAACATTTTAGGGCAACGCTTCAGGCTTATTTTTTACCGGCAAGCTTTATAGCAGCGATAGGATATTTTACAAAAGGTCTAATTACGTTGGAGGTATTAAAATATTTTTTAGTCTCATTACCAGCTGTTTTTCCGGCAATATTTTTAGGAAGATACCTGAACCATAAGATCAAGGATAAATCTTTTTTTAAATATGTTTATTGGGGACTTATAGCTGTTGGATCCTTTTTAATAATCAACTCGTTGCTGACAAAATAATTTTTACTTCATTTTTAATGATCTAAAAGCATTGATCAGATGGAAAGGTGAAAATTGTTATCATTTATTTTACTAAAACTTTTAACACATTGATGTTAATTCATCTATTAAAATTTGCACCTGTAAAGGTCTTTTCTTTTGATCAACTTCCAGTTTGTTATATAATCCTGTTTTAACGATTACCATCTTTTTTTCAGGAATCATAATAATGAATTGACCTAAAAAACCATAAAAAAACCAACATTGTTTTTCTTTATTAATACCTTCTCCTGCCCAAATGGTGTAGCAGAAAGCGTCATTTTGTTCAGTAGGTTTGAGCATTCTTTTGCAATATTCAGCATTAATCAATTGCTTTCCTTCCCACATTCCGTTTTGCATAATCAATTGTCCTATTTTTGCAAAATCTCTTGCTGTAGCATGTACACAGCAGAATGCCTTTTCCATTCCTTTCTCGTCTGTGCTCCATTTAGCAGGAAATTCCATTCCTAATGGTATCCATATCTTTTCTGAAATGTAATCTGATAAATGTTTCCCCGTTATTTTTGTTAAAGCCATTCCTAAAAGCTGTGCAGACACACTTTGATACTCGTATTTTTGTCCGGGCATATTTTTTATCTCAATACTGAAAGCCTGTTTTGCAAGATCTTCGACAAAATATTGCTTAGAGTTTTCTGCAAAAGGATGACGGTATTCTTCATCCCAATCAAATCCTGCCTGCATAGTCAAAAGATGTCGAAATGTAAGATGCTTTCCGTAAGAGCTTTTTTTATATTCAGGAAAGACTGTAGAAATTAATTGATCTTCAGATTCGAGATAACCATCATCAATTGCACGACCAGTTAAAATGGCCAAAAATCCTTTAGCCATCGAAAAAGAATTCATCAGTGATGAGGAATTATGGTCTTTCCAATACTTTTCGTAAAGCAATTGATTATCTTTAATTACAAGGAGTGACGATGTGCGGGTCTTCTTAAGTTCATCAGTAAGCCGTTTTGATAAATGATGTTTATTGTAGTTAATATTTTTCTTCCAAACATTGGGTTTTAAGTTTGCTATTATCCGGGAAGGAAACTTCTTTTCATCATCAATAGATGGAGCAAAAGATCCTTTTTTCAAATTGATTCCGATAGCTTTAAAAATATACCCATAACCTGAAAGGTAAATAAGTGCAATTGTTGCTGAAATTCCAACTGTAAATCCCGTTATTATTTTTTTCATTGGTTGCTGATTTCTTGAGATACTCTTCTCGAGTTGGGTATTCAAAAAACGTTCCTCAGAATTTAGAGATACAGAAAAATTAATTATGATGATATATAAAGACAAAGATATTGCAGATAGAATTGCTACAGAAACAAAATGTACCACATAAACACGATATGTTGTTTTAAAAGTCATCAATGGTACGGTGGTTGTAAGAAACTAGGCTCACCATAAAAAATATTATTATGCACAACGAAAGAACAGTAGCAACATTGAATGATTTGCTTAACATTACCAACGACAGAATTCAGGGATTCGCAAAGGTTGAAGATAAAGTTTGGGATACCTATTCTCCATTAAAAGGAGATTATGATCAGATGGTTGCGCAATCACAGGTAATGAAATCAGAGTTGATGAATTTGATTACGGAAAGAGGCGGAAACCCTGACAATACAGGAACAACTGCAGGAGCAATTCACAGAGGATGGATTGATGTGAAAAATTCTTTTTCAGGAGATAAAACAGAATCAACTTTAGAAAATGTAGTTTTTGGCGAAGAAGCAGCAATTGATGCATATCAGGATGCTTTAGACAGCGGAGATCTTTGCCCTGAAAGTTCAAGAGTTGTAAGCGATCAGCTTCATCATTTAAAATCATCCTACAATAAGTTTAATAATTTAAACGAGCTAAAAAATTAATTGTTGATGTTCATTATTTTCAAATGATTAAAAATAAAAATAGTGAACAATATCAATTTCATCAGATCCTAAAAAATAATCTTTTTAGGATCTTTTGGCAGTAATATTTTATAAAGTAAAGATATTTTTCAGCACTATTACTGTAGTCATAAGAACTCAGTATTTTTTACTCTTATATTTGATGAATAATCAATCACAAAAAACGTATGGATACCAAGAGAATCTTAATTTTTGATGATGATAAATCTATCTTAGATGTTTTCACCATCATTTTTTGCGAAAATGGATATTGTGTAGAAGTTTCTGAAACATCACACGATATCATCGAACGGGTTAACAAATTCAGACCTCATTTGATTTTAATGGATAACTGGATTCCTGATATTGGCGGAATAGAAGCCGTAAGATTATTAAGGAATCATGATAAGTTTAAAGATATACCTGTCATTTACATCAGTGCAAACAGCGATATCAGCTTTTTAGCTAAGAAAGCACAGGCCGATGATTATATTGCAAAACCCTTCGAACTTGAAAATCTCGAAAGAAAAGTTGAAAAATTTATCAGATGCTAATGAGAAAGTATTAAAATACTGTTAGTTTAAAGATAAAGATATTGGGTTAATCGTATAAATATCCCCTAATCATCAGCGAATTTTTTGTTTAGAAATTAATAATAAGCGAACAGCATTTCTCCAAAGAGGAATTTGCCAATAAATTTTTAACGAAAATAGAGATTTAAACCTGTAGATATAGCTCATGACGAAACTCGTTAATCCATTTTAAACTCATTAGAATGAAACCCAAAAACATACCCGGAGTTCCTCAGCATTTTAAAGGAAGTTTTCATGACACTGAAAGCTTTGTTGAAGTGAGAAATTCCAAAGAATTAGATTTTAAATATGATACTTTGAAACAGCGTTTTTTTTCTATTAATCATTGGCGAAAATATTGTAACGAAAGTTCTGCAGATTTTAAATTATGTAATTCTTCGGGAACAATAGTAGACCGTTTTCCACAAATTGGAGATTATATAAGAATCGATATTCCCGGACCGGGTGGAAAAGAGGGGAGATCTTATGATTGGGTTCAAATTATGATGATAGATACAAATATTCCTGATAGACTAATGATTCAGTGTAGACCATCAAAAGATCCCGTTAAAGAAAACAGCCGAAAGATAGCTCATTTTTATTCTAATGCAGCCACATCTACATTTTTGATTTCGAAACAGGGAAATATTTTAAAAGCAGGAATTTATGGAAGGAATGAATATCCTAACCTGAAATCAGGATTTTTAAATTGCATCAGAAATATTGCAATTGCAATCGGAGGGATGTTGGGGTTTTCTAAAATCCAGTGGAAATGCCTTACAGATGGACTCGTTGATTTTAAATAACATATTATAATTTAGAAAAATAAAGAATTTGACAAGTATCTTTTTACTCAAAACGTCAATATGACCAAGGTCATAATTGATTGCAAATTATTAGGTTATATTTGGTTTAACCAAAAACATCACTAAATCATTTTATGAAGCCCCACATTCTTAAAGCTCTGTTTTCAGATGCTAATGATATTATTTTCTCCTACGAAAAAAATAAACCAAAACAATTTTATTTCAGACGGAACTTTTGCAAATAATGTATTCGTTTCAATATTATCATCAATTTTTTTATGATTAATATTGAATCTGCAATTAACAAACATTCTAATATTACTTTTACAACGCTACACATTTTCTTTATAAAAATCTCATGTTTTTCTGCCTTTATTAATTTTTATATTAATGCTTAAAACTGAAATAAATGGTATAATTTTTTAATTAAAATTTTAAAATATAGAAGTTCAAATTTACGCTTACTATACATAATTTAACCACTATAATTACAATATAAATATGGAAAAGAACAACCAAAAAAGTGAAAAATTAGATCAACTAAAAGACCACACAACAGATAATTTAAATGAAAAACTCACAACCAATCAAGGATTAAAGATCAACAATAATCAGGATTCTTTAAAAGACGGGGAACGGGGCGGAACATTATTGGAAGATTTTATCCTTCGTGAAAAAATTACTCATTTTGATCATGAAAGAATACCTGAACGTATTGTTCATGCAAGAGGTTCGGGAGCTCACGGTGTTTTTAAACTTAATAAAAGTTTACAAAAATATACAAAAGCAAAATTTTTAACAGAAGAAGGTAAAGAAACACCTGTTTTCGTACGTTTTTCTACAGTTGCCGGAAGCGCAGGAAGTACTGATCTTGCTCGTGATGTGCGAGGTTTTGCGATTAAATTTTATACAGAAGAAGGCAATTATGATCTTGTAGGTAATAACATTCCTGTCTTCTTCATTCAGGATGCTATGAAATTCCCTGATCTGATTCATGCAGTAAAACCTGAACCGGATAATGCGATTCCACAAGCTGCATCTGCGCATGATACTTTTTGGGATTTTATTTCTTTAATGCCCGAAAGCATGCACATGATTATGTGGGCAATGAGTGACAGAGCCATTCCGAGAAGTCTTAGAATGATGGAAGGATTTGGAGTTCATACTTTTAAATTCATTAATAGTGAAGGAACTGTTCATTTTGTAAAATTTCACTTTAAACCAAAACTCGGTGTACATTCCGTAGCTTGGGATGAAGCAACAAAAATTTCGGGTAAAGACTCAGATTTTCACAGAAGAGATCTTTGGGAAGCCATAGAAAACGGCGCATTCCCTGAATGGGATTTCGGAGTGCAAATCATACCTGAAGAAGATGAATATAAATTTGATTTTGATCTGCTTGATCCAACCAAGCTAATCCCGGAAGAGGAAGTTCCTGTTCAGATTGTAGGCACTTTAACATTGAATAGAAATCCTGATAATTTTTTTGCTGAAACAGAGCAAATTGCATTTCACCCTGGACATTTGGTTCCCGGTATTGATTTTACCAATGATCCGTTGTTACAGGGAAGATTATTCTCTTACACCGACACTCAGTTATCACGTTTAGGATCTCCTAATTTCCATGAGATTCCTATTAACCGTTCTTTAAATGAAGTTCATAATAATCAGCGCGACGGACATATGCGTCAGCAAATTGTAAAAGGAAAAGTTAGTTACGAGCCCAATTCTATTGGTGGCGGATGTCCTTTTCAGGCGATGATGAAAGAGGGTGGTTTTACTTCTCACAATGAAAGAGTTGACAGTAAAAAAATCCGTGCAAGAAGTGAAAGTTTTGTAGATCATTATTCACAGGCAAAATTGTTCTTTAATAGCCAGTCTGCTCCTGAAAAACAACATATAGAGAATGCGCTAATTTTTGAACTTTCTAAAGTAACAATTCCTGCTATCAGAGAAAGAGTTGTAGGACAGCTTGCATTCATTAATCAAGATTTGGCTTCAAAAGTTGCGAAGAAAATAGGAGTAAAAGTGATTCAGTTAAAACAACCGAATGGAAGTATTCCTGCAGATGCTGATCCTGCGACATTACAAAGCCCGGAAAAAGAGCCTATGACAAATAGTTCAGAAGCCTTAAGCATGGCCAATACCGTTAAAAATACTATTGAGAGCCGCATTGTTGGTTTTATTATGGAAAACGGAGTAAAAGCTGCCGATGTAAATTCCCTACAATCTAAGCTGGAAAAAGAAGGAGCTGTAGTACAGATTATTGCAGGAAGTTTAGCATCTGTAAAAGCTGATGACGGAACTATTTTTGAACCCAAACATTCTTTGACGAGTACAGCAAGTGTTTGCTTTGATGCACTTTACTTGTGCAGTGGAAAACAATCTTCAGATAATTTAATGAATGAAGATAACAAACCCGGAACCTTATTATTTGTCAACGAAGCCTATAAACATTGCAAAGCAATCTATTTTGGAAAAGAAACAGACGCAATCTATAAAGCAAGTCATGTGAGTGATAAAAAACATGATGATCCTGCAATTATCACCTCTGAGATTAAAGATCCTGCTACTGCATTTATTAAAGCTGTAGCTAATCATAGAGTTTGGGAACTTGAAAAAGAGAGAAATAATCCTGCTTAGAACATCAAATATAAATAAACAAATATGTAATATGAAAGCAGCCGTTTTCATGCACCAGATAAAACAACCTGCGATACAGTGCCGGATCCTATCGTTGAAATAGTTGGAGGTTAATTTGAAGAGGAAAGGAAATCTGCTTAGAATAAGCACTGTAAAGAATAGTTTACAAGGGATGGCTTTGCCATCCCTTGTTTTGTTCATTGTGTGATAACTTTAATTGTTTAATAATTTACTTTTCGTTACCACTTTTTGCAAGATGTTCAATCGTTGGACTGCCTATTGGTCGGGTTTTCCTTGATTTTTCGTGACCCCTTTTGGTGATTTTTTGAATGGGACACGAAATAGGACATATAAATCGTGACCTATTTTGATTTTTTTTGATTCTAGCGTAAAAATAAAAAACGCTGTAAACATCAATGTTTACAGCGTTTTAGCTTATTTTAGTATCTCTACCAGCGGAGAGAGAGGGAAACGAACCTTGTTAAAATTAACATATCTAATTTTGTATAAGTATTCTATTTATCAATATTTTAAATATATTTGTATTAATAAAAACAAGTTGTTTTTATGTTCAATTATGAAAGTATTAGCACCTAATTTAGCACCTTATGAATTCTACCTTCAAACTTAAAGAACCCAACGGCGAAAAGGAAACACTAATTTACTTCCGTTCTTATTTTGGAAATGAAAATAAGAATTTTATCTATTCTACTGGAGAAAAAATTAAACCTGAAGAATGGGATTTCGATAACCGGCAACCCAACGATCTAAACGGAAGAACAAAAAGAGCCGAGAGCCATAGAAGTATAAAAAAACAACTTGACAGATACATCGGTTTTTTCACCGAGATTGTCAATCGTTACAAAAACATTGGCGAAGAGATAACGATTGATATTATAAGACAGCGATTTGACGAAGAATTTAAAAAGATCAAAAGAAAAGACGATTTTTTCAGGATATATGATGAATTTGTTCAGGAAAAAGAAAATGATTATTCTGGAAAGGGAATATCTAAATCAACTAAAAGCAGATATGATTATAACAAAAAATTGTTAGAGAATTTCCAAGAGGAATACAAATTAAAATTAAGTTTAGGTAATTTTGATGAAAAGATCTATAATAAATTTCTCAAATATTGTATCGAAGAAAAAGACCATTCCGCTAATACTGTCCATAGAAACGTGGGATTATTAAAAACTTTTTTTTATTGGACTTTGAGTAAGAAATACACCTACAACAATGGTTTTATCAATTTCAAGAAACCTCCCAAATTCCGAACAGACGAGATAGCTCTAAACTACGAGCAGGTGGAACAAATTTATCAATATGATTTCAGTACAAATAAAAGACTTGAAAGAGTTAGAGATTTGTTTGTTTTTGGATGTGTAACTGGAATGCGCTTTGGAAATTACAATCGTATTTCAAAACAGGATATTCAAGGGGACTTTATTAGGGTTATTGATTTAAAAAGTAAAACTAAGAATCTTTCAATTCCAATTAATACTATTTCTAAATCAATTCTTGAAAAGTATGATTATGATTTACCAACTATTACGAATCAAAAGATGAATGAATTTATTAAGGAGGTCTTTAAAGAGCTGAAATTTACTGATGAGATAAAGAAAACTATGAAATATGGTGATGAATTAGTAGACGTAAAGTCTGAGTTTTGGGAAAGAATTTCCTCACATACTGCAAGAAGAAGCTTTATCACTATAATGAAAAATAAGAGAGTTCCTGACAAAGTAATTATGAGCTACACAGGACATACTAGTTTAGAGGTCTTCAATGCGTATTACAGACCAAGTGAAGACGATAAAGTTAATTATATGAACGAAGTTTTTAAGTAAGCTATTTTGAGTATAAGAAAGATATATTCTATAAAGAAATTAAGGAATTGAAATAATCAATTAGGAATCCCTAAATCTTATTTTACAAATCAATCTTGATATATTCTTTTAAGTAATCTCCTTTTGCTGCTAATCGATTTAAATGATATTGATAATGTTCTATTAGATTTGGATTTGATTCATTTTTGTAATCATCGGATTCCATATATTTTTGATATTTTTCTATCTTATCCGAACATAATTCGAAAGCTTCATTATATTTTCCGCACATAATTAATGCGTTGATTTTATCTTCGGCAACACTATTTTTTGCAATCTTTTCCCAAGTATTATTATCAAGAAAATATGGATTTTTGCACTTGACGAAATTCTCAAAAATTACATCCATTATCTTTTGATGATCATATTTTTTAAAATCATAATACGCAGCGTATAACTCCCTATTAAATTTTTTGCTGTAATGGTTCTCTGGATTTAAGTAATATGATACACTTAAATCAGGAAAATTCTTTTTGTGCCACCTTTTAAATTTAGAGCTTTCAATGTCAAAATAACAATCAAATTGAATAATTTCATTTGCATAATTAAATTTGGCGGCAGGAAAATATATCTCATTTTTTATTTCATCAAATTCTCTTACAAATTTTAAACTTTTTGCATTGAAATTAAAATCATACTCTTTTAATCTTTCGACTAAAAAATTTTCTAAAGCTTCTTTTAAAACTTCTTTTGGATAGCTCATATATTATGTGATATGTTTTATAAATTTATATATTAATTTTGAATATATAAAAATTTAGTTTTAACAATTTAGCTTCAATACACATAAATTTATTATTTTGAAAGGGCGTTATAATACAAAAATCTCTACACAAAGATAATTTTGCAGGTACGCAATTAGGACTTCAAAATTTAAAAATGGAAAGGTAATTAGAAACTGGTTCTGCGAGAAGTTGGTTTTTATTAATAATCAATGAAATTATGGATCAGAAGAAATTATACGGACGTTGGAACTTTTGGGAAGAATTTGTAAGCTATCCTATGATGGTCTATTATCGGATCAGGGGAGAAAACATTCAAAAGATGTTGTCAAAAAGAATCGACAAAGCCAAAAAGAAAGCCAGCAAAATTATTCTTACTGAGAAAATGAAAAACGAGTTTTTGATACAGTATGAAAAGTTGGAGAATTTTTTCAGCTCTCACTTCAAAGACATCGATATATCAAGAAATCACAATTTTGAGGAGAAAATCAATTATTGTTTAGATGAATATCGAAAAGAATCCACCTGCTTAATAACTTCAAGTAACCTAATGAAGTTACAGGGGAATTTTCTAAGTGGTGCTGAAACTACCCTTTTTCTATATTTTGCTTTAGAAAGTAAAACAAAAAGAGAAATTCGCCTGTCGGATATTATGATAGGTGAAAACAGTTCTAAAATTTTCATTGATTTTTTGAAAGACAAAAAGTTCATCGATGAAAATCACAACCTAATCGTAGATCAGAAATCTTCTTTCATCAGAATCCACCGATTCTTAAAGGACAATCATATTATTAATCCGGATTTTCAAGACACCACTATTATTGAGGCGATGGAAAACGAATATAATACCAAGTTTGACAAGGGAACATTTTCAAGAGCTATCACTGTTAAACCCAATGATTTTGAAGAAGATATTTATCAAAAATTATCTAAGCTATTTAATATAAGGTATTAAATTTTCGTAGTCGGGTAAAATTTCATCATTAGCCATTCCAATCGTACTATTATGTATATTTGATAGTTAGTGCAATTATAAAACGAACTGCAAAATGGAAAATCTTAAAATCGTAAATAAATATCCAATATTAACTGATGTCAAAAAAAATTGACGATAATTTGATTGTTCTAAAATTCAGCAACCACCAATATTTTGATTTAGAAAATGATATTTATGAGTTGAACATATTTGGGAATGAGGTAGCTAAAAGCATTGACCTTATCAAAAAATATAATTTAAATACCGAAACAGTTATTGTAGATGAAATAAACGAACTTGATTTTTTTGTTGGTAATATGGATGAATCACCAGATTGGGGAGATTGGAACGGAAATTTTTCTATGACTTTTGAAAGATATAGTGGTCAGTTTTCTGAAAAAACTCAAGAAGATTGGGAAAATGAATTAATGTTTCTGATTGGAGACCAAGTTAGAACTAAGGCATTCCAATCAGTAATTGATGTTAAATTTAGAAGCGCTAAATTTGAACAAACAAAAAAAATGATTATAGAAAATCAAATAGAACCAAAAATTCAGGATAATTTGATTTTGCTATTAAATAAAATTCAAAATCTTGATGACGGAGAATTTTATCATACTTTTATGAATAGATAAAAAAATAGATTAAAGAGTAATTGCCAGAGCGGTTTTGCAATAGTGGGTAAAACTGCAAAGTTCAACGGCAGTTCTTCGATTGAACTTTTACCAAAAAGTGAAGATTTATACTTTAATTGCCCTGCCATCACCAAGTGCCGAAATGGTCTCCTTAATTGTGTAATGCACTTCGAAAAATATGAAACAAATTATTACAATCCTATTTTTAACATTTTCAGTTACCCTATTTTCTCAGGACTTAAAAACCTTTGAAGGAAATTATAAAGAAGGAACTGCAAAGTATAATTTTTACAAAGGGAAGGAGAATAATATAATACTGGAAGGTAAATTTGAATATTTTAAAGCCAAGAATCAATCAGAAATTGGTCAACATACTCAAAATTTGAAAGTTGGAACTTGGAAATATCATTTTGAAAATGACGGTTATAAAATTGAGTTCTATGGAAATTATACCAATGACTTAAAAAATGGAATCTGGATATTCAAATTTCTTGAGAATGGAATTTCTGAGAGTTATTCTTTGGAATTTCAAGACGATATATTAGTAGGAGAAGTTAATTGGAGCGGTTTAAAGGGCGAGTTTGATACAAAAGGAAGATTCATAGGGATTTGGGAAGTGAAAAATGATAACGATAAATATGATGCTACTTTTAATGACAATATTCTTATAATGTTGGAAAAAAGAACATTGAACAACATATTGCTTAGTGTTTATCGACCTGACACTTATTCAACAGATTTTACAAAATTATCCTTTGGTGATAATCCTATAATCAGAAAAGAATATAATTTGGATTGGAATTTTAGACTAATGAGTGGGGAATTTAATCTTGACAAAATTTACGATATTAATCGTGTTACATTAGATGGAATTAGTGAAACATATCTCGAAAGAGAAATTTTCTTTAATGCTTTTTTTGAATCCATTACAGATAAATTGAACGACAAGATTTTTGATTATACAAATTGGACTTATTTCAAACTTATTGAATTGAAAAATAACCCTGACTTTCTATACTTAAACACTCAAACCATAAAACCCAAGAAAGAAGCAATACATAATAACTTTAATTTAGACAATCTATTAGTTGATGAAAAGCCCGTCTTTAAAGACGGAAACTCTAATTTTATACCATTTATTAAAGATAATTATTTCAACTTTGATGAAGTTTCGGGTAATGCTGTTATCGAGTTTTTAATTGACACACAAGGAAATATTAATATTCTAAATGTAAAGACCACAGGGAATTTTTCAGAAAAAGAAATTAGACGTGTGTTGAACCTTTCACCAAAATGGACACCCGCCAAAAAGGAAGGAAAGCCAATAGACGTTAAAATTGTTCTTCCTATAAATGTAAATAGAAACTAAGAAATTGTTTATTAAGAATTATCTACACTGTATAATATCAAGTATTAGACTTTGAGCAGGTGATTGAATAAATATTTTAAAATCGACAGACTATGTATATTTGGGTGTTAGCTACAAGTTTGTAAAAAAACCGCTTTATTGAATTGAAAATGAACAAATTATTTAAATAACTAAATTTAAAAAATGAAAATATTATTTCTACTCGCTTTCATAATTTCTATAAATTCTTATTCACAAAACAATTTAAATAAAACATTAATTGGAAAATGGAAATTAGTTGCTGAAAGTGGCAAAAATGGAAGTGCTAAAATTTTTACGAATGAAATTAAAAATGGCGAAACATTAATATTCGAAAGTAAAAGTAAGCTTCAAAATGAAAATGGAGATAAAGGAACGTATAAAATCAATGGAAATAAATTAAAAATAAATATTGCCAAAAAAGAACGATTTTATTTAATGTTTTTTGATGAAATTAACCCCAATAAAATTTATCTAAATCCTGTAACTTCCAAATACGAAATTATTTGTGATGAAGGTTGTTCATTCACATATATAAAACTGTAAAAAAACCTTTATATAAGCAGGTATTGGTAAAATTCGGGTTTAAAATTTTTGTGATTTAGTCACACGAAATATAACTGCTTAGCTTGATTGAAATTGAACTTCCAGTTCTTATTTATCACACACTTCGACAGTACTTTTTCCATTAGCAAATACTTTATGACCAAAAAACTAAATATATCAATACTATTCTGGTTCATCAGTTGTTCCAGTATTTATTCACAAAAAAAAGATGTGGATATTAACAAACAATATCTGAAAATTAAAAATTCAAAAACATTGATAATTGATAGCCTTTCTCTAATAAGAGGAATTGACTTTAGTAATGGAGATAATGCTGATGAAAAAAAATACAAGATTTTCAAAAAAGGAAAGAAAATTATCAAAATTGAGTATGATGAGATTAGCAATGGGTCTAGAAAATGGAATAAAAAAACGACCATATTCTTAGAAAATGATATTCCTTTCTTTATTGTTGAAAGAATTAATGGCGAGGTGATATATCGATTAGATAGTGGTGAAAAATCAGAACCTCATAAAGTAATTGAAGAAATTTATGTTTATGATTGGAATAATGAGAAAGTTAAGAGAATCTATAATGGACACGAAATAACGTACCAAATGAAAATTTGTAAGTTGTGTTATGAAGAATTGATTGAAAAAACTAAACTGAGATTTAACTCAAAATAATAATGATACTTCTTCTCTGTTTAGCTATCTGAATAAACACAAAAAAGAATAAAAATCATCCACTACTAAAAGTAGATTCTATTCTATTGATTTTGAAAAAGATATACATCAATAATTATCTAAACTGCTTAATGTCAAGTATTAAACTTCGCGCAATTGAGTGGAGTTGCATAATTATTTATGTAAATTCCAGTGATATTGACCACCCAATTTCAATTCAAAGTGACCAGGTAATTTCGGTTTAAATTGACCACCCTTAAATTTGATAAAAACTCTTGTTTTTCATGTGTCAATTAGTATTCAAATATAATAAATAATTACTCCCTGTTAACTCCTCTCTTTTTTCTCATAGATTCCCCCTGGAGTTCCAGGCGGTGAGACTGATGTATAAGTCTGTCCAGAATAGCATCGGCAATGGTCTTTTCACCAATAATGTCATACCAGCCCTGCACCGGGATCTGCGATGTTACAATGATGGATCCGTTGTTGTGACGGTCTTCTATGATCTCCAGAAGGGTTATCCTGTTGGCACTGTCCAAAGCCTGAAGACCAAAATCATCAAGGATGATCACATCCTGTCTTTGTATTTTTGCAAGTTCGCGCAGGTATGACCCGTCTGCTTTTGCCATTTTTAGTTTGGCAAACAGCTTGGAAGTATTAAAATAATTGACCTTGAAGCCTTCGATACAGGCCTGATAGCCCAATGCGGTTCCCAGGTAACTTTTACCCACGCCTGTACTTCCTGTGATCAGGATGTTTTCATTTTTTTCTACGAACTCACATCCTGCAAGACGCATTACCAGATTACGGTCGAGATTGCGGGTGTCATCGAAGTTGATACTTTCAATACTGGACCTGTAATGGAACTTTGCATTTTTGATGCTTCGCTCTATGCGCCTGTTGTGCCTCTCATCCCATTCGGCATCGATGAGCATCGATATAAACTGGTCGAGGGTATAATGGTCTGTCCTTCCGCTTTCAATAGCGGTCTTAAAGGCATTGTGCATGCCGTAAAGCTTCATTTGCTTCATTTTGCTCACTGTCGGTTCGTTCATAACTGTTGATATTTAATGATAATATTGTTTTCCTCTGATGTTGCCGTGATCAGGCAGTTCCTGCTCCTTTTCTTCTTTTTCCGGATCGATCATCTGATCCAGATTGTTCTCCAATATCTTCTGTACGGTCTTAAAGCTGTAGATCTTAAAATCCAATGCCCGTTTACAAGCATTTATCAATCGCTCTCTTCCTACTTTCTTTTCGAAGTTCAGGATTCCCAGGCAGCTTTTGTAAGCTTGCTCGGGATGATTCCGACTGTCGATAATTTGGAGGATATATTCTCCCACTGCAGTATCAATACTGTTTGCCCAATCGATAAAGCGGGCAGCACTCCATCCGGCCACGAACTGGTGGGTGCTGGCTAAATGTTCTGTAATGGTCGTGTAGACATAAGGCTTGTAATTGCGTCTGTGCATCGCGATCCTGTTGTATTTATAGTAGATCTCCACAGTGGAAGATGTGTATAGGATCTTGATCTTTTTCTTGATATACTGGTACGGAACACTGTAGTAGTTCTTATCCCGGCTCAACTGTACGTGCCCGTTCTGCATCACTGTTGCAAAGGATTGGTACCTGATCTCAAAACGACGCTCAGGCAGTGGGCGCAGCTGCTGCTTCTCGTCCTCCAGGAACAGCTCGTAGCGGGAGTAAGGGCGTCCTGTGAGCTTGCGTTTGTTATGAGAGTCCAACAGATCCCAGATCTCACTATTTAGTTCATCCAGGCCGCAGGATCCCTGTTGAAGGTTGGCGTAGATCCTTCTGTACAGGATCTTTACCGCTCCCTCTACCAAGGATTTATCCCTCGGTTTGTAAGCCCTGGCAGGCAAGATGGTCGTTTCATAATGTTCGGCCAGATCGGCCAGGGTCTCATTGATGGTGGGTTCAAAACGGCTGCTTTTGATCACTGCGGATTTTAAATTATCAGGAACGATCGCTGCCGGTGTGCCTTCAAAAAAGCGGATGGCATTTTCTACAGAACGTACAAAATCTTCCTTCTGCTGGCTCATAGAGGCTTCAGCATACGTGTACTGGCTTGCTCCCAGAATAGCTACAAAAAACTGAACTTCTTTAAGCTCCCCGCTTTCCTTATCAATAATGGAGAGTGTTTTCCCTGCATAATCGACATACATCTTATCACCGGATTTGTGATTCATATGCATCACCGGGTTCACACGCTTGCCCCATATCTTGTAATGATGCCGGAACTGTGAACTCTGAAAACCATCAGGATGCAGTGCAAGATATTGCTCCCACATATGATGGATAGTGATTCCTACCTTTTTGAGCTCACGTTCCATCTTTGGGAAAAAATCGTACAGGGACTGTAGTTTGGGGCTAATGGACTCCGCGGTGGTATTGGAAAACAAAAGTTCCAGCTCGGCATCTGTCTTGGCATTGATCGCATCAAGGTTTAAGCCCAGAATCTCATACAATGAGATGTATTTTTTAACGGTATTTCTGGAAAGGGATAAATAGCTGCTTATAAATAACTTGCTCTTTCCAGTGCTGTAGAATTTTATGACTTTTCTAATTTTACTCATGTCTGTTATTTTATTTGCCATAATCCGCTTTTTTTAACGAATGTATGACGCTAACATCATGAAAAAATCAAGTCGTTTTTATCTCAAATATAACCCAGATAACAGGTGGTCATTTTGGACCGGAAAGTGGTGGTCACTTTGCTCCGAAATCAGTGGTCAATTTACTCCGAAATTAGGTGGTCAATTTGACCGTCTTTTCCAATAAGATTAACAATACAATTAGTTTTCAAATGTATAAAAGCCCAAATTAAAAATTTTGTGGAAAACCGTAAATCATAGGGATTTTTAAAACAAAGTTCTAGTTTCTATTTCCTTAAAAACTAAATATTTTTATAAATTAACTACTCTTAAATATAAATTTCTGTTACTTTATTAATAAATGAATATGATTAATAAGTTTTTCTATTATGTAGTCTTTTAGAGTTGTTTAACATTAGCAGTTTTGCACATTACTGATTTTTAATTCGTTTAATAACTTCATTTTTATCAAAATCAGGAGGTAAAGGTTTAAATGTTTTGTCAGTTTTAGTTAAGCTATATTTTTTGCGTTGGAATTCTCTAAGTTTATCTATTTCTATAGTTCCTATAACAGTTACATTATTTTCACCACCTTTTAATTTTACAATGTCAATATTGTAAGATTTAGCTGGTTGACTAATTCTCGTATCACCAAAATGACTAGAATTAACTTGTACAACATAACAATGTATGTCTCTTGTAAGAGATTCAACTAAGTTTGAAAAATAATTTGTGTCTTGATTGTATTCGATTGCAAAAAGTAGATCAATTTTACTACGTAACAAACTTCGATGTGCAATATTTGCAAGTTCGAAACAATAAAATACAGAAAAATATATATTCTTCCATTTAAATATATGATACCTATTTGTAGATGGTTTTGGAATTAAGTAGTGATTTCCTATTATCAACTCTTCTTCAACCGGAGCATAGTGGTTTTTTAATCGAAAAACAATCGTAGCATCCTTCTTTCCATCAATTTCAAAAGGTAATATAGTAGCTATAAAATTAAAAGAGTAATTATTTACAGTTATATGCTCTAATCCTGATATTACTAAAGTTTGATTTTTTTCTGCATATCTAACAAGACTTGAAAAAATTTCTACAGGAATAAAAAATTCGGGAAAAGCCACAATGTCAGCTTTGTTTTTTCTAGTTTCTTTAAGAAATCGTACAAGATTTTGATATCGTAAGTTAGAAATATTTGGTGTATTTCTTAAACCTGCCACAATATTTTTCTCATCAACGAATGTGTTTGCTACTCCTATTTTAGGTTTCAATTTTTCTTCGGTAGAGTTAATGTGTATTTCTTGTATTATTTCATCACCGTGACCATCTTTTTTTGGAAATTTGTAAAATTTATCTTTAAGATAATCGATATTATCATCAAATTTATCAGACGATATATGATTTTGATTTGCCTTTCTATACCTCTCGAAAACTTGATCTAGAAAATGTTTGTTTTCAAAATAATCAGCAATATCAAAGTATCCGTTTTTATTTTTCATAGCTTTTTTCTTTTAAATCAGTAAATAACTGTGATATTGTGCACTCCCAAAATTTAATTGGACGTGGTGAATTTGATAACAAATTTTCGTCAATAGTATATTTTTCTACATTAAAATTTAAACTTAATAGATTAATTGTTGTCGTATAACTTTCTTTAGTATAATTTAATAAGGGTATAGAAACGTAGTGATGTCTTAGCATATTTGTTTTTCGATATCTCATTGTCCAAAATGAATCTGGACGTGTTATTTCGTTAAAGAAAAAACCAATATATTCACTTTCTAATTTGTTACTTCTGTATTCAAAGTTTTTAAGAACTTTTTTATTTTGTTTTAAGAAATTTGGATTTAGTGATAAAACTAATTCATGTGAAATATCTAAAAACTTAATTAAAGTATTTATAATATATTGATTTTTGATTTTAGTATTTTTAAAATTATCTTTTAGTAAATCAATTTTTTTTATTTCTTCTATACATCTAAAATAAAAATCTACGTATTCAATAGGTTTGTTGTTAACTAATAAATATGTGAAAATTTTTTCCCATAATCGATAAAACTCAATTATATTTTCTCCATTAAAAAGTTTCAAAAATTTCTTAATTTCGTCATCAGAAACACTTTTTTTATGTTTAATTGCTCCAAGAATTTTATTAGTTAAATAGACAGTTAAGCCATACCTGTTTTCTTTATAATCTTTTAATGTTCTTACTTTACCTTCAGAATCAGTGTAATTTAAATAAAATGCATTTTTATCAAAATCCCCTAAGTCTTCATTGTCATCAGGAAGATCTCTAAATTCACTTGACTTAAAATCTAATTCTTGTTTTAATTTATCAATTACTAGGTCAGATTCTTTGTAATCAAAATAATACATGGATGTTTTTTGTGATTGACAAACTAAATTATCATATTGATCGATTTTGATAATATTTTTACCATCTCCACCAGGCATAATTTTGAATAGTGGATAAAGTGTTTGTAATAGATATTTATCAACTCGTGATAATTCAAAAATCTTGTTCTTATTATCAATTTCATTTAAGATCTTAACTTTGTATTCATCAAAATCAAAAGAATATTTTTCATAGATACCTTTTGGATAATCTTCTATATTTGGTTCAGAAAGGACAATTAATATATCATCAACGTATCTACCATAATATGCTGGTTTAAACTTATTAGTTACAATTTTATCAAAATCATTTAGATAATGATTTGCAATTACATATGATGATAATAATCCTATAGGTAATAGTGATTTATTTTCCAATTCAGAAGAGAAGTCATGTGGGAATTTATGTTTTTTAGCAATTAAATCAGAATAAATAACATGTATTTTTCTTAAAATATAATTTATACAATTTAGCTTCTCATTAGTTACATCAAAGTATGTGTTTAGATCTACACGGCAAGAATGGAAGTAATCTTTAATATCTAAATTAATAAATAAAGCATTCTTTTCATCTTTTAGCAGATTTTGAGCAACAATTATCGATTCATCTCTCCATTTTTGATATTGGGTAAAATATGGTTTAAATAGAGATGAGTTTTTAACTACATCAGTTTTTTCTTTATTTAAGATTAATCGATTACCCTTACATTCTTTTAATAACTCTGTATCAAACCTAAATCCAAACTCATTTATCCAAATAATTGATATGATATGTAGTTCAATCGGAATATTAATAAATGCGGTAATCTTTTCTAATTTATACGAATCTGATTGTTTTTTATTAGTAATAAAATTTTCATCTTGTTTAGAATTATATATTTTTTTGGGAAATAATTAACAGTTATGGAATTAAAAAGATGTTTGAAGTAATCACTTTTGTCATTAAAATTATTTAATTCATTAAGTAATTTTGTGAATTTAATATCTAAATTCTCTTCTATACTTTTGTCTTCATGTGTGAAAATATCAAATATGCTTTTTGTTTCATCCGCTGTGTATAGTTTAGAAACTTCCCAATTAAGATTAAAATTGGATTTTACTGTGTCAGTTTCGAATTCTACAAGTTTTTCTCTTAGGAATAATTCAGTATTGTCATAATATACATATGTTTTTAATTTGTTGTATGCTAACTTAATTTTATCTATGTTTAAATTCATTTTAGTAATTAATTATTAGGATTTTAAATTTTTAAACAACTTCTATATCAAATATATAAAGAACTTTAATTCAAATTACGGATTCCAGTGAACACAACAATAAAAACACGACAATTACGGTTCAGTATTTTAATTTAATTCAGCAACAAATTATAAATATTACTCATAATAAATCTCTACCATATTCATGATTTTTCATTCCTAATCTAGCTATACTTTATGATGACTAATTTTTTAACTATAGGCATAGTGCTGGAAGAGTTTATAGTTTTTTAATTTCATCTAAAGTAGATTTTAAGAGAGATGGTGCTTTCTTATTAATCAGGTCTATATAAGAAATTTTTGATGCATTAAAAGTATCTATTGCAATACAGTATTCCTCTGAAATTTGATAATTGTCTGAATAATGTTTATTTAAGAATGTGTATAACACTTCACAAAAAATACCGAAATTAGCTTTTGTAAAACCATTTAATTGTGGTACTAATAATAATAATGCTCCAACAAATTCTTTCCCATTTTCTTCAAAATGAAATACTAAGTCAGGATTAATATAAATTGGAAAGTTCATTATAGTAATTATTTTCACAGATTTATGGATAGTCTCAAATTTAGTTATATTAGTTGGTCTTAAATTTAAGATATCAAATTCTTTAAAACTTTTCAATATATCCAAGTTTCTTTGATACATTACTTTATCCCTCTTACTGTCTGTATTTTTTTGTCTATCTAATATATCTTTAATTTTCTCATCATAATATTCATCTACACCATTTTTAAAAGTATTATAAATAGAACTGTTACTAATACTCCAATAATTTCCTCCACCATTTTTATCATCATCTTTTTTTTCCTTTACTTTCCTCGTTTTCAGTTTTAATGCGAAATTCCGTTTTGATTTATCAGAGCTTTTTGTTCTAAATTCAACTAATTCCTTAATTCTGATTTTTTCCATGATTATTTTGGCGTTTTGAGATTTTATTTTAATATTTTCTTATGAAATTACAGCTAAAATTCAAACATAATTCTTTTTTTATTTATACAATTACGGTTTTCCGTAAATAACAAAAATAAAAAGCTAATCAAAACTATTATTCAGTATTTTTACTGAATTCTCATCACTATATATAAATTTCTTCAACTCTTAAAAAACAAAAAATCCCAACTCTCGTCAGGATTAATCTGAAAGATTTATACTATTCTATTTTTCAAATTCGTTAGATTAAGATCTGCAAACATACAATAGAGATTAATTATTTAATATAAATATTCTTTCGTCCCACCTTATTTTCTATCTTAACTATACCATCAATAACAAAGTTGCGCATTACTCCAGCAATTTCAGTAGATGAAACTTGTGTAGCATCAATTAACTTAAAATTAATCAGCTCTGCTTTAATTTCTGCTACGGTTTTACCGGTGTTGAGAAAACTAGATTGTACAATACATTTTCGAATTTTACCAGTTAAATTTGCTTTTGCTTTCCTATCGTCTGGAAGGGCTTTATGAGGTACTAATTTAATCTTAAAATCATCTAAAGTTTCTAATGGATAATGGACAGCCTTAGCATATTCTACATAATAATCAATATTTGTAGTAATCCCTTTCTCAATGCTAAGAACAGTATTGTCTGTTATATCCGTCATAAAAGCAATATCATTAATAGAGAAATTAAGTTCAATTCTTCTCTGCTTTAGTTTTTTGCCAATCTGTCCTCTATATTCAGGAGAAACTAATCTTGCTTTTTTATCAGATTTATTCAATTTATATGTATTTTTATATTTAATTAATTATTATTTGCATATATCAGTTATAATATTTACATTTGTCATACAACATACATAAAGTATAAGCGACCAATATTAACTTGAGTCTTGTTATCGAAAACGGCTAATTTTTAGATGACGCAAGACCAGTAGGGTTGTCGCAACCTCATATTTTGTAACTTTGCATTTTATGGGGTGGGCACCCTATCGGAAACTTCGTCATAGGTTCTTAGCCGTACCGCGATAAAAGTGGAAGATAGGGTTCCACCCTTTCCTTCATAGACTCGTTCCATACAATCGAAACTAAATATTATGAGAACGACATTTTCAACCATTCTTCTTATTTGCCCACCGGAGTAGTCCGCTAGCAAAACAGGAAAAATTATAGCTATATGCCAGATTTGCCTATAAAATGCTTGGTTGGCATCACTTACTTATTATTGACACATTCCGAAATTCCTTTAATTGTAAAAGGAAAGCCAGACTACGCTTTAAACTCACACCTTAAAAGTACTCGCTTTCTTTTAATTTTCCAAATTATTTTTCAGCACGAAGGGAATTTATTACTGAAAACAAAAAAGTAAACGGTCTGTATAATTCAGACGGTTATGGTTGTTTTTATATTTCAATAAAATGTTTTCACTTTTAAAAATGACACTTACAATAGGTGCACAATCTATTGCGGCTTCACAGCTTACACGAGACGTTAATTTTCATTCATATTAATTTTTGACCTTGATGGGTGGGGAGTTTTCTGCACTGGTAAAACTTCCTCCCGAAAGGTCTTTTAAACAATTAAAGTACAAAACAGACAGTAAAAATTAATCAAACACAAAGACCTAAAAAGCCCTTTCTGCACAATAGTATCTTGGAATTTACACAGTGCAGGAAAGAGCAAAGTTTAACAAATTAAACCTTAACAAAAGTATGAAAAATATCTTTTGCAGGGGCTTTTGTCCCTTATTTTTACACTTGTGGCAACCACCACGTCTCTTGCCCAGAACAGGTCTCTTAAAATTGGAGATCCCATTCCTGAAAGTTTTTGGGCAACACCTTTACAGGTTGTTAATCATCCTCAGAAAACGATTGATCTTTCAGAGGATAAGAATAAATTAATCCTAATAGATTTTTGGAGTACATGGTGCAGTGCCTGCCTGATCAATCTTCCTAAAATTGAATCATTGCAACAAAAGTTCGGAAATAAAATCAAAATACTTCCGGTAAGCAGCCAGGATAAAGCCGCTTTGGAAAAATTCTTCTCTTCTCCAAATGGGAAGAGGCATAATAATATGCTGTCTACCTACGATGACAAGAAACTTCACGACCTGTTTCCACATGCAGGTGTTCCGTTTATCATATGGATCAAGGACGGAAAAGTATTCAATTCGACTGATGCAGGACAGCTTACTGAACAAACCATCAATGAAGTGCTAAGCGGTGATAAATCATCCCTTCAGACCATTATCCAAATGGACAGGGCAAGGCCATTGATGCTATCCGAAGACTATGAGCGTCAGAGAAATGTTCAACTCCTCAATTATTCATTTTTTGCTAAAGGACAAATTCCTGACATTGGTGCAGGGGGAACATATCGCAAAACAGCATCAGGAAAAATCCACGGTAGACAATTTACCAATGTTCCCTTATGGAGTATATATTATCCTATAGGATATGAGCTTATCAAACAGCAAGATAAAATGTCTTTCACAGGAAAAAGGATAATTATCAACGTTAATCAACCAGAACAACTAATGCCGATAGAAAAATCAGACGGCTCAAATGATGGAACCAATCTCTATAACTACGAGTTCATTATCCCAGAACAGAAATCTGATTATCTCTACAATTATATGCTGGAAGATCTCAATCGTTATTCAGGTTATACTGTAACTTTTGAGAAAAGACCTGTAAAATGTTTTGTTCTAGTGAGAACAAGCACAAAAGACAAGCTGGCAACCAAAGGAGGTGAAAAGCGTTCCACCTTTCCACAAACCCCATCCATCCTTAAAAATGTACCGCTTAAAAATATGGTCAATATGCTTAACGGTGAAATTCCCATCAGGGAATTGTTTATCGATGAGACAGGATACAAGGGCAATGTTGATTTGGAAGTTTCGGGAGTCAAAGATATTGCCACCTTAAAAAAAGAGCTTCGGAAATACGACCTTGACCTGATACCTCAAGAGCGTCAGGTTTTGATGATGGTCATCAAAGACTAGCGGAAATAAACATTCCACCGCTTGAAAAATCATTGAATTTACATTAACACAAAACTATATCAGACTATGAAGAAATTATTAGTGCTTCCCGTCCTATGCTATTGCGTGCCTATAATGGCACAGCAGATGTTTACAGGAAGCGTTATCGACGAAAAAACCCGATTACCTGTAAGAGGAGCAACAATCACCATACAGAACTCAAAAACCGTAACTACTACGGACAGATATGGAAACTTCAGTCTTAGTACCAATTACAAAAAAATCAATCTTGTTATTATCGGTAAAGGCTATGAAGAGCAGGTCATTTTTTTGGAGCTTCCTTTGAAAGAACCATTAAAAATTAATCTATCCGAAAAGATAGCCCAAATAGATGAGGTAGTACTCACGACAGGTTATCAGAAAATCCCTAAAGAACGTTCCACAGGTTCTTTTTCATCGGTGAGTAATGCAGCCCTGAATACACAGGTTTCCACCAATATTCTTGACCGTTTAGCTGCGACAGCCAACGGAATTGTTATTAATAAAGGTACTTCCCAAGGAGGCTCACAAATTATGGTCAGAGGTCTAAGTACCATTCAGGGACCTAAATCGCCTTTGATTGTAGTAGACAATTTTCCTTATGACGGGGACATCAGCAATATTGATCCCAACATTGTTGAAAGCATTACCGTTCTTAAAGATGCCGCCGCATCGAGTATCTGGGGAGCAAGGGCGGCTAACGGTGTGATTGTCATTACAACCAAAACAGCAAAGTACAACCAGCCTGTGACCGTCAATTTCAATACTTATTTAATGACGAGTCCAAAGCCTGATTTCAATTATCTGAAAACAATGTCAAGTGCAGACTACATCGATGTCGAACAGGAAATGTTCAAGAAGAATTTCTACAATACAGATATTAATTCCACAAGTCATCCTGTATTATCTCCTGTGGTTGACCTTTTGAATAAAGAAAAGAAAGGACTGCTTTCATCCGAATATGTAAGAAACGAAATAGAACGCCTAAAGACGATTGACTCCCGTGACCAATACAAAAAGTATATGTATCAGCCTTTGGAGAACAGACAGTATTCGCTAAGTATGGCAGGCGGAGCTCCTCAATTTTCTTGGACATCATCTTTGGGATATGATGACAATACGGGAAATCTTGGTGAAAAATACGAGCGTGTGAACCTTCGTTTTCACAATACCTGGCAACCACTGAAGAACCTTACTTTGAACACAGGAATCTTTTTCACTCATTCAGCGACCCAAAGCGGACGCAGTGCTTTTGGAAGCATTATTATGAAAACCAACGCTGTTCCCTATATGGAAATGGCAGATGCATTCGGAAATCCGTTGGCAGTTTCAAAATCTTATGAGCAGGGTTATAAATCAGCATTAGGAAACGGAAAATTACTGGACTGGAATTATTATCCGCTTACCGATTGGGAGCACAATACTGCTAAAAGCAGAAGTTCGGAAATCATTCTCAACGCAGGATTGAATTACAAACTGTTGAAAGGATTGGATGTTGATATAAAATATCAGTATCAAAGAACTACTGGACTTTCCAATACCCTTTATGATGAAGGAAGTTACTTTGTAAGAGATTATGTAAACAGGTTCACGGTCATTAATTCCAATGGCAGTCTGACCTACAATGTACCCAAAGGAGCAATAATAGATAAGACCAACTCGCAATTGTTAATTAACAACTTCAGAGGACAGCTCAACTTTAACAGAAGTTTTGGTAACCATCAGGTTTCAGCTATTTTGGGAAGTGAGGTAAGAGATTCCAATTCACAGTCGAGCAATAACCGTTATTATGGCTACGACTCGAATAACCTTTCCTTTGGAACGGTCGACCTCAGCAAGAGATTCCCGATCATTGCAGGAGGTACAGCTTTTATCGATAATCTGAATTCTTTGAGGGAATCAACCAATCGTTTTGTTTCGGTCTATGCCAATGCAGCCTACACATTTGATAACCGATATACCATATCGGGAAGTGCCCGTCGTGATGCCAGCAACTTGTTCGGGCTGAAGACCAATGACCAATGGAATCCTTTCTGGTCGGCAGGTCTATCTTGGAATGTAGGCAATGAAAAGTTCTATTCTGTGAGCTGGCTTCCTGATCTGAAATTGAGAGGTTCTTATGGTTTCAATGGGAATATCAATCCTGCAATGGTGGCTGTAACAACAATGGCATTGCTCGGTGTTTCAACATACACGCAGGAGCAGATGGCGAGATTTGACAATTACTACAATCCCCAGCTTCGTTGGGAAACGGTCAGAATGATCAATGCAGGATTGGATTTTGCAACCAAAAACAACCGAATTTCAGGTTCAGTGGAGTATTTCCAGAAAAAAGGAGAAAATCTTTTCGGACAGGTTCCACTGGATTACACCATTGGACTAAGCAGTCTTGTATGGAATGTTGCAGGAATAGAAGGAAAAGGTGTTGATGTGGAACTCAAGACCATCAATATCAACAAATCATTCAGATGGCTTACAACACTTAATTTCAGTACCTACAAAGATAAAGTGACGAAGTATTATCCGAGCAGTACTATGGCAAGGAACTTCGTACTTGCTTCTGTTCCTATATCAGGAATTGAAGGCTTACCTGTGTATTCGATGTTCGGTTATCAATGGGCAGGACTTGACCCTCAGACAGGTGACCCAAGAGGTTATCTGAATGGAGAGGTCAGTAAGGATTACGCTAATATAATGGGTGGCGATGTCAAAGACCTAAAGTATTTCGGTTCAGCAGTACCAACTGTTTACGGTTCTTTCACGAACACGTTTGCTTACAAGCAACTAAGCCTTGATGTTGGAATTACTTATAAGCTGGGTTATTATTTCAGAAAACCGTCCATTAACTACACCAGTTTATTCAGGGAATGGAATGGTCACAGCGATTACGAGCAGAGATGGCAGAAACCAGGTGATGAAGCCTTTACCAATGTTCCTTCCAATCTCTATCAGACGAATTCCAACAGGGATGCATTCTATGCAGGTTCGGCTGCCCTGATTGAAAAAGGCGACCATATCCGTCTGCAGTACATCAATCTTGGATATGAGATCAGTAAAAAGCAATGGCGTGGTTTACCGCTTAAAAGTCTTCAGATGTATGCCAATGTGAGTAATCTCGGAATACTTTGGCAAGAGAGTAAAAGCGGAATCGACCCTGATTTCAATTTGGGAAACAATGTCTTAAAACCTCCTATGACCTTCACCTTAGGATTAAAAGCTAAATTTTAAAATTGATAGAAATGAGAAAAACTAAAATATTTTTAATATCATTATCATTAATTCTGATCTCGTTTGGATGCAGTGATTTTTTAGATGAAAAGTCCGACCTGAAACTGGCGACTCTGGACAGATTGGAAGACAACCAGATGCTTCTCAATAATTATGGTTTCCTCAATGTCGACTTTGCTTCGAGTGGAGAAACAAGTTCGGATGATTATTATCTTACAGATGCGGATTACAATGGTTTGAGCTTTGAGGCGACCAAACGTTTTCATACGTGGATGCCTGATAATGTGGCGAATCCCATTTCATCAGGAAATGATTGGTCTACCTGTTACAGAAGCATCTATATTTGTAATGCCGTTCTGTTCAATATGCAGGATAAAAACTTTACAGGAGAACAGGCAGATAACATCAGAGGTCAGGCATTGGCATTACGTGCTTTCCGATATCTGGATGCTGCTCAGATCTGGTGTAAGGTTTATAATCCTCAAACTGCAGGAACAGATTTGGGGCTTCCGCTAAGACTTGACCCCGATATGAATATTCCATCAGTGCGTTCAACAGTCAAGCAGACCTATGAGCAAATCATCAGTGATCTGCAGACTGCAATACCGTTACTCTTGCCTAAGCAGATTTCAGGGATGCGTATATCAAGAGCCGCTGTGTACGGTTTATTGGCTCGTACCTATCTATTCATGGGAGATTATAATAATGCGCTTTACAATACTCAGCAAGCATTGAGCATCAATAATGAGCTGATGGATTTTAATACTCTGAATTCCAATGCTGATTTTCCTATTGAGGAAATGAATAAAGAAATTCTTTTGTGGACAGCTATAACCTATGAGTCCCACTTAATGCCTGCCAAGATTCCCGACCACATTTACCAGATGTATAATAACAATGATTTGCGCAAAACTGTATTTTTCAGAAAAAATACAGCTAATGAAGTTCTATTCAAAGGCTACTATAATAATGTCAATGGACCGATTGTCAGTGTGGCAACCGATGAACTTTATTTGATGGTAGCTGAGTGTAATGTAAGACTGAATAAAATCCAAGAAGGTATGGGTTATCTCAATAATTTGCTTTCCAAAAGATGGAAAACAGGAACTTATGTTCCGATAACAGCAAGTTCACAGTTAGATGCTCTGACTATTATTTTGAAGGAAAGAAGAAAAGAACTTCTCATTCGTGGACTAAGATGGTCAGACCTAAAAAGATACAATCGTGATGGTGCAAATATTACACTTACCAGAACGGTTAACGGGCAAACCTACACTTTACCTCCCAATGATCCACGATATGCAATAGCTATTCCCGAAGATATTATTTCGCTTACGGGAATGCCACAGAATCCAAGATAAAAATAATAGGGTTGGCAAATTATTGTCAACCCTACTTTTTAATACTGATTGAAAGGACTGTTATTGTCGTTTTTCAAGAGGATGAATATCAAGGATTTCACTATTAGTTAATCCCCCAATCACATCAATTAAATCTTGTCCATCAGGAACTGTGATTGTACATGGTTTATTCCCTGTAGTAACACATCCTGAACCTACTCCTTCTGTCCAATTGGATACTTGGGAGAAAGCTCCAGTTGCGACACTACTACTGTTATAAAAATATTGCATTGGTTCTGCCTTTTTTTCTGCGATTTTAAAAGACATTAGAGCACCTGTAAACATAACAGCTGCAATAGCTACCGCATTCATTTTCAAAAATTGATTGAATTTCATTTTATTGGTCTTTTTATATGGAAAAGACGGTCAAATTGACCACCTAATTTCGGAGTAAATTGACCACTGATTTCGGAGCAAAGTGACCACCACTTTCCGGTCCAAAATGACCACCTGTTATCTGGGTTATATTTGAGATAAAAACGACTTGATTTTTTCATGATGTTAGCGTCATACATTCGTTAAAAAAAGCGGATTATGGCAAATAAAATAACAGACATGAGTAAAATTAGAAAAGTCATAAAATTCTACAGCACTGGAAAGAGCAAGTTATTTATAAGCAGCTATTTATCCCTTTCCAGAAATACCGTTAAAAAATACATCTCATTGTATGAGATTCTGGGCTTAAACCTTGATGCGATCAATGCCAAGACAGATGCCGAGCTGGAACTTTTGTTTTCCAATACCACCGCGGAGTCCATTAGCCCCAAACTACAGTCCCTGTACGATTTTTTCCCAAAGATGGAACGTGAGCTCAAAAAGGTAGGAATCACTATCCATCATATGTGGGAGCAATATCTTGCACTGCATCCTGATGGTTTTCAGAGTTCACAGTTCCGGCATCATTACAAGATATGGGGCAAGCGTGTGAACCCGGTGATGCATATGAATCACAAATCCGGTGATAAGATGTATGTCGATTATGCAGGGAAAACACTCTCCATTATTGATAAGGAAAGCGGGGAGCTTAAAGAAGTTCAGTTTTTTGTAGCTATTCTGGGAGCAAGCCAGTACACGTATGCTGAAGCCTCTATGAGCCAGCAGAAGGAAGATTTTGTACGTTCTGTAGAAAATGCCATCCGCTTTTTTGAAGGCACACCGGCAGCGATCGTTCCTGATAATTTAAAATCCGCAGTGATCAAAAGCAGCCGTTTTGAACCCACCATCAATGAGACCCTGGCCGATCTGGCCGAACATTATGAAACGACCATCTTGCCTGCCAGGGCTTACAAACCGAGGGATAAATCCTTGGTAGAGGGAGCGGTAAAGATCCTGTACAGAAGGATCTACGCCAACCTTCAACAGGGATCCTGCGGCCTGGATGAACTAAATAGTGAGATCTGGGATCTGTTGGACTCTCATAACAAACGCAAGCTCACAGGACGCCCTTACTCCCGCTACGAGCTGTTCCTGGAGGACGAGAAGCAGCAGCTGCGCCCACTGCCTGAGCGTCGTTTTGAGATCAGGTACCAATCCTTTGCAACAGTGATGCAGAACGGGCACGTACAGTTGAGCCGGGATAAGAACTACTACAGTGTTCCGTACCAGTATATCAAGAAAAAGATCAAGATCCTATACACATCTTCCACTGTGGAGATCTACTATAAATACAACAGGATCGCGATGCACAGACGCAATTACAAGCCTTATGTCTACACGACCATTACAGAACATTTAGCCAGCACCCACCAGTTCGTGGCCGGATGGAGTGCTGCCCGCTTTATCGATTGGGCAAACAGTATTGATACTGCAGTGGGAGAATATATCCTCCAAATTATCGACAGTCGGAATCATCCCGAGCAAGCTTACAAAAGCTGCCTGGGAATCCTGAACTTCGAAAAGAAAGTAGGAAGAGAGCGATTGATAAATGCTTGTAAACGGGCATTGGATTTTAAGATCTACAGCTTTAAGACCGTACAGAAGATATTGGAGAACAATCTGGATCAGATGATCGATCCGGAAAAAGAAGAAAAGGAGCAGAACTGCCTGATCACGGCAACATCAGAGGAAAACAATATTATCATTAAATATCAACAGTTATGAACGAACCGACAGTGAGCAAAATGAAGCAAATGAAGCTTTACGGCATGCACAATGCCTTTAAGACCGCTATTGAAAGCGGAAGGACAGACCATTATACCCTCGACCAGTTTATATCGATGCTCATCGATGCCGAATGGGATGAGAGGCACAACAGGCGCATAGAGCGAAGCATCAAAAATGCAAAGTTCCATTACAGGTCCAGTATTGAAAGTATCAACTTCGATGACACCCGCAATCTCGACCGTAATCTGGTAATGCGTCTTGCAGGATGTGAGTTCGTAGAAAAAAATGAAAACATCCTGATCACAGGAAGTACAGGCGTGGGTAAAAGTTACCTGGGAACCGCATTGGGCTATCAGGCCTGTATCGAAGGCTTCAAGGTCAATTATTTTAATACTTCCAAGCTGTTTGCCAAACTAAAAATGGCAAAAGCAGACGGGTCATACCTGCGCGAACTTGCAAAAATACAAAGACAGGATGTGATCATCCTTGATGATTTTGGTCTTCAGGCTTTGGACAGTGCCAACAGGATAACCCTTCTGGAGATCATAGAAGACCGTCACAACAACGGATCCATCATTGTAACATCGCAGATCCCGGTGCAGGGCTGGTATGACATTATTGGTGAAAAGACCATTGCCGATGCTATTCTGGACAGACTTATACATCAGTCTCACCGCCTGGAACTCCAGGGGGAATCTATGAGAAAAAAGAGAGGAGTTAACAGGGAGTAATTATTTATTATATTTGAATACTAATTGACACATGAAAAACAAGAGTTTTTATCAAATTTAAGGGTGGTCAATTTAAACCGAAATTACCTGGTCACTTTGAATTGAAATTGGGTGGTCAATATCACTGGAATTTACAACCAAGCTTCTTTTTCATTTTGTTTCGTTGGAAGGTGTCCGAGATTTTGGAGGACTTCTTCCAACGATATGCTGTTGAATTGTTTGCAGTTCATTGTTGTAATTTTTACTGTTTTTTGGTGATAAATAGTAGGTGTTCTGTCAGTTCAAGCGGTTTGGTTTGGTTCTGACTAATTTTTGATGAATTGATGAGAAAACATTGTATTTAGCTGAATGATAATATTTTACACTCTCATCAATCTCTCATCATCTCATCAAACTTGAAGTATTATTCTCATCAGTCTCTCATCAAAAATCAAGGGTTTAAAATTTGATGAGGCTTTTGATGAGCTGTAACTAATTGATTTTATTTTCATTATCTATTAATTCATCATTTCATCAAATTTTTGAAGAATAAAATTCCTTTCTACTGTAAAATACCGCCTGTTTTATTTTGTTGGAAAAAACTTAAACCATAATCTAGGTCGTATTTGATATAGGCTAATGAATTTTTTTCAGGCTCGAGTTTCCAGATTTCTTTGAGTAATTTCCTGACATCATTGATTGTCCAATAACTGTTTTTTGAACATTTTTTACCCAGCATATTGAAAATATCCTGAGGAATACAATGGATTTTGCTGTCTTCATTACTTTCGAAAAACTCATATAAAAGTTCGATGATCTTGGATTCCAGTTTATTGCTGTTCTTCCAAACCAATCTTTGAAGAGCCTTCGTTCTGATCTGTGAATCTGTGAACCACATCCTTGTCTCCTTATGACTGTGGAAGGGTCTTTGAATTAGGTAACGAAGGAAATAGGGAATCTCCTTGTAGAGATTGTGCAGAAATTCAGTGTTCTCGCTTTTGATTGATCTTACTTTGATTATCCAGAATCGGATCTCATTTTCATCGATTTGAATGAAATTGTCTTCATTATTTGAACAGAGAATAAATTTTCCAAAAGAATTCTACTTCTTCACGGTCTTTTCCCTTGGCTTCTTTTTTGTCTTTGTCAGTCGTGGAAAGATATTTTAAACGTTCCGTAATTTCCTTTTTTTCGAAGAATACTTCATCAATGGCTACAATCAACATCGATGTCCAATCCGAATTGAACTGACTGCTGAAGGAATCTCCTTTTATATAGGTCATATTAAGTCCGAAGATAGATTTAAGCCATTTAATGAATGTGGATTTTCCGGTAGATCTTTCTTTGCTGACCAAGCAAAGGATCGGTAGCATTTGTATGGGATATTGCAACAAAATTTTGATATAGTCTAAGCCCAGCTCCAACTGTTCTCCAAAAATATGTTCCATAAACTTCAAGGAAAATGGAATTTTTTTCTAGAAGTGAATCGATTTCTAAATTCTCTTCAATAGGCTGGTAAGGGATTTCATTGTAGACATTGTAGAATCCTTGAATGATCTGCTGGTATTGCAGATGGGAAGGAATGCAACAGAAGCCATCATACTTGGGAACTTTTGAAACGTATACTTTTCCATAGTCGCTGATAATCGTTTCACGATTCCAGCGGACTAATATCGAGATCTTATCTCCGGAAATTAATGGTTTTTCAATCTTTTTATAGTACGTTGTTCCTACTCTTATATAAGGAATTTTTTCGCTTCATTTTTAAAGGATTTTATACCGTACAGGAAATACGGAAAGGTTAAACAATAGTGATTCGGATAAACAAATGGGTTCGTTATCTTTTATACTTTAGCGATTTGACATCGTTTAAAGCATTCATCAGATCAAATGGCTAATTCGATAGAATCGTCCGATTTGTTCCGCTTTAATGTTCCCTTTAAAATGTGTGAGCGAACCGTCTGATAATCGAGTTTAAGAATTTCTGAACACTCTTTGATAGAGTATAGCTTCTTTTCAATTCGATTTCAGGTTCTTTTTTGAGAGAATAGAGTATCTTTTACTTCCCCTAATTCATCAAGAATGGTTTGGAATGGATTGGTTGTCTGCATAACGATTGTTTTTTTGCAGACAAAATTGTATGATAGACTAATCATACAATTCTACTCAATTGCGTAAAGTTTAATAGCTGATATTAAATAGTTTAGATAATTCCTGATAGATAATCTCTTCAAAATCATTGGGTTTCACAAGGACTGCTCTTGAAAATGTTCCTTTATCAAAATTGGTATTATATTCATTTTCCATTGCCTCAATAATCGTGGAATCTTGATAATCGGGATTAATAATATGATTGTCCTTCAAAAAGCGGTGTATTCTGATGAAAGAAGATTTCTGATCTACGAGTAAATTGTGATTTTCATCGATGAATTTTTTGACTTTCAAGAAAGCAATGAAAATTTTAGAACTGTTTTCACCGATCATAATATCGGAAAGCCGAATCTCTCTTTTTGTTTTGCTGTCTAAAGCAAAATATAGAAGAAGGGTAGCTTCAGCACCGTTGAGAAAATTCCCCTGCAACTTCATCATATTACTTGAACTTATTAGGTTGTTAGATTCTTTTTTGTATTGGTCTAAACAGTATTGGATCTTCTCTTCAAAATTATGATTTCTGGATGCGTCAATGTCTTTGAAATGAAAACTGAAAAAATTATCCAACTTTTCGTACCGAATCAAAAACTCATTTTTTATTTTTTCAGTAAGAACAATTTTGCCAGCTTTCTGTTTGGCTTTGTCAATTCTTTTTGCCAACATCTTTTGAATTTTTCTCCCCTGATTCGATAATAAATCATCATAGGATAACCTACAAATTCTTCCCAAAAATTCCATCGTCCGTATAATTTCTTCTGA